>CAZTLN010000009.1:0-80312 GCA_964614445.1 uncultured Flavobacterium sp. | reverse complement strand
GTTCAGATTTCGAATTGTCTTTCGAAGATGTGACAACTCCTGGCGATTGTGCCGGTGAATACAACGTTACCAGAACATGGACAGCTACTGATGCTTGTGGTAATTCTTCACAAGCTTCGCAGACAATTAACGTAATTGATACCGATGCTCCGGTGATCGCAGAACTGCCTGCTCCATCAACAATCAACTGCCCGGCTGAACCTGTATTTGCTACAGCTACAGCAACAGATACTTGCGGATCAGACTTCACGTTAACATATGCAGATGTAACCACTCCTGGCGATTGTGCTGGTGAATACAGCGTTACCAGAACATGGACAGCTACTGATGCTTGTGGAAATGCTTCTACTGCATCTCAAACTATCAATGTACAGGATATAACTGCTCCGGTAATAATTTCATGTGTGGGAGATCAAACCATAACTTCAACAGCAGCTTGTACAGCGGAGGTACCTAATTACACTCTTAGTGTAGAAGCATCAGATAGTTGTACTGCCGCAGAAGCCTTAACCATCACTCAAAGTCCTGCTGCAGGAACTGTGGTAAACGCTGGAATGACCCTAATAACAATGACGGTAAAAGATGCCTGTGGTAATGAAAATCAATGTACTTTCAACTTAACTGTTTTGAATTTCATAGATGCCAAAGACGACTTATTCAGCAATATTAACGGTATAAGTGGAAACACTAATGTAGGTAATGTATTGAATGACAATGGTAATGGAGCGGATAGTTTGAATTGTAATGCTGCAACTATAGATGCTGTAAACATGACAATCGTGACTCCTGCTACCCCTATTGGCAACAACCCAGTTCCTTCCATAAATGGTACAACCGGACAAGTGAGTGTTCCAAGCGGCACCCCTGCAGGAAGCTATACCATTGTATACCAAATATGTGATAAAATATTCCCTGAAAATTGTGATCAAGCTACCGTAACCATTACTGTTGACACTCCATTTATTGTGGCTGAAGATGATAACATCAATGCGGGTAATGGAACTAATGGTAATCCAAATGCAGGTAATGTTTTGGTTGATAATGGCAATGGACCAGACACATTGGCTGGTGAGGAAATAACCATTGATGAAGTGACTATGACAGTAATTACTCCTGCGATGGGCAATTCTGAAGGAAGTGAAGTTCCGGAAATTGACACCACAACTGGTCAAATCAGCGTGCCAGCAGATACACCGGCTGGTACTTACACTATCGATTACCAAATATGTGATGTTCTTAATCCGACCAACTGTGATCAGGCCACTGTGACTATAATAGTTACCGCACCGCCTATTGATGCTGTACATGATATCGCAAATATCGTAAATACGGTAACGGGAGTAAATCCATCGACTGGAGGCCCAGCTTTACAAAATGTTTTGGACAATGACAGTTTGAACGAAGAAACTGCGACCCTCGACACCGTAAATCTTACACTGGTTGCAACCACTAATCCAGGCGTTACGCTGAATACCAGCAACGGATCAGTAAATGTGGCACCTGGTACACCTGGAGGAACATATGCACTTACCTACGAAATCTGTGACAAGTTAAATCCGACCAACTGTGATCAGGCAACGGTAACGGTATTCGTTGAAGATCCGCAATTGCTTGTCATAAAAACAGCCGATGTCGAAGGTTATTCTTTTGAAGGTGACATTATCAATTACACAATTGAGGTGACCAACCCTGGAAATGTAACTTTATCCAATATAACAGTTAGTGATCCATTAATTGTACTAAATGCAATAATAGAAAGTTTAGCTCCGGGAGAATCGCAAGTATTCACAGGAAGTTATACGGTAGTAAAATCTGATCTTGAAACTGGATCTGTTTCTAATACTGCAACTGCAAACGGATATACACCTGACGAAACTCCTATAAGCGACACTGACGGTATCGTAATCGATAGAGGATTGGTTTTAGGTTGTGGTACCATTGAGGTTCACAATGCCTTCACTCCTAACGGTGATGGCATCAACGAATCCTTTGTGATTGACAACATTGATGATACTGTTTGTTACCCTGAAAATACTGTTCAGATATACAACCGTTGGGGAGTTTTGGTTTACGAAACTAAAAACTATAACAACTTAACCAATTTCTTTGATGGTTTTTCAAGTGCACGTGCTACCATTTCTGAACCATCAGGACTGCCAACCGGAACCTATTTCTATATTCTGACCTACTCTTCGGTTGATTTGGTGGGAGATACAGAAATAAATAGAAAAGAAGGATATTTATATCTCTCAAGATAAAAACATAACTTGAACCTGAGGGTTTTAAAACTATCCTCAGGTTCCAATTAAAGAATTAAATCATAAAAAAAAAGCTCTTAACTACCATAAGTCTAATTTAAAATTGTATCAGTACCCAGTACAATTTTGTTTAATAAATACTACTATGAAAACAATACTTTTATCAATCGTATTGATGTTTACCACACTGTTAGGTTTTGCACAACAGGATGCACAATTTACACAGTACATGTACAACACCATAAATGTCAATCCCGCCTATGCAGGATCTAGAGGTGCTCTTAGTATTTTTGCACTTCACCGTACCCAATGGGTTGGTCTCGACGGAGCACCAACAACCAATACCGTATCCTTACATACGCCTTTTAATGAAAGCCGATTAGGATTGGGCGTTTCCATAATAAACGATAAAATTGGACCGACGCACGAAAATACAATATCAACGGATCTATCCTACACTATCCCTACTTCGGAAACAGTGAAGCTTTCTTTTGGTCTTAAGGCTACAGCAAATCTCTTTGACTTGGATGTGACAAGACTTAACCCTGTTGATGACGATCCAAGTTTACATGATTTTAATAATAAGTTTTCGCCAAATATTGGTGCAGGTATCTATTTACACTCCGACAAGGCCTATGTGGGATTTTCGGTACCCAACTTCATCGAAACGAACAGATACGATGACAATGATGTCAAAATATTCAAAGAAAGAATAAACTACTACCTTATTGCAGGTTATGTAATGGACCTAAATTATGCCATCAAATTCAAACCAGCAGTGCTTGCTAAAATGGTAGAAGGTGCTCCCCTTCAATTGGATATTTCAGGTAACTTTTTGTTTAACGACAAGATTATGCTCGGTGCCGCATACAGATGGAGTGCTGCCGTAAGTGCTATGGCCGGATTTCAGGTTTCAGACGCTTTCTATATAGGATATGGCTACGATATGGAGACTACAAAATTGGAAAACTACAATTCAGGATCCCATGAAATTTTCCTTAGATACGAACTGTTTAAAAATAATCGTAAAATGACTACCCCAAGATTCTTTTAAAACCTACCTCCATGAAAAACCCAATCATACCAACCCTGCCTTTTTTAATGAATTTAATTTCGGTTAATAGTCATGCACAGCAGCCGTCAAAAGTTTATATCACAGATAAAATCAGTGAAACCTATGCTTATGTTGACGTCACCAAAACTTATGAAAGAGTTGCTGCAAAAGGATACAAGTCGGTTGATTTGTTTCAAAAACTGGGAAATGCCTTTTACGATAATTTAGAAATGGAAAAAGCTGCAAAATGGTATGGCGAATTATTCAGTTTAACCTATAATCTGGAACCTGTTTATTACAATCGATATGCCGAATGCCTGAAATGTATTGGCAAAGCAGAAATGGCCGAAGAGATAATGATCAAAATGACTCAGGTTGCGCTATTAACCAAACAAAACGTTACCAAAAAAAAGAAAAAAATAAAATAACCGATTCTTAATGAGCAAAGAAGTTTATAATTTAAGCAATCCAGGATTAATTTTCGTACTACCTTTATTTGTTCTTTCATTAAACTTCTATCCTCAAAAATTTGAATCAAAAATAGACAACAAGAAAACAATAACAAATGAAGACCTCTTTACCCTGGAAGCAGTTCCAGAGAAGAAGACTGCCAGGAAAATAAAAGAATATAAAGTAGTAGAAACGGTCAATATGAGATTTGGAGGTTATAAGTTAAGCTACATTGTTTCAAACAAGAGTTTGATTAGAAACAACAATTTAGGAACTGGAAATACCAGGGTTGTGACTCCCATTTATGCAGAAGTCAATCAGCCTGAGAAAGAAGAACTAACAATGATAAACAGTATTGAACCCATTATAAGCAGCGATAAACCGGAATTACAATTAAATCCTACTAAGCTAAATGAGATTATCCGAGAAGTAAATGAAAAAAGTAATGATACAGCATACATCAATCTTATAAGAACCTATGAAAGGGTAATTGACAAAGGATATAAATCTGTGGAGTTATTAATGAAGGTGGCTGACGCAAATTATTTTACGGGAAATTTAAAGAACGCAGCTAAATATTATGAAGAATTATTTTCCGTAACTTCAGAGTTGGAACCGGAATATTATTACAGATTTTCTAAATCCTTAAAATTTGTAAATAAAGAAGAAAAAGCTGCTGAAATGATGGGCCAGTATCAAAAGAGAACAAAAATGTAATTTTTAACAAATAATAATCGTACCATGAAAAAAGACAAAATCCTTTTTACAATAATAAGTGTTTTTTCCTGGAACATTTATTCTCAAAAAACAAAATTGAAATCAGTATCAAATGAACAAAAAATGGATAGTCCTGCTTATATAAACCCGATGAAAACCTACGAAAAAGTAGCTGACAAAGGATATAAATCAGAGATAATATTTAAAAAATTAGGTGATGTTTATTACTTTGATTCCAAACTGGAGAAAGCTGCAAAATGGTACGGGGAATTATTTGACCTGGGAACAGAACTGGAATCCGAATATTATTACCGATACGCTCAGTCACTGAAAGCCATCGGCAATGATGATAAAGCTGCCCAATTGATGGAAAAATTCAACCAACTAATAGAAATGACCACCGAAAACAAAAATTAACAAATAAATTTCAGGTTTACCTTAAATATAATTATCATGAAAAAGAAAATGCTCCTTTCTATAGCTTTATTAAGTGTTCTTTCGATAAACACTTATGCACAAAAAGTTAAATTAGCTTCTGCTGATAAAAAATATGACAGCTATGCCTACATAGATGCCATCAAAACCTACGAAAAAGTAGCTGAAAAAGGATACAAGTCAGCTGTCCTGTTTCAGAAGTTAGGAAATGCCTACTACTTTAATTCCAATTTGCCAAATGCGGCAAAATGGTACGCCGAACTCTTCGCTTTGGAAACAGAGGTCGAAGCCGAATATTATTTCAGATATTCGCAATGCCTTCGTGCAACAGGCGATAATGCTAAAGCAAATGACATGATGGAAAAATTCGACCAATTGTCGGGAAATGACTCCAGAGGATCACTGTTTAAAAAAAATAAAAACTATCTGGAAGCAATTAAGGAGAATTCCGGTCGTTACAAAATTGAGAATGCGGGAATCAACTCCAAATATGTAGACTATGGTGCTTTTGTGTACGACAACAAAATCTACTTTGCCACTGCCAGAGACACCGGAAGTTTGCAGCACAGAAAACACAGCTGGAATGATCAGTATTTCACCAACTTGTACATGGCGGACCTGGATGAAGAATTCAATGCTTCAAATCCAAATAGATTCTCCAACGAAATAAACACAAAATTTCATGAGGCTTCCCCTGTCTTTACCAAAGACGGAAAAACCATGTATTTCACAAGAAATAATTATGTTGACGGAAAAAAAGGAAAAGACGGTAATAATATTACCCTAGTAAAAATTTACAAAGCCACTCTTGAAAATGACAAATGGTCCAAAGTCGAAGAACTGCCTTTTAACAGCAACAATTATAGTACCGGCCACCCATCCCTGAGTCCCGATGAAAAAACCATGTATTTTGCCTCAGATATGCCAGGATCTTATGGACAGTCAGATTTGTTTAAAGTGCAGATTAATGAGGACGGAACCTTTGGAAACCCTGAAAATCTGGGTGCGGCTGTAAACACACCAGGCAAAGAAACCTTCCCTTTTGTTACTGACGAAAACGAAATCTATTTTGCATCTAATGGTCACCCGGGTCTTGGAGGACTTGACGTCTTTGTTGCCAAAATTAATAAGGATGGGTCTGTTGACGAAATTCAAAATGTAGGCGCCGATGTTAATTCACCTACAGATGATTTTGCTTATATAATCGATACCAAATCCCGAAGAGGTTTCTTCAGCTCCAACCGAGACGGCGGAGATGGATTTGACGATATTTATAAATTTTTGGAAACCAAAAGATTAATATGCGAACAAGAATTATTTGGAAAAATTACCGATATGCTGACCTCAAAACCACTTCCTAACGCAAAAGTTACCTTATTTGATAACAAATACAATGAACTCGGAAATAAATACACCGACAGTAATGGCGATTATACCTTTGCTGTTGAATGTGGTCAAACGTACAGAGTTAGAGCACAAAAAGAAGAGTATATGACCAAAGAGGACAAGGTTTCTATCCCTAAAAAAGACGGAAGAACCGAACTTTCCATTGCACTCGAAAAAGAACAATGTAAGGTTACCATTGGAGATGACCTTGGAAAATGCTTTGGAATCAGAAATATCTACTTTGATTTTGACAAATCGGATATCCGTGTTGAAGCAGCAATCGACCTAGAAAAAATACTGGACGTAATGAATCAGTATCCAAAAATGAAATTGGACATTCGTTCTCATACAGACAGCCGTGGTTCCTTCAAATACAATGAGTCTCTGTCTGACCGAAGAGCAAAATCCACCATTGCCTGGTTAATTAAAAATGGAGTAAGTCCGGACCGATTAATCGGGAAAGGTTATGGTGAATACCAATTGGTTAACGAATGTGCCGATGGAGTAAAATGTTCTGAAGAAGCGCATCA
The DNA here is from genome assembly GCA_964614445.1 of uncultured Flavobacterium sp. Classification (GTDB taxonomy): domain Bacteria; phylum Bacteroidota; class Bacteroidia; order Flavobacteriales; family Flavobacteriaceae; genus Flavobacterium. The sequence goes on along the minus strand of CAZTLN010000009.1, from coordinate 73,482 downwards.
ACTTAACAGACGCAGTGAATTTATTATCACCGCTTTATAAAAAATATTTCATTCTTTTTTAGTAGTAATAGTTAATAGCGGAATAATGGGGATTTAGGTCCCCATTATTTTTTTTAAAAGATTACAATTGACAAAATATTGCGTTTAACGGCAGCCGATTATAATAGTTCTTTCTAATGACACAGAACCACAATCGCCCATGAATTTATTTTCCTTAACGCTTAACTTTTTATTTACATTAAGTTGATCTATCTGAATGATTGAATAGTTACTTTTGATTACTTTTAAATAAAAATCTATATGATTACAGATAAAGCCATCCTCGGGAGTGAAGAATGGTGTTCCTTGCCGGAATTGGGTATTCCATCCATTAAAGCCAGAGTGGACTCCGGGGCAAAAACCTCTGCTTTACATGCACTCAACATTGCTCCGTTCAGTAAAGGGAATGTTAATTGGGTTAAATTTGACATTAACCCTATCCAAAATGATCCCAAAACCATCATACATTGTGAGGCACCTCTTATAGATAAACGAATAGTAAAAAGTTCCAGCGGCTACCGCGAGCAGCGCTTTGTAATCCAAACCAATCTGTCCATTGGCGATCTTATCTGGCCCATTGAAATGACCTTAACCAATAGGGATTCTATGGGATTCCGCATGCTATTGGGTCGAGAAGCTATGAGTGGCAGGGTCCTGGTCGATCCGGAACAAAAATACCTTTTGGGTGAACCTTCCGCAGAAAAACTAAAAGAATTATACTTACATTCGGTTAGACCTGAGACAAAAGGCCTCCGAATCGGATTATTAGCCAGTAATCCGGAATTGTACAGTAACAAACGGATAATGGAAGCCGGCCAACTAAGGGGTCACGAAATGCATTTTTTAAATATTAAAGAATGTTACATGAGACTTGACGACAAAACTCCGGAAATTCACTACAGAGGAGGAAAAATACTGGACCAATTTGATGCGATTATACCCCGAATTAGACCAAGTATGACTTTTTACGGCTGTGCATTAACAAGACAATTTGAAGCACTTAAAGTCTTTTGCCTCAATTCCTCAACAGCTATAACTCAATCAAGGGACAAACTGTATTCACTGCAACTACTGTTAAACAGCGGTATCGGAATTCCAACCACCGGCTTTGCAAATTCACCCCTCGATACCGATGATCTTATCAAAATGGTAGGAGGAACTCCTTTGATAATTAAATTACTTGAAGGTACTCAGGGAAAAGGTGTGGTTCTTGCCGAAACCAAAAAAGCTGCCGAGAGTGTTATCAATGCATTCAAAAGTCTAAACGCTAATATTTTGGTTCAGGAATTCATAAAGGAAGCCAATGGAAAAGACATACGCTGCTTTGTTATTGATGGCAAGGTAGTGGCTTCAATCCAAAGGGAAGCCATGCCTGGAGAGTTTAGAGCCAATATTCATCTCGGAGGAACCGCCAGTGTTATTAAGGCAACAAAAGAAGAGAAAAAAATAGCTAAAAAAGCAGCAAAAGCCATGAATTTAAAGGTGGCTGGTGTTGATATCATCCGCTCCTCAAAAGGTCCGTTATTGTTGGAGGTCAATTCCTCACCAGGACTCGAGGGAATAGAAACAGCTACTCATAAAGACATAGCGGGTGAAATGATAAAAGCCATCGAGAAAAATTTTAAGAATAAAACCGTCCAGTAAATAATGATTTATATTGAAACTAATCAATATATTCACAAGAAGGTACAACCAAAGTAACCTGCACCCCTTCACTTCCTACATTTTAGAATAAAATAAGTAGTCAGGCTCATACCACATGCTCCCTCATTTCAAAAAATTAGAAAATTCAACAAGTTTTCTTGCTTTTTTTCAAAAAAAAAGTAAATTTGGCCTACTCAATTATGAATAAGAACAGAAATACCTATCCAACCTCAGTACCAACTCAAACAAGAGTTGCAATTTCTGTTACTTTTACAATAACTACCACCCCTTAGGGGTATACTTTTCACATATAATATTATATTTGCACTTTCCTTTTTTGGAAGGAGGGTCTTAGATGTAGAGATAACATTACATTTTTTTTTAAATAAAACGAATAAAATGAGAGTATTAAAATTTGGTGGAACTTCGGTAGCCAATGCAAAAAATATAAAACTGGTCTTAGATATAGTGCTCCACAAAGCAAAAGAAGAAAAACTAATTGTAGTTGTTTCGGCTCTGAGTAAGGTTACAGACCTACTTCAATTAGCTGCTTCTAAAGCAGCCGCCAATGACGAAACTTATAAAGACATCGTTGCTGAAATCGAGAAAAAACACCTTGATACCCTAAAAGAATTAATTCCTGTAAGTGAGCAAAGCAGTTTACTTAGCCACGTTAAAAGGATCATTAATCATTTGGAGACCATCCTTGATGGCTGTTTCCTTTTAGGCGAATTGTCCAGCAGGACTTCAGATACTATCTTGAGCTTTGGAGAATTACTTTCTTCCTACATCATTGCTGAGGCAATGAAGCAAAATTTAAAAAACACAGCTTACAAAGACAGCCGCGAACTGATAAAAACCAATAACAATTACAGTAAGGCTGCTGTTAATTTCGAAATCACAAACAAACTCATTCAGGATTTTTATGCTGCCAATGAAGCTCAGGTAGTTGTATTTCCCGGATTTATTGCTTCATCGGTTGACGAAATCAATACTACATTGGGACGAGGAGGTTCCGATTATACAGCTGCGATTCTGGCAGGTGCCCTGGATGCTAAGGAACTCGAAATCTGGACGGATGTAAACGGTATGTTTACTGCCAACCCTAAATTAGTAAAACAGGCGCAACCTATTGCGAGTATTTCTTATCAGGAAGCGATGGAATTATCTCATTTTGGAGCAAAGGTCTTATATCCGCCAACTATTCAACCGGTCTTAAGAAAAAATATCCCTATCCAGATCAAAAATACTTTTGAGCCGGAGTCAGAGGGAACACATATTTCGAATATATCAACTTCAAATGGCAACCCGATTCGAGGAATTAGCCATATTGACAACATCACTCTGGTAACCTTAGAAGGTCCGGGCATGATAGGAGTTTCCGGTTCATCTAAAAGACTTTTTGAGGTGCTATCGAATGAGAATATTAATGTTATCTTCATTACTCAGGCATCTTCAGAGCATTCTATCTGTATCGGGATTTTAAACAGTGATGCCGAAGCGGCTGAGGTTGCTATCAACAAGGCATTTGAAATCGAAATTGCTCAAAACAAAATCGATCCATGTATTGTGGAACAAAACCTTTGCATCATTGCGCTGGTTGGTGAAAATATGAAAAATCATCAGGGATTGAGCGGAAGAATGTTCAGTACCCTTGGAAAAAACAATGTCAACATCAGGGCCATTGCTCAGGGAGCTTCAGAAAGAAATATTTCTGCCGTTATCAACGCAAGAGATGTTAAGAAAGCCTTGAATACTTTACATGAAACCTTCTTCGAAGAAAATGTAAAACAATTAAACCTGTTTGTAATGGGTGTTGGAAATGTGGGCGAAAAATTCATCGAGCAAATCCACCAACAAAAGAAATTCCTAAAAGACAACTTAAAAATAAATCTAAGAGTAATCGCCCTTTCCAATTCCAGAAAAATGCATTTTGATGATGACGGAATCAATCTGGATTCCTGGAAAGAAACCCTTGAAAATGGTGAAGCCGCAAACAAAGACCTCTTTATCGAAAAAGTAAAAGGCCTCAATATGCGCAACAGTATTTTTGTGGATATTACTGCTAATTATGAAGTTGCAGCTACCTACGAGCACTTCTTAAAACAAAGCGTAGGCGTGGTAACCTGCAACAAGATTGCCTGCTCCTCGGCATTTGAGAACTATAAAAATCTTAAAAAATTATCACGTCAATACAATGCCCCATTCCTTTTTGAAACTAATGTGGGTGCAGGATTGCCAATTATTGACACAGTGAAAAACTTGATCGCTTCAGGAGATAAGGTCAACAAAATACAGGCGGTATTGTCGGGAAGTTTGAATTTCATCTTCAACAATTTTGATGAAAACAACTCCTTCCACGATGTGGTTAAGGAAGCCGGAGTTCAGGGATATACCGAGCCGGATCCGAAGATTGATTTAAGCGGTATTGACGTTGCCAGAAAAATTCTGATTCTGATTCGTGAGAGCGGTTACCAGATGGAAATTGAAGACATCGAAAACAAATCATTCCTACCAAAGGAGTGTATGGATACCGCAAACAACGAGGACTTTTTCAAATCGCTTATCCAATACAACAGCCATTTTGAAGGATTGTTGGCAGAGGCGAAAAAACAAGACAGCCGACTTAAATTTGTGGCTGAATTTGTTGATGGCAAAGCCAATGTAGGATTACAATTTATCCCAAAAGACCATCCTTTCTACAATTTGGAAGGAAAAGACAATATCGTATTATTCTATACCGATCGCTATGCAGATCAGCCATTACTCATAAAAGGTGCCGGTGCCGGTGCCGCGGTAACCGCATCGGGAATTTTTGCTGACGTAATCAGAATCGGAAATGTATAATTTAGTTGTAAGTTATTAGTTGAGGATGGATTGCTCCAATCAACCGAAAACCAAAAACTGACAACCAACAACATCAATTTATGAATGAAGTAAAACTATTTTGCCCTGCAACCATTGCCAACTTATCCTGCGGATTTGATGTTTTAGGACTTTGTCTGGACAATGTGGGGGACGAAATGATTGTTCGGAAATCAAATGAAAAAGGAGTTCGAATCACAAAAATAGAGGGCGCCAATTTGCCTTTGGAAACGGAAAAAAACGTTGCCGGAGTAGCCTTAATGGCAATGTTGGAAGAGGTTGAAGCCGACTTTGGATTTGAAATCGAAATTTATAAACATATCAAAGCGGGAAGCGGAATCGGAAGTTCTGCAGCCAGCTCTGCCGGAGCGGTATTTGGTGCCAACGAATTGTTGGGACAACCGTTCAACCGTAAAGAACTGGTTAAATTTGCCATGCAGGGTGAAAAACTCGCCTCAGGCAATGCACACGCCGACAATGTGGCTCCGGCCCTTTTAGGCGGCTTTACTCTGGTAAGAAGTTCCAATCCGTTGGACATTATCAAGATTGACAGTCCTGACGAATTATACGCTACGGTAATACACCCACAAATCGAACTGAAAACCTCTGATGCACGTTCCGTATTGAAACAAACCGTTTCGCTCAAAAGTGCTATCACCCAATGGGGAAATGTAGGCGGACTTGTAGCCGGCTTATACACCAAAGATTACGATTTAATAGGACGTTCCCTCCACGACGAGATTGTGGAGCCCTTGCGAAGCGTTTTGATTCCTGGCTTTGACATTATAAAACAAAGTGCCTTGGAAAACGGAGCTTTGGGTTCAGGGATTTCAGGCTCAGGACCTTCCATATTTGCCTTAAGTAGAGGAAAAGAAAAAGCCGACAACATCGCTCAGGGAATGTGCAATGTCTACGACAAAATGAATTTACCTTATGAAATCCATGTCTGCAAAGTAAACGACACCGGAATGAGAGTTATTTAATAATTAAGTAATTAATGAATCGCAAACAGCTATAGGCTTTTCCACTCATTGATAACGAATTACCATTAAAATGAAATATTACAGTTTAAATCATAATGCCCCAAAAGTTTCTTTTCAGGAAGCAGTAATCCAAGGATTGGCAACCGACAGAGGTTTGTATTTTCCGGAAAGTATTACTCCCCTACCTCAGTCTTTTTTTGATACTATCGAAAATTTAAGCCATGAGGAAATCGCTTATGAGGCAATCAAACAATTTGTAGGTGACGAAATCCCTACTGAAACGCTTAAAGCAATTATTGCCGAAACCCTTTGTTTTGATTTTCCGGTGGTGCCGGTGGAAAAAGGAATCTATTCACTGGAATTATTCCACGGACCTACCATGGCATTCAAAGACGTTGGCGCACGTTTCATGTCGCGTTGTTTAGGCTACTTCAACAAGGACAAGGCAGGAAATAAAAATACCGTACTGGTTGCTACCTCAGGTGACACCGGAGGAGCCGTTGCCAGTGGATTCCTGGGCGTACAGGGTGTAGATGTAGTTATTCTCTATCCTTCGGGAAAGGTGAGCGACATCCAGGAAAGACAGCTTACCACCTTGGGTCAAAATATCCAGGCACTAGAAGTCGACGGCGTTTTCGACGACTGTCAGGATATGGTCAAGAAAGCCTTTCTTGATGCCTCATTGGCACACAAAAACCTGACTTCGGCAAACTCCATTAACATCGCCCGTTGGTTGCCACAAATGTTTTATTTCTTCTTTGCCTACAAAGCATTGAAAAGCCAAAACAAAGAAATCGTATTCTCCTGTCCAAGTGGGAATTTCGGAAATATCTGCGCGGGAATTATGACCAAACAATTAGGATTACCTGTCCTGCATTTTGTGGCCGCGACTAATGTTAACGACACCGTACCGCGATTTCTGGTAAAAGGTGTATACGATCCAAAACCATCCATAGCGACTATCTCTAATGCCATGGACGTTGGAAACCCATCAAACTTTATTCGTATTCAGGAAATTTATCATAATGATCTTGAAAAATTCAAACACGATTTCAGTTCCTACGCCTATACCGACGAGGAGACTAAAGCGGCCATGAAACTGATCTATGAAACCGATGGATACATAGCTGAACCTCACGGAGCAGTGGGTTACCTGGGGCTAAAAAACGAATTGAAAAATTTCCCTGAGGCTGTAGGCGTTTTCCTCGAAACGGCTCATCCTATCAAATTCCTGGATATAGTGGAACCCGTACTTAATGTTGAGTTGCCAATTCCAACCCAAATACAAAGTGTACTAGGCAAAGAAAAAGTGAGTACCAAAATAAAAACTTACCAAGACCTCAAAGCATTTTTAGGCTAAACAATCAAATCTTTAGGAAATAAATAACGACCAATTAACTGGTCGTTTTTTTTATGTAATATTTTTTTTTTGCATATTTGTAATCCCCTACAAACCAAATCATTATTTTGTCCTACTCAATAAAAAATAGAGCACCGCTAAAACTCACCAAAATCCTTCTTGGTTACCTGCTCCTTTTGCTTTTTGCGTTGATGCTGCACGACAGCACCGTTGATATTTGGGTAGCTGCGCTTTTCTTTTTGAGCTTACCTTTAATGTTGGTGTTCAAAATACGGGAAGATCACAATGAAAAAATAAAATTCGAAAAAAGTTTAATCGCTCAGGTTCCTGTTCAAATGGCCATGTTTGACAACCAAATGCGTTACCTCGAGCATAGCAAAAGCTGGAAAACTTCGTATAACCTACCGCCAAATCAAACTATAATAGGCCGCTCCCACTATGAGATTTTTCCTGAAATCACGCAGGAGTGGAAAAAAGTCCATCAAAGAGCTTTAAAAGGTGAAACGATCAGCGCCAAGGAAGAAGCCTTTATACGGGAAGATGGAACTATCCAATATATAGACTGGGAATGCAGACCCTGGTATTTAAGTCCGGGGAAAATTGGTGGAATTATCATTTGGTCAAACGATGTGAGCGAATTAGTTCAGGAAAGAAAAAAACACGAATTTGCACTTGAAAGAAGCGAATCCAAATTTCGCGCACTTTACAATTATTCTCCCGATGCCTATTTTATTTGTGACTTGAAGAACAAAGGCCGCTTTTTGGCCTGTAATCTCGCGGCCCAACAATTACTGAAGGCCAGCGAGGAAGAAATAATCGGTAAAACACCTTTGGACTTTGCACCCGAATTTCAGCCCGAGGGCATCAAAACCTCAAAAGCCTTTGCAGATTCCATTAAGCATGTTCTCGAGCATCCGGATAGCATTTACAAGGTGGAACATTTGCATCTTCGAAACAATGGCGAAGCATTCTGGGCATCTAAATCTATTGCTGTGGCCGAGTTTGAAAAGCATCAAACCGCTTTTGTAATCTATCACGATATTACCCAACGGAAAAATACTGAGATACAACTCAAGGAAAAAGAAACTTCTCTTATTCGCTTTAAAACAACCATGGACAGCATCCATGATGCCGTTTATGTTTTTGATGCCGAAACCCTACAATTCATCTATGTCAACTCAGGTGCCTGCACGCAATTAGGCTATACTCAAAACGAATTACTTTCGCTACATTCCTATGACATTAAACCTGAGTTTACGGAAAAACAATTCCGACAAATTGTTGCTCCTCTGGTTAATGGCAGCAAACAGAGTCTGCGTTTTGAAACCACCCATCAAACCAAAAAAGGAAAAAATATCGACGTCGAAGTTTTTCTGCAGTACATAACTATTGAAGGCGAAAAACCCAGGTTTGTAAATATTGTCAATGATATCCGCAAGCGTAAACTGGCAGAAAAAAAGTTAATGCAAACCCAAGCCGAATTACAAACCCTCAATTCAGAGCTGGAATTCAGAGTAAAAATGAGAACGGAGGTACTGGCGCAGAAAGAAAAAGAACTTCAGCAGCAAAACAGCAAATTGGTTAAGACTAATGAAGAACTCGACCGTTTTGTTTACAGTACCTCACATGATTTGCGAGCGCCCCTTTCCTCTATCCTGGGACTCATATCAATCATGGAGATGGATGAACCTGGAAACATTGAAAAGCACAAAATGCACCTTTCCATGATAAAAAACAGCGCCCATAAGCTGGATGCATTTATCAGCGAAATACTCGACTATTCCCGCAATAGCCGCATGGAACTGCAGCAGGATGAAATTAAATTTTCTGAGCTAATTCAAAAAATTATTACCAAATTCGAATACCTTAACCCTACTCATAAAATCCAAATTATCGAAGGCATCTCTCAGGAAAGTAAATTCATTACCGATGCTAAACGATTGGATATCATACTCAGCAACATAATATCTAATGCCTATAAATACATTGATACCTCAAAACCGGATTCTTTTATCAAAATCATGATTTTTAGCAATGAGCAGTTGGCTAATATTACCATAGAAGATAACGGCATTGGCATTGAGGATAATTTGAAAAACAGGATCTTTGAGATGTTCTTTAGAGCTACCAATGAATCTACCGGCTCCGGCCTGGGCTTATACATCGTTCAAGAAACCATTGAAAAACTGGGTGGCAAAATTCGCTTGGAAAGCCAATTCCAAAAAGGCAGTAAATTTATTATTGACATCCCTAATCTAAACAGCGGAGATTATGAAAATTAAAAATGTGCTGCTCATCGAAGATACCGAAATGGACAAGTACATCCTCGAATTTATCATCGACAGATGTAATGTAGCATAAAAAATAAGTCATTATTTCTCGGCAGTAGATGCCTTAGCACACATACAAAATGCCGTATTGGAAGATTTTCCTGAATTGATTTTTCTTGATTTAAATTTACCTGAAATGAACGGCTTCGAGTTTTTGAACGCCTATAATATTCTACCTGAAGAAAAAAAGAAAAAATGTAAAATCGTGATCCTGTCCTCTTCTAAGAATCCAAGAGATATTACCAAAGCAGAGGCACTGGACAACGTGTACAACTACATTTCCAAACCCGCAGATCAAGCCAAATTAACCGCTTTTTTCAGCCAGTTTTTGGCAGATCGGGCGGTAATTGACAAACTCGATGCTGCACTTAATTAATAGATCTTGCAGGGGCTAAGACACCCAGAACTCCTTCTTTTATTTCCACAAACTAAAGGAAAATAAAACATTGTTGAAAAAAATTCTCACAAAAAGCATCCCGTGTTTTTTATTTTGAATTTTTTTTAATAAATTCCTCAAAAATTAATCATTTTTACTGCAATAAGGTATCGAAATTCCCAAAATTTCAAACATAAAACAAAATTTTAGCAGTAGTAAACAATGGACATACAAACTAATAAATTTAGTTTTGATAAAGAATTTTCCCAAATTCACCATACAAATACTAAACTTAATTGACTATGAAGGTTAAAAACACTCTGATAATTGAAGATACAGAAATGGATAACTACATATTGGATTTCAATATAAAAAGAGCAGAAGTAAGCGAAAACATCGCTCAGTATTCTTCGGCCGTGGATGCCCTGGAATATCTAAAGGAAATTGATCTGGGAAATTTTCCCGACCTAATATTCCTCGACTTAAACCTGCCGGTCATGAATGGATTTGAGTTCCTGGAATTGTATAACCTATTACCTGCCGAAAAAAAACAAAAATGCAAAATCGTTGTACAGTCCTCCTCCAAAGACACTAAGGATATCGCTATCGCACTTGCGATGGAAAATGTATATAAATACATCTCCAAACCGACTGATCATTTTAAACTGGACGCCCTTTTCGAGCAACTTTTTGAGGACAAAGCATCAGATTGAAATCCATTCGTCGACAGTAAACCACCTTTCGTCTACACTTTTAAGGCATTAGACGAAAGAAATACTCCATTAATTAAAAAAAAATTACCTTCCGCCATATTTAGGCTTAATTAAAAAGATTTATGCTGAAGGGTACTCCAAATAAACAAACACTAACAACTATTATGGAGGATGAGGACAAGTTTCGCCTTGCTTTCGAACACGCTGCCATATGCTTTTGCCTATTGGATCAAGAGGGAAATATTATAGAACTTAACAAATCCATGTGTACCCTACTAGGTGCCACCGAAGAGGAACTCCTTTGCTGCAGACTTTCCGACTTTATCCACCCCGATGATTTGGAGGACCAAATACAACAAATGGAAAACTTGCTTTCAGGGGAAATCAAGGCGTTTCAAATTGAAAACCGATACCTACGCAAAGACGGGACAACTGTTTGGGTAAGAAAAAATTTTTCGACAGTGCAGCATAAAGACGGCACAATCAAATACTTGATTAATCTTACCGACGACATTAGCGATCATCAAAATGCCGTGCAGGAATTAAAAGATAGCGAAAATAAATTCAAAGCCCTGTACAACAATTCACCCGATGCCTATTTGATTTGCGATCTGCAGGATATGGGCCGAATAAAAGACTGTAATGCAGCTGCCGAAAAACTATTGCGTGGTTGTAAGGAACAAATTATAGGAAAAACCCCTTTAGATCTTAGTCCTGAATTTCAGCCGGACGGTACCCCATCTATAGCATCCATCAAAAAAAATAGTGCCCTGCTTGCTGCCTCGCCCGGGACAGAGATTATATTAGAACATGTCCACCAGCGATTGGACGGCACAGAATTCTGGACTGCTATTTCGGTATCCTCTATTCTGTTTCAGGACAAACCTCATGGTCTGGTAGTATGGCGCGATATCAGTAAACAGAAGGAGGCTGAATATACCTTAACACAAAGTGAAAATAAATTCAGGTTGCTTTACGACAATTCTCCCGACGCCTATTTTATATGCGATCTCGAAAACAATGGAACAATATTAGACTGTAACCTTTCGGCCGAAATCCTTTTAAAAGGATCAAAAGAGCAAATAATTGGTAGGACTCTTATGAATTTCACTCCCGATTTCCAACCCAACAACAGCCTTTCTTCTAAATCATTCCAGGATAATATAAAATTACTATTGAGCGATTCAGAAGCAAAGATTGATTTTGAACGGCTTCAGTATCGCCTGGATTTTGAACCATTTTGGGCTCATATAAGTGTGTCTACCATTGAACACGAAGGAAAAAGACAGGCTTTGGCAGTTTGGCGTGATATTGACAAACGCAAAAAATTAGAACTCTCAATTAAGCAAAGCGAATATAAATTCCGTAAAGTTTTTGATGTAGCCCCCTTAGGATTTTTAGTAATGAACCTCGAAAAAGAGGGCACCATACTGGATTGCAACACTCAAGTTGAAAAAATATTAGGCATCAGCAAAGATAAAATTTTGGGAAAAACACCCCTTTTCTTTTCGCCCATAAGACAACCTGACGGGCAGTTTTCAATCGAGGTTTTAAAATCCCATATCAGAGAGATGTTAATACAACCCCAGCAAAACTACAGCTGCGAATACGTGCACCGCAGGGCAAACGGACAAAATTTCTGGGCAGCCATCTCGATCGCCCCTCTCACATTAAATGATGAATCATTGGTTTTTGTGACCTGGAAAGACATTTCTGACGACAAATTAACCGCCAAAAGAGAAGCAGAATACCAAAGGCAACTCGAGGCTGAAGTAGTGAAAAACAGAGTGTTACTCGACACCTCCCGTAACGGTATAATTTTGCTTGACACTAAGGGCAATCTTGTTGAAGCCAGTCCTTCGGTATACGAAAAATTGGGCTACTCCCCAAGTGAAATGCTTTCCATGCATATCTGCGACTGGGATTTAATTAAGCAAGACAGGCTCGAGAGCCTTTTATCGGAACTGGATGAACATATGCCCTCCATAATTTTCGAAACTCAATATCGTTGCAAGGACGGAGGCTTACTCGACGTAGAAGTTACTGCCAAGGGGATTTCATTCCATGATAAAAAATATATTTATGCCTCGACCAGAAATATCACTGAAAGTAAGGCAGCACAGCAAAAAATTCTGCAATACCAAAAAGAACTGCAACTCGAATCCAGAAGAAATAAACTCCTACTACAAACAGCGGCTGACTGTATCCATCACCTCGATTTACAGGGTACTGTTGTAAGTTGCAGCGACTCCTTTGCCCACGCTCTTGGATATACCCCTCAGGAAGTTATAGGAATGAATTACAAACAATGGGACTACAGTATTGATAAAAATGAAGCCCATAAAATATTAAGTAGATTTAAAGAAGATGTCCCGGCAGTAACCTTTGAAACCATACACCGCCGTAAAGATGGTAGCGAATTCCCTGTAGAAGTGATCTTGCAGGGGGTAACAATCGGTAATGATCGACTTATTTACGGCTCCGCACGCGATATCAGCGATTATAAATTGGCGCAACAGAAAATCGAATCCTACCAGAAAAAACTGGAAAATGAAGCCCGTAGAAACAAACTCCTACTGCAAAAAGCCACCGATGGAATTTATCATACTACCCTTGACGGTATCGTGGTACAAACCAGTAATTCTTTTGCCGGAATGTTGGGTTACACCACTGATGAACTTATAGGAATGTCTGTCTTTAAGTTTAATGTTTTGGATTCTGAAGAACTCATCGAAGAATGGAAGAAAATACTAATTCCCGATGCCCCTCCACTGGTAATTGAAATAAAACAAATACGCAAAGACGGCACCCTTTTTGATGCCGAAGTAACGGCTCAGGTTGTAGTTATCGATCAAGAACAGCTGGTATATGTTTCCTCAAGAGACATTAGCGATAGGAAAAAAAACCAACTTGCTCTTCAAAAATACCAAAAGGAACTGGAAACAGAATCCCGCAGAAACTACCTGCTATTAAAGACCGCTTCCAATGGGATGCACCATATTGACCTGCAGGGAAATTTGGTACAATCCAGTGACAGTTTTGCACAAATGCTTGGCTATACCACCCAGGAAGTCCTACAACTCAAAGTATGGGATTGGGCAGCAGGCGCTACAAAAGATATGGTGCTGTCTAAGTTAAAAATGGATAGCGAGAACAAGAAATCAACAACATTTGAAGATACTTTTATGCGCAAGGATGGTACTCAATTTCTCGCTGAAACCACTTTTGTACCGGTAGATATTGATGGGCAAATTATCATGTATGCCTCAAGCAGTGATATCACCGAACGCAAATTGGCCCAAGAAAAAATACTTGCCTACCAGCAGGAATTGGAAGCCATCAAGGCCGAACTTGAAGACAGGGTAATCCGGCGTACCCAGGAACTACATCTTAAAGAACGGCAACTGCAAGAACAAAACCGCGAACTCAAGAAAACCAATGAAGAACTGGACCGTTTTGTGTACAGTGCCTCTCATGATTTAAGAGCACCACTGGCTTCCATATCGGGTTTACTTAGTATAATGGAAATGCAGCCAGGAAATGATACGGCTAACCTAAGTAAACACCTCCAGATGATGAAGGACATGGTGCTTAAACTGGACTCTTTTATCGATGACATCCTCGAATATTCGCGAAACATGCGTACCGAGGTAGCAGCAGACTCCATCGATTTTGCTCATATTTACAAAGAAACCATGGACAATCTGAGTTATATGGACGGCCTGCAACACTGCACCTTAGAAGAACATATTTACCAGCAGGGTGCCTTTGTTAGCGATGCCAAAAGACTGGGAATCGTATTGTCAAATTTGCTGTCTAATGCCATAAAATACAGAGACCCTGCCAAGACGGACTCCTATGTTAAAATCAACATTAAATCCTATGAAAACGATGCCTTCATCGAAATCGAAGATAACGGTCTTGGAATCGCCGACAACCATCGGGAGAAAATTTTCGACATGTTTTACCGGGCTACCAAGGCCTCTACCGGATCCGGTATTGGGCTGTATATCGTAAAAGAAACCATAGAGAAAATAGGTGGTTCCATACTGGTGGAATCAGAACTTAAAAAAGGTAGTCGCTTTATCATTCAAATACCAAACCTCAATATTCAAGCTAATGAAAATTAAAAATACACTGATAATAGAAGATACCGAATTGGACAAGTTCATCCTGGAATACAATATTCAGACCGCGGAAATCAGCGAAAACATTATTCATTTTCCCGTTGCCACCGATGCCTTAAGCTTTCTCGAGGCTGCAGCAAAAGATGATTTCCCCGAACTAATTTTCCTGGACCTGAACATGCCCGAAATGAGTGGTCTGGAATTCCTACAGGCATTTAACCTGCTACCGGAGGACAAAAAAGAAGGCTGCAAAATTGTGGTCCTTTCTTCCTCTAAAGACGCTAAAGACATTCAGAAAACCACAAGCAGTAAATATGTTTTTAAATATACCTCTAAGCCTGTTCTTTTAGAACATATCACTCAAATTGCCCGGGAAATTGAATCGCACAAACAATTATAAAAACCTATGCAAAATAAGTGTCGAACTAAAAAGTACAAACCTTATTTTATAAGCCTTTTACCCAATAAACACCTACTTTTAAAAAATGACCTCCTGCCCCGGGGTCGTTTTTTTTATTAGCACTATTAACCTTGAAATTCATGTCCTTATCCGGCTCAATTTCAACCCCTTGGTTATACCGTTCGTCTACACTTACTGCAAACTGGTCGACAGCAATATACCAGCCGTCGAAAAAAAAGTTTTTCATTTGTATAAAAAAGCATATTTGCCTACATTATACAGGGTTAACGTACGTAATCACCAAATTTAATCCAACAGATTTTTAAAATACCCCCAGAATGCAAAATATATATAACAAAAGCACATCAGTAGAATACCATATGAAACACATACCGGTGGCTCTGGCTAAATTTGACTGCGACATGCGCTATGTAGACCACAGTCAAAAATGGCTGAGCATTTCCCATTTACCCCAAGACGCTGATTTAAGAGGTCAATCTCACTATGAAATATTTCCGGAAATTAGTGAATTGTGGAAAACCGTACACCGCAGGGCATTAGCAGGAAAAACCATTAAAGCACAGGAAGATCCTTTTGAGCGCATTGACGGCTCCATACAATATGTTGACTGGGAATGCCGTCCATGGTACAATGACTCCGGCAGCATAGGAGGCATTACCATCTGGACAAACGATGTAAGCTCCCTGGTCAAAGAGCGTCTAAAAGCGACATCAGATTTATTACTTTCTGAAGAAAAATTTAAAGCTGCATTCGATCAAAATATTTTTGGGTTTGGGATTATAGACCCACAGGGTATTGCATTAGATGTGAATGAAAGTATTTGCAGAATCTTGGGGTACAGCAAAGAGGAAATTGTGGGGAATCATTTTTCAAAATTCAATAATACAACAGATCTCAATAATCAAAACCACCAATTGCAACAGTTATTTAAGGGCGAAATAAAAAATCTGGTTATCGAGGGCCGCTACCTGCATAAAAACGGAACAGAAATTCATACTCGCAAAGGGATCACTGCTGTAAATAATCCAGATGGAAGTATCAAATTTTTACTAATTACTATACAAGACATAAGCGCTCAAAAAATATCTGAGCAGGCCCTCACTCAAAGCGAATCTAAATTCAAATCTTTTTTTGAAAACGCACCCGATGCTGTTTTTGTGGTTGACCTAAAAACCCGCACATTTATTGATTGTAACAAAGCCGCACAAACAATCCTTAAGGCGAGCAAAGAGCAAATTACAGGACGCTTTACTTATGATTTTGCGCCGACTTATCAACCGGATGGATCAAGCACCAAAACTAAAATCAATCGGAGCTGCATCGAGTTATTAAAATACCAAAGGCCTAATTTAGAGACAGAAATTTTGTGCCGCCGTCTCGATGGAGAAGAATTTTATGTCAGCATGACAATGAACTTACTTTCAGAGAACTCCATGATTATTAACTGGCGGGACATTACCTCAAAAAAAGAAGCTCAGCAAAAAATGGACGATTACCAAAAGCAATTAGAGAAGTTTAAAATTACTTTAGATAACACTCACGATTGTGTCTTTATGTTTGATAGCGAGCATCTCCAATTTACCTATATTAACCAAGGTGCAGAAAATCAGGTTGGTTATACCCAAGAGGAATTATTACAAATGCATCCCTTTGACATTAAACCGGAATTTAACGAGAAGGAATTTAGGGATATTATTGCTCCCCTGCTTGATGGTAGTGTCTCACACCTTCGCTTTGAAACGACCCATGAGCGCAAGGACAAAAGAATCATCCCCGTTGAGGTTTTTTTACAATACATTGAAAATGAGAATAAACCCTATTTTCTGAATATTGTAACAGATATAACTTTACGTAAAGAGAGTGAAAATCAACTTAAACAATATTCAAGACAGCTCGAAGACTACCAGCAAGTACTGGAACAAAAAGTCAACGAAAGAACACTGCTGCTGGAGCTTAAGCAGCATGAATTGAAAAAACAAAATACAGATCTAAAGAAGACTAATAACGAACTGGACCATTTTGTTTACAGTATTTCTCATGACCTTAGGGCCCCGCTTACTTCTATCATGGGCCTTATAAGCATAATGGAACAAGACCACAGCAGTAACAGCGATCTGCTGCAGCAAATCGAAATGATAAAAAGCAGAATAAACCGTCTGGACAAATTTATATGGGAAATTTTGGATTACTCAAGAAACAAACGTTTAGAACTTTCCCTCGATGAAATAAACTTTGATGTAATTTATAAGAACGTCATTGAAAAACTAGATTATTTGCCAAATAAAGAAAATGTCCAAATCAATTTAAAAGTATCAAAAAACGCTGCATTCATTCAGGACCAAAAACGCCTGGAAATTCTGTTTTCTAATTTAATAACCAATGCTATAAATTATGCCGATCTGACCAAAGCGGCACAGTTTATTGATGTAAAGGTTTTAGCCGATAACAAAAATGCCATAATAAAGATTAAAGACAACGGCATCGGTATCGAAGAGCAATACCAAAACCGGATATTCGAGATGTTTTA
This sequence comes from uncultured Flavobacterium sp., assembly GCA_964614445.1. Lineage (GTDB taxonomy): Bacteria > Bacteroidota > Bacteroidia > Flavobacteriales > Flavobacteriaceae > Flavobacterium. Next base: position 56,097 of record CAZTLN010000009.1, on the reverse strand, counting down.
CAGAGCATCAAAACATTCAGAGGGTAGCGGTTTAGGTTTATATATTGTACAGGAAACCGTCTTGAAAATGGGTGGCAGTATTACCTTTGAGTCTGAATTCAACCAGGGAACCGAATTTACAATCGAGTTGCCTAATATGCAGCAGTCTTAAACTGAATCCTAATACTGAAAACAATACCTATATATAGAGTACCTATTTTAAATAAAAAAGATTTTTTATTACTATTGAAGACCTGCTTGCAATTGGATAACAGCGAATCGTTTTAACCAAATAAATTATGAAACTCAATTTTTAAGCACCATACCAGGTTTAAATACATTTGAAGGATGAAAATTAAAAATACTCTTGTCATCGAAGATGCGGAACTGGACCGTTACATCATCGATTATAACATGAAACGATTGAATTGCTTCGAAAAAGTGAGCTTTACTAAGACCGCTATCGATGCACTTGTAGAACTGGAAGAATTAGGCGATGATAATTTCCCGGAATTGATTTTACTTGATTTGAATTTGCCTATCATGAGCGGTTTGGAATTTCTACAGGAATTTAAAAAACTACCCTGGCAAAAAATACAGGACTGTAAAATCGTGGTTTATTCATCGATCAACAATGCAAAAGATATTGAAACCATTCAAATGGATCCACATGTATTGCAGTTCATGAGTAAACCCCTGGACAAAGACAAGCTGGAAGGCCTAACGAAGCTCGTGCTTCAAAGCTAGGTTTCATGATTGTGACTGCGACGGACAGATTAACTTTTTAAAACCATCTTGAAATTATACCTGATACTTTACCCTAAATCGTCATTAAACTAAGCCCTACCGGAACTACAAATTTTCGGGCGGGCTTTTTTAAAAATTGCATTAAACCAGAAAAAAATTTAAAGGGTATCTTTATTAAAAATAAATTGTGCTATTTTTACTAAATTGCAATTGGTTGCTTAAAAAAAAAAAAAACGGGCTGATCCGGCTGCTATTGTGCACGGCTTGCATAGAATAGCTCAGCTCAAATCAAAATATACCCCGCCTGATGAGAATTAAACCTCAAAAAATACTTAACATAGGTCTGCTGATAACCATCGCCGTTTTAATCTTGGGATTTTTATTGACAGACAGCGCCTTTAGTCCCCAGCTGACCGCTTTGCTGCTTTTAGCATTCTTAGCCTATATAGCAAGTTGGCTTGCAGTGAAGTCTCAGCAAAAAGAAGAAAACGAATACCTTCTAATTTCCCAACTGCCTTTGGCTGTAGCCATGTTTGACAATGAAATGCGTTACCTCGAATACAGCGAGGTATGGAAAGAGATGTACCGTTTTCCCGAGGAAACAAACCTTAGAGGTCGTCTGCATTATGAAGTTTTTCCCGAAATAGGCCAAGAATGGAAAGCGGTGCACCGCCGGGCCCTGCAAGGTGAAACCATCAGCGCTGTCGAGGACCGTTTTGAACGTGCAGATGGCGGTTTTTATTACCTCAATTGGGAATGTAAACCTTGGTATAACCATAAAGGAATTATAGCTGGTATTATAATATGGTCACAAGATGTAACGTCTCAAGTAACTGAACGCATTCAATCTAAAATAAACTTGCACCACAGCGAAGCTAAATTTCATATTCTGTACTTACAATCGCCCAATCCGAGTTTTATTATAGATTTAAACCATGATTTTTTGATCGAAGACTGTAATATTATTGCGGTAAATATTTTAGGATTTAAGAAAACAGACATCCTCAAAAAAAGATTTTTAGATTTTTGTTCCGCTACCCAACCAGATGGAACTGATTCAGAACAATTTTTAAAATATACCAAAACAGCCTTTCTTGACAATGGTGGTACACCCTATACCTTTGAATTTGCTTTTACTAATGCCACAGGTAATTTACTCTGGGTATCGATTTCGTTAGCAATAGTTCACTTTGCAAACGAACTAAAATGCATGGCTATATGGCATGACATAAGCGAACGAAAATTAGCTGAAATAGCACTCAAAGAAAGTGAACAAAAATTAAATGCCGCCTTTTCCAATGCAGCTATTGGCTTTGCAATTGCAAACGCCTCCGGTCACATTATTCAGGTTAACACCAGTTTATGTGAAATACTAGATTATCCAGTAGAGGATTTAATAGGACATGTTTTTTCTCAGTTTACTCACCCTGATGACGTTGCTGCTCAAGCTGCTAAATTAAAACAGCTTACAACAGGAGAACTTACCTCTCTTAAAATTGAAAATAGATTTATAAGAAAAGATGGAAGCATTGTATGGGCTAGAAAATCAATTTCAGTTATCCACGAAGAGGATGGGAGCGTTAAATATTTTATCTTGCTAGCCGAAGATATCACAGCTAGAAAGCAAGCCGAATTAGCCCTATTAGAAAGCGAAGAAAAATTTAAAACCCTTTATAACAGTTCGCCCGACGCCTACCTAATATGTGATCTTGAGGACCAGGCCCGAATTCTGGACTGCAACGCAGCGGCAGAACAACTCCTTAGAGGAACCAAAAAACAAATTATAGGTCTCACCCCACTGGATTTATCACCGCAGATACAGCCTGACGGCACCAAATCTAAGGAGTCCCTAAAGAAAAACGCTGCCATGCTCGCTGCCAATCGAGACACCAAACTCATCCTCGAACACGTACACAAACGACTGGACGGAGAGGAATTCTGGGCTTCCGTTACTGTGGGAAGCATTGATTATAAAGACAAAATGGCCGCGTTGGTTGTTTGGCGCGACATCAGTAAACGAAAAAAAACGGAAGCAGAACTGAAACAAAGTGAACAAAAATTTCGCCAGCTATTTGACTTTGCACCCGATGCCTTTTTTCTGATGGATGCTGAAAGTAAAGGAGCAATTATCAGCTGTAATAAAAAGGCACAAGAGTTATTGCAGGCAACTGAGGAACAAATCATCGGAAAGACTCCCTTAGACTTTTCACCTCCGTTTCAACCAGACGGAACCGCCTCAGGGGAAGCCATCTTAAAAAAAATAAAAGAGATCAAAAGCAGTAATGTATCAAAGGATTTTGATTTTCTGCATTGCAAACGTAACGGCGACACTTTCTGGGCCTCTGTCTCTGTTGGATTACTGGAAGGGGAATCATCCTATGAAGTAGTAGTGTGGCGTGACATAACAGATCGAAAGAAGGCCGAAGAAGAAATCAGACAAAGCGAGTTGAAATTCAAAGCACTATTTGATCGTTCCCCTCTTGGGATTCTGATTATGGATCTGGATGATCAGGGCCGCATTCTGGACTGTAACCTGGAAACCGAAAACATTTTGCGTGCCAATAGAGATTTTATACTTGGAAAAACCCCTCTGGACTTTTCCCCCCCTTTTCAGGCAGACGGGACTCCATCGCCCCAGGCTGTAGTTGAAAAAATTGGTTTGGTATTATCCCAGCCGGAGCAAAAAACCAGCTTTGAATTCCTGCATCAGCGCGCCGATGGCGAAAATTTCCATGCCCTTGTTTCGGTAAATATGCTGTCTTTTTATGGCAAAAACACGGCTTTGATTACCTGGATAGATATAAACAATATCAAAGAAGCCGAACAAAAAATATTAAATTACCAGCAAGAACTGCAAACTGAAGCCCGCAGAAACAAACTATTGCTGCAAACTGCCTCCGACGGCATTCATCACCTCGATTTAAATGGAAATATAATACAATGCAGCGATGCTTTTGCGGCTATGTTGGGGTATACCGTGGAGGAAGTGCTGCTCCTAAAATTGACAGACATAGACAAGGAAATCACTGAAGAACAGATGCATCAGATCATTCAGAGATTATCACAAGAAGATGCTCTAATGACTTTTACAGGAAAGCACACCCGCAAAGACGGCACTAAAATTGATGTCGAAATCAACGCCCAAATGGTTACTATTGAAGGCGAAAAATTAATCTATGCTTCCTCCAGGGATATCGGTACGCGTCTATTGGCTGAGAAGAAGATATTGGATTATCAAAGTGAACTTCTCCATTTGAGTGATGAACTACAAAAGAAAGTGTCCTTTCAAAAAACACTCATTGAAAGCTCCCCGGAAGCCATAGTTTCAGGCGACCTGCAAGGACTAATCAATATGTTCAATCCCGCTGCCGAACGTTTGCTGGGCTACACCGCCGAAGAAATTATAGGCAAGCAAACCCCATTAATTTTTCATGACCAAAAGGAATTGGAAGACCGTGCCCATTACCTGTCCAAATTTGTAGGACATCCTATTCAACCCAACTTTGAGGTTTTTGCAACCCCACTGGTAAATGGTGCAGAAAACAAAAAGGAGTGGACCTTTATACATAAAAACGGCAGTAAGTTTCCGGTGTTACTCACTGTTTCACCCCAATTGAATGACCAAAAAGAAATCATTGGCTACCTGGGAATAGTGAGGGATATTTCTGAAATTAAGAAAACAGAAACTGCGTTACTGCAATATCAGAAAGAACTTGAGGAAATAAAAAAAGGTCTTGAAATGAGAATAGCAGAAAGAACTGCCCAATTAGAGCGTCAGCAATCCCAACTTGAGGAACAAAATATCGAATTACAAAAAACCAATGAAGAACTCGATCGATTTGTATACAGCACCTCTCATGATTTGCGAGCCCCCCTCTCTTCCCTGCTGGGTCTAATAAACATTATCGAACTGGAAACAGACAGCGCAAACCATAGTCTGATTTTTCAGATCGATATGATGAAAAAAATGGTTAATAAACTCGATTCGTTCATCAGGGATATTTTGGACTACTCCCGAAACATGAGATTGGAAATTAACAGAGATGAAATAACATTTTCAGAACTTATACGACAGGTCGAAGAAAGACTGGAATTTATGGATGGATTTGTTAACATTAAAATTGAGAAAAATATCAATCAGAATGCTATCTTTGTCACAGACAAAAAAAGAATGGAAATAATTTTCAACAATCTGATTTCCAATGCCGTGAAATACAGCGACCCCACCAAGACCGAAGCATGGATAAAAATTGGGGTCGATAACGACGAAAAAGAGGCGGTTATCACAATCGAGGACAACGGTATCGGTATTGCTGAAGAGCTGCAAGAAAAGGTGTTTGAAATGTTCTTTCGCGGTACTAACGCCTCTACAGGATCAGGTATCGGTTTGTATATCGTCAAAGAAACTGTTGAAAAAATTGGAGGAAGTATCAAGCTGGAATCAGAGTTGCACAAAGGCAGTCGATTCACGGTTAAAATCCCAAATTCTAATTTTTAGATTGTAATCTAATTTAAATATTATATTTATTGGAAATACCACATATAATGAAAGTTTTAGGTTATCGCTTTTTTTGTTAACAGAATCATATACGACGTAAAACGCCTATATATAGTAGGTTCTTAATTAGGACTTTAGAAATTAAAGTAAATTACGAAATCCAAAGACAACAGGAGAACTAGGTTTTTCAGTTAAATATTTTTTAAATTATAATGAAGATTAAAAACACATTGGTAATTGAAGATTCTGAACTCGATCAGTACATTCTCAATATCTACCTGCAAAGGGCCAATATATCAGATAAAGTTACATTCAAATACAATGCTCTGGAGGCATTGAATTACCTGAAACAAATTGGAGCAGAGGAATTTCCGGAGCTCATTTTCCTGGACCTAAATATGCCTGTGATGAATGGATTTGAATTCCTTGCCGCATTCGGAAAATTACCTGCGGAACAAACAAAAAGAACTAAAGTAGTTGTACTCTCCTCGTCTGAAGACCCTTTGGATGCCGAAAGATCAGAACAAAATGAGCATGTGATTAAGTTTGTTTCCAAACCGGTAAATGAGCAAAAGCTGGATATTATTAGACAAATGCTTTAAGCCAAATAAATATTATGAAAAAAGTCCGTTCCTAACGGACTTTTTTTATTGATTAAAGTCGAACCATTTTTAGCCTTAGCTTCCCTCTAAGAGATATAATTGCACTGAAAACCATTATTTTGTATCTTTCAGCTGACAAAATCAAAATTTAAATTTTTATTTAATATAAAAATGCCTACTTTTAATCTGCTGCTTTAAAAAAGTAAAATACCACAACCTACTTTTAAAGCTCAGACTAATTTAATTCGTAACAGACCATAAAAATGAAGTTGAACAACACCTTAGTTATTGAGGATTCTAAGATGGACCAGTACATTTTAAAATTCAATATTGCTAAAGCTAATCTGACTCAAAATGTGGATTTCATGTTTGATGCTGTGGAAGCCCTAAAGTTTCTGAACACCAAAGACGAGGAAGATTTCCCCGAGCTGATTTTTTTGGATTTAAATCTACCTGTTCTGAATGGTTTTCAGTTTTTGGAAAAATTTGAATCTTTCAGCGACAAGAAAAAAGAAAAATGCAAGGTGGTAGTCCTATCCTCTTCTGAGGACCAGGCGGATATTGAAAGAGCCAGAAACAACAAACATGTGGTGGAATATTTCACCAAACCAATAAACGCTGAGAAAATGTCCCAAATTATAAAGCTGATATAAAGGCTTAAAGCGTTTAAATTTTGTTTGTTCCCCTGCCTATTTATAACAGGAGGATGAGGGCAGTTAGCAAAAAAAATAATAAAACACTGTTTACAAATAAAAAATGCCCCATTTAGGGGCATTTTTTAATCTATATTTTCCGTGTACTTATATGCATCAATTATTTTCTTAACCAGTCGGTGTCTTACGATGTCTTTGTCGTCAAGATAAATAATCCCAATTCCTTCGATATCTTTAAGGACCAGTAGCGCTTCTTTAAGTCCGGAGATAGTACGACGCGGTAAATCTACCTGTCCCGGGTCGCCGGTAACCATAAATTTGGCATTTTTTCCCATGCGGGTGAGAAACATTTTCATCTGCGAGTGAGTGGTATTCTGTGCCTCGTCAAGAATCACAAAAGCATTGTCCAGAGTTCGTCCGCGCATGAAGGCTAAAGGAGCAATCTGAATAATCCCCTTAAGGATATAATCTTCGAGTTTTTCTCCCGGAATCATGTCGCGCAGTGCATCGTAAAGTGGCTGCATGTAAGGATCCAGTTTTTCCTTCATATCCCCAGGAAGAAAACCCAGATTTTCTCCGGCTTCTACCGCAGGACGGGTAAGGATGATACGCTTTACTTGTTTTTCCTTTAACGCTTTTACGGCCATAGCCACCCCGGTATAGGTTTTTCCGGTTCCGGCAGGCCCTACGGCAAATACCATATCGTTCTTATTGATGGTATCCACGAGCAACTGCTGATTAGGAGTGAGCGCCTTAACGATTTTCCCTCCTACCCCATGAACCAAAACCTTATCGTGAGGGTTCATTTTTTTGTCGTCGTTAGCATCTCCCAGAATGACACGCTCGATTACATTATCATCGATATTGTTGTAACGGCTGAAGTGAAGCATTAACCTTTGAAAACGTTTTTCGAACTCGTCTAAGATATCTTTTTCTCCAAATGCTTTGAGTGTGGTGCCTCTGGCAACAATTTTTAGTTTTGGATAATATTTTTTAATGGTTTCAAGATGAGCATCCTGAGCGCCCCAAAAATCTTTTGGAGCAATGTCTGTAAGTTCGATTATTCTTTCGTTCAAATGATGTAGTATTAAAGTATTATTGAATCATTTAAATTAGCATTCCAATTGGATTTTCTCCCTTGGCTTTAATAGGTTAATAAATCAGATTTTTTTTGCTTTTTTGCTTTTTTGAATTTACTATTATTAGCTTTGCATTTCTCAAAAATAAGGAAATTTAGTTTTAAATTGCGCCAATAGTTATAAACAAAAATATGTCAATAATTACCCTTACTACCGATTATGGCCTGAAAGATCACTTTGTTGGTTCGCTAAAGGGAAAAATATTATCGCTCTATCCTGAAGCCCAGATTATTGATATATCACACGATATTGATCCTTTCAACATAGTCGAGGCAAGTTATATTATTGGTGCGGCTTATTCGAGTTTCCCTAAGGGTAGCATTCATCTGATAGGAGTCGACATGGAACTAAACAAAGAGAACCAGCACATTGTCATGCAATGGAATGACTCTTATTTTATTGCAGCCGATAATGGAATACTTAGTATGCTTTCTCAAAAAATTGTTCCCCAAAAAATCGTTGCGATCAACATCCATGACCGATTACCCAGCGATGCCTCGGGCCTTGATGTGTTTGTTACCGTTGCCTGTCACCTCGCCCGTGGTGGCCTTTTAAACGTTATAGGACGGGAAATCACTTCTATTAAAGAGGTAACCGAAATGAAAGTTGTGATAGCTAATGACAATAATTATATCAAAGGTCATGTTATCTATATCGATCATTTTGGAAACGTAATCACCAACATCACCAAAAAGCAATTTTTGGAAGTGGCCAAAGGGAGACCGTATGAAATACAGATTAAGGGAAAGACCATCAAAACCATCCTGCCCAATTATTCTGCCATCGCCATCTCCGATAAATATCCCATTAAATATTACGAGGGAGAAAAACTGGCTATTTTCAACGAAAGCGGTTACTTGGAGATTGCCGTCTTCAGGAGCAATCCTTCAACGGTGGGTTCGGCAACCAGCCTGCTTGGGCTTAATTACCGAGATACCGTTACTATCAATTTTAACATCTAATATAATTTAAGAAACTAAATGAAAGCCTTACTGTTAAGAGAAATAAAATCCTTCTTTGGATCTCCCATAGGTTATTTGGTCATCGCCCTCTTTTTAATCATCAACGGATTATTTCTTTGGGTTTTTGACGGCGATTTTAATATTTTAAAATCGGGGTTTGCCGACCTGAGTCCGTTTTTTACTCTGGCACCTTGGATTCTTATCTTCCTGATTCCGGCAGTTACCATGCGTAGTTTCTCTGACGAGAAAAAACAGGGCACACTTGAACTGCTACTTACCAAACCCCTTTCCATCTGGCAAATCGTCAATGGCAAATTCCTTGGGGCTGTACTATTAATTGTCATCGCCATTATACCCACCTTTATCTATGTAAAAGTGATTTCAGACCTGGGCATGCCAGAAGGCAACATCGATATGGGCAGTACCATAGGCTCTTATTTTGGCCTTTTGTTTCTAATAGCCGCCTATTGCTCCATCGGGATTTTTACATCCAGCCTATCCGACAATCAAATAGTAGCTTTTATCCTTTCGGTATTTCTGTGCTTCTTTTTCTACTTTGGTTTTGAGGGACTTGCAAGCGTGGTTCCTTCAATTTCTCATATCATATCCGTTTTGGGTATGCAGGATCACTTTAAGAGCATGGGACGTGGGGTGATCGATACCCGGGATTTACTATATTTTGTAAGCATCACTATTTTGTTTTTGTCCTTTACCGTTTTCAAATTAAAATCAATTAAATTGTAATGATACCAATTAAAAAGAGCAACCTTAAAAACGTATTGATTACGATTGCATTTTTACTGTTACTGAACGGTTTGGGAAATTCCTTTTTCTATCGATTTGACCTGACCAAGGACAAACGCTATACCCTTTCGGAGACTTCTTTAAATATACTGCAGCGCGTAAAACAACCCTTGTCCATCAAAATTTACATGGAAGGCGAATTGCCGGCAGAGTTCAAAAGACTGCAACAGGAGACCAGACAGTTACTGGAAGAGTTTCAGGCCTATAATTCAAATTTGGTATTCGAGTTTGTGAATCCGATGGAGAATCAGGAGGAAAGCATGGATAACATCAAATCCCTATACATAAAGGGACTGACCCCTGTAAACATTACGGTCGACGACAAAGGCAAACAATCACAGGAAATGGTTTTTCCATGGGCTATTGCTGTTTATAACAATAAAGAGGTCAACATCCCCCTATTGAAAAATATGATGGGTGCCTCTACTACTGATAAGGTTATTGGATCTATTCAGCATTTGGAATATTCCATTGCCGATGCTCTTAACAAAATCACCCGGCAAAAGCAAAAAAAGATTGCCATTATCAAAGGAAACGGTGAACTGACGGAAGCCTATATGGCCAAATTCCTCTTGCAAATAAGAGAAAGCTACCACATAGGTCCTTTTACCCTGGACTCTGTGGCTACTAGTCCTGTAGCCAGTCTGGAGGAATTAAAAAAATACGATTTGGCAATTATAGCCAAACCTACGGAAACCTTCTCCGACGAAGAAAAACAGGTGCTGGACCAGTACATTATCAACGGAGGAAAAACCCTTTGGATGATCGACCAGGCAACTGCCGAAATGGACAGTTTGTATAACGACACCGGCGCTACACTGGCGTTTCCGAAAAATCTGAATCTGAACGACCTATTCTTTAAATACGGTGTCCGCCTCAACCCTGATTTAGTAAAGGACGAGCAGGGAACTCCAGTTTACCTTGCCAGTGGCGAGCAGGGCAGTTCGACCCAGTTACAGGCTTTCAACTGGAAATTTGCACCCTTGCTTTTTCCGGAGAGTTCCCACCCTATTGTGAAAAATCTGGGAGGAATCAGATTGGATTTTGCCAACTCCATCGATACACTCAAAAACGGTATTAAAAAAACGGTACTGCTTCAATCCTCTCCTTATTCAAAAAAAATCGGTACGCCTACAGAAATCAGCCTGAATTTGGTAAACGAGGAAACCAGTCCTAACCATTACATCAATACCGGGAATATTCCCGTTGCGGTTTTATTGGAGGGAGCCTTTCCTTCAATGTATGAAAATCGGGTATTGCCTTTTGAACAAAACAATTTCAAAGGAAATGGAACAGCAAATAAAATGATTGTCATTTCGGATGGTGATGTGGTAAAAAATCAGTTGGACAAAAATGGCCAACCGCTGGAACTGGGCTTCGATCAGCGATCCGGAAACCTATATGACAACAAAGATTTTTTGCTTAACTGCGTCAATTATCTTCTGGACGATACCGGACTTATTAACATTCGAAGCAAGGATTTCGAGCTGCCGCAACTGGACAAAGAAAAAGTATACGAAAACTATAGCCTGACTCAGGCCTTAACTATCGGGCTTCCAATACTAATTCTGATTGTTTTTGGAGCGCTTTTCGATTACCTGAGAAAGCGCAAATACAGTCGTTAACTGTTAATAAAAAATTTTCTGTACTAAAACAGATTACGATATATTTGTAATCGGCTGTTGGTAATCAAGAAGAATAAACCACAGTAAAAAAATTTTAAAACCGTAAAATCGTCAGGCCCTTGTGGGTCGGTTAAAAAAATAAAACGATTCGATTTTCATAAAAAATAAATATAAGCCACCTATGAAATTTATAGTATCGAGTTCATACTTATTAAAACAACTTCAAGTATTAGGAAGTGTTATCAACAGCAGTAACACGCTTCCCATCTTGGATAACTTTTTATTCGAATTAAACAACAATGAATTGACCGTTTCAGCCTCAGATTTGGAAACCACCATGTCTGCAAATCTGGATATTGATTCTACCAGTCAGGGAAGCGTTGCTGTACCGGCAAAACTACTTTTGGAAATACTTAAAACTTTTCCAGAACAACCCCTGACATTTACTGTTGAGGAAAACAGCACCATTGAGATCAGCTCTAATTCCGGTAAATATGCCCTAGCCTATGCAGCGGGTCAGGAGTTCCCTAAGGCGGTGAACCTTGACGAACCATCGGCAACGCTGGTGCCTGCTGAAGTATTGGCAACTGCCATCAGCAAAACTATTTTTGCTGCCGGAAATGACGATTTGAGACCGGTAATGTCTGGAGTATTTTTTCAGTTTTCTCCACAGGGACTGACTTTTGTTGCTACTGACGCACACAAATTGGTAAAATATGCCCGTACCGATGTAACAGCATCTCAGGTAGCCGATTTTATCATGCCGAAAAAACCTTTAAACATCCTTAAAAACATCCTTTCTACTTCGGATGCTGAAGTAAAAATCGAATACAACGATTCAAATGCCACCTTCTCTTTCGACAATTACATCCTCATGTGTCGATTGATTGACGGTAAATATCCAAATTACGAAGCTGTAATCCCAAAAGAGAATCCGAATAAATTGATGATCGATCGTTCTCAGTTTTTAAGTTCGGTGAAACGTGTTGCTATTTTCTCAAATAAAACCACACACCAAATCCGTCTTAAAATTGCCGGAGCTGAGTTGAATGTATCTGCTGAGGATATCGATTATTCAAACAAGGCCGAAGAAAGATTGACCTGCGACTATCAGGGTGACGATATGCAAATTGGTTTCAACTCCCGTTTCCTGACAGAAATGCTGACTAACCTGCAATCGGATATGATTATGTTGGAAATGTCCTTGCCAAACCGTGCGGGAATTTTAACTCCAGTCGACGGATTGGAAGAAGGAGAAACCGTAACCATGCTGGTTATGCCGGTAATGTTAAATAATTAGGAATTTGATGCTTTTTATAGAGAATTATTTTTGACTTTAAAATTTATTCCCTACTATTGTGCCTCAGTTAAGCTATTAACCAACCATTTTTATATTTAAAAAAAACCGCTATTTCCTTTTCAGGATATGCGGTTTTTTTATTGGGGCTGAAAACGATTTAGGGCTGATTTTTTTCGTTTTTACGATAAAACAAAACTTCATTAATTTTGATAGAATTAAATTACAAAAAACAACTTAAAGTTCCAAGCCTTTTTTTAGCCATCTTCTGACAATTTTAGATACTTATCGGAATAGCCAAAATAGGAACATCAAAATTATTGGCAAATTTTTTAGTCAGACTTGGATGAAATAAACCTTCAAAGAAACTTCGCTTGTAGGTAAGCATGGTCAGGATATCAATTTCTTTAATAAGGATAAAATTCAAAATTGTTTCTTTGATCTCATCACTGGGTATCACATAAAATTCTACTGGATCTTCCCTGAATTTATCTTCCCACTTTTTAATGGTTAGCTGCTCGACATCCGATTTTTGCGTTTTTACATAAAGACATTTTACCTGAGCCCCGGCCTTAGTGGCTATTTCTATCACCTTCTTTAGGGCTTTCTTGTCCTTTGGTCTGAATCGGGTTGTAAAGCCAATCGTTTTTATTTTTTTAAATACTGCCTCTTTTGGCACGCTCAAAACAGGCACATCAACATCGCCCAACACGGAACCGGTGTTACTTCCTAAGAAAAACTCTGCCCAACCCGTGGCTCCCTCGGTTCCCATAACCACATAATCGATCTTATCTTCTTTAATACATTTTTCAATATTATAAACCAGTTCTCCGTCCATCAAACGATGGGTCATTCTGATTTTTTCCAGATTATGTTCCTTGGCTATCGCACGAAGTTTGGGAATTTCTTCCTTAAACATTTCAAATTGCGATAATTCAACCGATTCATAAATGACCATAAAATTTTCCGGAAAAAACTGATTGTCAAAAACCGGCAACTCAAAGGTGTGCAATAAGACCAGTTCACCTTCTACTATTTTTGCAAATTCCAGAGCGTGTACAAAAGCATTAGTGGCTACCTGTGAAAAATCGGTTGGAAATAAGATACGTTTCATTTTTAAGAGTTTTAATAATAGCTTCCGTTAGACAGTTAAAGTTACAAAATTAACTTGTTAAATTTCAAAGCGTTATAAGGTTACTTTTCATGATTTCTTCCAAAAGTTTCTACCTTAAAAAATTCTATGAGGTTTAATTTGATAAAGTTCACTTTATGTTTCAGCACGAAATCTTGCTATTCAACAGGAAAGGCCAGGATAGGAATATGAATTTCAGAATCAGGTTTTTCAAAATAGGTCGGCTGGAACAGGCCTTTGAAAAAACCTCTTTTATAAGTCAAAATGGTTAATAGGTCAATATTCTTCTCGTCAATAAAATCCAGCACCGCCTCGTTTACGCTGTCATTTTCCTCTATAAAAAACTTCACAGGCGTCATTTTAAATTCCTCTTTCCAGCTAGCTATGGTTTCTTTAGGAACATCGGAATCAGGGGTTTTGACATAAAGACATCTTATATAGGCATTAATAGAAGCAGCAAACGCTGCCGCAGCTTTAAGTGCTTTCCTGTCCTTATCTCTGAATCGCGTAGTAAATCCTATGATTTTTATAGGCTTGGATTGGACCATTTTCGGTATGCACAAAACAGGAACCTTCACCTCCATAACTACCTCCCCTGAATTGGATCCTGCAAATGCAGCGTCCCAATTGGAATAACCGGAAGTTCCCATAACCACATAATCAATTTTTTCTTCGTCGACCAACCTGATGATATTTTCAATTAAATTTCCCTCCATCAGTCGGTGCGACATTTTAATTTTATCAAGATGACAGGCCTCGGCTATAGCACGAAGTTTAGGTACCTCTTCTTTAAACATATCAAATTCAGCCAACTGAATGGTTTCATATACCTTATTAAAGTTCTCAGCAAAAAAATTTTCATCTACAGGTAACAAGGGATAGGAATGCAAAATTGTAAGTTCCGCATTCACTAATTTTGCAAATTCAAGAGCGTGTAAAAAAGCATTAGTAGCCACATCTGAAAAGTCGGTTGGGAATAAGATACGTTTCATTATATAGGAATTTAAGGTGATTCATCGTATAAATTACTTTCTAATTTACGAAATAAAACTGTAAGTATAAGTGCAATAAGGAATTCTTAAGGGCTAAAAAAGGCAATTTTCCAAATAAGCAGATACTTGTTTAGATTTAGTACCTTTGTGGCCAATATACTTGATTTATGATATACAACGATACGATAGTGGCATTGGCGACTCCATCAGGAGCCGGAGCAATTGCTATTATCAGAATTTCAGGTCCAGAGGCAATAAGCATTGCGAATACTGTTTTCAAATCGGTAAAAAACAAAGATTTGACTAAACAGAAAACCCATACCCTGCACCTGGGACATATCGTTGAAGATCAAAAAGTACTGGATGAAGTTTTGGTTTCTATATTCAAGGGACCCAACTCCTACTCAGGCGAAAATACCATCGAAATTTCCTGTCATGGTTCCACTTACATTCAGCAACAAATAATACAGTTATTATTGCGTAAAGGCTGTCGTATGGCCGATGCCGGTGAGTTTACGCTAAGAGCCTTTCTAAATGGCAAACTTGATTTGTCACAGGCTGAAGCTGTTGCGGACCTCATATCTTCAGATAACGAAGCCAGCCATCAAATTGCAATGCAGCAAATGCGTGGCGGTTTTTCTAACGAGATTGCAAAATTGAGAGAGGAATTGCTCAACTTTGCCTCACTAATCGAACTCGAACTGGACTTCGCTGAGGAAGATGTTGAATTTGCAGACCGCAGCCAGTTTACCGAACTACTTAACCGTATCGAATTTGTACTAAAAAGGCTTATCGATTCCTTTGCCATCGGAAATGTAATCAAAAGCGGAATTCCCGTTGCCATAGTGGGTGAACCTAATGTGGGGAAATCGACCCTTCTTAACGCCCTTTTAAATGAGGAACGTGCTATTGTCTCAGACATAGCCGGTACTACTCGTGATACTATAGAAGATGAACTGGTTATTGGAGGTATCGGATTCCGATTTATTGACACAGCCGGAATTCGAGAAACAAAAGATGTGGTGGAAAGCATTGGTATCAAAAAAACTTTTGAAAAAATCGAACAGGCTCAGGTAGTTTTGTTATTGGTTGATGGCTCAAAGTTAATAGCTGATGGTTTATCTGATGTCAAAATTGAAATTGAGAAATTAAAAAATAAATATCCTTTAAAGCCTTTAGTAGTAATCGTCAACAAGAAAGATATATTAGCAGAAGAAATCATTAAGGATTTTGAGAAAAATCTATCAACTGACACGCAACAATTGACAACGCTTTTTATCTCGGCAAAAAACAAAACGGGAATTGAGGATGTAAAAAACACCCTGCTCTCATTTGTAAACACAGGTGCACTCAGAAACAACGAAACAATAATCACCAATACAAGACATTACGATTCTTTACTTAAAGCGCTGGAAGAAATACAAAAAGTAAAATTCGGACTGGATTCCAATCTTTCCAGCGACCTGATGGCCCTGGACATTAAAGAAGCTCTTTATCATTTTGGAATGATCACCGGACAGGTCACAAACGACGAATTACTGGGAAATATCTTTGCTAATTTCTGTATCGGAAAGTAACTAAAGAAAAGTTTACGCCTTTTACTATTTTGAAAGGAAATTTATAAATTATACTTTAAACCAAGAGTCCATTTGGTGTCACCATCAGTTAATGTCTTATTTACAAATCCTCTTAATGAGAACTTATTGTTTATTTTGTAAGTAATGGTTTCTGACATTCCTTTGGTATTCTCCAGGTTTAAAAAATAAAATTGGGTCAGGAAATTAAAATTCTTTTTAATATACACACCATTAAAGGATAATAAATTGGCATTGAAATCAAAGTTGGTTCCTTCACCATGCAGAAAAAAAGTACTGAATATAAAGGAATTAGTTATGGGATATAAAGCGGTCATCTCCTGCCCCCTGAAACTATCTACCGTAAAATCATCTTTTATCTGGAGAGCAGGCAAATGATAACCCACAACCACCTTAAGCTTCTGATCAATTAGTTTATATCTTCCAATAATTATCAAATTTCTAGGAATCCCATTTTCCATTCTGATATTGGAAATAATATGACCAGAAAGCCTGTTTCTTTCATTAGTATTCAGATTCAAAATAAAGTGTGGATCAGTGGAGGCAAAAGCAGGTACAAAAGAAAACCCACCGGTACTGGCTTCTATCGAACCACTTTGAGCCATACTGACATTACAAACAAATAAAAGAAAGCCGAAAAAAAACTGTTTTAAAGACATAGGTTGAAAAAAAATTCCGGCAAAAGTCAGCTATTTCTGATGTTAAATCCAAATTATTTGAATTTTTATCGACTAAAGCCTGTAAATAGCAGAATTTATCTGTAAATACCTACAAATACAACAAAACCTATTCGATCTCAACTATTTAATCCAAGCGATTATAATCAAAAAAGATCATTCACTACTGATGATCGTCAAATAGATAAAGTAATCTATCAGATTTGATGGTATTTTGGTGACTAAGTATCATAAAACCAGCCCGCTCTGCTCCCTAACAAACTTTAGCTTTCTAAATAGTTAAACTAATAGGCAAGTTTAGTAAACTGAAATAGAATTCAATACCCCGAAGCTATCTGAAGTTTAAAATCACAACTCTTTCATAGGGATCACCCTGAACTTTTTCTTTTTAAGAAGATTCAGCAATTCGCGAAGGAATTCCACAGAAGTGGAATAATCCGGGTGTAAAACGTCAGGAACTCCGTGAATTGTTAATACGAGTGTTTCTCCTTCATTTAAATTTTCAATCGCTTCCATGGTGCGCTTCTCATACTTATCCGAAGAAATAACCGTAAAACTGGGAACAGCCATTGGCGAATCAGTATCCTTATTGTAATATTTGGCTCCCCCGGTTCTGGCATAGCGATACCCCATGTCTTTCAGTATCTTTTCGGAAATACTATCATTGCGATTTCCGGGATAGGCAAATGAAACAGGTTTCGGAATTCCATATTCTTTACATTTATCTTCAATATAGGAAACTTCATTTACTATTTTTTCCGGACTCAATTTGGTCAGGTTTTTATGATGTCCACTATGATTCCCTATTTCAAATCCGATTTTATGTAATTTTTTTATCTGTGTCCAATTCATAAATTCCTTTTCCTCATCTTGCTCTTTCCTTGGAAATTCAGTCACGAAAAAACTGGCCTTATATTTAAACTCTTTCAGCACCGGGGCAACATTAACAAAATGACTTATTTCGGCATCATCAAAGGTTAGCACCACAGTTTTTTTAAGTTTTTTATTATTAGATTGAGTTGCATTCAGCGTTTTTTCTTTCTTTTTATTTACAGCAACATCTAATAGCTTTTTCATTGCCAGGGCATATCTTTTCCCCAATTCACGTGCCGATGCAGTGTTAAAATGCAATTGATCTCCCTTATCACTGAGGTCTGCCGCTGATACAACTGCGGTATTTTCCTCCTCGGCGGGCAGTTGATTTATTATTGCATTGATATTGTTTTCTTTATTGAAATACCCGATTTCCCCGGCTACAAATGGTAGATTTGGCGCATTAAGATCTCTTCTCAGATTGGTCACCAAAGCTTTTAATTTTTCCAGGTACACCGCTGCTTTTTCAGGTGTATTGTCCGATTCTCCCTGATGCCACAGGATTCCCTTCAGTTCGCCATGCCGCATTGCGATTTTGGCACGCTCTATTGCAAAATCATAAGGATAATTGTCAAAATATTTTTGGCCGCTTGTCCAGACCTTAATAGGAGATCCTCCCCAGGCACAGGGTATTAAACCGATTGGCTTATTCTTTTGGCCTTCAAGCATGGCCTGTGCAAAACTGAGACCAGGACCAACAGCCGCATAAGATTTATCAAAATGCAGGGGATCTTTAGCCAATACCCAATTGTTGTCTTTGTCCAACATCCATATCCCCTCCGAAGTCATTTCACTTACATTATCCATGGGCCCACGTCCTGCCATATTGGACTGCCCTATCAGCAAATACAAATCCATAGGTTTTCCAGATGCATTGCTTTGTCCAAACACATTTAAGCTCAAAACCATCAGTAAAATGTTCTTTATAAATTTAACTATTTTCATTGCTAATCTTTTTTATCCGATGATTTAAAGACACCCAAAATACATCAAAAACTTTTTCATTTCTTCAGATCGGTTTTACCCTGTATCGAAATATTATTTAACCTTATTTTGGTTTGAATTTGGTTTTAATTCATCAGGACTGTCCTTAGTATACGTATCGAATATTTCCCTTGAAGGGTTGACAAAGATATCCTCAATTAGTTCAACGCTCAGGTTGTTCTTTGGATTAAATTTATCCGAATTCATATATTGTTGTAGGGAATAAAACAACTGACTTGAAGCGGTTTTGTCGCTTTCTTCCGGTCCAAGATTGGCACTACTCACAATAATCTTGCCCTTACCCACCTGAGCTTCAAACACCAAAGCCAATCTTCGATTCATGAACCAGGTATCAATAGGTTGAATTAGAGGACGGAAATCAGTTGGAAAATCTTCCAAATTCATAACCTGTGCTCTGTTTTGAATATCCCACCATTGCAGGTCACTGTGATAGCTGGTCGGAAAGAAATTAAACGCCGGACTACTTTCCTGGATAAGCATTCCCGTTACATGAGGAGGTCTCATTTTAAACCAGGAAGTATTCCAAAACACAGGTAGAAAGTGCATGGCCACTTCCTTACCCTTAATTACATTTCCGGAGGCATTGAGAAAAACTTTTCCAACATTTTGCAGGACTTCTTTGGCCTTCTCATCTAATACCCTGGTGTAGTATATGGAAGGTAAAACCTTTGGCTCCAATTTAGGATACACCCAAAAGTCCCAATCATTCACATAATTTGTTCCGTTGACTTGAACTTCGAGATTTAATTTTTGAGCTGCTGTTATTTTATTCAAAGGAAAATTTATTGTTCCAACTTCTAAACCATTGCCGTTTTCATAGGTTTTTGCATCAAAACTGCCAAAAGCCAGAACTTGCTGTTTTTCATTTTTTACTGTCCAACTGAGAACAGCATTTTCCAAAGCCTTTTCTCCCGAATGAAAAAGAAGGATATCAGCTTTTAAAAGTTCGTCGTTGTGATAAACAAACTTTTCCATTTTAGCCAGAGGAACAGTAGAATTACAAAAGCGACTGAATTCATTTGCGATAACATAACCCTTTTCCTGAAAGAAAGCATCCAAGACCCCAACCAAGGCAGTTCCCTGGCCCGGAAAATCCTGCAGCCCTAACATCTGAAAACCTCCGTAATTAGGTGTACGCAGGATTTTTTCAATTTCATTTTTATAACACAAAACCTGCAATTTACCCGATGCCTTCAAAAAATCCCCAGCCTGATCTCCCATATGATGATCTTCTAAATCCTGACGGAACAATTCGATATTTTTGGCCCGGTAAACTCCCGTATATTTTTCGATTTCAGCAAAATTCGGAAAAACACAATATTGACCGATTTCGTGCGCTACAAATGGTACTTTAAATCTGTCAACTGCAGAACTAAAATCACTTACAGTCTCTAAGGATTTATCCCATTTTAATCCTCGGATACCTCCCCGCACCAGATATTCTGCATTAGGTACTACTGGCCAACTGCCTCCCACCGACATTCCGGTATACACTCTTCGGCTGTCTCTTGGTTTCCAATAATCAACAAAAGCATTAAGGTATTTCACTTGGTTTCCTGCAGGCTCATTTCCGGCGGAAAGCATCACAAAAGAGGCATAATTTCCGTACGCCCGGGCCATTCGCTCCGTCTCCTCATAAAGAAACTGATCTACCGGCTGACCCAAACCTATTTTAGGTCCGTGATTAGGCCAGCTCGGACCTTCTGGTTGCAGATACAAGCCTACCCTATCCGCAGCCATAAAAGCTGCTTCCGGCGGACACCAGGAGTGGAAACGTACATGGTTTAAACCATAGGATTTTATCTTCCTGAAAATCGTTTCCCAGGCATCCATTGTAGTCGCGGGGTAACCCGTCAACGGAAACTCACAATTGTGCAGGGTGCCCCGCAGAACTACCGGATGCCCATTGATAGAAAACTGTCTTCCCTCAATCTTAAATTCACGCATACCAAAGGAAACCTTTTTCTCTGCAACCAGACCTTTCGACATTATTTTGGCGTCCAAATTATAGAGCGAAGGATGAAACTCATCCCAGGTTTGCATGCCTTCTCCAAAGGTTACTTCCATAGTAATATTCGATTTGGACGAAGGAGCGATTTTAAGCTTTCCGGTTGTCAGTTTAGTTTGGTCAATGATTTCAGAATTGAAACTTTTAGCGTCTAAAGAAATACTTCCACTGAAATTTTTTCGTCCTTCATTAACTACAGTCATCCTAACTATTGCCTTGCGATTTTTTAAATCTGGGTAAACCTGAATATCATCAAAATATACCGGTTCAAAAGACTGCAGCTCAAGGTTTCCTATAATGCCATTCCAGTTACCCTGAGTGTGATCAGTAACACTATGGGAATCGGCACCAACATTTATTTTGTCCAGCCTATTGTCGATACGGATGCTGATACGTTGTTTACCGGGAGTAAGGTAATCGGTTAAATCATAATCGTGAGGAGCTACAAGGGAATTTCTCATACCAACTTCTCTATCATTAACCCACACTTTGGTTTCTATATGGCTTCTTTCCAAATGAAGCACAATTCTTTTACCCTTCCAATCCTCCGGAATGGTAACCTCCTTTTGGTACCAGGCGGCTCCGACATAATGCTTGGCAGGTGTAAGCCAAAATGGAATATGGATATTTCCCGGTTGCCTATATTTCTTTAAACTGGGTCTGAAATAATATGAACTGTCATAGATCGAACCGGTCCATTTTGTTTTTAGAGTTATATCGTCTCCCTTTAAAAATTCGGCCATGGACCCGGGCAATTGAATCTTGTCTGACAATTGCCGATCATACCATTTTTGGGCTATACCTTCATCATCTCGGTCAATTTGAAACAGCCACTCTCCTGCTAGATTAATTTCCTTCTCCCTGGTAAAGCTAGCAAAGGTGAAAAAGACCATTGCAAAAAGGCTCCATTGACAAATCTTTTTGATCATACTATTTTATTTATTTTTACAAATATGATTTTTAATAATTTAAAAAGCTAATTTTAATAACATTGATAATTTCCACAATATTTTAAATTTATATTACAAGCAGTATTGGCTTTTTCTATAGTTAAAATAAAACAAGTAAAAAAGTTAGAATATCTTTGAGTACTTGAAATAGTTCAATGGCTACCCATTATGCATGATCAAACTTTTATCTTTTGTCTGGAGGCTGTTCCGGATGTAGATTCGGATACAGAAACAGACGTTTTAAAACAACTAGAAGACCTGGTGTATTCCCATGGCATATCCAGTATTTACAAAAGCTGCGACACAATTGAAGGTCTGGAGGAAAGTTTAGGTGCCTTATTGTATGATGACCATAATTTCAAAAACTACAGGGTTATTTACCTGGTTATGCCGGGACAAAAAAATACAATCTGCCTCAATGACTACTACTATAGTATAGAAGAAATAGCCGAACTATTTGAAGGAAAATTGAAAGGAAAAATTATCCATTTTTCAAATAAAAAGATACTCGATTTAAGCGAGGAGGAAGCCCAATACTTTCTTGATATCACCGGAGCCAGAGCTATTTCGGGGTACGGAACAAAAGCCGGCAAAATTAACAGTATTCTTTTAGACAAGGCGTACTTCAGTCTTTTTCAGGAAGAAGATGACATTGTAGAAATCGTCGAACTGTTACACGAAAAACAATACGCTGCATGCAAGCTTCTTGATTTCAGACTCTACTACTAATTTGTATTTTAATTGCCGTTAAAAAATGGTAAATTGGATGTATTATTAAGCAAACGGACACGGTGATGGAAAACCGATATTCTCTAGTTATCAGTCTCCCGGATGACATAATTGAATTGGTCCGCCAAATGAAACTGGATTTGGCTGAAGAAATTGGTTGGTTCCACAGCAAAAATTCCCTTGCCCACATTACCATAAACGAGTTCAAAGCCTCATCAACAGTCCTCGAATCCATAGTACAAAAAATTTCCACTATCTGCGAACATATCCAGCCGATTACTGTCCGTTTTAATGAATTTGGCAGTTTTCCTAATGGCGCTTTTTACATAGCTCCCAATTTGACTTCGACAGAAAAGCTAAAGGAGATCTTAAATACCATTCATCAATCATTCACTTTCGAAACTGTATTTACAAACGACGAGCCACACATCAGCATTGCTCGCCGACTAAAACCTCATAAGTTAGCAAAGGCTTTTCAATTTTTCGCCGCAGGAATAGAACTGAATTTTATTTGTGATAGCTTATCCTTAAGACAATTCAACCCCAAGCTAAAACAATTTGAAATCATCAATTATTTTCCCTTTAAAGCCAATTATTCCGCCTCGAAAAATAACCATTGACCCATTCTATCAATTCAAAATCAACAAACAAGGAATATTACTGTCAAGAATTATGGAGTTATCTTAGAATTAAATCCGAATTAAAAACGTAAATTTAAGATATGAAAAAACATTACAACATAATTATCGCTGGCGCGGGGGGAATTGCCGAAGCAGCAGCTATCATCTTAGCCGAATGGAGTGAAATTTCGCCAACTCTTTATATAGGAAACCGAACCCTCTTCAAAGCCGAAGAGCTTGCCAATTGGGTAAAAAAAGGAGCCACTAAAAACTGTAAAATCGAAGCCTTTCTGTTGCCGGAATCGGGCCTTACAAAAGAGATGACTACCATACTGAATAAGGCTGATATTATATTGGATTGCCTGCCGGGGAGTCAGGCACCGAGGCTGGCAAAACTGGCAAAAGATTATAAACTCCACTACGCCAACCTTACTGAATATGTTGCCGAAACAGAGGAGATTATGGCACTTGCCAAAGAGGCAGAAACGGGCTTTATTCTACAGACCGGTTTGGCTCCGGGTTACATTGACCTGTTGGCACACGACCTATTCAAAGATTTTTGTACGGACTTCAAAGTGACGTCAGTGAATAAATTGGAATTTAAGGTAGGCGCCTTAACAAAAAATGCAATTCCCCCTCACTACTATGGTTTTACCTGGAGTCCGGTAGGTGTTGCCACAGAATACCTGAAAGATGCAGTTGTTCTTCGGGATTTCAAAAAGACACAATTACCTGCCTTGTCTGAAAGGCAAACAATCATAATCGAAGGTACAACTTACGAGGATGATTTAACTTCGGGTGGCGCCGCAGACCTGCCCGAGGCATTAGCCGGCAAGGTATGCTCTCTTGATTACAAAACCTTGCGATTTCCCGGACACTATGGGTGGATCCAGGATCAGCTTTCCCAACTTTCAGATTCAAAAAATATCATAAAAGACCTTCAGCATAATATGGAAACCCATATTCCACATATCGAAGAGGATCAAATCATCCTGTATGCGGCTGTAGAAGGATTGGATAGCGAGGGTACACTGCGAAGACGCGAAATTGCCAAACGCATCCTACCTCAAATGGTAGGCAATCATCAGTTAAGAGCCATACAAACCACAACAGCAGCACCTTTGGTACAATCAGCTCAATTATTACTTGAAAATAAAAGTAAAGGGGTTATTCTGCAGAGCCAGATAGAAACCAAGGCTTTTTTAAACGGGAATTATGTCAGTAAGGTTTATGGTACTATCTTATAATTTCAGATTTCTATAAATCAAATTGCTACAAATATTTAAAGGATGACTGCCTAATAATTAATTCCGGTTCGAGAATAATCCTGTTGGCCACCTTAGTTTTCCCGTCGCTTTTTACCCGCTTCAAAAAAGCTTCGGCTGCTAATTTTCCGATTTGATCACTATGCTGATTGATGGTCGACATCGAGGGTTGAGTAAGGGAGCTAAAGGGCTCATCACTAAAGCCCACTAAGGCAATTTCTTCAGGAACCTTTATATTATTTTCCTGCAGTACCTGCAAAGCACCCAAGGCAGCTATATCACTCGCAACATATACTGCATCTGGCTTTTCGGATTGCGACAACAAATCCTGCATAATCCTACGCCCGTCTTCCATCCGCAAATTGCTCTGTATGATCCAATCCTCCCGAATAGCTATTTCGTGATTATTCAGTGCATCCTTATAACCCCTTATCCTTTCTTTGTAAATACGAATATGATTAAAACCGGCTATATGAGCAATCTTTTTGCAGTTTTGAAAAACCAGATGATCTACAACCAAATGGCTGCTCTTGTAATCATCAATTCGCACATAATCTACATTCAGAGCTTCTTCCCCCCTGTCAAACAACACTAATTCCGTACCCCTTGATTTGATTTTCTCATAAAAATCCAAACTAATGGTCTCATTGGCCATAGAAGCTATTATGCCATCCACCTGAATTTTAAGCAGCGTATCGATTTCCTGACATTCCTTGTCGTAGGATTCATTTGATTGCGTCATTATGATACTGTAACCATGCAAATTGAGTACCATCTCAATATTTTCAACTACCGAAGAAAAGAAATGACTGTTTACCCTAGGAATGATTACCCCAACCAAATTGCTCTTGCCCTTGCGTAATGCACTCGATAAATAATTGGGTTGGTAATCCAATTGAGCAGCTGTCTCTTTCACTGCATTCTTGGTCTTGTCACTTATCCTTGGGTGATCATTTAAAGCCTTAGAAACAGCCGATGGCGTTAAACCAAGAACCTCTGCAATATCTTTTATGGTGGATTTTTTTTTATTCTCCAATTAGTTTCTATATTTGTTCAAACGGTTGAACAAAAATAATCACTTTAGTAAGAAAACACAAAAAATGCTCTTTGTGTTTTTTTTATTTCAAAAAGTGTTCAATCGATTGAACTATTACCTATTTATTAAAAGATGAAATACATTGTTTGCGAAAAACCCGGGGAATTTCTTTTAAAAGAAAAGGAAGCACCCCAAAGAAAAGAAGGTGAAGCCTTATTACAAATTAACAAAGTCGGTATCTGTGGGACAGACCTACATGCCTATGGTGGTAACCAACCTTTTTTTTCTTATCCCCGAATATTAGGTCACGAATTGGCCTCCACCGTATTGGAAATTGGTGAAAATCCCAGAGGAATTAAGCCTGGTGATAATGTGGTTGTTATGCCCTATGTAAGCTGTGGAACATGTATAGCCTGCCGCAACGGAAAAACGAATTGTTGTACCAACATCAGGGTTCTGGGCGTGCACGCCGATGGAGGCATGCAGGAACAAATTACAGTTCCTACATCTATCCTATTACCTGCAAACAATCTAACAGACAATCAGATGGCAATTGTGGAACCTCTTGCTATTGGTGCACACGCCATTCGAAGAGCCGCCATCTTGCCGGGAGAGCTTGTTGCAGTTGTGGGTTGTGGCCCAATCGGAATTGGTATTATGAAACTGGCTCAAATTGCCGGAGCAAAAGTAATTGCAATTGATATGAATGAGCAACGCTTAGCCTACGCCAAAGAGAAAATAGGTGTGGATTATATCGTAAAGGCAGGCGACAATGCTGTGGAAGAGATCAAGACTATCACTAATGGAGAACTTTGTACTGCTGTTTTTGATGCGTCAGGTCACAAAGGAGCTTTGGAAATCTGCCCTAACTACATGTCACATGGAGGACGTTTTGTTTTGGTGGGATTATCCAAAGGAGAATTGACCTATAATCATCCTGCTATCCATGCCAAAGAAATGACACTGATGTGCAGCAGAAATGCTACTACCGAAGATTTTGAATATGTAATCAGTATCCTGGATCAGTTTCCTACCGAATCCTACATAAGCCACAATGTACCTTATACCGAAATGATTGCCAATTTCGACAGTTGGCTCAATCCGGCCACAGGTGTAATCAAAGCCACCGTTGACTTTAAACTGAAATAATTATGATCATAGATTCCCACCAGCATTTTTGGATATATGAGGCTGAAAAACACGCCTGGATAGACGATGATATGAAGTTCATCCGCAGAAATTTTCTTCCTGAGGATTTACAGACTGTATATAAGGAAAACGGAATTGATGGCTGCGTGGCGGTGCAAGCCGATCAAACCACGGAGGAAACCGATTTCCTTCTGGATTTGGCAGAGCAAAATGATTTCATCAAAGGAATCGTAGGCTGGGTTGATTTACGGGCTTCCAACATTGACACCGTTTTGAATCAATACAGTCAATCTCCCAAACTGAAGGGATTCCGTCATGTTGTTCAGGGCGAAGCTGATCACAATTTTATGCTGAGAGCGGATTTTATGAATGGAATTGCCGCTTTAGGAAAATACAATTTCACCTATGACATACTGATTTTTCCGCATCAGTTAGGAGCTGCACTTGAATTAGTAAGACGGTTTCCGAATCAAAAATTCGTGATAGACCACATAGCAAAACCTTATATAAAAGACGGCTTTTACGATGGTTGGGCTGCTCTAATTAAAGCTATCAGCCAACACAAAAATGTATACTGCAAGCTTTCGGGAATGACCACAGAAGCCGATTATAACAGTTGGACGCCCGAACAAATTGAGCCCTATATGCAACACATTCTGGATTCCTTTGGCAGCGAAAGAATCCTTTTCGGATCAGACTGGCCGGTTTGTCTTGTGGCAGGAAATTACACCAAAACAAAAAAATTAGTAACCAATTTCATTGCAAAATTAAGTGAGGAAGCTCAGTCTGCCATAATGGGACGGAATGCAGTGCAATTTTATAACTTATAAGAATGGATTTAGGATTAAAAGGAAAAGTAGTGGTTATCACCGGAGCTGCAGGAATCACAGGCAGTATAGGCGAAACGATAGTTCAACATTTGGTTGCAGAAGGAGCCATCCCTGCTATCATTGACCGTAATAACAGGGGATTTGCTTATGTTGAAGAAATTCAAAAAAAAGGTATTGACGCCTTATTTTGCCAGACAGATGTTACCAACCCGGAGCAAATTGAAAATGCAATTAAAAATATAACCGCTAAATATGGTCGCATCGATGCTCTAATCAACAATGTAGGAGTTAATGATGGAGCAGGATTAGATGCTTCTTATGAAGAATTTATGAACTCCTTAAAACTAAATATGGTGAGTTACTTTCTAACTGTAAAGCATGCCCTGCCCCATCTCAAAGTTTCCAAAGGACCGATTCTGAATATCGGATCCAAAGTGGGATTAACGGGTCAGGGAGGAACCTCTGGTTACGCCGCAGCTAAAGGTGGGGTGTTGGGACTTACCCGTGAATGGGCAGTTGACCTTATCAAACACTCCATCAGAGTCAATGCTGTGATAATTGCCGAGAGTTGGACGCCAGCCTATGATAATTGGATAAAAACACTTGAAAACGGAGAAGAAAAATTGAACTCCATAGTTAAAAAAATTCCTTTGGAAAACCGCATGACCACTCCTGATGAAATAGCCGATACCTGTTTATTTACAATTTCAGAAAGATCCTCGCATACCACGGGGCAATTTATTTTCTGCGACGGAGGCTATGTACATCTTGACCGTGCATTACTCACAGAATAAACCGATATTTTAAAAATATGGAGCAGATTACAATTAAATTGCCTGCTCCTTTTATTATGAACCTAACACAACCAAAAAATTAAAAATAATTTAAAATGAATACAACAAACCGAGCTCCTCTTGTACAACGGGAATTACTCTTTCCGTTTATAATTATCACCTCTTTATTTGCCCTTTGGGGGGTTGCCAATGACTTAACCAATCCAATGGTTTCGGCATTCAAGAAAGTAATGCCTGAATTATCGAACATGCAGGCCTCTCTGGTACAGTTTGCTTTCTACTTTGGCTACTTTTTCATGGCGCTACCGGCAGCATTGTTTATAAGGAGATACAGTTATAAATCGGGTATCGTCCTGGGATTGTGTCTTTATGCTACGGGCGCCTTCCTTTTTTATCCTGCTGCAGCCTATGAAGAGTATGACTACTTTTTGCTTTCACTATGGATAATTACCTGTGGTTTGGCATTTTTGGAAACCACCGCCAACCCCTTAATATTAGCCTTGGGACATCCTGATACAGCAACGCAGCGCTTAAATCTCGCCCAATCTTTTAATCCTATAGGATCTTTAATGGGAATGGTCGTGGCACAGCAATTTGTTATTTCAGCCTTGCAATCAGACGATAAGGATGCTTCGGGCGCCCTGATTTACGATACACTTTCCGAAACTGCAAAAGCCAGTGTAAGAGAGAATGACCTGGGAGTAATCAGCGTACCTTATATTCTTCTGGGATTGGTGGTATTGGGAATTATGCTGATCATCCTTTTTACGAAAATCCCAAAAACTGCTGACCATGATAAAATGACTATCTCGGAATCGTTCAGCAAACTTTTTGCGAACAAGACCTACCTTCAGGGGGTAGTTGCTCAGGCATTTTATGTGGGTGCACAAATCATGTGCTGGACCTTTATTTTTCAATATGTGGATAATATCAACGAATCTCTGCCGGCAGACAAACAATTAACCGCTTCCTGGTATAATATCGCAGCTATGATTATTTTCCTTACCGGAAGATGGATTGGAACCGCTCTGATGAAATCCATTAATCCATCAAAAATACTGATGCTATTCGGCATTGGGGGAGTCGTATTCTGCGCTGGAGCAATTTTACTTTCGGGAACTCCTGGCTTATATTCCCTCATAGGAATTTCATTGTTTATGTCCATCATGTTCCCTACAATCTACGGCATTGCTCTGAAAAACATGGGTGACGAAGCAAAAATCGGATCGGCAGGATTAGTTATGGCCATCGTTGGCGGTGCTTTAATGCCCGTGCTTCAGGGTAGTATACTTGATTGGGGCGGACCTGGGTTTTCAGACGTCAAGGTATTGGGTTTCATTCCGGAAGTAAATTTCTCATTTATCCTGCCTTTAATATGCCTTGCAGTTGTAGCCAATTACGGTCGTATAACAATAAAAAAATAAGATACATAGCAGTATTTACATAAAAAGAAAGGTCGTTTACTTGAAACGACCTTTCTTTTTTATTATCTGAAATTTTCAATTCCTTTTTCTAACCAACTTCCGAATTCCTCCACACTGACGTAGCTGATGGTAGGTTTATCCTTATTCAGACTTTGACCATTAAGATCGGTAAGTACATACAACGGCTGGGTATTTGTTTTATACCTGGAAATCATGAAATCAGTCCACTTATCCCCTATGGTCCTAATTTCTTCTCCGGTAGAAGGTGAAACAAATTGTTGGGATTCCGGTAAATCTCTCTTATCATCCACATAAAGGGAAATCAAAACCAGCTGCTCCCTCAATATTGGCAGAATTTTAGAATCAGACCAGACATTGTTTTCCATTTTTCGACAGTTAACACAGGCAAATCCCGTAAAATCTAGCATAATGGGTTTATTGACTTTTTTAGCATAATCCAATCCATTCTGGTAATTATCAAATACCATCAGACCATGTGGTCCTAATTTTGAACCTTCCGCTAATTCAGCACTGAAACCACTGTCTCTTGAACCTCCAAATCCCATGGGGCTTTCACTATACTCCAATGGAGGTGGAAAAGCATTTATAAGTTTCAAAGGTGCTCCCCATAAACCCGGTATCAAATAGACAGTAAAACTTAAAACCAATAAACCAAGACCTAATCTTCCTACCGAAATATGAGTCATCGGACTGTCATGAGGCAGACTTATTTGTCCTAACAGATATAATGCCATAACTCCAAAAATTGCTATCCAAATCGCAATAAAAACCTCTCTTTCGAGCCAATGCAACTGCAAAACCAAATCGGCATTTGAAAGGAATTTAAAGGCTAGAGCCAATTCTAAAAACCCTAAAACAACTTTCACCGAGTTCAACCATCCCCCCGACTTAGGTAAGGAATGCAGCCATCCCGGGAACATTGCAAAAAGCATAAATGGTAAGGCCATAGCCATCGAAAAACCAAGCATCCCAACAATTGGAGCTATCCCGCCTTTGGAGGCTGCCTGCACCAATAGCGTACCCACAATAGGTCCGGTACAGGAAAAAGATACAATTGCCAGAGCCAAGGCCATGAACAATATCCCTATCACTCCCCCTTTATCGGCCTGATCGTCTACCTTATTTGCCCAGGAATGAGGCAAAACAATTTCGAAGGCACCAAGGAAAGAGGCCGCGAAAACAACCAAAAGCAGGAAAAATATCAGATTAAACCAAACGTTTGTAGAAAGAGCATTCAGTGCATCTGCACCAAAAATCCAGGTTACCAAAACTCCCAAAAAAACGTAGATAACAATGATGGCAATCCCGTAGAATATTGCATTCCGAATTGCCTTGGCGTGGGTTTTACTTTGTTTGGTAAAAAAGCTCACGGTCATTGGAATCATCGGAAAAACGCAGGGAGTGAGCAGGGCCGCAAAACCGGAGAAAAAAGCAATAAAAAATATAGACCACAGCCCTTTTTCTGCATCCTTGTCAATTGGTGTCACTGAACTTTCTTCGACAGCCTCCACCGCTACCGAATGACTTGCTCCCAAGCCAGGGGCCAAAGAATCATTTTTTGCAGTATCAATTGGAATCCCATCTGCTGTTTCATCCCTGCTGGTACCAACATTGTCCTTGCCTTTGATATAAATTGAAAGATCGAATGTAAATTTCTTGGATAAATTTAGACATACCTCTTTACAGGCCTGATAATTCAATTCCGATTCTATCTTTTTTAATTTGGGATTAGATACCTTAACCAATTGTTGAATAACGGCTTTCCCTTCAAAGAAAGTTTCATCTACCTCAAAAACATCACTGTAGGCTGTTTTGGTTTTACTTTCCTTGGCCTTTCCCAGTAAAGTATAATTTCCGGCCTGATTCGCAAAGGTAAGCTCCAATGGCAATGGGCCGCCATCAGGGGTGAACTGGGAATACATATGCCATTCTTTTTCGATAACACCTTCAAAGGTGAGTAAAAAAGTATCCTCTGACTTCTGCTCCACTTTTGTGTTCCACTTCACAGGATCCAAAATTTGAGAGTTCACACTAGTGAAAAGCAATATAGCCGTGACTGCAAATAATAATTTCTTCATTATAACAATGCTATTTTTAAGATGTTTTGAGTTGAATTGTCTACTTTGAATCGCTGATCCGCCCTACGCCCAATGATCCACACGATTTTATCAGCCGAACATAAAATCCAGCCGTTTTCTTTATCTGCCAGTGATAATTTTTCGTCTTTAAAAAACTTGCTCAGCTTCTTAGTCTTGCCACCCATTCCAAATGGCTGAAATTGATCTCCATCCTCCCATTTCCTGATTTGTAACGGGTACTCCAATTTATCTCGATCGACAAATATAACCGAATTGGTGCCTGCCGCCATCTCAGTCACCGGAACCAAAGTAAGATTTAAGGGAATCTTAACTTCTGTCGCATTCTTATCGATCAAATAGGTTTCTTTTTCTGATTGAAACCTAGGTGTTAAAATCAGTACTTCTCTTGCTTTCAATAAGCGAAATTCAGCCGAAAAAACCTGTTTCCCTGATTGACCGTTTACCAAATCAGAAATATCTTCCCAAGCAGTAAATCCAAATTCATGAAGCCATTGATAAAGGTAGGCAGCATAATTAGGCAAACGCTGCAACTGCTTTAAATCAAAACGAACTTCGTTATCCTGCTGCTTGGCCAACTGCTGATACACCATAACAGCGGCATCTTCAACTAGACTTTGGCTTTGCCTCAGATAGGTCTGTGTCTTTTGAAACGAATCCAAAAATTGCGGTTTAATTTCCTTTAAAAGAGGGACCAAATCATGCCTAATTTTATTTCGCAGGTATTTATCAGAAGCATTACTGCTGTCTTCCCTCCATGGTATATCGTTTTCCAGGGCATAATTCTGAATCTCCTCCCTCGAAAAAATCATCAAAGGTCGGATGATTTTATCGTTCTGGGCAGGAATCCCAACAAGTCCCTCTAATCCTGTCCCCCTAATGAGATTGATTAGAAAGGTTTCGATATTATCGTCGGCATGATGCGCTGTAAGCACATAGTCAAACCCTTCCTTTTCCAATAATTCGTAGAACCAATTGTAACGCAAATCACGTGCTGCCAATTGGATTGAAAGTTTATAATCCCTGGCAAAAGCCTCAGTATCAAATTGGGTAACAAAACAAACTATATCATTTTTTACGGCAAATTCCTGCACAAATTTCTGATCACCATCGCTTTCTAAACCACGTAACTGAAAATTACAATGTGCAAGCGCAATCTCATTAGGAAGCTGAAGGAACAAATGCGCCATTACCATACTGTCCAATCCTCCACTGATGGCCAACAACAATTTTCTTTCTGCCAAGAAAGGAAAATTTTGCGCGATATGTGCTCTAAGTTTGGCTAACATGAATCAAAAATAAAAATTACTATCAAATTATGAAATTTCCCTTATCTCAATACTTCCAGCATTGCTTTAGCTTTCAGCATACATTCTTCATATTCTTTTTCAGGGATCGCCAGTGAGGTGATGGCACTTCCAACGGAGAATGAGAGGTACTTTTTTTCCTGATTATACAAAATACTTCTAATTACCACATTGAAATCAAAGTCTCCTTCGGGCGTAAAATATCCCACTGCGCCGCTGTAAAGTCCTCTTTTAGTTTCTTCCAGTTCTTCGATTATTTTCATTCCGGAAATTTTTGGAGCTCCTGTCATACTTCCCATCGGAAAACTGAATTTTATGGCATCAATCGCGTTGTATTCCGAATCTAATTTGGATGTAATTGTCGAAATCATTTGATGCACCTGCATAAAGGAGTAAATACCACACAATTCGGTTACTTCAACAGAACCTTTTTTGGCTGTATGTGACAAATCATTCCTAACCAAATCGGTGATCATGATGTTCTCCGCCCGCTCCTTCGAATCAGAAGCCAGGTTTATCTTTGATTTTTCATCTGCCAATGGATCTGCAAATCTTGGAGCTGTACCTTTAATAGGTTGTGAAATAAGTTGCTCCCCCTGCTTTTTCAAATAGCGCTCCGGCGAAGCCGACATTAAGAAATGCACGTGATTCTTGAAAAAAACGGTGAACGGCGCCTTTGAAATTTCGTTGAGTTTCAGAAATTTGTCCAAAGGATTTATTTCGGCATTTTCTGAGAAAAATTCCATGCAGAAATTCGCTTCATATAAATCACCATGGTGAATGTATTCCAACATCTTATTGACCTTTTGACGGTATTCCGATGCTGATATTCTTTGCTGAATGTCAATCCCTTTATGTTCGATTTGAGAATGAATTAGCTGCTCATTGATTTCCTTGAGATCCTGATCAAATTCATCATCACAAAAGCGCAGGTATTGGATTTCGAGCTGATCATCCTTTAAAATAAATAACTTTTTTGGCTGAAAGAAAAACAAATCGGGAAATCCCAGACCGTCAAAATTATGAGATTCCAAAGCTTCAACATCATTTTTCAAATCATAAGAAAGATAGCCAAAAATCCAATCGCAGCTATTCTGTTGGTATTGTTTCAAATCATCAAACGCATTTTCATAATCAGTTTTGATGGAAGTAAAAGCATCCACTGCCAATATGCAATCAAAATTCGAATTTTCGGTGGTATAATCATTACTGTCCATAAATACCACCTCCCTATATTGCTGTGCCCAAAATAGAAGTTGCTTTTTGAAATTAATGGGGTTGGCTAGCTGGATTGTAAAAGAGGTTCTCAATGTAAAATTTTAAAAAGTAAAATTACAATAATTAGATGACTATTGACGCTTGTGACAATTGCATTTTTTGAAAGACATCCAAAATGGGAAAAATTATGGAGGCCCTGTTAAGCTGAAAGCTTCCTCTTAGTGCTAATCACTTATATATTAGCAGGAACTTCATTAAAAAATTAGTAATATTACAAGAATTTATATCTGGTTATCAGATAATTCAGTTATTTTTATTTAAATTTACTAGTAACTTTAAAGTGGATTCAATCCTCTTTTGGGTTATAATTATGTTCTCAAAGTTTAGCAAGACCATTAAATTAAAGATTTAAAGTTGCAAACTTTAGTCCGAATTCTGTAACAACCATACTTTTTAATCAACCAAAAACAGATTTAAAATCTCTTTATTAACCACTAAAAAAACCTATTATGAGAAAAGCCATTTTTATTATTAGAACCATGTTGGGACTGCTCTTTCTTTTTACCTCGATAAGTTACTTTTTCAGACTAAGTCCGGAACCTGCTTATGTAGGAGAATTTAAAGCTTTTCAAGTTGGAACATTCGCTTCCGATTATTTAATTCCAATTGCCAAAGCGGTGGAATTATTATGTGGAATTTCCTTCGTTTCGGGAAAATTTACTACCCTTGCCAATATCGTGATTTTCCCCGTGATAATAAACATTTTATTTATAACCTACTATTTAACACCAGATAATATGCCAGTTGCGCTCTTTGCGTTTTTAGGGAATATCTTTCTGATTTACAGCCATTGGCACAATTACAAAGGTCTTTTTAAAATTGACGATGCTATCTAACATCACATCTCATAAAAACAAAAAAACCGTTCCTAGGAACGGTTTTTTTGTTTTATGCACTTCTAATTAAACGTGTAATGCTCTGTTTTCAGTTGCCGCCAATGCTGCTTCCTTGATTGCTTCAGCAAATGTAGGATGCGCATGGGACATTCTTGATATATCTTCAGCTGATGCTTTGTATTCCATAGCCACTACTGCTTCTGCAATTAAATCAGCTGTTCTGGCTCCGATCATATGCACTCCCAAAACCTCATCGGTTTTTTCATCCGCAAGAATCTTTACAAATCCGTCTAAGTCAGCACTCGCTCTGGCACGACCCAATGCTTTGAAAGGGAAACTTCCCGATTTGTACGCCACTCCTTCCGCTTTTAATTGCTCTTCTGTTTTTCCAACAGCTGCAACCTCCGGCCAGGTATAAACAACTCCCGGGATTAAGTTATAATCGATATGCGGTTTTTGACCAGCCAAAATCTCAGCAACCATTACTCCTTCTTCTTCCGCTTTATGAGCTAACATCGCACCGCGTACCACATCCCCAATTGCATAGATATTAGGAACATTAGTTTGCAAATGCTCGTTTACTTCAATCTGACCTCTTTCAGTAAGTTTTACTCCGGCTGCATCGGCATTTAATCCGTCAGTATAAGGACGACGACCTACAGAAACCAATGAATAATCACCTTCTAAAGTGATTACTTCTCCTTTAGCATTTTCAGCTTTAACAACAACAGCATCACCGTTTCTTTCAACCGACTGCACTTTGTGAGAAGTATAGAATTTCATTCCCTGTTTTTTCAACACCTTAGTCAATTCCTTAGACAAGGCACCATCCATACCCGGAATGATTCTGTCCATGAATTCCACAACAGAAACCTGAGCTCCCAGACGCATATAGACCTGACCTAATTCGATTCCGATAACACCACCACCAATGATAACAAGATGTTTCGGCACTTCTTTTAATTTCAATGCTTCAGTAGAAGTAATAATTCTTTCTTTGTCAATTTGGATAAAAGGCAAAGAGGACGGTTTTGAACCGGTAGCAATAATTACGTTTTTAGCCTCAATGGTTTCAGAAGAACCATCAGCTTTTGCCACGGCAACGTGAGTCGCATCCACAAAAGAACCTAGACCTTCAAAAACTGTGATCTTATTCTTATCCATTAGATACTTTACTCCCCCTGATGTCTGATCTACCACCGCCTGTTTGCGGGCAATCATTTTTTCAAGATTCACCTTAATGTCTCCCGAAACTTCGATTCCGTGATCTGCAAAGTGTGCAATCTCAGCATAGTGATGAGAAGAAGACAATAATGCTTTAGAAGGAATACACCCCACATTAAGGCAAGTTCCTCCAAGTGTGGAATATTTTTCAATGATGGCAGTTTTAAACCCAAGTTGTGCACAACGAATTGCTGATACATATCCTCCGGGTCCAGAACCTATAACGACTACGTCAAATGAATTCATAGTATATTTTTTTATATTATTCTTTAAAATTTGAACAGCAAAAGTAAGGAATTATGTTTTGTTTAAACTTTGAAAAAAAAGATATTTTGTTAGGTTTTTGTTATCGGCTTTTAAGCTTTTCCCGCCAAAATCATAGAAATCATTAACCAATAAGTTCGGTCACAATCACTTTCAATTAACTACAAACTATACACTTAACACATAAAAGTTTAATAATTAAAAATCTTTTTTTCGTAAATTTAAGGTTACCTGCAAAAAAATCCTGGATCCTAACCTATCCCCCCTATATCTCAAGCCAGTTGCTACCATACGAATAGTAAAAATGTAACAAATGATAAATTTTCCGCTGAAAAAAGCAGTATATTTATTACAAAAACAACAATCATTATTTATCAATCATATTTAATTGTAATTTCTATTTGATATGAAAAAAATTCGATTACTGGCAATAACATTATCTTTTATTGCAGGGTGTTTACATATTTTCTTTGCTTATAACAACTATATCATTTTAAAAACCAAGTATGCTCATGAAATGTTATTAAATACCAGCTCAACTCCTTTCACCATTACAGTTATCTTCCTTTACCTAATTTTAGGAATACAACTTATAAAGAAAAAGAAATTCCCTTTCTTTGTAGCATTGGCCCCTTTTGCATTATCAATTCTTAACCCCAATTACCTTACTGATTATTTTTATGGAACTGTCATTTTGCGTTATATCGAAATGACAGCTGTAGTTTGCTGTATTATTGCTTTACTCAACTTAAAAAGAAACAATGATACAATCATAGAATTAAGGATGACACTTAGGGTGCTGAGTGTATTCTTAATCGCTGAGTGTATTCCTAATTTATTGTTAATGTTTGCTTTCGCTGGTTTTCAAGCACTTTTCAGCGAGTTTGATTTAAGCTTGTTAATCTATTTTTCAGGTATAATAGGACTTGCTCTTACATGGAAATGGGAGTTAATAGGAGGTATTATTACTTTAATAGTTTTTTTGCTGAAATTGTTAGAAGCACCTGAAAATACCTTTGAACTAATCTGGCCTTTGAACGCCATCCTATTTATTATACTCTGGATATTTAGCAAAAAATTTAAGGAAAATAAAAAAATATTAAACTAGAAACACAAAGCAGACCGGCTTTTATATCAAATCCCCCGACAACAACATATCTTTTTTTCGTAAATTTAAGGTTCCCTGCAATAAGCCCGAAATTTCATTGTCGTTCCTAATCCTTAAAAAAACAGTTCCTATGGAAGAAAGTTATGTTGTTAAAGTCTTAAAAGCTCAGTTCATCACCCATGATGTCAAACGATTTGTAGTTGAAAAACCGGCAGGCTACAATTTCATTCCAGGCCAGGCAACCGAGGTTTCCATAAATCTTCCGGAATGGAAGGATGAGAAAAGACCTTTTACTTTCACCTCTCTGCAGGATGAAGACTATCTCGAATTCATGATTAAAATCTATCACGACCATAACGGGATGACTGCCCAACTGGGCCGCACCAACGCAGGAGACGAACTGATAATTCGAGATGTGTGGGGTGCTATTAACTACAAAGGCCCTGGTGTTTTTATAGCCGGCGGTGCCGGTATCACCCCTTTTATGGCTATCCTCAGAGATTTACACCACAGTGGGCAATTGCAGGGTAATCGCCTGATTTATTCCAATAAAACATCAGAAGATGTCATTATGGACAGTGAACTAACCGAAATGCTGCAGGAGGATTTCCTAAAAATCTTTACCCGGGAAAATGTGACCGGTTTTGTAGGCAGGAGAATCGACCGTAAGTACCTGATAGCTAATATTGCCAACTTCAGTCAGCATTTTTACGTTTGCGGACCTTCTTCTTTTGTAAAAAATATCAGTGCACTGCTGACAGACCTCGGGGCTCAACCTGATGCTATTGTTTTTGAGAAATAAAAAAAATGGCAATTTCTGCCACTTTTTTTTTAAATTCTTACTATTTCAAACAACTCCTCAAAATCGTAACCGGATGCTGGGCTTTTCTGTTGGTACCGTCATAAATCTGATGGCGGCAGCTGGTTCCTGCAGCCGAAATGGCAACCTGCGATTCGGTATTCCTGATTTTCGGGAATAAGGTATCTTCCCCCATCTGCATGCTGATGTCGTAATGCTCTTCCTCGTATCCAAAAGAACCTGCCATACCGCAGCAACCCGAATTGTAAATCGTAACACTATGGTTTTTAGGAACATTCAGCATCGCAAAAGTAGCATCAACCGTACTCAGTGATTTCTGGTGGCAATGCCCATGAATCTTAATCTCTTTTTCATTATCTGAAAATTGCCCCGCATGAATTTTCCCGGCAGCGATTTCCTGTTTGAAAAACTCCTCAATAGTCAAAACATTTTTGGATAATTTTTCGGCGGCAGCCTTATCATCAGCCAGACGGATATATTCATCCCTGAAAGTCAGTATCGCCGATGGTTCTATTCCAATCAGCTGACAGTCTTCGGAAATAATCGGTGCAAAAATGTTTACGTTTTTATTGGCAAGCGCTTTGGCTTCTTCAAGGAAACCTTTGGAAATATAAGCTCTTCCGCTTTCTTCATGATCCACAATCACCACTTCATATCCCAATTGGGTTAACAATTCATAAGCATCAATTCCCACATTGACATCGTAATAATTGGTAAACTCATCGCAGAACAAAACCACTTTCCCAATGACATTGCTATTACTATTGGCATGTTCTCTTAACCAATTTCTAAAAGTCTTTTTTGCCAATAAAGGAACTTCCCTTTTCTCGGCGATTCCCATTTTCTTTTTAACAACAGAAAGATTTGCCATATAATTAGTCAGTGAAGGCATAATGCTTCCTATCTTGTTCATTTTGGCGTTGTTGGCAAACAGTTTATTTCTAAGACTGAAACCGTTTGCTTTCTGGTATTGGTATAAAAACTCCGCTTTCAGAGTGGCCACATCGACATTGGACGGACATTCACTGGCACAGGCTTTACAGCTCACGCACAATTCGAAGACCTCATACAATTCCTTGTGGTCGAATTTATTTTCTTTATCAGACTGGGTCAGGTATTCCCTTAAGGTATTGGCACGCCCTCTGGTGGTGTCTTTTTCATTTCGGGTAGCACGATAACTCGGACACAATGTTCCTCCTGCCGAAGGTAATTTTCGGCAATCCCCGGAACCGTTACATTTCTCTGCCGCCCTTAAAATCCCCATACTGTCCGAGAAATCCTGAATAGTTTTGATATCGGGTTCTGTTCTTCCTGCTTCGAAACGGAAATTCTCGTCCATTTTTAAGGCATTGACGATTTTCCCCATATTCAAAACCGAATGCGGATCAAATGCCAGTTTTAGGCGTTTGAGCAATTCATAATTTTTCTCACCTATCATAAAAGGCAGAAACTCCCCTCTTACGATTCCGTCTCCGTGTTCCCCGCTCAGGGACCCACGATATTTCTTTACCAAAACAGCAACTTCGGTCGCTATATTTCTAAACTGATAAACGCCTTCACTGGTTTTAAGATTCAATACCGGACGCAAATGCAATTCTCCCGCTCCGGCATGGGCATAGTAGATCGCTTCCTGTCCGTGACGTTTCATCATCGCTGAAAAGTCGCCGATATAAGCAGGCAAATCGCTCAACTCCACTGCTGTATCTTCAATAGAATCGGCTGCCTTATCATCACCCACAATGCTTCCCAAAAGTCCAAGACCGGCTTTTCTTAATTCATTTACCTTTTCGATGTCTGCACCATATAATTTTGGCAGGGCATAACCAAAATTATTTTCCTTCAAATCCTTAATCAGCTCCTCAGCCTGTCTTTCGGCATCTTCCATAGAATCAGAAGCCACTTCAAACATCATAATTGCTTTTGGATTACCATCTATAAAAAAGCGGTTTTTACTTTGTTCTTTATTTGTTTTGGTACAATCAAGGATGGTATCATCTATCATCTCACAAGTGTACAAATGATGTTTCATTGCCACCATTACCGCCTCTAAACTCTCCTGAATGGTATGAAAATGGGCTACGACCATTATATTATTTACCGGAGGCAAATCATCTAATTGCAAAGTTACTTCGGTAGTAAAGGCCAAAGTACCCTCACTTCCGCAAAGAAGTTTCCCTACATTTATAGTCGGCTCTGTTCCGCCAAACAAATCAGACTTCAGTAAAACATCGACTGCATAACCGGTATTGCGTCGGTGGATTTCAGGCTTTGGAAATTCTTTATTTATCTCTTCCTGATTTTCTTTATTCGAAAGTTCGTTGTATAATTCCCTGTAAATAGAATTTTCCAGAGTATCGCCTATGGTTTTTTCAAGAAACTCAGTTGAAGTTATCGAATGAAAAACAGCGGTAGAACCGTCGGCCAAGACCGTTTTCATTTCGATAATTTTATCACGCGTTACTCCGTAACGAATGGAGGTAGTTCCAGAGGAGTTGTTACCGACCATGCCCCCTATCATGCAACGATTAGAGGTTGAAGTATTGGGTCCAAAAAACAATCCGTGTGGCTTAAGAAAGAGATTCAATTCGTCGCGAATGACACCCGGCTGAACAGTAACCGTTTTCTTAACCGGATCAAAATCGATAATTTTTGTAAAAAATTTGGACACATCCACCACTATTCCATTACCGACGGTTTGTCCCGCCAGGGAAGTTCCGGCTGTTCTAGGAATCAGACAAATCTGATTCTTTTTTGCAAAATGCACCAACTTAACAATATCATCAACTGTCTTGGGCATGGCCACGGCTAATGGAATAATTCTATAAGCAGAAGCATCAGTGGCATACAAGGTTTTGTGCAAATCATCAAAAAACAGCGATCCTTTAAGAGAATCCGACAATTGTTTTAATGCAAGTGAAGTGGGCATGGTGGTCCAATTTAATTTCTAAAAAATTATAAATGTGTCGTTCTACAGTAACGGGTCACAAATATAGATATTAAGCTATTTTATTTAAGTGAAATCTGAGATTAATAATTAAACTTTGATAAAATTTGTAAGCAACATCATATTTTAAGTGGATAAGCTATGTCTTCTTTGGCAAAGAAATTGCGGCTTTAAAATTAAGCTGTATTTTAATTTATTTTATCTTATGGCTTAAGCAAAAAAAACTATTTTTGAATCCAGTTTAAATATTCTGCAACTATGTATAGTAAGAAAATAATACTTTTGTTTTTTACCATTTTGCTTTTTTCGTCTATTGCCGGAAAAGCACAGGAAACAACAAAAAATCCAAAAAATGAATTCAGAGCGGTTTGGATAGCCACCGTAGTTAACATCGATTGGCCAAAGACCAGTACCGATTCAGTAGTGAAACAAAAAAAGGATTTCATTGAAATATTAGACACCTATAAAAAACTTAATTACAATGCTGTAATAGTGCAGATTCGAAGTGTAGGTGATGCTTTTTACCCATCCAAACTGGCTCCTTGGTCCAAATACCTTACCGGTAAAGAGGGACAGGCTCCTATTCCCTATTACGATCCTTTAGAATGGATGATCAATGAAACCCATGCCCGAGGTTTCGAATTTCACGCCTGGCTCAATCCCTACAGAGCAACTATGGATTTAAACACCGCCGTGCTCAGTCCCAATCATGACTATTTCAAACATCCGGAATGGATGATTAAATACGGCGAAAAATATTATTATAATCCGGCCTTACCGGAGGTACAAACTCACTTATTGGCTGTTGTCAACGAAGTGGTCGAAAACTACGACATCGACGCCATTCATTTTGATGATTATTTTTATCCGTACAAAATTAAAGGAGTTGAGTTTAACGACACCGCTGCATTCAAAAAATATGGAGGAAATATGAAACTCGACGACTGGCGTCGATTGAATGTCAACAATTTTATCAAATACTGTTCATTGACCATCAAGAAAGCAAAACCCTGGGTACAGTTTGGGATCAGTCCATTTGGCGTTTGGAGAAACAAATCGGCAGATCCAAGGGGTTCAGAGACTCAGGCAGGACAAACCAACTATGATGATTTATACGCGGACCCAATTGCCTGGATGGAAAACAACTGGATTGATTATCTGCTGCCACAACTTTATTGGAGCATAGATCACCGCACCGCATCTTATTCAAAACTGCTTAAATGGTGGTCTGAAAACACTAATAATACAGCTCTTTACATAGGGAACGGAAGCTACAAGATTAATACTGATTCCGACAAAAAATGGTTTAATCCGACTGAAATTCCAAATCAAATCGATGCAACCCGTTCCTATGAAAACGTGAGTGGAAATGCTTTTTTTAGTGCCAAGTCATTTGTCAACAAAAACAAATCTGTCACCGATTTACTGCTTGAAAATCAGTACAAATATCCGGCACTTCCCACTGTTGTACCTAATTCCAGAAAAACCGTAATAGACATACCAAAGGTTTGCGATATAAAGAAAGACAGTACCTGCAGTGTCACTCTGGAATATCCCCTTAAAAGTAAAGTGCGTTATGTGATGGTATACGGAGCTAAGAATTGTCCTAGTGTCGATATCAGCAACCCAAGCCAGATTATTGACAAGATTGCCTTCAGTCATGACAGAGATTCCATAAGTATTACCATTGCCAAGGACTATCTGGAACAAAATAACAGTTGTGCACTCACCTTTATCGATTACTATGGAAACGAAAGTCAGCCGACTATCCTCAATGATTCCAATAACAATAACAACACAACCAAAAAAGAACGCAAGAGCCACAAATAATGGAAAAACAAAATAAACCCTGGTATTGGATACCCGTTTTAAATTTTGCATCAGGGCTTCCCTATGCCATTATCATTTCCGTTTCGGTAATCATGTATAAAAACCTCGGCATAAGCAACGAAGACATTGGGGTTTATACCAGTTTGTTGTATTTACCCTGGGTAATAAAACCACTTTGGAGCCCTATTGTTGATCTTTATTCTACTAAGAGAAATTGGTTCCTGGGTATGCAGTTGCTTATTTCAATCGCTTTCCTGATTGTGGGATTTTCACTTCCTGCGAATCATTTTTTTACAATCAGCCTGGCATTTTTCTGGATGGCGGCTTTTGCTTCGGCTTCCAATGATATTGCGAGTGATGGCTTTTATATGCTGGCTTTAACCAAAGACCAGCAATCCTTTTTCTTAGGCATCCGAAGTACTTTTTACCGTCTATCCATGCTTACCGGAAATGGTCTTGTTGTAATCATTGGTGGTTACCTGGAGCAGGAATACGGTGACAAACAAAAGGCCTGGTCCTATACGATGATTTTTGTGGGACTGCTCATGAGCATTTTAACTCTTTATAATTATTTTGCAACTCCTAAAACAGAAATCCGATCCTCAGAAAAAGACACTATCGAAAAATCAAACGTTAGCTTCGGAGCGGTTTTTGCCAGCTTTTTCCGCAAAAAACAAATCGCTTTGATTTTGGCGTTTATCCTGTTGTTTCGTTTGGGCGAATCCCAACTTTTGAAAATGCTGACCCCATTCCTAATTGATGATGTAAATGTTGGCGGACTTGGTTTAAGTACTCAGGACGTTGGGGTAATCTACGGCACCTTCGGGGTAATCGCCCTTACCGTTGGCGGAATTTTGGGAGGTATCGCTATTTCGAGACAAGGTCTCGGTAAATGGATGTTGCCTATGATTTTAACCATGCACCTGCCTATCATAGGATTTATTCTCTTGGC
This sequence comes from uncultured Flavobacterium sp., assembly GCA_964614445.1. Classification (GTDB taxonomy): domain Bacteria; phylum Bacteroidota; class Bacteroidia; order Flavobacteriales; family Flavobacteriaceae; genus Flavobacterium. The sequence goes on along the minus strand of CAZTLN010000009.1, from coordinate 12,032 downwards.
ACATTTTCACCCCTCCTCCGTTTATTACGTATATGCCACGGTCATTGCAGAGCAATTTGGCTATGGCTTTGGTTTTGCCGCATTTATGATGTACCTGATTTATGTTGCCGACGGCGAATCAAAAACCTCACACTATGCCATTGCGACCGGCTTTATGGCCTTGGGAATGATGTTACCGGGTATGCTCAGCGGATATATTCAGGAATATTTGGGCTACGCCAATTTTTTCATTTGGGTATTAGTGGCAACCATTCCGGGATTGATCCTGTCCCGTTTTCTGACATTTCCTGTTGATTTTGGGAAAAAACAGCAATAACGCAAAATTACATTAGCAGAGATTTTTACAACCGCTTTCATGACATTACAACAAAAAATAGGTCAATTCTTTTTTCCCGCTGTTTTCATTAATGATACAGAGGAGAACATTCAGGCAATGGAGCATTTAATCCAGTCTCACAACATCGGAGGTCTGACTTTTTTCCATTCCCGAGCCAGTGCAGCCACCAACTACGAAAGCAAGAAGAAAATTGTATTCAATGATGAAAGCTATGAACGGTTAAAAGACCTTATAGTTCGTTACCAAAAATGTGCACCTACTCCACTCTTGATGAGTATTGACGCAGAATGGGGTCTGGCAATGCGGGTGGAGAAAACACCTCAATACCCCTATGCCATCACACTAGGTGCCTTACCTGAAAGCGAATCTCATTTAGTTTACGAAGTCGGGAAACAAATCGCTTTAGATTTAAAATCTGCAGGAATCCATTATAATCTGGCTCCTCTGGCAGACATCAACAACAACCCAAATAATCCTGTGATTGGCTATCGCTCTTTTGGTGAAAACAAAGAAAAAGTGGCTCTGTTTGCCAATGAATACCTCAGAGGAATGAATGATGCCGGAGTCGTAGGATGTTTAAAACATTTTCCCGGTCACGGAAATACCAATGTCGACTCGCATTTAGGATTGCCTGTTTTAGAGGAAAATCTGGAGCAATTATTGGAAAACGAATTGTATCCCTTTATCAAGGGAATTGAAAACAAGGTCGATTCTATAATGATAGGGCATTTGGCTGTTCCTGCGCTTAATAAGGGCGCGAATACCTCTGCCACCCTGTCCAAATCGGTAATCGAAGATTTACTGCGCAAACAATTGAAATATGAGGGTCTTATTATTTCTGATGCCCTCAATATGCACAGCGTTTCCAAATTATACGACAAAAAAGGCCAATTGGAATGGGAAGCCTTTAATGCAGGTAATGATGTGCTTTGCTTTGCAGAAAATGTTGCAGAAGGTATTCAGGAAATCCTGAAATACGCCACACCTGAACGTATTGAAGCAAGTTACAACCGCATATTGGAATGTAAGAAAAGAGTTGGATTGCTGGATTTCCAAACAAAAAATCCTGCAAAACCCGAATTAAACTTTGATGCGGCCATGCTGTTGAATCATAAAATCGCCCTAAAGAGCATCACCAAAATAAAAGGAGACAATCCCGCGGCTTTAGTTTCCGGTGCAGCTAAAAAAGGTACGTTGGCCAAACTCAGTTTATACAGGAATTCCGAAAATCTTTTTTTTGAAAAACTAAATTCCTCCCTGCCCTCAATTGCATTCGGTTTAGACACAGTTAATTTACATGACGTAGCAGCCGTTGAAAAAAACCTTTCTATATATGAGGATATAATCGTTGCCTTATTTGTACCCAAGGCAAAACCCCTTAATAATTTCGAAATCGACAATACTATTTTGGAGCTCCTCAAGAGACTGTTAAAAACCAAAAAATGCTTTTTTTATCTTTTCGGCAATCCTTATGCCCTGCAGATAATTCCTAATCTTAGTTTAGCAACTGCTATTGTGCAGGTTTATCAGGATTTCTCGGAATTCCAGGAAGTCGTTGCCCTGCAGCTTATTGAAAATATCGAATTCCACGGAAGTCTGCCGGTACAAATAAAAATGTTGTAAAACTTATCTTTTCTAAGCAATCGATTACCTCTAGGCTTGCTGTCAAAAAATCCGTTTTTTAATTATCTTGCAGCTGCAAAATAACGAAACCATGGACAAAAAAAGAACAGCTAATAAAGAACTAACTATAACAGCAGCACTTATTCCGGTCATTGCCCTTATCGTAATGCTGGCTTACAATGTTTATGTTTATGGAGATAATTCCTTGGGTGGAAGCAACCAGTTTATCCTGCTGATGGGCGGCGCTATAGCAGCCTTTATAGGTTTCCTTAACAAAGTGAGCTTTAAAAGCATGATGGACGAGGTCGCTCAAAATGTAAAATCAACCACCGGAGCGATTCTGATTCTTTTAATGGTAGGTGCCTTGGCGGGGACCTGGCTGGTAAGCGGTATCATCCCCACAATGATATACTACGGAATGAAAATACTGAACCCTTCCATTTTCTTACCTTCGACACTAATTATATGTTCCATTATTTCTATTGCCACGGGAAGTTCCTGGACAACCAGTGCCACGGTAGGAATTGCCCTGATGGGAATTGGAAACACGCTTGGTTTTAATCCGGCAATTGTTGCAGGGGCAGTGGTTTCGGGAGCCTATTTCGGAGACAAACTGTCACCTATGTCCGATACCACCAACCTTGCTGCGGCCGTTGCCGGAACTGCCCTGTTTTCTCATATCCGGTACATGACCCTTACCACCATCCCCACTTACATTATCAGTTTACTTTTGTTTGTTGTTTTAGGATTTACAGTTGACATTACAGGTACCGCTGATACCACAACCCTGCTTCATGACATAGAGGCTTCCTTCACTGTATCTCCCTTGTTGTTTGTGGTTCCCGTCTTGGTAATTACGCTAATCGTAAAAAAAACCGAACCTCTCATAGCCTTATTGTTGGGTACTTTACTGGCTGCTCTATTTGCCATCCTGTTTCAGCCACAAATTGTAAATCAGATTGCCGGTGTAGAACAAATGAGTTTTAAATCGGCATATCAGGGTATCATGAATTCCATAACTTCAGAGGTAACCATTCCAACAAAGAATAGCACATTGGCCGATCTTTTTACCTCAGGGGGCATGCAAAAAATGCTTAATACCATCTGGGTTATTATCTGCGCCATGACCTTTGGAGGTGTCATGGAAGCAATCGGTGCCTTGTCTAAAATAAGTTCCTCGCTGCTCAAATTAGCTCATACAACCTTTGGTCTTTTCGCCTCAACCGTGGGAAGCTGCCTTACCATTAACATTGCAGCTCCTGATCAATATTTGTCTATCGTGGTTCCCGGAAAAATGTTTGCAAAGGCCTACAAAAACAAAGGCCTTGCTCCTGAGAATTTAAGTCGTACTCTAGAAGATTCAGGTACAGTTACCTCGGTATTGATTCCCTGGAACAGCTGTGGCGCTTTCCAATCGGGTACACTTGGGGTTGCAACACTGGATTATCTGCCCTATGCCTTCTTTAATATACTGAGTCCTGTTATGACCCTGCTTTTTGCGGCCCTAAATATAAAAATCAAAAAACTCATAATAAGCAACAAAGAGGCTTAGTTACCAAACATTATACTAATTATTCAACAGTTAGGATTAGGATACCTTTATATTTTTTTATAACATAGGTAAAATCTATTTATTTATAAAAATATATAATTGAAACTAATTACTCATATAAACTCTTATTCCCTACTTTTGTCTCACTTAACATCAAAAAAATAATTTAATTATGTCATTAGTAGGTAAAAAATTTCCAAGTATTACAGTTGATGCTATCACTGAAATGGGTGATAACTTAAAAATCAATGTTTTTGAAGAAGCAGTAAATAACAACAAAAAAGTGCTTTTGTTCTGGTATCCAAAAGATTTTACTTTTGTTTGTCCGACCGAACTTCATGCTTTTCAGGCTGCTTTACCTGAATTTGAAAAAAGAAACACGATCGTAATCGGTGCTTCTTGTGATACAAACGAAGTACATTTTGCTTGGTTAAACACTGCAAAAAACAACGGAGGAATCGAAGGAGTTACTTATCCGCTTCTTGCTGATACAAACAGAAACCTGTCTAACATCTTGGGTATTCTGGATATAGAGTCTTCAGAATACAATGAAGAAACAGGAACAGTTATGGTAGAAGGTTCAAACGTGACCTATAGAGCTACCTACCTTATTGACGAAGAAGGAAAAATTTTCCACGAAAGTGTAAACGATATGCCATTAGGTCGTAACGTAAACGAATACTTACGCATGGTAGATGCTTACACACACGTACAGCAAAAAGGTGAAGTTTGTCCTGCTAACTGGGAAGCTGGTAAAGAAGCTATGACAGCAGACAGAAACAGTACAGCAGCATACTTAGCCGCAAACTAAAACCAACATCAAAGTTTAAAATTCCAAATTCCAGCCCAATCTATTTTTTTTATGGGACTTGGAATTTGGATTTTAAAATATTGAAATTTAAAAGAAATATTATGTTAGTAGAATTAAACCAAGATAACTTAGCTGATTTAGTCGCTGAGAATCCTAAAGTAGTAGTGCAATATTCAGCATCATGGTGTGGCAATTGCCGAATTATGAAACCAAAATTCAAAAAACTGGCTACAGAAAATGAATCAATGGCTTTTGTACTCGTTGACGCAGAAAATTTTCCTGAATCACGAAAATTAGCTAATGTGAGTAATCTGCCAACGTTTGCCACTTTTGTCAACGGAAAGTTGGTCAATGAAACTCAAACAAACAAGCAGGAAGTATTAATAGACCTTGTTCAGGAAATTGTTTAATATCTATTTGTAAAGCATGAAATTACCTGTAATAAAACATCTTACACAGTTCATAGAGGAAAATGATCAGGACTATATCATCGAAACAATCGAAGTTTTAGAGGCTATGACGGAAATCTCTTCCCTAAAAGACGAGGAAATCGATGTAATAGGCGAATTAATCTCAAATATGTACGGAGCACTTGAGGTACATAAATTAATCCAAAGCGGAACGGACAAAAAAGAAGCTCTCAATACTTTTATGAAAAGGGTAATGGGTTCTATTGACAAGTAAAACATAAATTTAACATAACAGAAAATGCACTTATTATTAAGTGCATTTTCTGTTTTTTGACATTTCTAATTAAATTACTGTATCTTACAAACCGAATCAGGGTTCTAAAATGTTGACCTTAAATCTTGAATTTTAAATAATTTTTATACTTTTGAAACTGATAAAATAATACTATATGGCCTCAATAACATTAAAAGGAAACCCAGTAAATACAGTGGGTGAACTACCAAAAATCGGAACAAAACTTACTGATTTCAGATTAGTTGCAAACGACCTGTCTATCACTTCATTGAATAATTTCAACGGTAAGAAATTGGTATTAAATATTTTTCCGAGTATCGACACAGGAACCTGTGCGGCTTCGGTAAGAAAATTCAATGAAGCTGCTGCGGGTTTGGATAATACAACGGTATTGTGTATTTCCAGAGACCTACCCTTTGCTCAAACTCGTTTTTGCGCCGCTGAAGGGATTGCTAATGTGGTTAATTTATCCGACTTTCAGGAAGGAAGTTTTGGAAAAGATAATGGACTGGAAATTATTGATGGTCCTTTGGCAGGTCTGCATTCCAGAGTGTTAATAGTTGCCGACGAAGACAGAACCATCATCTACACAGAGCAGGTTCCTGAAATCGTTAACGAACCTAACTACGAAGCGGCTTTAGCAGTACTGTAAAAATTCATTAATGGAATTTCAAAAAGACAATAGCTTCTTGACCGGAAGACTCAAAAGTGTCAGATACGCATTCAGAGGAGCTATCAAATTGATAACAACCGAGCATAGTGTAATGGTTCAGGTTACTTTGGGCCTTTTAGTTACCTGCGCCGGTTTTTACTTTAACATCAGTAATACCGAATGGCTCTTTCAAATCTTTGCCATTGGACTGGTGGTAAGTATTGAAGGCTTGAATACGGCGGTCGAAAAAATTGCCGACTTTATTCACCCTAACTACGATGAAAGAATAGGTTTCATCAAGGATATCGCTGCTGGATCTGTTTTTATAGCAGCAATAACCGCAATTATTATTGGTTTAATGATCTACTTGCCTCGATTATTATGATTGAGGTGATTTTTTTAATTGAGGAATGGCAAAAACAAAAAAAGAAACCACAGACAAGAAAGGAAATCCAAACGCTAAAGCTTTCCCATCCTGGAAAATGAGCAAGCAAAACAAAATACTTTTAGGTTCACTACTGATCTTATTTGCTGTTGCCCTTTTGGTTGCTTTTATATCCTTTTTTATCTACGGACAGGAGGACCAGAGTGCCGTTAACGAATTGGGGGACCGCACCGAGCTGGTAAAAAACTGGCTGGGAAAATTCGGAGCTTACCTTGCCGATCTAATGGTCTACAGTGGTTTTGGCTTAGCTTCCTTTCTATTCGTAAGGTTGTTTTTCATTAGCGGAAGCTTTTTAATTCTTGGTATCCCTGCAAAAAAATTAAAATCTATCTGGTTTTGGGACCTGTTTGCGATTATCATCGTATCGGTACTACTGGGTTTCTTTGCGGGCAGTATGCCGGAATTAGGTGGCGTCATTGGCTACGAACTTAATTTGTTCCTGCAGGATTATATCGGTAAAACAGGAACACTGTTAATTCTGATTTTTGGTCTTATTACCTACATTATTTTAAAACTAAAGCTATCTCCTGATAAAATACAGGCATTTTTCGAAAGTGTTAAACAGGAAAAGACGGCTTCATCTGCTGAGGCGGTAGCCATTGCCACCGAAGGCGCCTATAATCTGGAAGAATATGCCGTATCAGAAGAGGCGGAACCGGAGCCACAACCGGAGCCGGTTTTAATGGATGAAAAGCCCAAAACTTCAATTTTCGAAATAAACAAAGAAGACTTAAAGCCAACAATTTCAAATGCTTCCGAAATCAACCTTGAACCTTTTGCCAAGGCTGCTACACCTACATTGCAGGCTGTGGCCGATAGTCCTGCTATAGTGATGGAAGACTTCGTTATTGAGAAAGCTCCCGAAGAAGAAATTATCGAAGAAAATTTGGCGGCCAAATTGGTTTCCGATTTCGGACTTTTTGACCCGACGCTGGATTTATCCAACTACAAATTCCCAACCTTAGACTTACTCAAAGAATATTCAACCGGGGGAATTACCATTAACCAGGAGGAATTAGAAGAAAATAAAAACCGGATTGTCGATACCCTGCGCAATTACAAGATAGAAATAGCGCAGATTAAGGCTACCGTAGGTCCCTCGGTTACCCTTTATGAAATCGTTCCCGAAGCAGGAATCCGTATATCCAAAATCAAAAGTCTGGAAGACGATATTGCCCTATCACTAGCTGCCCTGGGAATCCGTATCATTGCCCCTATTCCGGGCAAAGGAACTATAGGTATCGAGGTACCGAACAAAACTCCTTCCATGGTATCAATGAAGAGTGTTATTGGTTCGTCCAAATTCCAGGAAGCCGAAATGGAACTTCCAATCGCCCTTGGAAAAACAATTTCCAATGAAACTTTCGTGGTCGATTTGGCCAAGATGCCCCATCTTCTGATGGCGGGAGCAACAGGACAGGGAAAATCCGTGGGATTGAATGCAGTTTTGACCTCACTGTTATATAAAAAACATCCGGCAGAGGTTAAATTTGTTTTGGTAGATCCGAAAAAAGTGGAGCTCACTCTATTTAACAAAATCGAGAGACATTACCTAGCCAAATTGCCTGATACCGAAGATGCCATTATTACCGATAATGCAAAAGTGGTAAACACCCTGAATTCCCTTTGTGTGGAAATGGATAATCGCTATTCCCTGCTTAAGGATGCTATGGTACGTAACCTGAAAGAATACAACGAAAAGTTTAAAGCAAGAAGATTAAATCCGGAAAACGGACACCGCTTCCTGCCTTATATCATCTTGGTTGTCGATGAGTTTGCCGACCTGATCATGACTGCCGGAAAGGAAGTGGAAGTACCTATCGCCCGCTTGGCACAATTGGCCCGTGCCATAGGTATCCATTTGATCATTGCCACACAAAGACCTTCGGTAAACGTAATTACAGGATTGATCAAGGCCAACTTCCCTGCTCGTATTGCCTTTAGAGTAACATCTAAAATTGATTCTAGAACCATTCTCGATACCCAGGGAGCTGATCAGCTTATTGGTCGCGGTGATTTATTATACTCAAACGGAAACGACGTAATTCGCGTACAATGTGCTTTTATCGATACCCCTGAAGTCGAAAAAATCACTGAATTTATTGGTTCACAAAAAGCTTATCCTAATGCTTATCTGCTTCCTGAATTTTTTGGAGAAGAAAGTGGCATTAATATTGATATGGACATATCCGAAAGAGACAGTTTATTCAGAGAAGCTGCTGAAATAATCGTTGGAGCTCAACAGGGATCGGCTTCTTTGCTGCAACGCAAACTCAAACTGGGCTATAACAGAGCGGGCCGCTTAATCGACCAACTCGAAGCCGCGGGAATTGTTGGACCTTTCGAAGGCAGTAAAGCGCGATCAGTGAATATTGCAGACATGACAGCGCTGGATCAATTTTTTAGTAATGAAGAAAACAACCTATAAAATGAAAAAAATAATACAAATTACATTTATCTTCCTTTTAAGCATTGCCATCAACGCCCAGGATCAAAAAGCTAAAGCCCTTCTGGATCAGGTGACAGCAAAAGTAAAAAGCTATGATAACATTGTAATTGATTTTAAATATTCGTTAAACAACGCCAAAGAAAATATCAATCAGGACAGCAAAGGGAATGTAACCATAAAGAAAGACCTTTATGTTTTAAATTTTATGGGTATCACCAAAATATTCGACGGAAAAAAAACCTACACCATTGTTCCGGAGGATGAAGAAGTAACTGTCTCAACCGTTAAGGAAGATGACGAAGGTGCCATCACCCCTTCAAAAATGCTGACTTTTTTCAATAAGGGTTATAAATACAACATGGATATTGTTCAGAATATTAAAGGCCGCAAAATTCAATACATAAAGTTGGTTCCAACAAACTCTAAAGACCAGCGTAAAGAAATTTTATTGGGTGTAGACGTGCAAACAAAACACATCTATAACCTTATCGAAATAGGCAAAAAAGGAACTAAAACAACCTTAACTGTAAATTCCTTCAAAACAAACCAACCCTTGTCAAAAAATCAATTTACCTTTGTAGAAAGTAAATATCCCAATTACTACATCAATAAATTAGATTAAAAACAAAGGTGAAAATTCTCGACCGCTATTTATTAAAAACATTCATGATTACATTTGCTACGGTATTTGTAATCTTGTTTTTTATATTCATACTGCAAACGATCTGGCTATTCATAGCCGAATTAGCTGGAAAAGACCTTGATATTGCCCTGATTTTCAAATTTCTGATGTTTTCAATGCCGCGTATCATGCCTTTGGTCCTGCCACTTTCCATTCTGTTGGCATCCATCATGACCTTTGGTACATTGGCCGAAAACTATGAATTTGCCGCCATGAAGTCATCAGGTATATCCCTGCAAAGAGCGATGCGGGTACTTATCATCCTGATGTTTTTTTTCAGCACCATCGCATTCTTTTTTGCCAACAATGTCATCCCCTATGCCGAATATAAATTCATCAATTTTAGAAAAAACATCGCGCAGGTAAAACCGGCCATGGCCATCACCGAGGGGCAATTCTCTGAGGTGGGCTATTACAACATTAAGGTCAATAAAAAATCGGGCAAAAACGGAAACAAACTTACTGGGATTACAATCCATCAGAAATCAAATTCAGGAACAGGAGGTAAAATTGTCATCAAAGCCAAAAACGGCGAGCTAATTAGCAGCGAGGATTCCAACATCCTGCAACTCGTACTGAACGATGGTAATTACTATGAAGATATTATCCCAAGAAGATATCAGGACCGGGATAAAATGCCTTTTGCTAAAAGTTCGTTTAAAAAATACACCATCAATATTGACCTAACAAAATTGAACCAGGTTGATGTTGACGATGAAAAAATTTCCAATACCAACACCATGCTTACGGTTAGCGAACTGAACTACACCCTGGATTCCCTGCAGAAAAACTATAAAACGGAAATAATATCCTATACCGATAACATCAATCAGCGTACGCTAATCCGTGACCAAAAATCACCTCAGATTAATGACACGATAAAATTAAAGGAATTGCCCAAAGACATCTTAGCTGTTTTTGACAATGAAAAGAAAGCCGTTCTTTTGTCAACGGCCAGCAATAACCTAAGCAGTACCTCTTTTACGGTAGATGCCACAAACGTAAACCTAAAGAGTAAACAGAAAAATATCAACGGTCACCTCATTGCCTTGTATGACAAGTTTGTGATTGCATATGCCTGTTTAATGATGTTTTTTATTGGAGCCCCTCTGGGAGCCATTATCCGTAAGGGAGGAATTGGCTTGCCTATTGTTTTTGCAGTATTGATATTCATTTCTTTCCATTTTATCAATACCTTTGGTAAGAGATTCGCCATAGAGGGCGGGATGACTCCTTTTTTGGGCACTTGGATGTCATCGATAATTTTGACACCTCTTGCGGTCCTGTTGACCTATCGGGCCACGAATGACATCGGATTAATCAATATGGATGTCGTTCTAGCACCTTTACAAAAATTGATTCAGAAACTAAAAATAATACCTTTCAAAAAAACGACCTGAAATGGCAAAAGATAAAATAGTATTACACACCATTGAAGAAGCAATCGAGGATATCCGCCAAGGAAAAATAATCCTCGTTGTTGACGATGAAGACAGAGAAAATGAGGGTGATTTTTTGGCTGCTGCCGAAAAAGCGACACCTAAAATGATCAACTTTATGGCTACACATGGTCGCGGACTCATTTGTGCTCCGCTCACAGAGAGCCGCTGCAAGGAGTTAGGACTTCAGATAATGGTAAGTAATAACACCGACCCTATGGAAACTGCCTTTACCGTATCGGTCGATTTAAGAGGAAAAGGAGTTTCAACAGGTATCTCGGCATCCGACAGAGCCGAAACCATTTTGGCACTTACCGACCCGAATACCAAACCACATGACCTGGCTCGACCTGGACATGTATTCCCACTTATAGCCAAAGAAGGAGGAGTTTTGCGCAGAACAGGCCATACAGAGGCTGCAATCGACTTTGCCCGTTTGGCAGGATTCAAACCGGCAGGGGTTATTGTAGAGGTAATGAACGAGGACGGAACCATGGCCCGACTGCCACAATTGGTTGAAATAGCCAAAAAATTTGATATTAAAATTGTATCGATTGAGGCTTTGGTAGCCTACCGTATGCAGCATGACAGCATCATTGTCAAAAAAGAAGATTTCGATATTAACACCCGCTTTGGTACCTTCCGTCTCAGAGCATACGAACAGATTACGAATAAACAAATTCACATAGCCCTTACCAAAGGTAACTGGAACCTAGGAGAACCAATCCTCACCCGTATTCATTCTTCACAGGTAAACAATGACCTATTAGGCACGCTCACTCGCGATGTCGATCAGCAACTGGATGACATGTTCAGGGTAATCAATGAAAACGGCAAGGGTGCGGTAATCTTCATCAACCAGGTGGTACAGCCGGCGAATTTATTGAATCGAGTTACCGAACTTAAACGCCTGCAGACCGAAGGCGAATTAAAGGCTCCTAAAATCGTCATCGACAGCAAGGATTACGGAATTGGAGCTCAGATTTTGCACGATATCGACATTTCGAAGATCCGTTTGGTAACAAATTCTACCCAGGCAAAAAGAGTCGGAATGATAGGCTATGGCCTTGAAATTACCGAATATGTAAACTATTAAGGATTTTTTCAGGTTTTATTTTAGGCTAAACAATAGTAAATGAAACGATTAAGATAACGCCAAAAAATTAGTTTGTTTTTTTTAGCCAAATTGTTTTGAAAACCAAAAAAGCTGTTTATATTTGCACTCGCAATCAGGGATGAGAGCGACATATTGGAGAAATGGCAGAGTGGTCGATTGCGGCAGTCTTGAAAACTGTTGACTGTAACAGGTCCGGGGGTTCGAATCCCTCTTTCTCCGC
>CAZTLN010000008.1:0-125709 GCA_964614445.1 uncultured Flavobacterium sp. | reverse complement strand
CCTGTTGCCAACTCTTATTTCGAATAAGGTACAGCCAACTGTTTGCTACTTCCCAAACCTTCGATACCCAATTCGATTACATCACCGGCTTTGATGTACACCGGTTCCGGTTTGATTCCCAAACCTACTCCCGGAGGAGTTCCGGTACTGATCACATCACCAGGCAAAAGCGTCATGAACTGGCTCAAATAGTGTACCAAAAAAGGGATTTTAAAAACCAGATTAGAGGTATTACTATTTTGGTATTTGTGACCATTTACGGTCAACCACATTGGAAGATTGTTCACATCGGCAATCTCGTCCTGGGTTACCAAAACCGGTCCTAGAGGTGCAAAGGTGTCGTTACCTTTCCCTTTGGCCCATTGACCGCCGCGTTCCAATTGGTAGGCTCTTTCGCTATAATCGTTGTGCAGGCAATATCCGGCTACATAATCCATGGCCTCATCCTCTTCGACATAACTCGCCTTCTTGCTCATCACAAAAGCCAATTCTACTTCCCAGTCGGTTTTCTCACTGCCTCTCGGGATGATTAGGTTGTCATTTGGTCCGCATAGGGCCGAAGTTGATTTGAAGAAGATTACCGGCTCGGCAGGAATCGGTGCTCCCGTTTCATGACAGTGATCTACATAGTTCAATCCGATACAGATAATCTTGGAAGGTCTTGCTACCGGAGAACCCAAACGCACCGCATCGTCCACCTCAGGAAATACTGTACCGGCATCGATAGCGGCCTTTACTTTTTCTAAGCCGTTGTTTTCGAAAAAACTTTCGTTGTAATCAGACACAATCGAAGACACATCGTATCTTTTTCCTCCGATTAAAACTCCCGGTTTTTCCTGTCCTTCAGCTCCAAAACGTATTAATTTCATATTATTTATTTTTATTAAAATCTTTTATTCTTATTTACCGCAAAGGTAGGCTTAATTGTTCAATTTGATGAATCCTCCGTCGATAGGATAATCCGATCCCGTAATGAATGAGGATTCGTCGCTGGCCAGAAATAAAGCCAATGTAGCCACCTCTTCTGGCTTGGCCATTCTTCCGATAGGCTGGGTTTTGGACAATGTGTCAAACATCTCTGCCTCCTTACCCGGATAATTTTTGGAGATGAAACCATCCACAAAAGGCGTGTGCACTCGGGCAGGCGAAATGGAATTACAACGAATTCCTTCGTGGATGTAATCCTTAGCCACCGAAAGGGTCATGGACATCACCGCTCCCTTAGCCGTGGTATAGGCAAAACGATCCGGCAATCCTATCCAGGAAGCAATAGAAGCCATGTTAACAATGGCACCTCCACCCGATTTGCGAAATTGCGGTATGGAAGCATAAAGGCAGTTATACACCCCTTTTACGTTTACCTCCATTACCCGGTCAAAATCGGATTCACTGGTGGTATCCACCTTCCCCACATGAGCAATTCCGGCATTGTTCACCAGCACATGAATGTTGCCGATTTTCTCAAAAGTGGCCACCACCTCATCTTGTTTGGCCACGTTACAGGCATGGGCCTGTACTTTTCCGCCGGCAGCGAGAATTTCGTCAACGGTATTCTGAGCACTCTCCAGGCTCAATTCCAGAATATGCACCTCGGCACCCTGCTGGGCAAATAAAACAGAAATGGCTTTACCAATGCCGCTTCCGCCTCCGGTAATTACCGCTTTTTTATCTTTTAATGAAAACATGCTCATTGCTTCTATTAAATTATTAAATAACTATTGTTCTAGCGCTGGCAAATTTAAAAATAAAGCCTTGGCTTTCAAAAATAACTGTCCTTTTATACTATTGAATTTAAAATAAATTTTATGGCAGCGAAATGTTCAGCCCACCGTAATAATTCACAGGATTCCCCGGATAAAAGTAGCGCGGGGCACTAGCTCCAAAACCAACGGCATTAGGCAAGACACTGCCGGCATATTTTTGATTCAGCGCATTTTGAATTCCGCCATACAGTTCCATTTTAAAAGCATTGAACAAACGGAAAGCATAGGAGGTTTTCACATCCAATAGTTGGTACCCCTGTATTTCTTTGCTATTGGCATCATCCAAATACATCTTGCCGCTGATTCGATAAGAAGCGTTGCAACGGATTCCTGTAGAACTTTCCACATCCAGACCGAAATTGAGTTGGCTGCCAGGCACTGCCGGCAAATGATTTCCACTGTAATCCTGCTCGCGGTCGACAAAGTCCCTGAACACAAAACGGTTGATCGAGCCGGAAACATTAGGGTTGAGCTGCAATCCGGAAGAGGCCTTCCATTTATAATGGAGCAGCCCTTCTATTCCCTGATGCGAACTCTCCCCGGCATTGATGCCCACATACTGGTCTTCGGCCACCCGGCGTGCCACCAGCAGATTATGCACCTGGGTGCTGTAGAAGATGAGCTCGCCATACAAGCTTCGGTCTAAAAAATTTCCTTTAAAGCCCAGTTCGTAGTTCAGCCCTACTTCGGGTTTCAGCTCGGTATTGAGCGTACCCTCGGGAGTCAGGGTTTCGGCAACAAATGGCACCGAAAAACCCTTGCTTAGGGAGGCATACATATTTGTGTTGGGACTCAGTTTGTAGGAAATCCCCAATCTGGGTGACCAAACACTGCCAAAGGTATATTTTTGTTCGGGGCTATTACTGCTAAAAAGATCTTCCTGCTCATAATGCGTGCTGTTGAAAGCCAGACCCGATTCGAGGCTTAGATTTTTACTGATTTCGGTCTGCATCTGCACAAAGGCATTCAGATAACTTCTTCTTTGGGCTGCCTCGGCAAATTGGTCTCCCTGCAGGCTCCCCTGGCCATTGTTTGACTGATACAGGTTCTTGTAAAGGGAAAAATTGTACTGCTCTGAGATTAGCTCAGTACCCAGACTGATGGTATTGGGCAAAGTAATCAAGTAGGACTTATAATTCAGCTTCGATCGGAGACCTACGGCATGAGACTTATCTTCGAGGATATCAAATGGTCGGGCTTCATAACCCTTTTTATAATTGGAAAACAAACTGCTTTTCAGCACTACACCGGGAGCCAATTGCTGTTCCCAGCCCAGTCCCAGTAACAACTTATCATAGGATTCGTAACCCTTGGCAGCAAGCCAGGAAGCGGCTGCCGACTCGGGATTATTGAGATAACTGTTTTCATTAAGCGAACTCGGGATGTAGGCTTTCAGTCGGGTACCGATTCCAAAAAAGGACAATTTGCTTTTTTCTGATATGGCCTTTGTGCCAAAAAGATTCAGAGACTTGCGATCATAAGCACTGTTCTGGCGGTAGCCATCGGAATGCAGCTGATTATAGTTGGCATACATTGACGAAGTCGCCTCCTTATATGCAGTAGAGACAATTTGCTTGGACATTCCAAAACTGCCGTAGCTCAAACCCGATTTGGCAGAAAAAGCTTCTGTTTCCGCCTCCTTCGCCTTCAGGCTGATCACACCTCCCAAACCGGCACCGAAACTGCTCGCATTGGGTCCCTTGATAATCTCGATGCCGCCCAAGGCCTCTAGGTCGATGTCTTCCAGAACGGTTTCTCCTTCGGCACTGCTCAGGGGAATTTCTTCAAAATACGCCTTGAGTCTGCTGGTCCCATATTGGGTTCTAGCACCTATCCCCCGGATACTGATTCGATTGGTATTCAGAGCGCCCTGCTGCATGCTCACCCCGGCAATGCCGTTTAAAATGGGAGTCAATATCAGCCCGTCCTGCCTATTTATTTCTCTTTGGCCAATGACCGAAACTGCCGCAGCCGTATGCTGTACTGATTGCAAAATAGGGGAATGGGTCAGGACCAAATCGGCCAGGGAAATGGTGTCTTTGGCAGTCTGTGCCGACCCCGTTACGGCAAAAAACAACAAGAAAAATCCCGAAAAAAAAACTTTTATTTTCAATTTAAGTAATACTATTTAAAAATTTGATTTACAATATATTAAACAAATACTATAACCAGTCTATTTTTACCAAGGCTACTGCCTGCCTGCGCAATTCCAGCGGCAGTTGTAGGCTGCCTCTTTTGATTTTTACGTCTTTGGAACTGTAGGTTTTGAGTTTGCCGGATTCTTCCAAAATCGCAATCTGAGCTGCGGTCGGATTCTGCGGAGCGCCCATGCCTTTCCATACCTCATAAGAATTGCTGTGTTCCTTGTCGATAAGATAAACAGTCAGTTTTGCTTTTTTAGCAGGAATATTGCTTATGCTTAGATCAACCGCTTCTGCGGTCCCCTCTTCGTCACGGTCGTGGTAGTTCCAGAGCATCACGGCAGCCGACTTCTCCTCCCTGCTTGCCAAAGCTCCAATATCAGACAGTTCGCCACGCACACTTTTTTCCAGAATAAAATCCAGGGGATACATGCGATTGCTCTCTACAGCTACTCTGTACCCCTTCATCATGCCAAACATCCTGAATACATTCAGCACCGGCTTATCAACCCCATTGGTGGCCAAATCGCGATAGCCATAAAACCAGGGCTGATCCTCGAATTCAAATGACCAGGACACCGCGCCCAGAAGATTGGCCTGAGTACGGTCGGCCAATAAATATTTTCGGGCAAAAGAAGCGGCGGTATAGCTGGAATACATGGTTCCGTTGCGATAGGCATTTTCCGGATTGGTTGCCATCCCACAGGCAGCGCAGCCTTCCGGATCCGACTCACCAACTATCAGCGGTAAATCTTTGGTCTCAGGATAAGACATAGCCATTTTAAATCCGGTATAAATATCATTCAGTTGCGGTGCCATATTCATGGTAACTCTGCCGTCTATAAGCTTCGGACTCCCCTTGGCATGAAATAAAAGAGCATCCAACGGAGACCCCTGCTCACCGGTAGCATAGTTAGTCCCCGAAATACAGTGTTTGATAAAGTTATTCACCCAGTTTTGCGCCCCATTTCCTTTCGTACCGGCAATATTAGGTCCGCCAATTTTTGCTGTTGGTAAGGCCTTCTTTAGTCCGTCGGCAGCATAGTCATACAATTTGAAAAACTCTTCCTGTGAAGCCTTCCAATAATGTCCGTTGGGCTCATTCCATACCTCCCAATACCAGCTCTCCACTTCTTTTTGACCATAACGCTCCACACTGTGTTTTACCCATTCATACACCAGATTACGCCATTTGTCATAATCCTTTGGCGGATAAGCCCAGCCGGTAATGATATCGGTATAGGGATCGCCCGGTTTCCAATAATGTCTGTACGGAGCCGGATGAGTTGACAGCGCTTCAGGCATAAAGCCAATCTGTGCCAAAGGTTTCATTCCTCTTTGTACATAGGTATCAAAAATACTGTCGATGATTTTCCAGTTATACACCGCATTGCCCTCCACATCTTCGGTATAGGCATTGGTAGACCCCCATTTTAAAGCGGCTTTACCATCACCCGAAACCAGCAGACTGTGGGTTCTCACATAAACCGGCACCGGACTCAGCTCGGCAATCTCCGACAGCAGTTTTCGGCCGTCTTTCATGTAGGTATAATTGGGCTCGTCATAACCAAACCAGGCCCAGATAGGTTTCATGGGGGCAATTTCTTTTGACATATCCACCACAACGGCAGCCTTAGTCTGTTTTGTTTGCTGGGCATTCAGACTGCAAACAGCACTTAGTATAATTAAAAAGCATTTGGTTAGTTTTTGCATGGTCAGTTTATTTTAAATCTCCCAGGAGACAGATTAAGGTTGTTGGTAATTAATAGCTATTAGTTGCTAAAAATAGAAAACTCAAAAAAAAACTCCAGAAAATTCCGGAGTTTTTTATCGTTGAAAATAGTGTTTCTATTTTATCATTTCAATTTTTTGTGATTCTTCTTCGTTGATACTGTCGAAAAATCCTTGCTCATTCATCCACTCATCGCTGAAGATCTTGCTCATGTAACGCGATCCGTGATCCGGGAAGATAGCAATCACATTGCTGTTTTCGTCAAACGCACCATCTTCGGCATATTGCTTGATGGCCTGTAAAACAGCTCCCGAGGTATACCCTACAAACATTCCTTCTTTTCTGGTTATCTCTCTGGCAGAATGCGCACTCTCCTCATCGGTAACTTTCATGAATTTGTCAATTACATCAAAGTCGGTAGCGGTAGGTATCAGGTTTTTACCCAATCCTTCAATTCTGTAAGGATAGATTTCACTGCTGTCGAATTCTTTTGTTTCGTGGTATTTCTTCAATACCGAACCAAAAGCGTCAACACCAAGAATCTTAATATTTGGATTTTGCTCTTTTAAGTATTTGGCAGTTCCTGAGATCGTACCACCGGTACCACTGCAGGCCACTAAATGCGTAATTTTTCCGTTGGTTTGTTTCCAGATTTCCGGTCCTGTAGAATTATAGTGGGCATCAATATTCAGTTGATTGAAGTACTGATTGATGTAAACAGAACCTTGGGTTTCTTCGTGTAATCTCTTGGCAACAGAGTAATAAGAACGTTCATCATCTGCCGAAACGTGGGCAGGACAAACATATACTTTGGCTCCCATGCTGCGAAGCATGTCAATTTTATCTTTAGATGATTTGGAACTTACAGCGAGTATACAGTTATATCCTTTAATTATACTTACCATAGCCAAACTAAAACCAGTATTACCTGATGTTGTTTCGATGATAGTATCTCCGGGAGTAAGTATACCCTTTTTTTCTGCTTCTTCAATAATGTACAAGGCTATTCTGTCTTTAGACGAGTGTCCGGGATTAAAAGCTTCTACCTTAGCGTAGAAATTTCCCTTAAATCCTTCAGTAACCTTATTTAGCTTGATAAGTGGAGTGTTCCCTATCAGTTCTAAAACATTATTGTAAGCATTTATTTCTTCTTTCATAAAAAAATAGTTAACCGAGATTAAGCTTATCTTTAACCTTGTTAAGTCGCAAATTTAACAAAAAAAACTAATTACAATCTATTTTTTTCCAAATCAAGCAAAAAACTAAATTCCTTTGCCAGTTCTTTGAGCGCTTCAAATCTCCCTGAAGCCCCACCGTGACCCGCATCCATATTGGTATCCAAAAACAGCAGATTGTCATCTGTTTTCATGGTTCTCAGCTTGGCGACCCACTTGGCCGGTTCCCAATATTGCACCTGCGAATCGTGCAATCCGGTAGACACATACATATTAGGATAAGCCTGCTCCCGGATATTGTCGTAAGGCGAATAGGATCTCATGTATTTATAAAAACTTTTCTTATTGGGATTTCCCCATTCATCGTATTCTCCGGTCGTGAGCGGTATGCTTTCGTCTAGCATGGTGGTCATCACATCCACAAATGGAACTTGGGCAATTACCCCATGATACAACTCCGGAGCACGGTTTATCACCGCCCCCATCAGCAGCCCCCCTGCTGAACCACCCTCGGCATACAGATGTTCCGGTGAGGTATATTGCTGCTCAATCACATATCGGGAACAATCAATAAAATCGGTAAAAGTGTTGATCTTATTCATGAGTTTACCCCCGTCATACCACGGCCTGCCTAAATCTTCTCCCCCTCGAATATGAGCAATAGCATAAATAAATCCTCTGTCCAACAATGACAAACGGGTAGAGGAGAAATGCGCATCCATCGAATGTCCGTAGGAACCGTAGGCATACAACAACAATGGATTTTTTCCGTCTTTTTTCAATTCTTTTCGGTACACCATCGAAATCGGAATTTTTGTCCCATCAGCAGCGGTAGCCCAAATGCGCTCTTCAGTATAGTTGTCTTTATCAAACTTACCTCCCAAAACCTGCTGCTCCTTCTTGACATCCCTTTCCCTGGTTCTCATATTAAAATCAATTACAGATGCCGGAGTTCTCATGGATTGATAGCTGTAACGCAGGATTTCAGTTTCAAAATCCACATTAGTCGAAGTGTAGGCGGTATAGGTTTCACTGTCAAAAGGCAGGTAGTATTCTCCTTCCCCATTCCATGGCATGATACGGATATGATTCAGGCCATTGCTGCGTTCTTCCACTACCAGATAATCTGCAAAAATCTCAATGTCTTCTAGTAAAACATCTTCGCGATGCGGAATTACCTCAACCCAGTTTTCCTTGCCTGTAGCATTAACCGGCGTTTTCATGAGTTTGAAATTATCGGCATCATCCTTGTTAGTCAGGATATAGAAATAATCTTTATAGTGCTTGATACTATACTCCACCCCACGATTGCGTCTTTGGAAAATTTTAAATTTCCCATCGGGATTATCAGCATCCAGAATTCTGTATTCGGTTGTCAGGGTACTTCCCGATTCTATGGCTAAATATTTCCTCGATTTCGACTTGGCGATATCCACACTATAGGTATCATCTTTTTCGAAATAAACTAAAACATCCTCTTCTATCTTGGTACCTAACTTGTGTTTAAAAATCTTATCAGAACGCAGGGTCACCTCATCCTGAGTGGAATAAAAAATCGTTTCGTTATCATTGGCCCAAACCGCAGATCCTGTTACATTTTCGATTTTATCCTCAAGAATAGTATTGGTTTCCAGATTCTTAATTTGCAGGGTGTAGATTCTTCGACCTACGCTGTCTATACTAAAAATCGCCATTTTATTGTCGGGACTGATAGCCATTCCCCCTAATTTAAAGTATGGCAGGCCCTCGGCCATTTGATTACAATCGAACAAAATCTCTTCTTTGGCAGCAAGATTTTCTTTCTTTCTGGCATAAATAGGATAGCTCTTTCCGATGTCAAATCGGGTAATATAGTAATAACCGTTATACAAGTAAGGAACCGACTCGTCATCTTCCTTGATTCTGGCTTTCATTTCCTCAAACAATTCTTTTTGCAAATCCTGTGTATGAGCCGTCATCTTCTGATAATACTCGTTTTCCTTATTCAGATAATCAATTACCTCCGGATTCTCTCTTTGGCGAAGCCAGTAGTAATTGTCGATTCTTATGTCTCCGAACTTCTCTAAAACCGTCGGCTCCACCTTGGCTACAGGCGGTTGTACTTTATTTGTCATTCTTTTCCTTTTTATTTCTAAAAACAGCCTGCAAAAATAAGTCAAACCGCAGGGATTAGCAGCAGTTTTTAAGCTTATTTAACATTGTAAATTGCCCTAAAAGTACTAATTTCGCTGATTATTAACACAAAATAATTTAAAATGGATTTGATGGGAATGATGGGTAAATTGAAAGAAACCCAGAACAAGATAGAACAGACAAAAAAAAGACTCGATACCGTTTTTATTGACGAACAAAGCAGTGATGGTTTACTGAAACTTACAATGACTGCCAACAGAGCGATTAAAACAATAACTATAGCCGACGAACTTCTGGAAGATAAAGAACAATTAGAAGATTACATCGTGACGGTGGTGAACAAAGCCATTGAAAAGGCTACCAAGGTAAACGAAGCTGAACTGGAGGCTGTGACCCGTATGGACATGCCATCACTTCCCGGAATGGACAATTTCTTCAAATAAAAAGTACCATGTAGAAGTTATGAATTATGAGTGCTTCATGCTGCCCATAATTCATAATTTCGATAAGGTCTCCAGTACATAAGTGTGCATCACCTCCCGGTAATCCAGATGGGTTACAATTCTCAATTTCCCTTTACCTATCGCACTGATAGAAATGTTTTTTTGCTTTAGTTTTTCCACAAATGCCGTATCGCTGAATTCCGGTTTAAGGCTGAACACCACAATATTGGTCTCCACGTCCTCCACCCTATCCACGCAGTTCAATTGACTGAGCACTTCTGCTAATTCCCGGGCTCTTTTATGATCTTCGGCTAACCTACTGATATTGTTTTCCAAAGCATAGATTCCCGCAGCCGCCAGATAACCTACCTGACGCATGCCTCCTCCCAGGACTTTTCGGATTCGCAAGGCTTTTTGTATGCTTTCTCTGTCACCAACCAAAACAGAACCAACGGGAGCACCAAGCCCTTTTGAAAAGCAAACAGAAATGGTGTCAAACAGTTTTCCGAAATCTTTAGGATCTTGCCTTTTGGCAATAAGAGCATTCCAAATTCGGGCACCATCCATATGGAATTTCAGGTTATTTTCCAGACATACCTCCTTAATCCTGCGCAATTCTTCGATGTCGTAACAGGCTCCTCCTCCAACATTAGTCGTATTTTCAACACAAACCAGCGTGGTTAAGGGCGTATAATAATGATCGGGATTGGTAATCGCAGCAGCAACCTGATGGGCAGTAATCATGCCACGGTGTCCTTCTACAAGACAACAGTTTACCCCGCTGTTAAAACCCACACCGCCACTTTCGTATAGAAAGATATGTGCATTCTTTTCGGCTATCAATTGTTCACCCGGCTGGGTATGAACCTTTATGGCTGTCTGGTTTGCCATGGTCCCGCTGGGAAAAAACAAAGCGGCCTCCATTCCAAAGATCGCCGCTACGGTTTCCTCAAGTTCGACTACAGTGGGATCCTGTCGGTACACATCATCGCCTACAGCGGCGTTGAACATGTATTGTAACATTTCAAACGAGGGTTTGGTAACCGTATCGCTAACTAAATTTATTTGCATATTTTTATTTTTATACAGACAGCTTGCGACTTGTCCCTTCGTGAAATTTTTTATTACTTTTGTCCGACAAATTTATAAATTTTATGACAACTACCGAACAAATAAAAGGTATTGTAGAGCGCCTTGGTGCGCTGAGGAGGTATCTTTGACGTTGATGCCAAATTAATCGAAATTGCCAACGAGGAAGAAAAGACTTTTGCCCCTGATTTTTGGGAAAATGCCAAAGAGGCCGAACTCATTGTTAAGAACCTTCGAACCAAGAAAAAATGGATCGAAGACTACAACAAAGCAATCGAACTTACAGACGAATTACAGCTCGCTTATGAATTTTACAAGGAAGGTGAACTTTCGTCCGAGGAATTGGACGAGCAGTACCTCTTGGCTGAAAAGCATATTGAAGCTATCGAATTCAAAAACATGCTATCAGATGAGGCAGACAGCCTGAGTGCGGTATTACAGATTACCGCAGGTGCCGGAGGTACCGAGAGCTGTGACTGGGCATCCATCCTGATGCGAATGTATATGATGTGGGGAGAAAAAAGTGGCTACAAAATAAAGGAGCTTAACTATCAGGAAGGTGAAGTTGCAGGAATAAAAACCGTAACTCTGGAATTTGAAGGCGATTACTCTTTTGGCTATTTAAAAGGAGAAAACGGGGTGCATCGTCTGGTACGTATCTCTCCTTTTGACAGCAATGCCAAAAGACACACCTCTTTTGCGTCGGTTTATGTTTATCCGCTTGTGGATGACAGTATCGAAATTGAAATAAACCCTGCAGATATTGAGATTACAACTTCTCGCTCCAGCGGTGCCGGAGGACAAAACGTAAACAAGGTAGAAACCAAGGTTCAATTGGTCCACAAACCTACAGGTATTCAGATTCAGTGTTCCGAAACCCGCTCGCAGCAGGACAACAGACAGCGCGCCATGCAAATGCTTCGCTCCCAATTGTATGAAATCGAACTAAAAAAACGTCAGGCAGAACGTGCCAATATCGAGGCCGGCAAAATGAAGATTGAATGGGGTTCACAAATCAGAAATTACGTGATGCAGCCCTACAAACTGGTAAAAGATGTTCGCACCGGTTACGAAACCAGCAATGTGGATGGCGTTATGGACGGTGATATCGACGAATTCCTCAAAGCCTATCTAATGATGATGGGACAAAAAGAAGAGGAATAACAAATACCTATTAGCAGACCAATCAAAAGCCTTTCCGATTTATATACCCTAAAAGCGGAAGGCTTTTTTAATTCTACCACCGGCTTTTTGCCTCGAAAAGAATATCAGAAAAAACTTATTTAATTGGATAAAATTGTTAATGTTTTGACATCAGAACTTCAATTTGTTTTCTATTAAGCTCATTATTATTTTATTTGTCGCAATTGCCACAAAATTAACCGACTAACCTACTATGAAATCTTTTTCCATCCAAGAAATTAATGAAGTCCTCAAGGGAGAGCTTTGCGGAAACACCCTGCAAACAATTACCGCACCAGAACAATTAGACAAGGCCAGTAATACAGAAATCAGCTTTATAGGACATCCTAAGTATGAAAAACTGTGGTCCGGCTCCAATGCCTGTGCTGCGGTAGTAAATGAAAATATTTCTATCGAGCCCGGTGAAAACCGTGCCTTTATCAAGGTAAAAAATGCCGATTTGGCCATGTCCCAGCTTCTGGAAATTTTTGCACCTCCAATGCCGGCTTTTGCAGTAGACATTCATCCCACAGCTGTTGTAGATGCCACAGCGGTAATAGGGGAAGGATCCAAAATTGGAGCAGGATGTTATGTAGGACCCAACACCATTATAGGAAAAAATTCGGTTTTATACCCAAATGTATCCGTACTGGATGATTGCAGTATCGGAAACAATACGGTAATCTGGTCGGGAGCAGTTATCAGAGAGCGATGTCAGATAGGACATGACTGCATCATCCATCCCAATGCCACCATCGGTGCAGACGGTTTTGGCTTTCGTCCCTGTCCGGAGCGAGGGCTGGTAAAAATTCCTCAGATAGGAAATGTAATCATTGGCAACGGAGTAGAAATTGGTGCCAATTCCTGCGTTGACCGTGGCAAGTTCAGTTCGACGATTATTGGAGATGGCTGCAAGATTGACAATTTGGTTCAGATTGGTCACAACAGCAAACTGGGTCGTTTTTGCATCATGGCAGGAAACAGTGGACTGGCAGGTTCGGTAACCTTGGGTAACGGCGTGATTATTGGCGGCAGTGCTTCCATAAAAGACCATACTACCATTGGCGACGGGGTAACCGTAGGCGCTGGTTCAGGTGTAACTGCTGACATTCCCGCAGGGAAAACCATGCTGGGTTATCCGGCAGTTGAAGCACGAGACGCACTCAAACAATGGGCTATTCTAAAAAGATTGGTGAATGAATCCAAAAAGTAGTGCCCTCTTAAGATAATTTCAGACCTGATTTTCAAACCGAATCAGGTTTTTTTTATGTCTATTTCGAAAATTTGGAAAGCCTATATATTTATTTTTTCCATTCAAAGTATAAAATGCCTGAGGGGTTTCGTATTTTAGCGATCTATTTTCTTACAAGAACGCAGAATCATGGATTTAAACTTCAACATCAACGAAGATCACAATAAACTTTTGCTCTCTGAGCTACGAAAAAAAACATCCAAAATAATTTTGGGTGGTGGCGAAAAACGCATTGCCAAATTGCACAGTGAGGGAAAAATGACTGCTCGTGAGCGCATCGATTATTTACTGGATACAGATGCCGAATGCATCGAAATTGGTGCTCTTGTGGGTGACGGAATGTATAAAGAACATGGTGGCTGCCCTTCTGGGGGTGTCGTGGTGAAAATAGGCTACATCAAAGGGAAACAATGTATCGTGGTAGCCAATGATGCTACGGTAAAAGCGGGTGCCTGGTTTCCGATTACGGCCAAGAAAAACCTCAGAGCCCAGGAAATCGCCATGGAAAACAGGATTCCGATTATATATCTGGTAGACAGTGCGGGAGTATACCTGCCTATGCAGGACGAAATTTTTCCTGACAAGGAGCACTTTGGTCGCATCTTCAGAAACAATGCCATCATGAGCAGTATGGGCATTACCCAGATTTCGGCTATCATGGGCAGTTGTGTTGCCGGAGGTGCTTATCTCCCAATCATGAGTGATGAAGCCATAATCGTGGACAAAACGGCCAGTATTTTTTTGGCGGGAAGCTATTTGGTAAAAGCCGCTATAGGCGAAAACATCGACAATGAAACTCTAGGCGGAGCGACAACACACTGCGAAATTTCGGGTGTGACCGATTATAAAGCCAAAGACGACAGAGATGCTTTGGACAAAATAAAGAATATCGTCGATAAAATTGGAGATTATGACAAAGCAGGTTTCAACCGCATCAAAGGTATAAAACCTAATTTAGACGAAAATGAAATTTACGGCATTTTGCCAAAAGCACGTACCGAGCAGTATGATATGATGGAAATCATCAAGCGATTGGTTGATAATTCGGAATTTGAAGCCTACAAAGACGGTTACGGTCAGACAATCATTACGGGTTATGCGCGCATTGATGGCTGGGCAGTGGGAATTGTGGCCAACCAACGAAAAGTAATCAAAACAAAAAAAGGAGAAATGCAGTTTGGAGGAGTAATCTACTCCGACAGCGCCGACAAAGCCACAAGATTTATTGCCAACTGTAACCAGAAACAAATCCCGCTGGTTTTCCTTCAGGATGTCACCGGATTCATGGTGGGTTCCAAGTCGGAACACGGTGGCATCATAAAAGATGGTGCTAAAATGGTCAATGCGGTGAGTAATTCGGTAGTACCTAAATTCACTGTAATCGTAGGGAATTCTTATGGTGCAGGTAATTATGCCATGTGCGGTAAAGCCTATGACCCAAGATTGATATTTGCCTGGCCAAGTGCCGAACTCGCTGTTATGGGAGGAACTCAGGCTGCAAAAGTACTAACACAAATAGAAGCCTCCTCGCTCAAAGCCAAAGGTGAAACCGTAGATGAAGCCAAAGAAAACGAATTGTTTACTAAAATCAAATCTCGTTATGACGAGCAGGTTTCTCCTTACTATGCCGCATCGCATCTTTGGACTGATGCAATAGTAGACCCTCTGGATACGCGTAAGTGGATTTCCATAGGTATCGAAGCCGCAAACCACGCCCCTATCGAAAAAGCATTTAATATGGGAGTGCTTCAGGTTTAATAATAATGATATAGCTGAAAAAGTTCTACAGAAATAAAATTAGAAAATTAATATTTTAAAATACTTACATTATGCACTACACCATAATCAAACAATCGACGCTTTGGTCAACTGACAGCTTAAAACAAAAAGTAGAACAAATCCTCAATGAAAAAACCAAAGCGGGTTATGAGGTCATAACCGTATCCTTTGGGCTTAACATTTGGTGGATGCCAACCGCATTTATAACGCTTAGAAAATAATTTGTCCCAATAGAATTGCAATGCTTAGAATTGTAATTTAATGACCAAAAACCATCATGAAACAGGAGAACCCAAACCGATTTAAGAGATTGCTTGATGGCGGAACCATCAACCGCGAAGATCCTGAAATGAAGGAAATATGGAAGGTCGTAGCTAAAACCATAGCGCTTTCGGCTAAATTAAACAGCTCTACGAGTGTGGAGCAAACCAGAGAGTGCCTTTGTGAAATTATCGGTAAGCCTATTGATGCGAGCACTCGGGTTTTTATTCCTTTCCATACCAATTTCGGTAAACATATCCATTTGGGTAAAAATGTTTTTATCAACCATGCCTGCAGTTTTTTGGATCTGGGGGGAATCACCATTGAAGATGATGTTTTGATAGGCCCGAGAGTAAATCTGGTAACCGAAAACCACCCTATTAATCCAGCCCAAAGAAAATCATTGGTACTGGACTCCATAGTAATCAGAAAAAATGCCTGGCTGGGTGCCGGCGTTACCGTATTACCGGGGGTAACCATCGGAGAAAACTCCATAGTTGCAGCAGGCGCCTTGGTTACCAAAGACGTACCAGCCAACACCATTGTAGGAGGTGTTCCTGCTAAAATAATAAAGTCAATTAGCGAAGTGGATATGTAAATCAGTATCCTTTTAAAAATAGACGCAAACACTATGCTTTAAAGGAAAGAACTGCTTCCCTCGAAAAACTCAGATTAGTTTCAGTATTTCTTTTCTTTTCAGTTTACCGCTTTCGGTTTCGGGGAACTTTGGAATAAAATACACAGCCTTAGGTTTTTCATATTTTTCCAAAACATCAAAAATATTATCATCCAACGGTTCCTCCACTCCTTCAATCAGCAGCACTAATTTCTGGCCCAATTTTTCGTCAGGTATTCCGCCAACTAAAAAGCGCTTAGAGATCGATTTAGACAGTTTTTCTTCCAGCTGTTCGGGAATCAGTTTGATGCCGCCGCTATTCACCACATTATCTATCCTTCCCAAAAGGCAGAATTGCCCCTTATTACCCAATTCCACCAGATCGTTGGTAATGACGGGCTCATCGGCAACCGCTGAGGCATCTACAACCAAGCAATTATCGGCTGTTGCGGAGATGACAACATTTGGCAACACGGTAAAATAGGTTTCGCCAACTCTTCTCGCGGCAATATGAGTAATGGTTTCGGTCATCCCATAGGTTTCGTAAACAGCTGTTTTAACCCCTTGCAGCTTAAAGGAAAGTGACTTATTTACGGCTGCACCACCAATAATAAGCTTCTTAATTCCATCCAAATAATCCAGTGAATTTTCCACCTGCAGCGGAACCATGGCCACGAAATCGTATTCTTTTTGGATATGCTCCAGAGGACAGGCAGAAGGAACGACATAATCCAATTGCAGTCCCAGGATAAAACTACGTACCAACATCATTTTACCGGCAATGTACTGTACCGGCAAACAAAGCAAGGCGGTATCACCGGGCTTTAAATTGAAAAAATCTCCGGTTGCCAGGGCCGAATTGACCAACTGTTGTTTCTGTTTCCTGATTTTTTTGGGAGTTCCGGTCGTGCCCGATGTATGCAATTCGATATAAGCCTTATCATCAAACCATTCCAATAAAAAAACGCCAATCTCTTTTTCATAGGGTTCCCCCTCTTTTATAAGGTTTGCAGCAGCAATACAAAGCCCATTTCGGTCAAAATGTTGTCCGTTGAGTTTGAAAAAATTATGAATATTTTTATAGTTTACCATTATTCTTGCTTATGCTTAGCCATTATTAATCGGTCCAAGAAGTCTTGATCGCCAGTTTTTCCATTGATACCTTCTGCTGAAAATAAACAAAAGAACGGGAAAAACAATTACCACAGGAACGATAACATCAGCTCCTGCATCCGGATTAGAAATATCTTTAAAGACGGAATGCGTTTGAAATGCCGACCATTCGGAGGTTACCAAAAGCGCTCCTGCAATATTATTAGCTGCATGAAATCCCAATGCAAGTTCCATACCCTCATCCATTAAAGTGATGATTCCCAAAAAGAGTCCGGTGCCAATATAATACACATAAATAATATTCCCCATTTGAGCCACCTCGGGATTTGCAAAGTGCATTCCTCCAAAAACGAGGGAGGTCATCAAAAGCGGGAACCATTTATTTTGGGCTAAATTGGCAAAACCCTGCATCAGATAACCTCTGAAAACCAACTCCTCGGTCGAGGTCTGCACGGGTATCAAAATCACCCCAATCACTACTAAAATCAGAAAAGGTAGCAATTCGAAATTTAAAAGCATTTGGTCAGGATTTGACCAATAAGCAAATAAAGTTGAAGTCACCGTAAAAGCAGTCCATATCAAAAAAGAAAACCACACCCTTTGCCAATCTATTTTTTTTCTGGAGGATATTACAGAAATCCAACTCTGGTTGTGCAGATATTTCACGACAAAACCTATTGCAACGATAGCAAACACAAATGAAATCAGCATAAAAAACAAGCTCAGATTAGGTTCCAGGAAACCCATTAATTCTTTGTTGTTTTCAGGATATTTTCTGTTATTGGAAAAAGTTTCAAATAGTACTACTCCCAAAAAAGGAAGCTGCCCAATGAAAGAGGCCAAAATGATTAAAGCTGAGCCAACTAGATATTTCCAGAATTTATTTTCCTGCTTTACTCCCTGTTCTAAAAACATAATTTTTTATTATTAACCGAAAGAGGGCCAATATGCCCAAAATTTTGATAGCTCGAAATTAGCTCTTTTATTTGTATTAAAATTTAAAACCCTAAAAATATTAGCTATGATCAAAGTATACCACAATCCGCGCTGCGGAAAATCGCGAAACTGTCTGGCCTTTCTTGAAGAAACAGCCACAGAATACGAAATCATCAAATATTTAGAGCAAACCCCCTCCTATGAAGAATTAGAAGACCTTTTAAAAAAATTAGACCTTAATCCGATTGAACTTGTTCGTCAGAAAGAAAAAATCTGGATCGAGAACTATAAAAATAAGACCATGTCTGATCAGGAAATCATTAACGCTATGGTAACCAACCCTATACTGGTAGAAAGACCAATTTTAATTAAGGATGATAAGGCAATTATAGCCCGTGATCCGGAAAAACTAAAAAGCTTTATACAATAGGAAAATAATAGATTTAACATTTTTTTAATAAAACCCATTTAAACCAAACTGGGATTTTAGATTCCAACCCACAAATTTCAAAAAATAAAAAATGAATTCTCGTTTCAAACTCCTATTATGCCTCAGTATTTTTCTAAATTTTCTTATAAGTTACGCTCAACCGCCGTCTCAGCCTGGAGTTAAAGTAAGAGTTTCGGGTAGTATTGTCGACAAAATCAGCAATCAGCCATTAGAATATGCCACAGTTACCCTGATAAATGCAAAAAATCCAAAAATTATAGCCGGAGGAATTTCGAATCCAAAGGGAGAATTCAACATAGATGCCTTTCCTGGTGTTTATACCATCAAAATCGAATTTATTTCTTTCAAACCGATTGAGATGAAACAACAAAACCTACAGAAGAGCACCAACCTTGGCATCATCAAATTAGAGGAAGATATTTCACAATTGAATGAGGTCGTTGTCCGTGCAGAGCGTTCTACGGTCGAAATAAAACTGGACAAAAAAGTATACAATGTAGGCCAGGATATGATCGTAAAAGGAGGTACTGTCAGCGATGTATTGGCGAATGTTCCTTCGGTCTCTGTTGACATCGAAGGGAACGTAAGCTTAAGAGGAAATGAAAACGTGCGTATTTTTATTGACGGACGTCCTTCAAACGCTCTAAATATGGCAGAGGCATTGCGGCAGATACCGGCAGATGCTATCGAGAAAGTGGAGGTTATAACAAACCCCTCGGCACGTTACGATGCAGAAGGAGGTGCAGGAATCCTGAATATTATTCTGAAAAAAGGTAAGACAAATGGTTTTAACGGAAGTTTCATTGCTTCCGGAGGAATTCCGGAAACTTACGGCGGGAGTGCCAACATCAATTACAAAACCGATAAAATAAATATTTTTACCTCCACCGGATACGACTACAGAACAAATCAGGGCGGAGGGCTTACTAATTCGACTATTTTAAACCGTACCGATGGATCTGTAATTGGTTATAACAACGAAAAACGAACCACAGACCGCTTAAGAAAAGGTATTACCACCAAAACAGGATTTGAATGGACTGTAGCGCCAAACACCTTCTGGACAAACGCCATCAGCTTTCGCGATAATAGCGGTACAAACAAAAATTTGGTGAACTACAACATGTATGATGAAAATCAAATATTCAGCTCGACACGTTACCGTATGAGTAGCGGTGATGACTTGGGTAAAGACACTGAATACTCTTCTAATTTCTTAAAAAACTTCAATGATGAAGGACATAAGTTAACCCTTGATTTTTCTTATGCCATCAATAAAGATGAAGAAAATTCGACCATAAAAGATGAAACTATCGGTAGCGGAATCC
Organism: uncultured Flavobacterium sp.; assembly: GCA_964614445.1. Taxonomy (GTDB): domain Bacteria; phylum Bacteroidota; class Bacteroidia; order Flavobacteriales; family Flavobacteriaceae; genus Flavobacterium. The sequence goes on along the minus strand of CAZTLN010000008.1, from coordinate 106,315 downwards.
CTGCAAGCTACGATGAAACATTTAATAAACAGGAGCAGAAACAGTATCAGGTCCAAGCCGATTATGTTTTGCCTTTTGGAGAGGGAAGTCAGTTTGAGGCGGGATATAAGGGAAATTTTAACTTTTTGGACAATATATATAATGTTAAAACTGACAATAACGGAAATCCCATAAATGATTTTCTGTCTAACACCTTGGAATACAACGAACGCATTAATGCCCTTTATACCCAATATGGCTTTAAAGTAAATAAATTCTCTTATTTATTTGGCCTACGCTGGGAAGATACTCAAATTGATGTAAACCTTCTGGAAACCAACGATTACAACACAAAAAAATACAATAAATTTTTTCCAAGTGCCTTTGTAAATTATGAAGTATCAGACGAAAGCAGTGCTTCTTTAAGCTACAGTCGCCGTTTGTCAAGACCCCGAGGTCGTTTCTTGAATCCCGCTCCCAACTATTCCAGTAACATCAACCTCTTTAGGGGTAATCCGGATTTAAATCCTTCCTTTACAGACAAATTTGATTTGGGATATTTAAACCGATGGGAACAACTCACTTTTACTACCTCCTTGTTCTATGAATACACCACAGAGGTCTTTTCGTTTGTACGAACAGAAACAGGAGATTATGTAGGTAACAGTCCCGTAATTTTGAGTACCCCTATCAACTTAGCCACTGAACAAAAAATTGGTTTTGAATTTACACTAAATTACAGTCCACTAAAAATCTGGAAAATCAACAGCGGATTTAATCTTGCCAATGTAAAAACTAAAGGAGAATATACCTATACCAATATTAACAATCAAGTAATAAGTCAGAATCTGGATAATGAAAACTTTTCCTGGTTTACGAGGTTAAATTCAAGATTAACCCTGCCATCTAAGATAGACTGGCAATTATCGGGTATGTATTTTGGGCCGAGAAAAACAGCACAGGGAAAAGATTTAGCCATGTATTCTATTAACAGTGCTTTAAGCAAAGACATTTTAAAAGACAAAGGGACCATAGCATTCAATGTCAGCGATATATTCAACACTCAGAAAAGAAGATCGGAGGTTAATTTACCTAGTGTACAATCCTACAGTGAATTCCAATGGAGAAAAAGACAATTCAATTTGTCATTTACTTACCGCCTGAACATGAAGAAAACAGACAGGGATAAAAACATGCAAAGAAATAATAACAACAACAATGAAGATGGAGGAGGCATGTTCCCAGGTTAATTAATAATTGCACTAAGGACTCATTAAAATGAGTCCTTTTTTTTTCCAAAAAAAATTAAGCGCTAAAAAAAAGACCTGCAAATGCAAGTCTTTTTTTTATTCGTAATCGAATGACTACTCTTGTTTTGCTTTTTTGGCTTTAAATCTTTCCCAAGCCGCTCCTCCTACCCAGTAAGATACGAAGCTAACTAAAAAAAACATTAACCAAAACCCCATAGTAAGGATGGTTAAGAAGAGTAAAAAGCCTAAATACTGTGAAAATTCAAACATGTTTTCCGGAATTTTGAATGTTAACGCAAATGTAGGGTATATATTTTTTGTTGGCAATAAAAAAAGGAATCATTTTTCATAAAAAATTTATCCGTAAATTTAAGGGAGCTTTCTGGGACATTTTCCCTCATCGGTTTGATATAAAGCGGGAGCAGCTTTAGCCTGAGTTTGAGATAACAACCCCTAAAAAAAATTAAAATGAAATTCAGAATTGAAAAAGACACCATGGGTGAGGTCCGGGTTCCGGCAGATAAATATTGGGGAGCTCAAACAGAGCGCTCAAGAAATAATTTCAAGATAGGCCCTTCAGCTTCAATGCCCATGGAAATCATTAAGGGTTTTGCATACCTGAAAAAAGCTGCGGCTTACACCAATTGTGAGTTAGGGGTTTTATCGGCACCAAAAAGAGATGCCATTGCTGCTGTATGCGAGGAAATTCTGGAAGGAAAACTCGACGACCAATTTCCTTTGGTGATATGGCAAACCGGTTCAGGCACTCAAAGCAATATGAATGTCAATGAAGTAATTGCAAACCGGGCACAGCTAAAGGGTGGATTGGAAATTGGCCAGGGCGAGCCATTAATCAAGGCTAACGACGATGTAAATAAATCTCAATCTTCTAATGATACTTTTCCTACTGCAATGCATATTGCAGCTTACAAGGCCCTTGTCGAAATCACCTTGCCAGCAATCCAACAATTGAGAAATACCCTGAATACCAAAGCTGCTGCATTTGCAAGCATCGTAAAGATAGGCCGAACGCACCTCATGGATGCCACTCCCCTCACCTTAGGACAGGAAATATCAGGTTATGTCTCCCAATTGGATCACGGAATGAATGCCTTAAAAAACAGCTTACCGCACCTGGCCGAGATTGCTTTGGGCGGGACTGCTGTTGGAACCGGATTGAATACTCCCGAAGGCTACGACCGGATTGTTGCTTCCTATATAGCTGAATTCACTGGACACCCTTTTGTAACGGCCACAAATAAATTTGAAGCCCTGGCGGCCCATGATGCCATCGTTGAATCGCATGCCGCTCTGAAACAACTGGCTGTTTCCCTAAATAAAATTGCCAATGACATCCGCATGCTGGCTTCGGGTCCCCGTTCCGGGATCGGGGAGCTTTTGATTCCCGAAAACGAACCGGGTTCTTCCATCATGCCGGGTAAAGTAAACCCCACTCAATGCGAAGCCCTGACTATGGTATGTGCGCAGGTTATTGGGAATGATATGGCTATTACGGTGGGGGGAATGCAGGGCCACTACGAACTGAATGTCTTTAAACCGCTACTTGCGGCCAATATACTTCAATCAGCCCGATTATTGGGAGAGGCTTGTGTTTCTTTCGACCTCCACTGCGCCACGGGGATTGAACCTAACCAAAAACGAATCAAAGAGTTGGTCGACAATTCCCTGATGCTGGTTACCGCTCTTAACACCAAAATAGGCTATTATAAAGCCGCAGAAATTGCTCAGACCGCTCACAAAAACGGAACCAGCCTGAAAGCAGAGGCGATCCGCTTAGGTTATGTTACAGCGGAAGAATTTGACCAATGGGTCAAACCTGAAAATATGGTTTAGGAAGCCTTACTCTCCATCGACAAAATCCTGCAGATAGCTGAACCCCGGTGTCAGTTTACCTTTTTCGGTAATCTTTGCTCTTCGCAGGATTCCGTCCTTATCACCATTAAAAAGAGCAGGAATTACGTTCTCCATAAACATCTCACCAAAACCTTCACTCGCATCTTTAGGCAATTCACAAGGCAGATTATCTACCGCCATCACTACTATAACGGCGGGGTGGTATATTTCGACCTCCTTATTTTCAAGAGGAAAATAGCCGTAAAATGGTTCTTCAATACTCGAAGATCTCAGGGTACAGGCGATTGGCCCATTAATATCACATGAAATATCACCCACCACCTTAATTTTACAGTCTTTAGACTGCAACATTTCTCGAGTCAAAATAGCAGGAGCTTCATTGGCATGGAAATGTCCTGTAATAAGTACATCAGAGACCTTAGTAAAACGCTCAAAATCGGATTCGTATTCCTGAGGATTTTCAAAAAAATCTTCCAAAGGCAGTAATTGACCATCTATTCTACGGTTGTATTCTATGGGATCCAATTGCACGTATACTGGCTGGGTGTACTTTTTGGTCAGATAATTATCAAGGCTCACCTTTTTGATTTTTATGGCATCGAGGATTTCTGACACCCCCGTCCCCACCCTGCCGGTGCCTGTGACAACGATTTTAATTGGAGGCAAAATTTGCCTTTTGAGATAGCGAATTAAATCTTCCTTTCCTCCCAACATTTCGGCTTTGGGAAGTTTAAACAACTCAAATTTTATCCCAAAAGCGCGCAGGCTATTATAAGCACCTACGATTCCGGCATACCTACCAAATCCTATTAAACGATGACGATGGCTATCGACGATGGCTTCGTGGTCATAAAGAGCAATATTTCGTTCTAAAATTGCCTGTAACAAGGGCCTATTGTAGTGTTGCTTTTTTATTGTGTGCGAAAAGAAAAAATAACTCTTAGAAGGCATCAGATTTTCGACCGGAACTTCTTTTACTCCCAGCAAAATATCACAATCACTCAACTCCTGCGCTACTTCAATACCCTTTTCGATGTAGTCGGCATCACTAAAAATCCTGCTATCAGAACTTTCGACCTTAAAAAACAGATTAGGATAGGATTCTGAAAGTTTCACAATCTGATTCGGAGTAAGTACCACCCTTTTATCCGGAGGATTTTTTCGCTCCTTTATGATTCCAATTTTCATATTATCGTCTAACTTTTGAATACTTTTTGGTTTTCATCTAATAACATTAAACTGAACAGCTGTAATACTCCCCGATTATTTTTTGTCCCCAGCAAACTATAAAATCATTAAAACCTGAAGGCCAAAACTATAGCATGATTGAACCAGAAAAACTTTCTAAATTTTCTGTTAACATAAAAAAAAAGAAAGGACAAAAGTTTTTGATTCTATATATTTGCCTCTAATGCCTCAGCCAAAATGACCACCAAAAAAAAGACAAATATACTACAAATACTCCTGCTAATACTAGTTTTGAGTGCCTGTAGCCAAAAGAATAAAGAAGAAAAGCTCACAGACTTAGAACCGCCAAAGGACACCATGCCACACATGGAACCTTCAAAAACCAAACTAAAGAAACTGAGTGCCTCGTACATCAATTCCAAAAAGAACGCAATAGAGCGTTTTTACAAAAAAAATTGGCCTCACAACAGCATGAACGGTGGTTTTCTTGTCGCTAAAAACGGTCAGATTATCTTTGAAAAATATGAGGGTATGGCAAATTTCCGAAAGAAGCGTCCCATGACAGCCTCGACTCCGCTGCATTTGGCTTCGGTAAGCAAAGTATTGACAGCTTCAGCAATTTTAAAATTGGTCGATGAGGGCAGGATTGATTTGGATCAAAAGGTAAACAGCATCCTTAAAAATTTCCCTTTTCCTAAGGTAACTGTAAAAATGCTTTTAAACCATCGCAGTGGGATGCGCAATTATGCCTACTTCACCGACAAAAAAGACGGCGTTTGGGACAGGCACAATACCCTGACCAATTACGATATTGTAAATTTAATGGCAACCAAGAACATAGGTCTGGAATCAAGAACGGATAGCCGTTTCAGCTATTGTAATACCAATTATGCCGTCCTGGCACTCATAATCGAGAAGACAACCGGCCTGAGTTACAAGAATGCAATGGAACGAATGATTTTCAAACCCCTGGGAATGAATCACACCTTTGTATATGACCACGAAAAAGATAAAGATACAGTAGTTCCTTCCTATAAGGGAAACAGAGTAGAAATTGGCAAGGATTATCTGGACGACGTTTACGGAGACAAAAACATCTATTCTACTCCCCGAGATTTACTAAAGTTTGATCTGGCCAGAAATTCCCCTGACTTCCTGAATCCGAAATTGTTAAAATTGGTATACACACCTTTCAGTCAGGAACGCAAGGGCGAGAAAAATTATGGTCTTGGGATTAGAATGATCAATTGGAGGAGCGGACAGAATTTCTATTTTCACAATGGTTGGTGGCATGGAAACACTTCTTCTTTTATCAGCCTGATAAAAGAGGATGTTACTATCATCGCACTGTCAAATAAATACACAACAAAAACCTATCAGGTGCGCAAATTATCCAAGCTATTTGGAGATTATCCGTTCAAATTGGGTAAAAACGAAAGTTTGGAATGATTTTTGAATTTAAGAGGTCAGTACGAAATACCATTATTATGGATAAAATTGTATCTTCGCGCTCTCTTAAATAATTTTTTTAAAATTAAATTAGGGGTCGACTGGTTTTGACAGCAAGTCGAATTGAACGGTAAGCACGTCGAGCATTGAGACCTTGCTCGTTAATATAAGATCTTAAACTTTTAAACGGCGAAAATACTTACGCTTTAGCTGCATAATCCGAATCATAGTACGATTAAGCCACGTTCCTACAAGGTAGGAAAGCTGGATTCTCCTTGAAAGCCTTGGTTTATGGCGGTCAGTACAGGGGAACCGTAAAAGTAAACCTAGATTTCTGTAGGCTTCGTGCAGATTTCGAAATTTAAGAAGCTAAGTAGGGTGTGGCGGTTTCTGGCCTGGCATCCTAACGAAAAATGAAGCGGAAACTAAGCGTGTAGAAAGCTCTTTAGTTGCTTGTTTGGACCCGGGTTCGACTCCCGGCGACTCCACAGATTTAAAACCCTAACACTTGTAAATCAGGTATTTAGGGTTTTTTTTGTTTCTAGTCCCAGTCCACATTTAGTCCACAACTCTCCAATGTATTATCTTTCAACAAAACTTTGTTGAACGTGCATGTTATCTTTTCCTATTCTTCTGGGCTTAGATTTACAATCTTTCTATTTTTTTTTTATAAAATGCGCTCCAATTGAATAAAAATTTATTTCTTAGCTATCCAACAGTTCAATCTGAAAATCGAAAAACAAACTGTAAAAAATCAAAACTTAATTTTAAATCTGATGACCTAAAAGCGGGAGACAGAGCTACTCTGATTAATTAAACAAACAGAAAGCACCTTAATGTTTTTGAAAATTTAAAATTCTTAAACCAATAAGTTCAAAATTAATTTCAAATGAACAGAAGAAACGCATTAAAATTAGGAGCATCAGCATTGGCCGGGCTCTATTTATCTCCTCTCTTGGGGCAATCCAAAATATTGAATGCTACAATAGCTAAAGGTCCTTTCGAACCTACATGGGATTCTTTAGAAAAATATATCGTCCCCGATTGGTTTCGTGATGCTAAATTTGGAATGTGGGCACATTGGGGACCTCAATGTGAACCCGAGGCCGGCGACTGGTATGGTCGTGGCATGTATGAAGAAGGATCCCGACAATACAAATACCATCTTGAAAAATACGGCCATCCTTCAAAATTTGGTTTTAAAGATATCATCAACATATGGAAAGCAGATAAATGGAATCCCGAAGAATTAGTTACTTTGTACAAAAATGCCGGTGCCAAATACTTTATGGCAATGGCCAACCATCACGATAATTTAGATTTGTACAACAGTAAATACCAGTCAGACTGGAATTCGACAAAAGTAGGTCCAAAGAAAGACATTATTGCCGGTTGGGAAAAAGCAGCTCGTAAAGCTGGGCTTCCGTTTGCAGTAAGTGTTCATGCTGCTCACGCCTGGAATTGGTATGATACTTCACAGGGCGCTGACAAAACGGGACCATTGGCTGGAATTCCTTATGATGGCAATCTGACCAAATCTGAGGGAAAAGGAAGTTGGTGGGAAGGTTTGGATCCTCAGGATTTGTATGCACAAAAGCACCCCTTAAGTGTAAAAGCTACAGAAAGAGCATCGATACACAGCCAATGGGATTGGGCCGATGGTGCTTCAATACCTTCAAAGGAATACTGCGACAAATTCCATAATCGGACCATTGACCTGATTGACAAATACAATCCGGATATGGTTTATTTTGATGATACTGCCCTACCCCTTTGGCCAATAAGTGATGTGGGATTACGAATCGCAGCACACATGTACAACAAAAGCATTCAAAAAAATAAAACTGTCAAGGCCGTAATTACTGGGAAAATATTGAATGAGCAACAACGTAAGGCATTAGTTTGGGATATCGAAAAAGGACAAAGTAACAATATTGAACCCTTACCATGGCAGACGGATACTTGTATTGGGCACTGGCATTACGACAGAAGTCTGTATAACAGCAAACGTTATAAATCAGCAAAAACAGTTATTCACAGTTTGATAGACGTGGTGAGTAAAAACGGAAATTTAATGCTAAACATCCCTGTTCGTGGAGACGGATCAATCGATGAATTAGAAAGAGAAATCGTGAATGAAATTGGGATTTGGATGAAATTAAACGGCGAAAGTATTTACGGCACCAGACCATGGAAGATTTTTGGAGAAGGACCTCAACAGGAAAGTGTTGGTGCATTACAAGCCCAGGGGTTTAATGAAGGTAAAGGAAAACCATTTACTTCAGAAGACATTCGTTTTGTTCAAAAAGGAAAATCTTTGTTTGCAACTATAATGGCTTGGCCTGAAAATGCTAAAGTAAATATTAAAAGTTTGGGGGAAAATTCCCCTTTTCACCATAAAAAGATCAAGCAAATAAAACTTGTGAGCACTGGTGAAAAATTAAAATTCAAGCAAAACCTTGATGCACTTGAAGTGTATTTTCCTAATCAAAAGCCAGAGGCATCTTACGCCAATGCATTGGAAATTATTTAAAAAACCTTTTATCTATGAATTCAAAAAAACTATGTTTTGCCTGTGATTTAATTGACAATCCCGAATTAATTGAGCAGTACAGACAATACCATTTAAAAGAAAATGCCTGGCCAGAAATAACCGAAAGCATCAAGGATTCGGGAATTATAGATATGGAAATTTATCTCTTAGCCAATAGATTATTTATGGTTATTGAAGTTGATGAAACTTTTTCTATGGAACGTAAACAAATTATGGATGCCGCAAATCCGAAAGTTCAGGAATGGGAAAAATTAATGTGGCAATTCCAGCAAGCTCCTCCGGGCGCAAAAAAAGGGGAAAAATGGGTGTCTGTGGAGCAAATTTATAAATTACCTTAATTGCTATAAATGAAAAATAAAACCTGGATAAAAACGGTTATTACGGCGGTAATTATTTTTTATTCTTCTTTTAACCATGCCCAATTGCAAGTAAACAGCCTATTTACAGATCATATGGTCCTGCAACAAGGCGTTCAGATACCTGTTTGGGGAACTGCTAACGAAAACGAAGAAATCACAGTATTATTTGAAAACCAAAAGCTAACTACGACCGCTCAGGGTGGAAAATGGATGGTGCGATTGAATCCTTTGCAAATATCCCATCAACCACAAACACTTTATATCCGTTCCAAAAATGCCTCGCAAGAAGTAAAAGATGTTTTGGTAGGCGAAGTTTGGTTTTGCAGTGGTCAGTCCAATATGGAAAGACAATTAGGGCCTCGCCCACCCCAACCTTTAATTACTAACTGGGAAAAAGAAAGAGACGCAGCTAACTATCCTGAAATACGTCAATATTATGTGCCATTAAATTATGCCGAAAAAAATGTCGAAGATGTTCAAAGTTTATGGGAGATATGCTCCCCTGAAACTATTAGCAAATTTTCTGCGGTGGCATATTTCTTTGCCAAACATTTATACAAAGATTTAAAAGTTCCTGTCGGAATTATTTTTTCAGCATTTGGCGGAACACCTGCCGAAGATTGGACTAGTACCGAAGCTATGAACAATAACCCTGAGCTGAAAGAACTTTTGCAAAACTATTCCAGTATCATGAGAAAAGGCTATCGTCCAAAAGGTCAAAAACCAAATGGATTATACAAAGGAATGGTACATCCATTTTTGCAATACCCTATAAAAGGCGTGGTTTGGTATCAGGGCGAATCAAATGTGGATCGGGCAACCCAATATGAAACTGTTTTAGAAACAATGATAAAAAACTGGAGAGCAGATTTTGACCAACAGGACTTGCCGTTTCTAATCGTTCAGATTGCCCCTCATAAAGACATGAAACCTGAAATCAGAGAGGCTCAACTGCATATAAGTCAAAAATTAAAAAATACTGCTTTAGTGGTCACTACTGATTTGGGATTAGAGAATCAAATTCATCCCCCTAACAAACAACCTATTGGAGAAAGACTTTCCCTAGCGGCAAGAGGGATGGTTTATGGCGAAAAAATAAATTATAGCGGTCCTATTTTAGATCATTATAAATTAAAGAAAAATAAACTTATACTCTATTTCAACGAAGTAGGACACGGCTTGAAAACCAGTGGAAATTCCGAACTGAAAGGATTTGAAATCATATACCCCAATGGAGAAAAACAGGCAGTAAATGCTTCAATTAAAAAGAATAAAATCATACTACCGCTGCAATCCAAAAATGACATTGCAGCAATAAATTATGGCTGGGCTAATTTCCCTAAGATAAATCTTATCAATTCATTTGGGTTACCGGCTTCACCTTTTCGAATTCAACTACAACACAACCAAAAGCAATAATATCTTTTAAACCAACTATTATGAAAACCCTTCTAAAAAATTATACAAGGCTAATTTTGGTGCTTTTTTCCACTGCAATAACTTTTGCACAAGCAACAAAAAAGTCCAAAAGTGATATTCTTGGAGTCGTTTTAGAAGGTGGTTTAATTCATTTACAAGATGCTTCAGGAATATTAGGTTTTCAATTAAAAAACGAACCAAATGATAGTTGGTCCCAAGCAACGCTTGCTCTTAATGCCAAAGATGCTGAAGGAAAATCCATTGATCAAATAAAAAAAGAAATTAATTTTAGTCAGTTTCCCACAGGTTATCAGTTCATTGCTCTCGAAGCTGAAATGGATTTAAGACAAGCCGAATCAATACAGCTAAATATCATTTCAAAATCAGGGGAAAATTTATTTTCAAAAGTTTTTAAAGAAGGTAGTTATAAAGATATCCCAATTTATTCCAACTGGATTACTCATCCTAAATACGGAAATGGTCCGGGCGTAATGAATCCTGACAAAGTTCCTTCCGGCATTGATCCCGAAATTGTAAACACACAAAATCTAGATGTAAAATACAACTACAACCAAGGGTATGCTGTAAATAAAAAAGACAATGTTTTATGGTACAAAAAAGCTGCTTTTGATCCTAAAGCAACTATTTATGACCGTGACGGAAAAGATTGGGAAGAACAAGCCTTGCCTATTGGAAATGGTTATTTAGGAGCGATGCTTTTTGGTATACCTGCTAAAGATCATATTCAGTTTAACGAAGAAACTTTCTGGGCTGCCGGTTACAGAGGAGTTCAGGAAAAAGTACCTTCTAATTTCGTAAATAAAAAAATGGGTGAAGGTATTAATGGTTTTATGAACAGCGGGAATATTTTTGTAGATTTTAATTTGCCACAAAATCCGGATATTATCAATTATTACAGAGATTTGGATTTAAATACGGCCGTTGCTTCTGTTCATTATCAATACAAAAATATAGCATACAAAAGAGAATATTTTGCCAGTTATCCTGCTCAGGTTATCGTTTTAAGATACACCGCCAGCCAAGCAAAAGCATTGAATTTTTCCGTAAAACCAATATCGGCTCATCCAGGAAACATTTTGGTAAATGAGGGAATAATTACCATTACCGGTAAACTTAAAGATTCAGAACCTTACACCGGTGGCGGAAAAGCAAACTACAATCAACCATCTGATTTAGAATATTGTACTAAAATTAAAGTGATAGCCGATGACGGAGAACTTCTGGATCATTACGGGAATGTTGAAGTGAAAAATGCAAGCGGAGTTACCATCATTGTTACTTCGGCAACTGATTATGAACCCAATGCTTTTCAAATTAATAATGATGGAAAAGTAACTATCGAAACTCCTCAGTTTAAACATAAAGAAGGAATAGAATATGCAATCAAAAAAGCCGAAAACCGATTAATAAACACTTTGAATAAAAGCTACGAAGAATTAAAATCGGAACATATTGCAGACTATCAATCTGTTTTTAATCGTGTTCATTTTAATTTGACCACAAATGAAAATGCCAATGGAACACCTACTAACGAACGTGTAGCCGCTTACGCAAAAGTGATTAAAGGACTCAAAAAAGGGGAAAGTATTTCTTATTCAAAATCGGACTATGATAATTTAGATAAAGGTTTGGAATCTTTATTTTATAATTATGCCCGCTATTTAATGATTGCTTCTTCCAGAGAAAAGACTTTGCCTTCAACCTTGCAGGGAAAATGGAATCAATCCGTTGCCGAAATTTGGGGTTCTACTTATTGTATCAATATAAATTTGGAGATGAATTATTGGTTTGCTGGTGGAGCTAATCTCATTGATAGTGGAAAAGGTTTAGTTAACTGGATAGAAACGCAAATTCCCGCCGGCTCTTTAACGGCAAAAAACATGTATGATGTAAAAAGCAGTTCCTATCATTTGGATGCAAACAATACAATTATTTTTGAATCCTCAACAAATGAGTCAAGAGATGGTGTATTTGTAATGCACACCAAACAATCCATTAACGGACAAACCGATTTAACTGGATCTCTAAATATACAATCTCCTGGTAATACCGCTTTTTTAATGTATAATGTTTGGGATTTTTACCAAAGAAGTCAGGACAAAAAATGGCTGGCAGATCAATTGTATCCTATTTTACGAAAATCAACTAATTTTTATGTGGCCTATTTGAATAATTATAAACAAAAAACAAGCGATTTAAAACAATACCCTAAAGGTTATTTTTATACAACAGGCGAAGGAAGATCTCCGGAACATGGTCCTTATCAATCTGGTGTAAAATATGATTTACAACTAATAGCCGGACTTTTAGATTATACCATGGAAGCCGCTAAAATCCTAAATATTGATCCTGAAAAGCAATTGGTTTGGAAAGAGTTAAGAGATAACATCGAAAAACCTGTTGAACTGGGTGCAGATAGTCAGGTAAAAGAATGGTTTCAGGAAACCCAATACAACAAAGACGACAATGGTAAAGATTTAGGAGACCCTCATCACAGACATATTTCTCATCTAGTAGCGTTGTATCCGGGAAATTTAATCAATCCTGAAACCCCTGATTTTCAAAAAGGAGCACAAATTGTTTTGCAGCGACGAGGAGATGATGCAACTGGTTGGTCAATTGCCAATAAATTTATTATGTGGGCAAGTGTGCACCTAGGCGACAAAGCTTTGGAATTGTTAAGATATCAATTAGCTCAACGCACCAATTCTAACTTATTTGATTTTCATCCACCCTTTCAAATTGATGGAAATTTTGGAGCTGCGGCGGGTATTCAGGAATTATTATTACAGAGTAATGGTGCTAACCTTTATCTTTTACCTGCTTTGCCATCCTTATGGACTGAGGGAACAATAAAGGGTATAATTGCTAAAAATGGAGCTCAAATTGGTATGACTTGGAAAAATGGTCATCTAGAAACTGTTGAAATTATAAATACAACTGGTGAGCCGATGAATGTTTATTATGATCAAACGAAAAAAATTAGAATGATAACAGACGGAAATTCGACAATTTTGAAAGCTTCTAATAATTATTTTAAACTGCCACAAACGAAAGTAAAACAGAAAATACTATTAGAATTATAAAAATTTTTGGCCTGATTTTGGAAAATTTCTTTCAGCATTTTTTCTTTGAGGAGTTTTTTTTAAAGAAAAGGAGCTGTTGTAATAAAAATAAATTCTTCAAGATATCAATTAATACAATGAAATGGAAAATACTAAAATGAAAATTGGGCTTTTCGCTATAGGTTTAGATACTTATTGGCCACAATTTGAAGGACTAAAACAGCGATTAGAGGACAATTTAAAGACGGTGGAAAATAGAATAAAAGAGATCCACCCTCAGGTTGTAAATGCAGGATTAGTTGACAATGTAGATAAGGCATTCGCTGCAGGAAAATTATTTAGCACCGAAGATGTAGACCTCATTTTTTTATATGTTTCAACCTACGCATTATCTTCAACCGTTTTACCCGTTGTTCAAAGAGCCAAAGTACCTGTTATTATTTTGAACCTATCACCTGCCCCAGCTATTGATTATAAAAACTTCAATTCCTTGAATGACAGAACAAAAATGACCGGTGAATGGTTAGCCTATTGTTCAGCCTGCCCCGTTCCTGAAATTGCTAATGTTTTTAATCGCACCGGTATCGATTTTCATCAAATTACAGGAATGCTGGAAAATGATACGGAAAGCTGGCAGGAAGTTAAAGAATGGGTTGAAGCGGCTCGTGTTGCACATACAATGTTTTATAACAGAATGGGCTGCATGGGGCATTATTATAGTGGAATGTTGGATATTTATACCGACATCACATTGCAAACTAAATACTTCGGAGGCCATTTTGAACTTTTGGAAGTTGACGAATTAAGTGCTTTAAGAAATGAAGTTAGTGAGGAAGCAATTGAAAAACGTGTAGCCTTATTCAGAGAAACATTTGATGTAATGGAAGATGCATCAGAAGAAGAATTAAAACGTGCCGCAAGAACTTCGGTAGCTATGGATAAGCTGATTAGCAAATACAAATTAGGATCAATGGCATATTACCATATGGGATCAGGAAATTTACCTAATGAAGATGCAATAAGCTCTATTATTTTAGGAAACTCATTACTCACTGCTCAAGGAATTCCTGTGGCTGGTGAATACGAAATTAAAAACGCTCAGGCTATGAAAATCATGGACACTTTTGGCGTTGGTGGTTCGTTTACCGAGTATTATGCTATGGATTTTGATGATGATGTGGTATTGATGGGACATGATGGACCAGGCCATATTGCTATTGCTGAAGGAAAAACAAAAGTAAAACCTTTAAAGGTTTATCACGGAAAAGTAGGTCGTGGATTATCTTTAGAAATGAGCGTAAAACATGGGCCTGTTACCTTACTTTCTGTTGTTGAAAAAAAAGATGGAGGTTTACTGTTACTATGCGCTGAAGCGGAGAGTGTAGCAGGACCCATATTAGAAATTGGTAATACCAACAGCAGGTACCGATTCCCAATTGGAGCACGACGTTTTGTAAATGATTGGAATAGCTATGGTCCTGCCCACCACTGCGCAATCGGGGTCACACATATAGCTTCAAAAATTAAAAAATTAGGTAAACTACTCAATATGGAAGTTATTCAAGTATGCTAAATAACTTTTATTTTATATTGAAGAGGCCCCTTCTTTTTTTTTTTTTTTGGATAAACAAGCCTACCGCTTAAAAATAGCGGGCTAAATTATATTGTAAACTCAGCAGACAGGCTTACACCCGAAAACAATTTTAACTATTATAACCAAGGGATAAAATCCCATATACGATTTCTCTGGTAGGTTTGCGGCCGGCCAATTTTTCCCGGACCAAATCGAAACTCACTTTAAAATCACAGCCTGATTTATAATCACTGCAGCCATAGGCGGCATTCCCTTTAAGAACTGTTCCTTTTTTGCATTTAGGACAGTCCATACTTTCTGACACAGTTTGCTTTATGGCTGTTTTCTTCGGTTCCAGTTTCAGTTTAAAGTTTTCATCAAATCTGAGTATACCTTCTGTCTTACCTTCCTCCGTGATAAAATCTTTCAGATTGACAGTACACCCCTTCTGCAACAAACGAAGATATTGGTTTTCAGATATTTTCTTTTCGGCAAAAGTAAAAGGTAATACAAAATCGCAACCGGCTTTATATTCCCTGCAGCCATAGGCTGATTTCCCTTTTAAAAGGGTCCCTTTTTGACATTTCGGACATAATTCTGCCGTTATTCCCTGTTCTTTCTTTTTTTCTGCAACAGCTATTTCCTTTTTGGAATTAACCGCGTGAGAGATATTGGCACGGGTCGTTTCGCTGCGCACCTCAAATACCAATGCATCAACCATCTGCTTCATGTTTTTAATGAAGTCCGATGCAGTGTAGCTCCCTTTCTCAATATCCTTCAATTGTTTTTCCCAGGAGCCGGTAAGTTCAGCTGATTTCAACAATTCATTTTGGATAGTATCTATTAGCAGGATACCTGTAGGCGTAGGAAGTACCTGCTTTTTATTCCTTACAATATACTTCCTTTTAAAAAGCGTTTCGATAATATTGGCTCGAGTTGAAGGTCGCCCGATGCCGTTTTCCTTCATCAGATCGCGCAAGTCTTCATCGTCTACCTGTTTTCCTGCGGTTTCCATTGCCCGCAACAAGGTAGCTTCGGTAAACTGATTGGGTGCCTTAGTTTCCTTCTCTAAAAATGAAGGCTGGTGTGGGCCTTTCTCTCCCTTGATAAAATTGGGCAACAAACCTGCTTCTTTTTCCGGAGCATTAGGATCTTCAAATACTACCCGCCATCCTTTTTCCACAATTTCTTTTCCTGTGGCTTTAAATACTACCTCAGCGGCTTTACCCAAAACGGTGGTATTAGACACCAGGCAGTCGTCATAGAAAACTGCAATAAAACGCTTGGTGATGATATCATAAACCCGTTGATGATTATATGACAAATTAGCCTGAATCCCTGTTGGAATAATTGCATGGTGGTCTGTGACTTTTTTATCATTGAAAACCTTGGGCGATTTTTTAATTTTTTTCCCAAAAAGCGGCGCTGCCAGCAGCTCATAGTTAGTCAATTTCTGCAAAATACCGGGTACTTTTGGATAAATGTCAGTGGGTAAAAAAGTAGTATCCACTCTGGGATAGGTCACCATTTTTTGCTCGTAAAGAGCCTGAGCTATTTTTAGAGTTTCTTCGGCTGAAAAGCCGAATTTATTATTACAAAAGACCTGCAATCCCGTTAAATCGAAAAGTTTTGGAGCATATTCAGTAGCTTTCTTTTTTTCGGTTGAAATAATTTCAAAATCACTTTCTCTAACCCTGTTGGCCAGAATTTCCCCTTCTTCTTTTTTATGAAAACGCCCTTCTTCATAGCTGAATAAGGTCTCACGGTACAGCGTTTGTAATTCCCAATAGGGTTGCGGCTTGAAATTTTCAATTTCCCTAAAACGATCAACAACCATCGCCAGAGTTGGGGTTTGTACACGCCCAATGGACAGCACCTGCTTATAGCCACCGTGCTTAAGGGTATAGAGCCGTGTGGCGTTCATCCCCAGCAGCCAGTCACCTATAGCTCTTGAAAAACCGGCATAGTACAGCTTATCATAGTTAGAAGCATCTTTGAGATTATCAAATCCCTCCTTTATAGCCTCTGTAGTCAGTGAAGAAATCCACAACCGTTTGACTTCCCCCTTGTAGTTTGCCTCGTTCATTACCCAGCGCTGAATAAGCTCTCCTTCCTGACCGGCATCCCCGCAGTTTATAACGAGTTCCGCTTTTTCGAACAAACCTTTGACAATCTTAAACTGTTTTTGAATTCCCGAATTCTCAACCACCTTAATTTCAAATTTATCGGGAAGCATGGGCAAATTATTCAAATCCCAACTTTTCCAATAGGGTTTATAATCGTTGGGCTCCTTTAAGGTGCATAAGTGTCCAAAGGTATAGGTCACGATATAACCATTACCCTCAAAGTAGCCGTCATGCCTGGTGTTGGCACCCAAAACCGACGCAATCTCTCTTGCCACACTTGGTTTTTCGGCAATACAAACTTTCATCTGCAACTCTTAAATTTAATAGTCGCAAATTAGGGAATTTGATTTTCCTTTAGAAAATAATTTATCAGGATTTATAAACGGTTTGCTTCTTCTTAAATAAAAAAATATTAGGCTGTCTCACAAAGCGGATCATGAAGGATGGGAAAATTGCAGGAATTGGCAATAAAACAAAGTTGATTCGCTTTATGATGCAACTCCAATGCCATCTTAATCTTTTCCGCTTGGCTGATTACAACTTTGGGAAATAGTCGGATTTCAGAAATACGTCCGCTTCCGTCAGCGTTCACCTCTAAGGTAGCTTCTGCCTCATCTGAATACGATAGCACTTCAATCCCATTTTGTGAACAAACATAGAGATAGGACATCATGTGACAGGATGCCACACTGCTTAATAACAAATCTTCAGGATTATACATGGCTGGATTACCCTTGAATGCCTTGGCAGCCGAAACGTGTAGTTCGGCTTTACCATCAATGTTAATTGTATGATTTTTTGACATTCGTTTTCCTATATTCCCCCTAACCTCTTGATCATCATTCCATTGCACTTTTGCTTTAAACATGTGTTTCAATCCCATTTTTTTCCAAATTTGATTTCCTAGCCCTCCAAAAAAGTTTCATTAGGAGGAAGCGGTCTATTTTTTTCAAAAGTATAAAATTTTGCTTCCGGGTTTTAGAGTACATTTTACTTAAATGAATCTTATATTCCATCAAATATCAGCCGGATTGAAATTATTTGCATTTTTACAGTACATTTACCTCAGCCGTTTTATGCTATACCCCACAAAAAAAAACCAAATTAACCATGCAAACCACGCAAACAAGCAAGCTTTTATGCCCTACTAATCGTTTTCAAAGAAAAATATTGGGCATTATCCTCTTTGGCCTTTTCGGTCTTAAATCTTTGGCACAAAATGCTCCCACTATGGTTGCGGGCATCCCGATAAATTACGAAGAAGCCAAGGTACCTTCCTACATTTTGCCCGATCCGCTGATTTTAAAGAACGGTCAAAAGGTGACCAATGCAAAAATCTGGTACGAAAAGAGAAGACCGGAAATACTGGAAATGTTCGAAAATGAGCAATTCGGAAAATCTCCAAACCGTAACAAGCTTCATTATAAAATAAATGAAGAAGGCAGTTTAGCCCTTAACGGTCAGGCAATAAGAAAACAACTGACCCTGTATTTCACTGCCGACACCGCCCAATATAAGGCAGATTTACTTATTTATCTTCCTGCAAAGTCAGAAAAACCATCACCGTTATTGTTGCAGATAAGCTTTTCGCCCAATTGTCTTTCTGTAGATGATCCTGCTGTAAATTGCGGTATGATGTGGTCTAAAGAAGGAAAAAGGATTTCGGCCTCGGAGGGAAGAAAATTCAGGTCTTTTGATGTGGAAAAATTCATTTCTAACGGCATCGGATTTGCAACTATCTATTATGGGGATATCGAACCGGATTTCCCCTCAGGTTTGCAAAATGGCATAAGGGGTCATTATCTGAAAGCCGGCGCCGATTATCCGGAAGCAAATGAATGGGGAGCTATTTCGGCCTGGTCATGGGGACTCAGTTCGGTAATGGACTACCTCGACAAAGATAAAGAAGTCGACGCCAAAAAAGTAGCACTTTACGGTGTTTCCCGATTGGGAAAAACGGTCTTATGGACCGGAGCCAGAGATGACCGTTTTGGTATGGTAATAGCCAGTTGTTCTGGTGAAGGGGGCGCAGCATTGTCCCGACGCCAGTTTGGTGAAACCACCAAGCACATGATTGACCCCAGCCGATATTTTTATCAATTTTGCAGCAATCGATCCAAATATGGAGATGACCCTAATTCTTCTCCGATAGATGCCCATATGCTAATTTCTCTAATGGCGCCAAGACCTCTGTTACTGCAAACGGGTGATACAGACCATTGGTCCGATCCAAAAGGTGAATTTGATGCAGCCGTAGCTGCAGAACCTGTATATAATCTGCTCGCTGGAAAAGGCCTACAGACAACTGTATGGCCGACAGCAGGAACTCCTATTTTTAATGATCTTGCTTATTATATGCACTCGGGTGGTCATGGATCTGTGCCGGGAGATTTTGATGTATTTGTAGATTTTATTAAAAAGCATTTCCTCAAGGATTAATTTTTAAAGACACTGAATAGGCAAATGATATAGCGAAAGCCACAATCAAAAAGCAGTGGCTCACATCAACCTCAAAACAGCATCACTTTATGAGATTCCAATTTTATTTTCTGATACTTTTCACCTTTCTCTTTCAAAGCAAATCTTATTCTCAATTGCCACCTGTCTTTGGTGAGGAATATAACAATATTAGTCAGCAGGACGAAATGACCCGTACGTTCCTGTCTCCACTGCGCGTGATGTGGACCTCTGATACCACCGGAGATCTTATAAAAAACACGGAGGTTTTATTAAAAAAAGGGAACAGCCAATCGAGTATGAGCAGGCTGACCGAATTCTGTTCAATAAAAACTACCGAAAAAGACACTACCTCCATTTTGCTTGATTATGGCAAAGAACTGCATGGTGGCCTTCAATTGGTTATGGGAGGTTCCTCAAGAAGAGAGCCTTCTTTAGTGCGCATACGTTTTGGGGAATCGGTAGGGGAAGCCAACAGTCAAACTTTTAACTCCGACTGGCTGATGGGATTTTCAACAGACGACCATGCCAAACGGGACATTATCGTCGAAATTCCTCGCACCGGACTCATTGAGATCGGAAACACCGGATTTCGATTCGTACGTATCGATTTATTACAGCCAAATACAAAAATCAATCTCAAGGAAGCCCGAGCCATTTTGCGTTACCGAAACATCCCTTACCTAGGATCATTCAAAAGCAGCAACCCGAGACTGGATTCCATTTGGTTAACCGGAGCCTACACTACCCATTTGACTATGCAGGAATACCTTTGGGACGGAATCAAACGAGACCGTTTGGTATGGCTGGGTGATTTTCATCCGGAGCTGGCAACCATTACTAAGGTATTTGGATACAATGAGGTTGTACCTAAAAGTCTGGACCTGGCCTGCGAACAATATCCCCTACCCAACTGGATGAATGGAATGACCTCGTATTCGTTTTGGTATTTGATAATACATCATGACTGGTACATGCAAAATGCAGACTACGCCTTTATGGATAAGCACCGAAAGTATATCATGGGGCTTATCGATCAGATCGATTCCAACATTCAGGAAGACGGAACAGAAACCATGGGAAAGTTCCGTTTTTTAGACTGGCCTTCAAGTCCCAACAAAGAGGGAGTTGAAGCAGGTTTCAGAGCACTTTTAGTATGGGCTCTGAAAGACGCCTCAGCACTTTGCGAGGTATTGCAGGAAAAAGAGGCTAAGCAAAAATGTAACTATGCTATTGAAAAACTAAACAGGAAAGTGATGGATCACAACAATCTGAAACAGGCAGCCGCACTCATGGCTGTGGCCGGAATTCTGGATCCCGAAAAAGCATGTAATGAGGTGATAGCCGTTGACGGCGCAGCCCGCTTTTCGACTTTCTACGGACTGTACATGTTAGATGCTTTATCAATGGCAGGAATGCATAATCAAGCGCTGGATATAATTGATTCCTACTGGGGCGGGATGCTGGATATGGGAGCAACCACTTTCTGGGAAGATTTCAATATCGATTGGATGAAGAATTCTGCACGTTTGGACGAATTCACCCCAGAGGGCATGAATGACATCCACGGATCCTTTGGAGCTTACTGTTACCCGAGTTACCGTCATAGCCTTTGTCATGGTTGGTCTTCGGGTGTAACCGCCTGGCTGACTAAAAATGTATTGGGAATACAGGTCGTTGAAGCTGGTTGTAAAACATTAAAAATTGAACCACATCTGGGCGATCTGGAATGGGTAGAAGGAAGTTTTCCAACTCCATTTGGCGTAGTAAAAGTTAAACATATAAAATCGGAAAACGGGAAAATCAAAACAAAGGTAGATGCCCCAAAGGGAATTAAAATTATTTAGTTGAATTATTGCCGTTTAAATAATCTCATCTCCAAGGTTTATAATATCCAGGGGAATTTTCACCAATAGCTTTTAGAAATTCATGAAAAATAACAGAACCATTTTACTGATAATACTTTTCTTTTTTAACACAACTTTTTCACATGCTCAAAGGAACCTAAAAATAAGAAAGGATATCCCCTTGGATTCCATAAGATTAAGTGACCCTTTTATTTTGGCTGACAAAAAATCAAAGATGTATTATATGACCGGAACGGGCGGTATGCTTTGGAAAAGTGAAGATTTAAAAAGTTGGGAAGGCCCTTATCAAGTCACCAAGACAGACCCAAAATCATGGATGGGACCCAAACCAATGATTTGGGCAGCAGAGCTTCATCAGTTTCATGACAAATACTACTACTTTGCGACTTTTACCAATAAAATGGTTAAAATCGATACGGTAGCAGGAAACATTATTGATCGTCGTGCCAGTCATGTACTGGTAAGCGACAAAGCAGAAGGGCCTTATCTTCCAATGAAAGATGCCACCTATTTACCGGCGAACAAACCAACATTAGATGGTACTTTTTGGATAGACACTGATGGTAAGCCCTATATGATTTACTGCTACGAATGGCTTCAAAACCTGAACGGAACCATTGAAAAAATCGAACTAAAATCGGACTTAAGCGGCTCACTTGGGGAAGGCAAATTATTGTTCAAAGCAAGTGAATCACCCTGGAGCCGTGATAGGGATAAAAACGGAAATGAAATTCCCAACAAGGTTACTGACGGTCCTTTCCTCTTTAAAACCGAAACGGGACGTTTGGGGATGATATGGACAAGCTGGCAACATAAAGTCTACCGTCAGGGAGTGGCCTACTCTGAAAGCGGCACCTTGGACGGACCATGGATTCAGGAAAAGGAACCCATCACACCCCCTGATTTTGGTCATGGCATATTGTTCACTACCTTCGAGGGAAAACAACTGATGGCAGTTCACAGCCATTTAGATGTTAACGGCAAGTACCATAGGGTACCCACATTGTTTGAGGTCGATTTATCCGGGGACCAATTACAGGTCGGAAAAATCTATAAACCCTAATCAATAAATTGGTATTTCAACTTATATTGCGGCCTTGTGAAATTCTCACTAATTTTTTTATCTTCGTTGCACATCAATAAAGCAATCTGATTAAAAATCATTTTTAAAAAATAACCAATTACAAAAACCACAAAATCAAATGAAAAAAATCTGGCTACTCATAACCGCCGTACTTTCACTTACACAAACTGCAATTTCCCAGGAAAACAAAAACGACTATTTCCCTGATGGATCAAAAATCCCGCAATGGTTTTATGATACTAAAAAAATAGTACCTGAGGAGCTGGGTAAGTTTTACACCATAACCGAATATGGGGTTCAAAATGACAGTACCTTAGTTCAGACGAAGGCAATCCAAAAAACCATCGATGAAGCCTATAAAAATGGTGGCGGTGTAGTTGTTATCCCAAAGGGAACTTTCATGAGTGGAGCATTGTTTTTTCGACCTAATACACATCTGCATGTTAGCGAGGGGGCGGTATTAAAAGGATCTGACAATATTGACGACTATCCTCAAATGCCTTCCAGAATTGAAGGCCAAAGCATTAGCTATTTCACTGCTTTAATAAATGCCTATGGTATCAACGGATTCACCATCACAGGACAAGGAACCATCGATGGAAACGGGCTAAAATACTGGAAGGCATTCTGGCAAAGAAGGAAAGAAAATCCGCAATGTACCAATCTGGAAGTTTCCAGACCAAGATTGGTTTTCATCTGGAAATGTGACAATGTACAGGTTCAGGATGTCAAATTGCGCAATTCAGGATTCTGGAGCAGCCACTACTATCAATGCAACAATGTAAAAGTTCTTGACTTGCGCATTACCTCCCCGAAAGAGCCTGTAAAAGCTCCAAGCACAGATGCTATAGATATCGACGTGTGTTCTAATATGCTTGTAAAAGGCTGTTACATGGCTGTAAACGATGACGCCATCGCTTTAAAAGGAGGTAAAGGACCATGGGCCGACAAGGACCCTAGTAATGGTGAGAATACCAATATAATTATAGAAGATTGCGATTTCGGATTTTGTCACGGAGCTTTAACCTGTGGCAGTGAAGCCATCCACAACAAAAACATCATTTTACGTAATTGCACGGTTGACGATGCGGTGAGACTTTTATGGCTGAAAATGCGTCCAGATACCCCTCAAAAATACGAATATATTACCGTTGAGAATATCACTGGCTACGCCCGCAGCATGATCTACGTAAAACCTTGGACGCAATTTTTTGATTTGAAAGGAAGAAAAGAAGTTCCCCTCTCCTATTGCGACAAAATTACTATGAGAAATATTAACCTTAAATGTGATATTTTTTACGACATGGCAATCACGGAATACGACAAACTTTCCAACTTCACTTTTGAAAATTTAAAGGTAGAAGCTAAAAAAGACACCTATGATAAATCAATTATTGACGGTGTTACATTTAAAAATGTAATGGTAAACAATAAGGAAATTAAGTAAACCTTATTCATTTCAAATAAAGAAGAAAAATAAAAGGGTATAAAAATAATTATACCCTTTTTTTGAATTTAATAAATATGTTTTCAAAATGAAAATATTAACTCCAATTATACTGACAATCTCCCTTTTCTTAGGATCAGCAAATATCAAAGGCCAAAATGCTCCTGCTCCTATCAAAATGGTGCAGTTTGTTCTGACTCCCGATCATTCCGACTGGAATTACAAACCGAATGAAATCGCAACAATAAAAGTCAGTGCTTTCAGATTTGGAATTCCACTTAAAGATGCAGAGATTCAATATCAATATGGTCCAGAACAAATGGAAACTTACAAAAAAGGGATTATAAAACTTAAGAATGGTTCAGCTGACATTCAAATCGGGACCATGAAAACTCCGGGATTTCTGCAGTTCAAGGTTCAAACCAACGTTGACCATACTAGCTACCGTGATGAGATAAAGTTAGGATTTAATCCATTTGAGATTGAGCCTACGGTGAAGATGCCATCCGATTTTGATGACTTTTGGCAAAAGGCAATGGCAGAAAATGCGAAGATTCCAATGGATCCGATTTTGACTTACAAACCCGAATATTCCACTCCAGAAGTAGCTGTTTATCTAGTAAGTCTTCAAAATTATAAGATTGGGAAACACCTCTATGGCTATTTGTCTAAGCCAAGGGACAACAAAAAACATCCTGTGTTATTTAATCCACCTGGGGCGGGAATCAAAAAAATAGAACCTATTCTCTCTTTTGCCGAAAAAGGATTCATCAGTTTCACCACAGAGATTCACGGAATTTCACCGGAAGTAAGCCAGGAAGATTACAATGACTTAAAATTTGCCCTGGATAATTACTGGTTTTTAAGATTGGACGACAAAGACAATTACTATTATAAGAGTGTTTATTTGGGATGTGTTCGCGCCATTGATTTCCTTACCTCCCTTCCAGAATTTGACGGTCAGAATGTAGCGGTTACCGGTGGCAGTCAGGGTGGAGCTTTAACTATAGTTACAGCTGCTCTTGACAAACGCGTGACTTCTTTGGCTGCTTTCTATCCTGCCTTATGTGATTTGACCGGCTATTTAAATGGAAGAGCCGGTGGCTGGCCACACACCTTCAGCAATAAAAACCTAACGATCAATAAAGGAGCCGAAAAAATATCCACTGCTTCCTATTACGATGTGGTCAATTTTGCCAAAAAAATTAGCATTCCCGGTTTTTATTCCGGAGGCTATAATGACAACACCTGTCCTCCAACCTCCCTTTTTTCGGCATTTAATTCCATAACAGCCGAAAAAGAAATTGTGATAACACCCATTTCAGGACATTGGCGGTTTGAGGAAACCAATCAACAATCATTAAAATGGCTGCAGAATAAATGTCAGAGGTAATAAGGATGACTATTGAGAGTTTTATTGAACAATTTCAAAAGCAGTTAATCATATATCTTGTGACTATTTTAAGTAAAAAATGCACCACTAAGTGACGCCATTTATAGAAGTAGAACTTATTTATATCAATGTTCCCAATTTGTTTTACTAATTTTACCTCCGCAAAATATTTTATTATGTCAACAGCAAAAAAGGACTACAAAAGAATTACCACCAAGTCATTAATTGACATGAAAGAACAGGGAGAAAAAATCTCCATGCTGACCGCCTATGATTATACTATGGCTAAAATTGTAGATTCAGCAGGAATTGATGTAATCCTGGTGGGAGATTCAGCATCTAATGTGATGGCCGGTCATGAAACTACCTTGCCTATCACCCTGGATCAAATGATCTACCATGCCTCTGCAGTAGTTAGGGCTTCAGAAAGAGCCTTAGTAGTTGTTGATTTGCCTTTTGGAAGTTATCAGTCGGACCCAAGAGAAGCTTTGCGCTCTGCCATCAGAATAATGAAAGAAAGTGGTGGTCACGCTGTAAAATTGGAAGGCGGAAAGGAAATCAAGGATTCGATAAAAAAAATATTAAATGCCGGAATTCCGGTTATGGGTCATTTGGGATTAACGCCCCAATCCATTTATAAATTTGGAACTTATACCGTAAGGGCAAAAGAAGAAGAAGAAGCACATAAATTGATTGAAGACGCCAAACTGCTCGAAAAACTGGGATGTTTTGCTGTTGTTTTGGAAAAAATTCCTGCAAAATTGGCCGAAAAAGTAGCTCAAAGCATTTCCATTCCTGTGATTGGCATCGGTGCCGGTTCCGGTGTTGACGGCCAGGTACTTGTAATTCATGATATGCTGGGTATGAACAATGAGTTCAGTCCGAGATTCCTTCGCCGATATATGAATTTATTTGAAGAAATGAGCAATGCTATAAGTCAGTATGTAACTGATGTTAAGACTCAGGATTTCCCGAGCGAAAAAGAACAGTATTAACCTCAACTTAAGGTATTACCAAATTAGCCCGATTACCTTTACACCAAAAAAATATGTCAGACCAGCTAAGTACCTGTATTGTTATTCCCTGTTATAACGAAGAAAAGGGTATTTCTTTAATTGAATACAGCAATTTTTTAAACAACTATCCTGAGGCTATGATTTGCTTTGTCAATGATGGCTCCACAGACAACACACTTGCAGTCCTGAATCAGCTAAAAGAAGAACAGCTCGAACAAATCCATATTTTTTCATTATCACAAAATTCAGGTAAAGCTGAAGCAGTAAGACAGGGATTTAATTATTGCAATGATAATTTTAATCATGCATTCATTGGGTATCTTGATGCCGACTTGGCCACCACTCTGGAGGAATTCATGGAACTTAAAAGCTATTTGAATGAAAATATCGTTTTTGCCTTTGGTTCCCGAATCCGAATAGTTGGATCGACTATAGACAGACAAAGCAGCCGATATCTCATAGGCCGCATTATTGCCACCTTTATTTCTAATATCTTGGATATCAAAGTTTACGATACCCAATGTGGAGCCAAAGTTTTCAGCAGAGAAATTTCGAAACTGTTGTTTCAAAAGAAGTTCATCTCCAAGTGGCTGTTTGATGTGGAAATATTTTTCAGAATGATTACTCTATATGGAAAAGAAACCGCCATTAAAAAAATGCTTGAAATACCTTTGAAATCCTGGATAGAAAAGGGAGATTCAAAGGTAAAAGTCACTTATTTTTTCAAACTCTGGTTTGATTTGTACGACATCAAAAAAAAGTATACCAACACCCCGGAAGCCTATCTCTAATTTAACATTCAAAGAAATGTCTACCTATAAAGTAAAAAATAATGAAACCTACCTTTTAGTAGCTGTAATTATCCTCATCGCGTTTAGATTACTACTTACAGCAGGTATACCGCTTCTAGATAAAACTGAAGCAAGGTATGCAGAAATTGCACGAATTATGTGGGAAACAAACCATTGGATTGTCCCTCAGATTGATTACGGTGTTCCTTTTTGGGCCAAACCGCCTTTATCCACCTGGACCTCTGCATTAAGTTATATTGTTTTTGGAGTTAATGAATTTGCTGCCCGTTTTCCATCTTTTATTTTCAATATTATCCTGCTATTTATTCTGGGAAAATTTGTAAAAAAATCTGGGGCATCTTTTTATTTACCTGGTTTTATATTATTGACAATGCCGGAATTTTTAATTCATACCGGGGTTGTTTCTACAGACACGGTATTATTGTTTTGTGTGACCATGATGATGATTTCATTTTGGAAAACCATGAATAGTGAATCAAAAACCTATTGGAATTACCTCTTTTTTGTCTTTTTAGGATTGGGGTTCCTT
The DNA here is from genome assembly GCA_964614445.1 of uncultured Flavobacterium sp. Lineage (GTDB taxonomy): Bacteria > Bacteroidota > Bacteroidia > Flavobacteriales > Flavobacteriaceae > Flavobacterium. The sequence continues at coordinate 78,851 of CAZTLN010000008.1, read as the reverse complement.
GCAAAAGGACCACTGATAATGGTATTAACTTTTCCACCATTGTTCTTATGGTGTATTCTGGACATCAACAGATTTAAAGAACTTTTTTCGAAATTTTCAATTTTGACTGGCATTTTCATAACGGGTATTATCGCAATTCCCTGGTATTATTTGGCTGAGAAGGAATCTCCCGGATTTCTGGATTATTTCATTATCGGCGAACACTACAAACGCTTTGTAATTTCCGGTTGGAAGGGAGACCTTTACGGAAAACCTAAAACACAACCTATCGGAATGATTTGGGCTTTTATGATTGCCTTTGGGTTTCCATGGGTACAAATGGTATTCTATAAATTGTGGCAAAACCGAAAAACCATTCTCCAAAACAGTTGGGTTTCCTTCCTTGTGTTCTGGTTACTCTGGCTCCCTGTGTTCTTTACCCTTTCCAAAAATATTTTGCACACCTATATGTTACCTGTAACTGTTCCAATCATGTTATTGATGGTGCATTATTGGAATGACTTCCAAAAACACAAAAGAATACTAAATATTGCGCTTATCTTCCCTTCAATAGTCTTCATTGCTTATTTTACAGTATTTGCTACCGGAAAATTGGACAACAACATGAATTCCGACAAATATATGTTGGAAAGACTCTTTAAAGACAAAACTAATACCCAAATCCCTTTGTATTACTGGAATGAAAAAAATTATTCCGGCCAATTTTACACCAATGGTAAAGCCCAATTGGTAAAAAATGAAAAGGAATTAGATTCGGTTTTTTCTACCAACAAAAAAATATTCTTGGTAACTTTGAAAAAGACACAAAATGAAATCCCAAGAAAATATTTAGACAAAATGGTATTGAGGGACGAAAATTACAAAACCGTCATTTTGGAGTCAAAATAAAAAGCAAACGCTATCCTTTGATGAAAGAAATTTCAAATAAAGAAAATCTCCAAATACTGCACGAAGACAATCATCTCATCGTAGTGAATAAACGTGTTGGTGATATCGTTCAGGGTGACAAAACCGGCGACAAGCCCCTTAGCGAGGTTGTTAAGGAATATATCAAAGACAAATACAATAAGCCGGGCGAAGTTTATCTTGGGGTAGTGCACCGTTTGGACAGACCCACTACCGGAATAGTGGTTTTTGCCAGAACCAGCAAGGCACTGACACGTTTAAATGAACTGTTTAAAAACAGGGAAACTCAAAAAACCTATTGGGCGGTTGTAAAAAACAAGCCAACTAAAAATAAAGAGAAACTAATTCATTTCATAAAAAGAAACCCCAAAAACAACACCTCAAAAGCCTATTCAAAGGAGGTCCCTGACAGCAAGATGGCTTCATTAGATTACGAAATCATAAAAGAGCTAAATAACTATTCGGTCTTGGAAATAAATTTACATACGGGAAGACATCATCAGATTCGGGCCCAGTTATCCGCCATTGGTTGTCCAATAAAGGGCGATTTAAAATACGGTTTTGACCGTAGTAATCCGGATGGAGGTATTCATCTGCACGCGAGAAAATTAATTTTAACACACCCGGTGTCAAAAGAAACACTGACTATTATTGCCTCCACTCCAAATGATTCCATTTGGAATTCCGTTTAATAATTCAATATAGTTTATTTTAAAACCTCAAAAATCCAAATTCCATGAAAAAACTATCTTTTCTTCTAGCTACCCTTTTCTGTTTAAATTTATCTGCCCAGGATCATTTTTTAGGGATTAATACCACCAACAGTATAGGAGTTCTGAGCGGATCATTGAATCCCGCTGAACTTTCTAATTTAAGTTCCAAATATGACATTAACTTCTTTTCATTAAGTGTAAATGCGTCCAATAATAAAATTGGATTCAATGATTTGGTAGGTTCGAATAATCTGGAGGGTATGTTGTTTCAAGGCACAGAACCAGTAAAGCTGCGATTGGATGCTGAAGTCTTTGGCCCGGCATTGGCAATAAAATTGCATAAATGGGCCTTTGCCATCAATACTAAAACCTCAGCTAAATTAAATATGGTTGACATTGACCCTGAATTAGGAGATGCAATTATTAATAATACTTTAAATGATATCATAGGCAGCAAAATTTTAAAAAACGATTACAATCAGCGTTTGACCGGAACATCCTGGGGCGAAATAGGCTTATCCGCATCCCGCACCCTATTTGAAAATGACCTTCATAAGATCAATGCCGGAGCCACTTTAAAATTATTATTCCCGGGCTCCTACACTAATCTGGGGGTAAACAAATTTAGTGGAACCTTATCGTTATTAGTTGATCAGGTTTACCTAAGTAATACCAATGCAGAACTTAACATAGCTTACTCCGGAAATTTATCGGGAGGATTTACCAATTTTGGGGATTATTCGAAAAGCCTCATCGGCAAACTAAATGGTGCAGCAGCCGATATTGGAATCAATTACCAGTTAAAGGATGAAGAACAAGGATATAAATTAAATTCGGGTATAGCGGTAAAAAATATTGGCGGGATGACTTTTACAGATACCGATAATTCTTCCACCAACTACATCCTGAATATTAATTCGCAACCGGGACTTCGTTTGAATGATTTTCAAGATGTAGAGAGCATTGAGGAGGCAGAAAATATTCTTTTGAGCAGCGGTTTTATGACCAAGAAGGAATCCAATTCTGACATCAAAGTGAAACTGCCAACCTTGTTTACTGCCTATGCCGACTTAAAGGTACTACCTAAATTCTATCTTTCATTGTATACCCAGCAAAAACTAAACAAAGACAATGCAAATGATCAGATTACAACTCAAAACATTTATGCGTTGACCCCAAGATTTTCATTATCTAATTTTGAGGCTTATTCATCCTGGGCCGTTAATGAAATATCGGGCACAACCGGAGGGTTGGGTTTCAGGATCTATGGTTTTTATATTGGATCAAGCTCTATAATTACAGCACTTGCAAGCGATACCAAACAAGCGGATTTGTTTGTGGGGTATCGCCTGAGACTAAAATAAAATTTAACCTATGAATTACCGGGACAATTTTCTTTGTCTCGGAGAAATTATTTTTTATTTTTAGCCTTTATAAATTCCTTTATAAATAAGGAACTACATACCAATTACTATGACTCCAGAAGAAAGCAGAATCCAGGAACTGAAAGAAAATGGATATTCTTTAAATTTTGAAACCACAATAAATTTTGCCTTTGAAAATTATAAAAAAATAGCAGTATATGCAGGCTTATTAATTTTCGTGTTCATGGTACTTTTCCTTATTTTGGCCTCAGTACTATTAGCAACTTATATTGGTGCACCTGCATTATTAGATTTGATAAAATCTGAAAAATTAGATCCAAAAAATTTCTCAGATAATTTTTATCTCCTGTATACAAGTGGACTATTACTATTCTCCTGTTTAATAAGTCCGATAAGCGCCGGTTTAATAAAGATGGCCGATAGCGCACAAAAAGATGAGGAGTTCCATCTTTCAAACGTTTTTCAATATTATAAAAATCCCTACTTCAAGGAGTTGTTTATTGCAACTTTTCTGATATCACTAACCAATATGATATTTTCATCCACCATAGCTTCATTAGGCATCCCACTACTTCCGTCCCTAATCTCAATTGCTATTTCATTTCTGACAATTCTTTCAGTACCTATTATTATTTTTAGCGAGTTAAAAGCTATAGACGCTATCAGTTCCAGTATAGTCATCGTTTTAAAACAACCACTTATCATTTTAGGACTTATGATTATATCATACTTAAGTGTCTTTCTGGGGTTTGTTCTTTGTTTCGTGGGAGTATTTATAACAATTCCCTTTCTATTTTCGATGTATTATGCCCTGTATAGCACTATTATTGGTTTTAACAACAAAGGCGAAAATATGGAATAAGGAATATCTCTGTAATGGTAGAAAAAAATAGCTCAAAAAATTACTGGAACATCTGTAAAATCCATTAAAATAACTTAAATTTAAAACTCGTTTGATTACTTCCGAAATACGGTATAAAAAATAATCAAGTTAACCTTAGGTTTTTAAAACTTAATTTATGGCATCATCTAAAAATTTCCCTATTTCTAAAATAATGATTGTGGATGACAGCAAAATAAATTTATTATTGCTGAAATCCATGCTTAAAAAGATTGTTAGCGGAGCCTCAATTTATGAGCAAAAAAATGGTTTAGAGGCTGTTATGGAATTTGGAAGCATATTACCGGATGTCATTTTTATGGATATTCAGATGCCTGTCATGAATGGATATGATGCCACAAGAAAAATCAGAGAAACCAATTGTGGCGCCAAGACACCAATAATAGCTGTTACCGCACTGACAGAAAGCGACGTAATATACAAGTGTTTAGATGCGGGAATGAACGATTTCATTTCCAAACCCATCTCGCAAAATCTGATTGAAGATTCACTTGCCAAGTGCCTTAATTGATTCCTTTTCAAAAATATTTTAGGACTATTTTACTTGCGCAATAAAACAAGACAGCGACATCATCCTAACCATCCTTCGCGATCCAGACTGCGATATTGAATGGCTTCGGCAATATGAGGCGACTTTACTACTTCCGAACCTTCAAGGTCAGCAATGGTGCGGGCTACCTTTAATATTCGATCATACGCACGAGCAGACAGATTAAGTCGTTCCATGGCCGTTTTGAGCAGTTCTTTAGAGGTATCATCCAAATCACAATATTCTCTTATGAGATTTGTATTCATCTGGGCATTATAATTCACATTTTTCTGTTGTTCAAAACGAGCAGCTTGAATTTCGCGTGCAGCAGTTACTCTCTTCCGGATAGACACACTAGCTTCAGTTCTTTGGTTATCGGATAATTTCTCAAATGGTACCGGAGTCACCTCAATATGTATATCTATGCGATCTAAAAGCGGACCGGAAATCTTATTCATATAGCGCTGCATTTCATGTGGAGAAGAAGTTTGCGGGGATTCTGAATCATTGAAAAATCCACTCGGACTCGGATTCATACTGGCAACAAGCATGAATGAAGAAGGATAGGTGACTGTAAACTTAGCTCGGGAAATGGTTACCTCCCGATCCTCAAGGGGCTGCCGCATAACCTCAAGCACTTCTCTTTTAAATTCGGGAAGCTCGTCTAAAAACAATACCCCATTGTGAGCCATGGAGATCTCTCCTGGTTGCGGATAACTTCCGCCTCCGACCAAGGCCACATTTGAAATGGTATGATGAGGACTTCTGAAAGGCCGCTGGCTCATTAATCCCACTTCTTTCAATTTTCCTGCTACACTGTGAATTTTGGTTGTTTCTAATGCCTCCCGTAAGGTCATAGGTGGCAGAATACTTGGTAATCTTTTAGCTAACATGGTTTTTCCGGCACCTGGAGGACCAATGAGGATGATATTATGTCCTCCGGCTGCGGCAATCTCCATACAGCGCTTGATACTTTCCTGTCCTTTAACATCTGAAAAATCAAATTCAGGAAAATCCAAATCTTTATAAAACTCTGCCCGGGTATCAATTTTTGTCGGAATAAGCTCTCCTCTTCCTTCAAAAAAATCAATAACTTCCTGTACATTCTCCACTCCATAGACATCCAAACCCAAAACAATGGCAGCTTCTTTTACATTTTGTTTAGGAAGAAAAAATCCTTTAAACCCCTCCTCTTTGGCTTTTATAGCAATAGGAAGAGCACCTTTGATGGGCTGTAAACTGCCATCCAGTGAAAGCTCCCCCATTATAATATATTTATCAACCTCCTGAGCCTGAATCTGACCCGAAGCAACAAGAATACCAATTGTCAGCGTTAAATCATAAGCTGAACCTTCCTTGCGCAAATCAGCCGGAGCCATGTTGATGGTTATCTTTTTACCGGGCAAGGAATAGTTGTTGTTTTTAAGAGCAGCAGCAATCCTGTAACTACTCTCTTTTATAGCATTATCCGGCAATCCAACTAAATGATAACCAATACCTTTATCAATATTAACCTCTACAGTAATGGTGGTCGCTTCTACTCCAAAAACAGAACTTCCGTATACTTTTACTAACATAATCTGAGTTGTAAATTAACAGTAACTATTTAACAAATCAAGTCAAAGGAAATTTCAGGCCCACAATTTCTCTCACCTTATCCAACAATGAAATCAGCTCTAGGCTATTTTGGTGTGTCCATAAAGGGCTTTCAATTTCCTGATTTTTTAGGCAACGATGGCATTCTTCAATTTCGTGGGTATAGCCAATACCTTTGGTAGGAAAGTCATATTTTTTCGCTGAGTAGCTATCAGAGAAAGAATAGGACTGCGCTTTGTACCATAATTCCTCAATCTTAATTTCACCTTTGGTTCCACTAATGACCGCTTCAATTTTTGAGTTATACTCTAAACCGCAATGCAGAACTGCTTGTGCCTTTTCATAATGAAAAATAATCGAAGTCTGTAAATCAACACCTGAATGGTGAAAATTGGATTTTGCTACAATTTCTTCGGGAAGGCCCAGGATCATGTAGGCCAGAAATAATGGATAAATACCAATATCCATTAAAGCACCTCCCCCTAACTTTAAATCGGTAAACCGATTGAGCTCATTGGTATTGGCCGTAAAAGCGAAATCGGCATTTACATACTTTATTTCACCTAATTTGCCCTTTTTTATATTATCTAAAACATCTAAAAAAGTTGGATTAAATCGTGTCCAAAAAGCTTCCATCAAAAACTTATTGTGTTCCTGGGAAGTCATTACCATATTAAACGCATCCTCATAGCTTAGGGCAATTGGCTTTTCACACAAGACATGTTTATTTTTTTCCAAAGCCTTTATGCTAAGCTCTGCGTGGCTGTTATGCGGAGTGGCTATGTAAATAATATCTATTTCGTCATCATCAAAAATTTCATCATAATTACCATAAGCTTTTTTACAACCAAAAATATTTGCAAATTTTTGAGCCTTAGTCGCATCTCTGGAAGCAACAGCAGCAATTTGCGCCTCCTCAACAAGCATCAACTCATTTGCAAACTGACGCGCTATTTTCCCAAGTCCAACTATACCCCATTTTATTTTTCTTTGGTAAACCATTATCAAAATACATTAAACTGATTACAAAAATTTTGCCCTTAATATCAAAAAACCAGCATATAATAATGGTATATTAATCAAAACTGGCAATCGAAATTCAAATCCTTATTCTTACCTAAATATAAGAAAACTTTGAAACTAATAATTTGTGTTTCTTAAATTATCATCAAGAAATATTTTATTTTTTAAGTTGTAAGTACTCAACATTTCCTAACTTTATGAATATTGTTGTTTCAAATAGGTTCTAAAAACAAACAGTAGTCGGTTGATAAATTGGCATTTTTACCACATTAATTAACCCATACCCATAAAAAATAGGGGGGTGTTTTGAAAAAACGATAAAAATAAACTCAAACCCACCTCTTTTAACAGGGATATTAAATCATTTTTTATTTTTGCAGAAATTTAAACCAAAAAACAATGAGAAAAATCACTTTAAGCGTAATCTTGATCACACTTTTGATCGTTACCTTATTTTCAAGTTTTATTTTAACAGGCAATACAACCCCAGCTGAAGCAGTTTCATACGATACCGGAGATACTGCCTGGATGATTGTAGCTACCGCACTTGTTTTATTAATGACTCCCGGATTAGGTTTCTTCTACGGAGGAATGGTTGGGAAAAAGAATGTAATCAGTACGATGTTACAAAGTTTCATGGCAATGTTAATCGTTACCATTTTATGGGTTGTTATTGGTTTCAGTTTGTCATTTGGAACGTCAATCGGTGGAATAATTGGTGACCCTACTGATTATTTAATGTTTGAAGGTGTAAACATCAGCACTGCCTGGGGAACAATACCCTTTATGTTATTCGCTTTATTTCAGGCAAAATTTGCAATAATTACTCCGGCTTTAATTACAGGAGCATTTGCTGAAAGAATTCGTTTTTGGGCGTACATCCTTTTTATGGTATTATTTATTATTTTCATCTACACACCTTTATGTCACATGACCTGGCATTCAGATGGATACTTTTTCAAAATGGGAGTTCTGGACTTTGCAGGAGGAACTGTGGTACACATGAGTGCCGGATGGGCTGCACTTGCCGGAGCAATGTTCTTAGGAAAAAGAAAAATTCAAAAAGTAAATCCTGCCCGTATCACTTATGTTTTATTGGGTACCGGATTACTATGGTTTGGTTGGTTTGGTTTCAATGCAGGTTCTTCTCTTGGTGCAAATCCATTAGCTGTTCAGGCACTGGGAACAACCACAGTTGCAGCTGCTGCAGCCGGTATGGCATGGGTATTTCTTGATAAAATTCTGGGACACAAACTTTCTGCCATGGGAGCTTGTATCGGATCGGTAGTAGGTTTAGTTGCTATTACCCCTGCTGCAGGATTTGTAAGTATTCCACACGCAATTTTCATCGGGATTTTCAGTAGTATCGTAAGTAACTTTATGGTAAGCAAATTCCCTAAAGGAAAAATTGACGATGCCTTAGATGTATTTGCATGCCATGGTGTAGGCGGAATGACAGGTATGTTATTGACTGGAGTTTTTGCATCCAAAGCGGTAAATCCTGCTGTCACCGACCAAGGATTAATTTTCGGAGAAACAGCTTTATTTATTAATCAATTTACAGCATTAATTATTGTATCTGTTTTTGCATTCACAGCGTCTTACTTATTATTCTACATCGTAAACAAAATCTCTCCATTGAGAGTTAGTGAAGACAAAGAAGAACTAGGTTTGGATATTTCTCAACACGGAGAATACTTATAAATCACCTATACAATTCGCAAAAAAAATAGGCTGTCAATATTGACAGCCTATTTTTTTTTGTTCTTGAAGACCAGAAAAACATACGTTTAGCTTTGACACACCATAATAACAAAAGTCATCCAATTACTACGAGAAAATAAATCGAAGCGCAATTATTCAAAAAATTCTCCTTTTGCATAATACCAATTACCATCCTTAAATACAAAACTGGAATGTTCATTATGCACTTGGTCTTCCCCATTGCTATCGGTAAAATACGCTTTAAAAGTTACCGTTTTTTCAGTAGCTCCTATAACCTCCAGTTTTAACCATCTATTAGATGTTGCCCAAGTAAGAATATCTTCTTTTGAATAATATATCCTCTCAGATGGCAGGGTGGTCGCTACTAAATAATCAACGTTATGGGTAACATAGGCGGAGTAGCGGGAACGCATCAACTTTTCAGCAGTGGGAGCTTTCTCTTTTCCAATCAGAAAGGGATGGCAACACTCCTTAAATTCTTTACCGGAATTGCAATAACAACTACTCATTTTAAGACTTTGCCTGTCCATTGAGTGAAACAATTTTTTGGTACAACTGGTTTAGTAAAACCTGATATTTACTCAGTTCGATCAAATCTTCATCATCATCTGAAAAATCGAGCAAATCATCAATTTGTTCGCTTACTTCCACCAATTTATTATTTGCCTCCCTCGCGTTTTTTTCAGCAATGAAATCAATAATCTGCTGTACATTTTCTCTTAATATTTCGTATTTATCCTTCTCCATATTGCTGTGTTTTTAGTTTGTGGATGTTTCCTGATCTTTATTATACTGTTGGACCATTAGTTTCAATTTTTCTTTCCTATGCAATTCTGCTTCTTTGACTTTTGCTTTAGCCTTATGTAGCTTATCATTGTGCTTTTTTATATTTTTTTCATTGTTTCTCCCCATAATCCTTTTTTTCAAATTCTGCTTGCTTACAAAACTGCTTCAAACCAATAAACTCAGGCAATTTCTTTTTTGATTTCATCCAAAGTTTTTTCGGTGAATATCAATTCATCGATAATCCTTTTCCTCAGGCAATTTATATCATCAAATTCAAAATATTTCGCCCATGAAGTCAAGCCAAGCAAATTTCTCACCTGCTTAATTTTCTTCGTCGTATCAATGCTTGTCCGGAGCACAGATTTGCCATCATACTTCGGATTGTTTTTATGCTGATAATTCACTGTATATTTATCATAATCCACTTCCAAATAATATAATTTATCCGTTTTGTTATCAGGATAAAAATCATCCCAATTTGCATAGCCCAGTTTGCGTTTCGATACAGTTTCAGGTTCTGTGGTAATTAAACGCCATTTACTGTTAGCCAACCTCCCCCAATGGTTCGATAATCGATACATTCCTGTTTCGGTGTAATAATAGCAGCTGCCTGATTTACTTTGATACTGAATTTCCAATCCATTTATCGATTCAATGGAAACCTCATTAAAAACACAAAAGGTATTTATTAATGAATTAGGACTGGGTCTAAATGATTTTTTCATGTACAAATATACTTAGAAATCGGGAGACCATAAATTACATGGAGAATATTAAATAAGTCGACTTTACCATCAAATTAAGGAAACCAAAAAACTTATTCCTTTTTTTTGTTGGCATCTCCAAAACCTAAAAAAAAGTGTACCTTTGCAAAAAATTTGTCAAAATCGAGACTTTTAAAACCCTAAGTCTTTATTAAATAGACAAGTAGTTATTTTTAATTTATGAAAAAAATAGTTGAATACCGTAAGCTGTTAAATGTAGATAAAACTGCACAGTTAAAAGATTTAAAAACAATTTATCGCAATGCGATGAAAGAAGCACACCCTGATAAATTCCAGGGAGATGAGGCCGGATTAAAAGCTGCCGAAGAAAATAGTAAAAAAATCATTGAAGCTTATCACTTTTTGGTGAGTATCAATCCTGAAACTATCAAATTAAATTTGCCGGAATATACTGAAACTATTACCACTTGTACCATTACCGATTTCAAATTCGTTGAAGGTCGATTAATTTTAGATTTCTCAAACGGAAGTGTATACGAATATATCAGTGTACCAAAAGCGACTTATGTAAAAATGGTAAATGCTGATTCCCCTGCAAGATTTGCAAAAAGACATATCCTTAATTCATTTACTTGGAGAAAGGTAACCAACCAAGATTAATTTAATCAATCCGCATAAAAAAAGACCAGTAAATTTACTGGTCTTTTTTATTTCTATGTTATTCCTGAATCAATCGATCACAAAAGTAACATTTACATTTGCGGTTATCGCAATTTCTCCGGGCGCCAAAGTTTCTCTGGGTGTACCCTCACTTCCAACAACCATGGTTTTCATTCTGGTATATAATGGCTGCGGTTGATAGACTTGAGAATTATCTGATATACTGATGGCTTTTCCTGTTTTTTGCCCTAATACTGCAACATAATCGTCTGCTTTTTGTTTGGCATCTTTCATCGCTAGTGTGCGAGCTTCCGTCTCATATTCGGCTAATTTCGACGATTGAAAAACTACATTATCGATACGATTTAGCCCCAAATTGACCATTCCTTCCATCAAATCATCATATTGATCCAAATCCTTCAGGAGAATTTCTAATGTTTGACTGGCATTATAAGTGGTTTTCTTTTTTTCATAATCATATATTGGATTCAATGAAACTCTTTTCATTCTAAAATCGTTACTTGGCAAATTCAACTTTTTCAGAAATTTCAGAACTGAATCCATTTGCTGGTCGTTTTGACTCTTTACATCCCGGGAATTATTTCCTTTATTTTCAATAGTGGCAGTGATAAATGCCTGATCAGGAATTACTTTTATTATTCCTTGCCCCACCACATTAATCTGAGGGATTTGTTTTGTTTCCTGCGCCTGGATCCAATTTATAAGTATAACGGATAAAATAATAAGTATTCTTTTCATATTTTTAATTTTTATACATCCTTCAAAAGTCGTACCACTATATTTTTCCTTTTTTTGCCATTACAAAGAGGATCAGGATTGGAATCGTTAACAAAATCACCAATAAAGGCTCCTGGACTACTATGGAAGGTAAGGCTAAAATAGTTATCAGAAAACCACCTATAGCACCACCAAAGTGAGCGGTATGTCCAATATTGTCGGTTTTCGATTTCATTCCGTAAATAGAATACAACAAATATAAAATCCCAAAGAGATAGGCAGGCATCGGAATAATAAAAAATATCCCAAGGGTCATGTCAGGTTCCAACAGAATTGCAGAATACAACACTCCCAAAATTGCCCCTGATGCACCAACTGCTCTGTAATTATAATCATCTTTATGTAATAATAAAGTGAGTAAATTTCCCAAAATCAAACTGCCGAAATAAATCAATACAAACAGAAAATACCCTAAATACTGACTCACAATTGGCCCAAAAAAATAAAGAGTAATCATGTTGAAAACCAAATGTCCAAAATCGGCATGAAGAAATGCAGAGGTGAACATTCGAAGTTGTTCACCCTTTACTATACTACCGATATGGAACTCATATTTTCTAATAAAAGCTGGATTGTTGAATCCCTGAAAACTAAAAATAACATTCGAAATGATGATGAGTAGAAGAACTGTATTCATAATAAAGTAATAATATAAGGTAAAGATAGTAAATCATTGTCTAAGGCATACTAAGATTCCAAGCATATCCATTTTTCCTATATATTTGCAAAAAAATACTAGATGCAGTTTCTTGTTTTCATATTAACCTATCCATTATTGTGGTTAATTTCTATCCTTCCTTTCAAAATAATTTATTGGATTTCGGATATAATTTACCTAATGGTCTACCATCTGATTGGTTATCGTAGGAAAACAGTCATAGAAAATATCAAACTAGCTTTACCACACCTCAGCGAAAAAGAACAATTGGCAGTTCAAAAGAGGTTTTATCGCCATTTTTGCGATATTTTTATGGAGATGATAAAAACTCTCAGTATGTCCCCTAAGGAAATGACAAAACGTTTCAGACTTACTAATCCTGAGTTGGTGGAGGAATATGAAATTAAAGGGAAGAGCATCATGCTGCTTGCTGCCCATTTTGCTAATTGGGAATGGTTGATTGCTTTAAACCTTAAATTCACTTTTGAATGTACTGCAGTTTATAAAAAAATTGCTAACGATTATTTTGATAAACTTGTTAGAGATATCCGCTCAAGATACAATACCCAATTAGTGGTAACTTCCAAAACGATTCAGTTGATTGCTGACAACCACAGAAAAGGAAAACTTTCGGTATATGGCCTGATAAGTGACCAATCACCCAAAGCGAGTCAAACAGCTCATTACGACCATTTCATGGGAATTGAGGTACCCGTTCATGTTGGCCCGGAATTATTATCAAAAAAATATGACCTCAATGTACTTTATGTCCAAATAACAAAAGTCAAACGGGGTTATTATGAGGCAACATTAATCCCTATTTGTGAGGATGCCAAGAAACTACCTAGCTTTGAAATTATTCATCGCTATATTAGTGAGGTGGAGAAGCAAATTCTTGAAACTCCCGAATACTACTTTTGGACGCACCGAAGATGGAAGCACAGAAAACAGGAATAGCTATTTCCCGTCAGAAATAGCCTGTTTTTTTCCTGTAATCCACAGGGCTTTTGGCAAAATGGATGTAAAATTCAATTGCTTACCCGCCTTTAAATAACTGCAGAAATGGAAACTTTCACTTTATTTTAATTTTATATTATACTGATTTTAAGACCTTTAACTAATTGTTTTTTGTACTTTGCAGTAGATATCGATATGGATATCTACTAATAAGTGAAGACCAGAACACACTTAAAAAACGGGGCGTCATCGAAAAGCCAAATGAGTAGAAGACTTAATATTAAATAAAATGGAAAAAGATAGAAAAGTGATGGTTGAATTTAATATTCCCAATATGTCGGCTGAAAAATACCAGCAAATCTTAAATGACATTAATAATGCGGGCCATCAGAATCCACAAGGATTAATACACAGAGCAGGAGCACCTACCGCCAATAATGGTTTAAAAGTGGTAGATATTTGGGAAAATGAAGAAAAATTTGAACAGTTTGGAAAACAAACCTTGAAACCAATACTTGACAAGCATGGCATTCAGGAAGTTCAAGCCGTTGTGAATCCACTACAATATGAATATCAGCGTGCTCAGAATCAGCAGCAAGGAATTCAAAACAAAAACCAGCAGATTCAGAACGAATTGAGACAATTCCAAAACGAATTCAGAGGTATTCCTAACCAACAGCAGCAGCAGAGTCAGGGAATTCAAAACGAATATCAGGGAATCCAAAATCAGCTGCAGGGCATTCAAAATAAAAATCAGCAAATTCAGAACGAATTGCAACAAATTCAAAACGAGTTCAACGGAATAAAAAACCCACAGTCAGGAATGCAACAACAGCAAAGACAAAATATTCAAAATGAATATCAAGGAGCTCAACAGCAGCAACAGCAATTGCAACAACAGCAGAGACAGTCCGTCCAAAATGGGTACCGAAGTTCTCAACAGCAGCAACAGCAGCAAATGCAACAGCAACCTAATATTCAAAATCAATACAAAGGTTCTCAGCAACAGCAACAACAAGAACTTGAACAAGAAGAGTAGTGTTGTGGATGCATAGGTTTAGAACCAATTGTAGAACATCATAAAAACTAAAGTAATAAAATGGCATACCCCAATCCAGAAATTCTGGATTGGGGTATTTTATTTGTTCCAAAGTAAAAAATAATTCCTTTGGATATCATAGAAACGAACAAATTGAGGAATAGTGGCTTCAAATGTTACCTCATAGGAACCTTTAATCGCAACCTATCAAAAATCCGATAATAGATGTAACAAAATGAAAAAAGGCTTCCCCTATTTTAGTTGGTGAAGCCCTTTAATTTCTGTGAAGGGAAAAATCAGATTCCTGCAATTTCCTTAATCTCATCAATGATACGCAATGCCAATGCATCTGCCTGTTGTTGTGAATGAGCTTCAGTATAAATACGTATAATAGGTTCGGTGTTGGATTTTCGCAAATGAACCCATTGATCAGCAAAATCAATTTTTACTCCATCAATAGTTGTGATATCCTCATTTTTATATTTTTCAGTCATTGCAATCAATATTGCATCCACATCTATTTGCGGAGTCAATTCAATTTTATTTTTACTCATATAATATTCCGGATATGATGCTCGCAATGCTGCCACACTTATTTTTTTGTTAGCCAAATGAGTCAAAAACAAAGCTACTCCCACCAAACTATCACGTCCATAATGCGACTCCGGATAGATAATTCCTCCATTACCTTCACCACCAATAACCGCTTTATTTTTTTTCATTAGTTCCACCACGTTCACTTCACCCACTGCACTGGCTTCATAGTGTCCTTTATGACAATTTGTTACATCTCTCAAAGCTCGTGATGATGACATATTGGACACGGTATTACCGGGGGTTTTACTCAGAACGTAGTCCGCACATGCAACCAAAGTATATTCTTCACCAAACATTTCTCCATCATCGCTTATAAAAGCCAATCGATCCACATCAGGATCGACTACAATTCCCATATGAGCTTTTTCCTTAACCACTAAATCACAAATATCCGTGAGATGTTCTTTCAATGGCTCAGGGTTGTGTGGAAAATGCCCTGTAGGATCACAGTATAATTTAACCACCTCAACTCCCATTGCTTCAAGAAGTTTCGGAATAATAACACCTCCGGATGAATTTACCCCATCTACAACCACTTTAAAATTAGCTGCTTTTACAGCTTCTGCATCCACAAGCCCAAGATTTAAAACCTCGTCAATGTGAATATCCATATAGGCGTCGTTTTGAAAAACTTCACCTAGACTATCTACATCAGCAAAATTGAAATCTTCAGCTTCGGCTATCGATAAAATTTTCTCTCCCTCTAGTCCATTTAGAAATTCCCCTTTCTCGTTCAGTAACTTTAAGGCATTCCATTGCTTCGGATTATGAGAAGCAGTAAGTATGATTCCTCCATCGGCTTTTTCAAGCGGAACCGCAATTTCTACCGTAGGAGTGGTTGACAAACCCAAATCAATTACATCGATACCCAATCCTATTAATGTATTTACAACCAAATTATGAATCATGGGACCTGAAATGCGGGCATCACGTCCTACTACCACTTTTAATTTATTTTCTGTAGCCGAAGCTTGAGAACTATTTTTTAACCAGCTTCCATAGGCCGAGGCAAACTTTACTGCATCCACCGGGGTCAGATTATCACCTACCTTACCCCCTATAGTTCCCCGAATTCCTGAAATTGATTTTATTAAAGTCATTATCTACTGTTTTTTATTTTTAAAGCATCTCTTATTAAATCTATGACAAATATAATAGAATGACTTTTTAAAAAAGTCATTTAGAATTTATATTTTAGACAAATGAATTTCCTAGCACATATTTATCTTTCCGGGGGAAATGACCTCATAAAAATCGGTAATTTCATGGCAGACGGCATCAGAGGAAAAAACTATCTCAACTACCCCCTTGAAATTCAGAAGGGACTTATACTTCATAGGGCAATCGATACTTTTACGGACGCACACCCGCTTTTCAGGTCAAGCAGTAAGCGCTTACACTCTCGATACCATCATTATGCAGGTGTAATCGTCGATGTTTTCTACGACCATTTTCTTGCTAAAAACTGGAACCGCTTTTCAGATGAAAATTTAGAAGATTATATTTACCATTTTTACCAGTCGCTTGATAAAAATTGGGATAATATTACTGAAAAGACCAGAAGAATGATGCCTTTCATGATTAGTCAGAACTGGCTTTTAAGCTACCAAACAATCGAAGGAATTGGTTTAATTTTAAAACACATGGACAGCAGAACAGCCCATAAGTCCCAGATGCGGTATGCTACGGAAGAACTGCAATTGTATTATTCTGAATTTGAAGAAGAGTTTTTTGAATTTTTCGAAGAGCTAAGAACTTTCTGCAAACAACAATTAAGCGGTATTTAGCATGTTTATAGAGGATTTAGAATTGGCATTTTATGCCCATCGCGATTCCGAGAAGGCCACAAAAATGTCAGAATACATGAGAAATAAGTTCTCCTTTTTTGGCATTCAAACTGCTGCAAGAAGAGACATCTTTAAAAATATATTAATCAAAAACCAAGCAGAAACAATTACAAATGTCCGCGAAATTGCATTGGAGTTGTATGGAAAGGAACAGCGAGAATTCCATTATTGCGCTATAGAATTGCTGATAAAAAAGCTAAAGGGTAATTATAAAGAGGAAGATATTCTTCTAATCGAAAAATTAATCACCACCAATTCCTGGTGGGACAGCGTGGATACGATTGCCAAAAACATTTTAGGCAGGTATCTGAAGGAATTTCCGGAATGCATCCCGACAATCATTAATAGATTTTTAAATTCTGAAAATCTTTGGTTAATCAGAACAGCTATCATTTTTCAATTGGGGTATAAAGAAAAAACCGATTTTGATCTGCTTAAATCAATCATCATAAAACATCAATCATCATCAGAATTCTTTATCCAAAAAGCAATCGGCTGGGCTTTGCGGGAATATGCAAAAACTTATCCCAATAAGGTGAAAAACTTCGTTTGGACCAACGATTTAAAACCTTTGAGCAAAAAAGAAGCACTCAAAAATTTATGAAGGTTTCAAAATACATAGTAAATTAGCATTTTTTTAAAAACAGATTAAAAAACAGAACTGATGTTCAAAAAATATTTTTCCAAGCTGGAAGCAATTATAGAATGGTCAAAATCCATTTTAACCGAAAAACAATTCATTTTTCTTTCCAGTGTTTTAGTGGGTATTTCTGCGGCTTTCGCCGTAATTGTTTTAAAAACCTTTGCCCATTGGGTATTCATGTTTGCCAGCTATATCAACGGCATCTTAAAATTAAGTTTCATTAATAGTATTTTGCCAATAGGAGGTTTGCTTCTTACTGTTTTAGTGGTTAAAAGGCTTCTCAACGGTTCGATTGAAAAAGGTACACCACAAATACTCTATGCAGTTGCTAAAAAAGCCAGCATAATCCCAAAAAAACAAATGTATGCTCATATCATGACGAGTTCCCTGACTGTTGGTATGGGAGGATCTGCAGGATTGGAGAGTCCAATTGTAGTTACAGGAGCAGCTTTCGGTTCTAATTATGCTCAAAAATACCAACTTAGCTACAAAGACAGAACCTTACTCATTGGCTGTGGTGTGGCTGCAGGCATTGCAGCTGCCTTTAACGCCCCCATTGCCGGTGTTTTATTTGCCGTAGAATTTTTATTAGTTGACGTAAGTATCGCTGCCTTTACACCCATAATCATTGCCGCAGCCACAGGGGCAATCGTTTCGGTAATCGTTTTGGACGAAACAGTCTTATTGAACTTTAAGCAACAGCAGGATTTCGATTACCATAAAATTCCTTTTTACGTTTTACTTGGTTTAACAACAGGATTCCTTTCTATTTACTATACCAGAAATTTTCAAAGAACGGAACATTTCTTTTCAAGAATGAAATTGAACCCCTATAAAAAAGCATTGATTGGGGCTTTAATTTTAGCAGTAATGTTTTTTGTTTTCCCTACGCTATTTGGCGAAGGATATGAAAGCATTAAAATTCTGTCCGAAAGCAATCCCGGACAAATTATGGAAAACACCCTTTTCGCTGAATATCAAAGCAACAGTTGGATTTTACTTGCTTTTGTGGGATTAACTATGATGTTGAAAGTTTTTGCAACTGCCATAACCTTAGGTTCAGGAGGTAACGGAGGTAATTTTGCCCCTTCCCTTTTTGTAGGTTCTTATGTAGGTTTTGTGTTTTCAAAAGCTGTCAATCTAACAGGATTTTTTCATTTGCCCGTGAGTAACTTTACGATGGTTGGGATGGCCGGAATATTAAGCGGTTTATTTCATGCTCCTCTTACAGCTATATTCCTTATTGCCGAAATCACAGGAGGCTATAGCCTGATGCTACCGTTAATGATAGTTGCTTCAATTAGTTTTGCCATTTCAAAAAGATTTGAAAAACACTCCATGGACGTTAAAGAGTTAGTAAAAAAAGGACATGCCTTTACCAGTAATAAAGACACTAACGTGCTTTCCACCCTAAACACCAATTCAATCATTCAAACGGACTTTCTTACGGTATCTCCCGACGAAAACTTAGAAAAATTAGTTGATCTTATATCTCATTCTAACCAGACCTATTTTGCTGTTGTCGACAGTGAAAAACACCTTTTGGGGATTATTAATTTTAATAATATTAGAGAAATAATTTTTAATAAATACAGAGTTAAATACACTCTTATAAAGGAAATTATGACTCCTCCCAAGGATATCGTCTATCCTTTTAACAGTATGGAAACCGTTATGGATAAGTTTGAAAACACGAAAGCAACTTTTTTACCTGTAATAAAGGACGAAAAATACTTTGGTTTCATTTCAAAATCAGTTGCCTTGGAAGCTTACAGAAGCAAATTAAAATCGATGACCATCGAATAAGAGCTTTTTATTTTAACACAATTGACGGTCCATTGCTTAGATATAAATCCTGCAAAATGGTAACTTTGCTTTTTTACCATCATTATGCCAGATAACGAAAACACAATTGAAGTACTCGGTGCCAGAGTACATAATTTAAAAAACATTGATATTTCTATTCCACGGGAAAAGTTAGTAGTTATTACCGGTCTTTCCGGATCGGGAAAATCTTCTTTGGCCTTTGATACAATATATGCTGAAGGACAGCGCCGGTATGTCGAAACCTTTTCTGCATACGCACGACAGTTTCTGGGTGGATTAGAGCGTCCAGATGTTGATAAAATAGACGGTCTATCTCCAGTTATAGCCATAGAACAAAAAACAACCAGCAAAAGTCCTCGTTCTACGGTGGGAACCATCACCGAAATTTATGATTTCCTGCGATTACTCTTCGCCCGCGCAGCCGATGCGTACAGTTACAACACAGGAGAAAAGATGGTAAGTTATAGTGACGACCAAATCAAAGAATTAATAATTCAGAATTTCACCCATAAACGCATCAACATCCTTGCACCTGTTATTAAAGCGCGTAAGGGACATTATGGTGAGCTTTTCCAGCAAATTGCCAAACAGGGTTTTTTGAAAGTAAGAGTCAATGGAGACATATTGAACATAACTCCGGGAATGAAATTGGACCGTTACAAAACACATGATATTGAAATTGTAATCGATCGCTTACTAATCGATTCTACTCCTGACAACGAAAAACGATTAAGCGAGAGCATCAACACTGCCATGCATCATGGTGAAAACGTATTAATGATTTTGGACCAGGACTCACAGGAAGTTCGCTACTTTAGCCGAAACTTGATGTGTCCCAGTACCGGAATTTCCTATCAGAATCCTGAACCGAATTTATTTTCCTTCAATTCACCAAAGGGAGCATGCGAAAATTGTAAGGGTCTAGGAAGCATTAACCAAATCAATGTTAATAAAATAATCCCAAACCCTAAATTATCTATTAAAGCCGGTGGCTTTGTTCCCTTAGGAGAATACAAATCATCATGGATTTTCAAGCAATTGGAAATTATAGGACAGAAATACGCCTTTAAGATTACAGATGCCATTGAAACTTTTTCAGCAGAAGCAATGGAAATAATTTTAAACGGAGGTAAAGAAAAATTCACAGTCAATTCGAAAGAATTAGGAGTTGCCCGCGACTATAAAATTGAATTTGAAGGTATTACTCATTTCATCAAAAATCAACATGACGAAAGTGGTTCTTCAACCATCAGAAGGTGGGCCAAAGAATTCATGGATGAAATAGATTGTCCTGTTTGCGAAGGATCGAGACTGAAAAAAGAAGCTCTTTATTTCAAAATAAACGACAAAAACATAGCGGAATTATCTGATTGGGATATTGCAGAGCTGACAAAATGGTTTCATGATTTAAATAAAAATTTATCCGATAAGCAAAAGCTTATTGCTTCAGAGGTCGTAAAAGAAATTAAAGATCGACTGGATTTCCTGATGAATGTCGGACTGGATTATTTGGCTTTGAGCCGCAGTTCAAAATCACTTTCTGGAGGCGAGGCACAACGTATCCGGCTAGCAACGCAAATCGGATCACAGTTGGTTGGTGTTCTTTACATTTTAGACGAACCAAGTATTGGCTTGCATCAAAGAGATAATGAAAAATTAATTCATTCATTGCAACAATTGCGGGATATTGGAAATTCGGTAATAGTGGTGGAGCACGACAAAGACATGATTGAACTTGCTGACTATGTTATCGACATCGGCCCTAAAGCAGGTAAACATGGAGGTGAGATTATAAGTAAAGGGACTCCTGACGAAATACTTTCTTCCAATACTATTACTGCTCAATTCCTGAACGGAAAAATGAAATTTGATATACCGGCCAAACGTCGCAAGGGAAATGGTAATTTCTTAAAATTAAGTGGTGCTTCCGGAAACAATCTGAAAAACGTATCTATTGAACTGCCATTGGGGCAGTTAATCTGTATCACCGGGGTATCAGGTAGTGGCAAATCGACCCTCATTAATGAGACCCTCTACCCTATTTTGAATGCTTATTATTTTAACGGAGTTAAGAAACCGCAACCCTATAAAAAAATAGATGGCCTCGAACACATAGATAAGGTAATTGATATAGACCAAAGTCCGATAGGCAGAACTCCACGCTCTAATCCGGCGACTTATACCGATGTTTTTTCAGAAATCAGAAATCTTTTTGCCAAAACTCCGGAGAGCATGATCAGAGGATATAAGGCGGGAAGATTCAGTTTTAATGTGGTTGGGGGACGTTGCGAAACCTGTCAGGGATCAGGTGTACGTACCATAGAAATGAATTTTCTACCAGATGTTTATGTGGAATGCGAAAGTTGTCAGGGCAAACGATTTAACAGGGAAACTTTGGAAATTCGATACAAAGGTAAATCCATATCCGATGTATTAGATATGACTGTGGACGAAGCTGTACCCTTTTTTGAAAATATCCCTAAAATATACAGAAAAGTTAAAACAATTCAGGATGTTGGTTTAGGCTACATCACACTTGGTCAACAAAGTACAACGCTTTCTGGTGGAGAAGCACAGCGCATTAAACTTGCAGGAGAATTATCAAAAAAAGACACCGGAAACACTTTTTATATACTAGACGAACCCACTACGGGATTGCATTTTGAAGATATAAGGGTTTTGATGGAGGTGATTAATAAATTGGTGGATAAAGGAAATACGGTTTTAATCATCGAACACAATCTTGATGTTATTAAACTTGCCGATTACATCATCGATATTGGTCCTGAAGGGGGAAAAGGCGGTGGAATGGTAGTTGCTAAGGGAAGTCCTGAGGAAGTAGCAAAAAATAAAAAAAGTTACACTGCAAAGTTTTTGCTAAAGGAATTAAATTAGTTCTAAATCCTTTTAGTCTTTTAAAAATGAGAACTTTATAAAAACCCAAATACAAACCGATAAATATCAGTACTTTTTAATTATTCCTTTTTTTGTCTACAAATCATAATTAATAACCTTTAAGCTTACTTATTGCAATAAAAATTATAATCTCATTATTACAAATTTCTCACAAAAAATCTTACTTTAGTAATTAGTTGTACTATTTATTTTAGCAAGATTTTTTGTTTTCACCTTAATATCTTCGGATTATAAGAAAAAGTACCAACAGCTCAAATGATTACCTAAACACCTTCCTTAATACCTACTGTGCAATGAGATTAGAAGATTTTGACAATGATGAGGAAAAAATAATTCAAGACAGACTAAAACAGAAAAGCTGGAATGAAATCCGTACCAATGACAGCTGGGCGATTTTCAAAATAATGGCAGAATTTGTCAACGGATATGAAAATATGGGACGCATAGGCCCTTGTGTGACCATTTTTGGTTCCGCAAGAACCAAACAAAACGACCCATACTATGAACTTGCAGAAAAAATAGCTTACAAAATAAGTAAAGCCGGCTATGGTGTAATTACCGGCGGAGGTCCCGGAATTATGGAAGCCGGTAACAAGGGAGCCCACCTTGGCGGTGGAGCTTCTGTTGGGCTTAATATCGTTTTGCCTTTTGAGCAGCATTTTAATCCCTATATCGATAATGACAAAAACTTGCATTTCGACTATTTCTTTGTTCGCAAGGTTATGTTTGTAAAATATTCCCAGGGATTTGTGGTGATGCCAGGAGGTTTTGGCACTCTGGATGAGCTTTTTGAAGCTATGACTTTAATTCAAACCAAAAAGATTGCGCGGTTCCCAATTATTTTGGTTGGCAGCGGTTTTTGGTCAGGCTTAATCCAATGGATTAAAACGGTACTCATTAAAGAAAATGGCACTGTCAGCCCCGAAGACATGAATCTTATCCACATTGTCGACACAGAAGAAGAGGTGGTTGAGGTGCTGAATAATTTCTATAAAAAGTATAATTTGAAACCAAATTTTTAAAAAAATACTGCTCCCTTTCATAACCTATGGAAGAATATTATTAGTAAATGCAACTTCCTACCAGCAGATAAAAAACAGAATAAAATTGAACCAAATCTCCAATATTACAATAGCTATACTTACCATATTGTTTTCGACGCAATGCTATGCACAACATCATACCCAAATGCATGTTGAAGTAAATTCTGTTTCCAAAACCCTCAAAATAGATCAGGAGATTACCTATTTTAACCAATCAGAGGATTATATCAGTGAAATAGTACTAAACGATTGGAATAATGCCTATACAGGAGAAGATACTCCACTAGCCAGAAGATTTTCAGACGAATTTTTTCGCGGTTTTCATTTGGCTAAAGAAGAAGAAAGAGGAAGCACCTATAACATTAGCATTCTCGATGAAGACAAAACCTACCTTGCTTGGAAAAGGACCGATGAAGATCCAGACCTTATAACTATAAAACTGCCGACAAAATTAGCCCCTAAAAGAAAAACAAAAATCCATCTCCACTATATCGTTAAAATTCCAAGCGATAAATTTACCCGATACGGATACGGTGACAATGGCAAGATGAATTTAAAATATTGGTTTTTGGCACCTGCCCGTTACGAAAACCACGATTTTATAAAATATAACAATGAAAACTTAGATGACATTGCCAATGCGCTTTCAGATTATGAAATTGAAATTAGCACAGACAAAAATTTACAACTCACCTCAGACCTTGATGTGAAAAGCAACAATAGCAATGACAGTACTTCAATTTACAAGTTATCAGGTAAAAACCGTGTTGATTTCAGCATATTTATTGAACCCTCCGCAAGTTTCGAAACCTACAAAAACAATAACTTTGAAGTGATAACAAACCTCACTGAGGCGAAAATCAACAATATTCAAAAAGCGGTTCTTATCAACGAAATAGTCACTTTTGTTGACAGCATAATCGGATCCTATCCATTCAAAAAAATAATAATATCTCAGGCTAATTACGATCGAAATCCATTTTATGGCCTCAATCAACTCCCCTCCTTTATATGCCCTTTCACAGATGAATTTAAGTTTGAAATTAAATTTCTAAAAACTTATCTCAACACTTTTTTAGATAACAGTCTGTCATTGGACAACCGAAAAAACAGTTGGATTCATGACGGTATCCAGGTATATGCCATGATGAAATATATTGAAGAAAAACACCCAAGCTGCAAAATGCTGGGGAATGCTTCAAAATATACTCTTTTAAAAGGATTCAATTTGACAAATTTAGATTTCAACGATCAATACAGCTACTTTTATATGCTAATGGTTCGCAAAAATCTTGACCAACCACTTTCGGTTTCAAAAAGCAATCTTCTCAAATTTAATGAACAAATTGCCAATAAATACAGAGCCGGCCTAAGTCTTCGCTTTTTAGACAAATACCTTGAGAACAACATTGTTCCTAACAGCATAAAAGAGTTTTATGCAACTGGCCTCAACAGAGAAATTTCAGCTGGGAAATTTGAAACTATTTTAAAAAAAAATACTTATAAGGATATCAATTGGTTTTTTGAAATCATTGTAAATTCAAGGGCCATAATAGATTATAAATTTTCAGCAGTTGCCAAAACTCAGGACAGCATCTATTTTTCGTTAAAAAACAAAACGGGGGTTCAGGTCCCAATATCTGTCTACGGATTAAAAAGTAAAGAAATTGTATTTAAAAAGTGGATATTTCCAAACAATGAAGACAGTATCTATAGAGTCCAACGGATGGATGCCGACAAAATAGCA
Organism: uncultured Flavobacterium sp.; assembly: GCA_964614445.1. Classification (GTDB taxonomy): domain Bacteria; phylum Bacteroidota; class Bacteroidia; order Flavobacteriales; family Flavobacteriaceae; genus Flavobacterium. Next base: position 53,830 of record CAZTLN010000008.1, on the reverse strand, counting down.
CTTAACTTTAAAAATGAGGTGCCTGAATACAATCAAAGAAACAACTGGAAAACCTTACAAAATTTCAGCCCGTATAACCGTCCATTAAAATTTGCATTTATGAAGGATTTGGAGAATCCTTATTACAACCAAATTTTATATGTACCGACCATCACTTACAATTTATACGATGGTTTATCACCAGGTTTGAGAATACACAACAAAACATTATTACAAAAACCTTTTATCTATGAATTCAACCCTTCCTATTCAAGCAGAACAGGGAATTTATCGGGAGGAGGATATGTTCTAATAAATCAGAACTTCAGAAATTCCCGATTATACAATGTCAGATATTCATTTTCAGGATCCTTTTATCATTATGCACCTGACGCAGCTTATACAAAAATTAACCCTATTATTCAGCTAAACTTTAGAGAAAAAGATTTCAGAGATAACCGAAAAAAATCACTACTATTCCGTTATGTTATGGTCAACCGGGAAAAAAGTGCCATTTTTACGGACAATGCCTCTGAAAACTACTCCGTTTTTAACACGAAATTTTTTAATTCCAAAACAGATATTACCAATCATTTCAGCTTTATGGCAGACAGCCAACTAGCTAAGAAATTTGGAAAACTGGCCACCGAAATCGAATACAGAAAACTTTTTAAAAACAATCATCAAATCAATCTGAGATTCTATGCGGGCTGTTTTTTATACAATAAAACCAATTCCGATTTCTTCAATTTTGCGCTTGATCGGCCAACCGACTATCTTTTTGACTACAATTATTACGGCAGATCAGAAAGTAAAGGTTTTTTCAGTCAACAATTAATACTGGCAGAAGGAGGATTCAAATCAAAATTAATGACACCTTATGCTAATCAATGGATTACTACTCTTAACAGTAGTTTTAATATATGGAATTGGGTTGAGGTATATGGCGATATTGGCTACCTGAAAAACAAATATCGAAATGAAAAATTTGTATTCGACAGTGGTATCCGTTTCAACTTGGTCACCGACTATTTTGAGGTTTATTTTCCAGTCTACTCCTCTAATGGATGGGAAATTGGCACAGACAAATACCAGGAAAAAATTCGTTTTATTATAACACTAAGACCTAAGGTATTGCTAAATTTATTCAACCGCAAGTGGTTATAACAAGAACCATAAATATTCAATAAATTTAATTATATGCAATTAAATTATTATTTTACTATTAAAAAAACAACAAAACAGCACACAACACCTTAATTAATACAAATACAACAACAGCTTTTCCTTATATCTATTATGAAAATTATTTGTTTTTAAGTACATTTGCCGAATCAAATTATAATCGTATCAAAATGATAAAAGAGAAAAACAATACTACACTGACATTTGAGGATTTCAGGACCGAAGTATTGAATGATTATAAGACAGCCGTAATAAGTCGGGAGTGCAGCCTTCTGGGACGCCGAGAGGTTTTAACCGGGAAAGCAAAATTCGGAATTTTCGGAGACGGAAAAGAAGTACCCCAAATTGCTATGGCAAAGTTTTTCAAAGATGGAGATTTTCGCTCTGGTTACTATCGTGATCAGACCTTTATGATGGCCATTGGAGAATTATCAATTGAACAATTTTTTGCCGGTCTTTACGGCAACACCGATATTGAACAAGAACCAATGTCTGCCGGAAGGCAAATGGGAGGACATTTCGTTACTCATAGCTTAAACGATGACGGTTCATGGAAAAACCTGACCAAACAAAAAAATTCCAGTGCCGACATTTCCCCTACTGCAGCCCAAATGCCCAGATTGTTGGGTCTAGCCCAAGCATCAAAGATATACCGGGAACTATACAATATTCCAAATAAATCAAACTTTTCAATCGACGGAAATGAGATAGCTTGGGGAACTATAGGGAATGCAAGTACCACTGAAGGAGTGTTTTTTGAAACCATCAATGCTGCAGGAGTACTGCAGGTTCCATTAATAATAAGCATTTGGGACGATGAGTATGGAATCTCTGTACACGCAAAACACCAAACAACAAAAGAAAATATTTCGGAGATTCTTAAAGGTTTCCAGCGTGAAAACAATACCAATGGAATAGAAATAATTAAGGTCAAAGGGTGGGATTACACAGACCTGATTGCTGCCTACCAAAAAGCCTCTAAAATTGCAAGAGAAAGGCATGTTCCTGTTTTGGTTCACGTAACAGAACTCACACAACCACAAGGACATTCCAGTTCAGGTTCTCACGAGAGGTATAAATCTTCTGAACGTTTGGCTTGGGAAAAGGATTTCGACTGTATTCGACAAATGAAATTATGGATGATCGCCATAAATATAGCTTCACCGGAAGAAATTGATACTATTGATACCGATGCAAAAAAACAGGTACTTGAAGGCAAAAAGAAAGCCTGGTCTACATTTATAAATGTTATAGTTGAAGAGCAAAAAAGTCTCATCAACTTACTTGAAAAAATTGCCCCTGCCTGCAGAAATACAGAAGAAATTTTGAAGTTATCCAATGGCTTAAAAAAAATAAAAGACCCTCTAAAAAAAGAAATACTTGTTACCGCAAGGAAATCATTAAGACTATTACTTAATGACGACGGACAAAAAGAGTTATCTGAGTGGATAAACAGTTATTTCAAAAAAAACGGAAAATTTTTCAACACCCATTTGTATTCGGAATCTAAAGAAAATATTCTTTCCGTACAGGAGGTGTTACCTGCCTATGCCGAAGGAGCAAAAAAAGACACAGATGGCCGAATCATCATCCGCGATAATTTCGATGCTATTTTTGCCAAAAATCCTGATGTTGTTATTTTCGGAGAAGATTCCGGAAATATTGGCGACGTAAACCAAGGCCTTGAGGGCATGCAGGAAAAATATGGAGAAACCCGTGTGGCAGATGTTGGAATAAGAGAAGCTACCATCATAGGACAAGGCATTGGTTTGGCATTAAGAGGCTTACGACCAATTGCCGAAATTCAGTATTTGGACTATTTATTATATGCTATTCAAATACTAAGTGACGACTTAGCAACACTGCAATACAGAACAGTTGGCAAGCAAAAGGCCCCATTAATAATTCGAACAAGAGGACACCGACTTGAGGGGATATGGCATTCAGGCTCACCCATGGGGATGATAATCAACGCCATCCGAGGCATTCATGTACTGGTACCAAGAAACATGACTAAAGCCGCAGGTTTTTACAATGCACTATTGCAATGCGATGAGCCCGCTTTGATTGTAGAATGCCTCAACGGATACAGGCTTAAAGAGGAAAAACCCCTGAACTATGGTGAATTTATGACACCCATAGGAGTTGTTGAAACGATCAGACAGGGAAAAGACATTACATTGGTATCCTACGGCTCAACTTTAAGACTGGTTGAACAAGCGGCACTTGAGTTATCCTCCGTAGGTATTGAATGCGAAGTAATAGACATTCAATCCCTTATCCCATTTGACATCCATCATGATATTGTAAAAAGTATCATCAAAACAAATCGTTTGTTGGTAATTGATGAAGATGTACCCGGTGGAGCTTCAGCTTTTATATTACAGCAAATAATCGAAGAGCAAAATGCTTATAATTATTTAGACAGTAAACCGCAAACACTTACAGCAAAAGCACACAGACCAGCCTACGGCACCGATGGAGATTATTTTTCAAAACCATCTATTGAGGATGTTTATGAAAAGGTTTACAATATTATGAACGAAGCAAACCCTTCAAAATTTCCAAAATTATATCAATAAAAAGCTACCTCTAATTTATAGAATCCTAATCTTTTCAGATTGGGATTTTTTTTATCTCCGATACAACAATATTTACTAACAATCACGGAAACATCTAATTTATTAATTACCATTAATTAAAAACACTACTTTCCCTTAGCCTATAAAAGTCGCAACCACAATTTCTCAACATCTTATCCGTTTCATAAGTAGCCAAGGAAAATGCAAAAAAACATTTGTATTTAAAATACAAAATAAGACCTCCAACCTGCGAAAATGAAAAATTTTTCTCATAATTAAATATTTCAATTATCATTAAATAACCGGGTTCAAATAGTCAGCTCTACATTAGGTGTATTTTTGATCCTACAAATCTTTATAACATGAAAATCAGAATTATGATATTGTGCTTGACCTTCCTTATAGGTTGCAAATCAAAAAATACAAACCGTCAAACAACATCCCGATCAAAGGCAGCAAAGAATGTCGGAAATAAAAATTTTGAAGTTAACAAATTCAATCTTCTTAAAATTGAAAAATTAAATCTTGCAGAGGTTGATTATAAGCAACAGCAAAAATCTTATGAATTAGGTAAGCGCTTATTGTTGACATGCAACACCTCAAAATTCAAACCCTTTAATAAGAATGAAGCCACCGAATCGGTAATTAATAATATCACAATCGAACATCTTTCTAAAACCTGTAACAAATTCAGACAGTGGTACGGGACATTTATGGACATAAACCTGCAGGAAGTTTACAAAAACAAAAAACAAGATGTTACGGTTTACAGGTACAAGGCACACTATTCAAAAAAAAATAGCAAACAAGGAACTACAGATTTACATGAACAAAGAAAACAAAATAAGTAGTATCAGAACACTTGATTGGAAGGATAATTTTCACTACAAACAAAAATTTTAAATCAATTAAATACATTAGATGCAATAAACACAAGTACAGTAAGCTCTTACAAAATATCAGAAATCGATATTTTAACAGAGTAAAACCAAATATTAACATATAAAAACATTAAATTTATATGTTACCCAAAACAATTTAAATCCCCAGTAATATGAAAAATTTTAGTTTAATTCTAGTAGCAATGCTATTGGGTTTCTTAATAAATTCCTGTAGCGATCAAAATACGAATTCAAATTATCCATATGCGGTCAGACTTACGGATGCACCAGGCCCATATGAAGCGGTAAACATAGACATTCAGGCAGTAGAAATTACAGGAGCAGACAGTCAAAATGTTTCTCTTGATGTATCACCAGGTATTTACAATTTGCTCGATTTTACCAATGGAGCAGATACCCTAATAGCAGAAGGAAATTTAAAGTTCTCAAAAATTGAACAAATAAGACTTATCCTTGGACCTAACAACACAATTGTTGACAGCGACGGAGAACATCCCCTAAGCACACCCAGTGCTGAACAAAGCGGATTAAAACTTCAGGTACACCAAACTTTAAGCGAAGGAATTTTGTATAGTGTTATTCTCGATTTTGATGCCAATAAATCTGTTGTCAAACTAGGCAACGGAGGTTTCAAACTCAAACCGGTAATTAGAACTATTGAGGAGGCTATTAGTGGTAACATAAAAGGGGACATTGCTCCCATTGGAACAAACGCATCAATAGAAGCAATCAACACTGCAACAAATGAATCTTACTCTACCAACGTAAATCAAGAAGGGAAATACATGATATTGGGACTTCCGGAAGGAACCTACAATATAACGGTAACGCCTGAAGAACCTTATCTCCCCACAACTATTGAAAACATAAGTGTTGAGGTCGGAAAAGTCACGGATGTTGGAACCACAACAGTAACTTCGACTTAATAAATAGTCGTCTAAAAAAGAAACCTTAGATAATAAGTGCGGTTTATTCTATCAGATATATTTCTTTTGAATTCAATTGGTTCTGTACAATTAATATGCATTAAACATTGAAAATAAATCCTATGCTTTTTTTCAAAAAAACAGCAATATTATTACCCTTCCAAGTTTTTTTTCTTTCTAAATATTCAGTTGTTGACAATTCGCCATTGACATAGCGTCATTTTAAAATATCTGAAGGATTTTCTTTTTCAACTTTAGTTGAACTTTCACAGTTATTTAAAAAATTATAAGAAAAAACAAGTAAAAACACCATTATAGGAATCCAAAGAATCCAATTCAACCCTATATCCTAACCATTATAATGATTCGTACTAAAAGATAAAATTTTTTAAAACTAATTCTGTTTGTTAAGCATGGTGGTCATTACCTTACAAATTTAATTTTCAAATAACTAATTAAGATATATCAAATTTAACGAAAAAAAACATAAATCATTTTAAAAACCACATATTTCCCTAATTAAATTAGTTTTAAACTTCAGGAAATTGTAATTTTATTTTAATTTATCAGCACCTCTCCACAATTAAACAAGTGATAAATTATTTTTAGCTGACAGCAATAAATATTACTCCTAAAGGAAACGATACTTTTATTGGGGAATTTATTACAAATGCTTACCTTTCGCTCTACAAAAGAAAATACAAAATAATAATGAAAGAAGTTTTACATAAAAAGTTAAATGAATTACAGGCAACAGCAATTTGCGGTAATGATATTAGTTCATCATGCCTTTATGTCTCAGCATTAACAATTATGTATGCAGGACAATTTGCGTGGATATCGTTACTTTTTGTTGCAATTGTGCTTTTTCTTTTCAGAAAAATATACGGAGAGGTTGTTGGGGCTCTTCCTCTTAATGGTGGGGCATATAATGTATTACTTAATACTTCTTCAAAAAGAATGGCATCACTGGCTGCAGCATTAACGGTTCTATCATACATGGCTACAGCAGTAATTTCAGCTTCAGAAGGAATGCACTACCTGCACGGTGTTGTTCATGGAATTAATATTCAAATTGCTACAGTTTTGGTACTGGGTATATTCACATTTTTAGCCATTTTAGGAATAGGTGAGTCTGCTTTTGTAGCCGTTATAATTTTCATCATTCATCTTACAACACTAAGCTTTTTAGTTTTTGCATCAGCATATTTTCTCATCAATAATGGTTTAGAAACTTTTCACATCAACTGGAGTTTACCATTGGCATCAGGGGGCATAACCAAGGCTCTTTTCCTTGGGTTTGCAGCTGCCATGCTCGGCATATCCGGATTTGAAAGTTCTGCCAATTTTGTGGAGGAACAAAAAATTGGGGTTTTCCCTAAAACACTTCGTAACATGTGGGCAATTGTCAGTTTTTTCAATCCAGTATTGGCTTTAGCTTTAATTTGCATCATCCCCTTAACAGAAGTTGGAGAACACAAAGAGTCACTTCTTGCATTTCTGGGTCAAACAACAGGAGGATCATGGCTTGCTACATTAATTTCTATTGATGCTGTTCTAGTTCTTTGTGGAGCGGTTTTAACTTCATTTGTCGGGGTTTCCGGATTATTACAACGTATGACACTGGATCGAATATTACCTAATTACTTTTTGAAACAAAACAAAAGAGGTTCTAATTACCGAATTATCATCAGCTTCCTAGTACTCTGCGTTTCCGTTTTATTTGTCACCCAAGGCAATTTGGTTGAATTAGCTGGGGTTTACACCTTTTCGTTTTTAGCAGTTATGGGATTATTTGGAATTGGTAATTTATTATTAAAAATTAAACGAAATAAATTACCACGTCCTGAAAGAGCAAAAGGATTTGCCGTCGTTCTATCTGTATCATTGGTGGTTGTGGCATTCATAGGAAACATCCAATTAAATCAAGATTCTTTCTACACATTTATTAAATACCTAATCCCTGCCCTTCTATTTGTGGGGATTATGCTAAACAGATCATTTTTAATCATGGTTTTAGTACAGGCTTTAGAGTACTTTTATGAACCTCTACGGAAAATGGTAATCTTCAGTAACAGATATCTGATCTCTATGAACCATAAAATCAACGCACAAGAATTTGTTTTTTTTACAAAAGGAGATAATGTGGCAATACTAAACAAAGTAATGCAATATGTACAAAACAATGAAACAACTAAAAAACTGAAGATAGTCAACATCAGAAAAGAAGGCGACTCCAACGATTCACTTATTTCTGACCTAAAGGTTCTGGACAGAGCCTATCCCGATATAGATATTGAATTCATCGAAATGGATGGGGTATTTGGTCCTCAAATAATTGATGAATTATCTAAAAAATGGAATATCCCTAAAAACTTTATGTTCATTGGATCGCCTGGAAACCGCTTCTCCTACAGAGTTTCAGAACTTGGCGGTGTCAGACTGATTATGTAAATAACATTAAAATCATTTCTTGCCATACCTTTCTCTTAGAATTTAAAAAATGAAAAAAATATTTGATTACACAATTTTTGAAGAAGGTGATTACAGCATAAAAGTGATTACTATTTTCAAAGGGATAATTTTTCTATTCCTAGTTTTGATTGCGCTAAAACTTATAAAAAAAGCTATTTACCGACTTGACAAAATAGACATTGGCAAAAGATATTCCTTATACAACCTTGTCAGGTATCTGGTAATAATAGTTTCCATAATGATAGGTTTGCAACTTTTTGGGTTCAATCTTTCAGTTTTAGTGGCTGGGTCCGCAGCCCTTTTGGTCGGCATTGGTCTAGGATTACAAAATTTATTTAGTGATTTTATTTCAGGTATTATATTATTGGTGGATTCCTCAGTAAAAGTAAATGATGTAATTCAAATTGATGAAATGGTCTGCATTGTTAAGGAAATAAATTTAAGAACCACAACGGTTTTAACCAGAGATGATAAATACATAATCCTACCAAATACAGAATTAACCAGGAATCATTTAATAAATTGGACTCACTCACGACGTTCCTCCCGATTTGAGGTGCATATTGGTGTCGATTACTCCTCCGACATCCATAAGGTAATAAAAGTCTTAAAGCAAGCCGCTTTGAATCAAGCCGGAATACAAGACCATCCTGAACCATTTATTCGCTTCGTGGATTTTGGGGATTCTTCACTGAATTTTTCAGTAATTTTTTGGTCGGAAGAATTATTCCGAGTTGAAAACATTAAAAGTGAATTACGGATTAAAGTTTTTGATTTACTTAAAGAAAACAATATCACCATTCCGTTCCCTCAAAGGGTAGTACACCACATAAAAAATTAACCAATGGAAGACTTTTTAAAGGAATACCTGTACAATCCTACCATTGGAAAAATGGCTGCTTTTTTTATAGGAATTGCAGTCATTTGGATGATCATCAAGGCTTTACAAAAGAACCTGTTTTCAAAAATAAAAGACAACGATAACCGGTACAGGGCAAAAAAATTCAGTGGTTTCATTGGTTATTTCCTAACTGTAGTTTTACTAACAGTCATATTTAGCGACAAATTGGGAGGAATTACTGTAGCATTGGGTGTTGCTGGTGCAGGCATCGCATTTGCACTTCAAGAGGTTATCGCTTCCTTTGCGGGTTGGCTAGCCATTATGTTTGGCGGATTCTACAAACCTGGTGACCGTGTTCAATTGGGAGGCATAAAAGGCGATGTAATGGACATAGGCGTTTTGCGAACGACCATCATGGAAACAGGTCAATGGGTAGACGGAGATTTGTATAATGGACGGATTGTACTAATTGCAAACAGCTATGTTTTCAAAGAGCCCGTATTTAATTATTCAGGAGAATTTCCTTTTTTGTGGGATGAGATCAAAATCCCAATTCAATATGGTAGCAACTACACCAAAGCGCAAGAAATAATACTAAATGCCGCCTCAAAAGTAGCAGGCGATCTTTCCCAAAGATCCCTGTCAAAATGGAAATCACTACAAAACAAATACCGGCTTGAAGATGCTCAGACAGAGCCGATGCTTTCGTTGGTAGTCAACGACACTTGGGCAGAATATACCCTCCGCTATGTAGTTGATTATAAAAGAAGAAGAATGGCCAAAACAGAATTGTTTACAACTATTCTAACAGAAGTGGAAAACACAAAAGGAGAGGTAAAATTAGCTTCGACAACTTTTCAATTGGTAGACTCCCCGGAATTTAATGTAAACATCAAAAAATAATTCAGTCTTAACCATAAAATCAGGAAATATCACCAAAATTAAATTCCCAATTCTTTTCTTTTTTATACCATAATTTACCATCCGAAACTTCAAGAGGACAGTCAAAATTATTGGTATACAGCGCTCCCGTACCCAATCCCTGAGGCATCAAATTGTGCTGTAGAAAGGTCCATTGAGCAATTGCATTTAAACCTATATTACTTTCTAAAGCCGAAGTTATCCACCAGCCGATTTTATATTTTTCAGCCAACGAAATCCACTCTTGTGTTCCTCGAAAACCACCTATAAAACTTGGCTTCAAAATGATGTATTGTGGCCTGATTTTTTGAAGTAATTGTTCTTTTTCTTCGAAAGAAAAAACACCTATCAGTTCTTCATCCAACGCTATAGGTAAAGGGGTGTTTTTACACAGCTCTGACATCTTGTCAGTGCTGTTTTTTGAAATAGGCTGTTCAATACTATGCAACTGAAAACCAGATAGATGAATTAATTTACCTAAAGCTTCTTTTAAACTAAAAGCACCATTAGCATCTACCCTAATCTCCACCTGATTCGGGCTAAAATTCGCTCTGATAAAACGCAATAATTCAAGTTCTTTTTCGAAATCTATTGCACCTATTTTGAGTTTCAAACAACGGAAACCCTCAGCTAATTTCTCCTTTATTTGCTCTTTCATATAACTCGCTTCACCCATCCAAATCAAACCATTAATATCGATTGATTTTTCCCCTATGGTAAACTCAGAAGGAAAAAGTAAAAATGGCGACTCACTCTTCAAAGACTGAAAAGCCATTTCCACACCAAACTGTATGGAAGGAAATTCAACCAAAGCTTCCCAAAGAACATCCTTACCGAGATGAATATTATCACAAGTCCACTTTAACTTTTCTTCATAATCCGGACGATCATCTGCACTCAAACCTCTTAGGATTCCGCACTCCCCTATTCCTTTTTTTCCTTCTTTCTCAAGCACAATAAACCAGGTTTCCTTTTCCCTCATCACGCCGCGTGAGGTTCCGGAAGGACGTTTAAAATGAAGAATGTATTTATGATAAGTCGCTTTCATTTTTTTTCTAAGTAAATTCACCCATACTAATAAAAACACTAAGTCTACATACAGCAAAATCTTAGCATTTCAGTGCTTTTTAACCCCAATCCCATATCAAATACAAATCAACAGAAAAAAGCCTATCTGTCAAAACAAACCCTGTTAATTAATTGTTCAATAAATTTTACTTTGAAAGCTATTTGTATCTGTCAATAGAAAATTAAAATAGCTGTACCAACTACAATTCAATGCTTGCCCCAATTTCCAACAACATCAAATCCTTCCCCTTATCAAAAAACTTCTGAATTGCAGTCCTACGGTCGATTTTTATATAATCAAAAGTATCATAGTGGTATCCCAGAATCTTATCACATTCTACAAAATCTGAGGCTATAATAGCATCCTCAATATCCTTGGTGAAATTATCTCCTATAGGAAGTATAGCCAAGTCAAGTTTTGTCCTCATAGGAATCAGTTTCATATCCATTGTTAACGCAGTATCTCCGGCGATATAGATATTCTTATGTTCGCCTTCGATAACAAAACCTCCGGCATTACCTCCATAGGTCCCATCAGGAAATGAACTCGAGTGGACGGCGTTTACAAATTTCACCTTCCCAAAATCAAAAATCCAGCTCCCTCCATAATTCATCGGGTGCGACCTAAACCCTTTGGCAGCATAATAACTGGCTATTTCCGCATTTGAAACAATAACCGCATTGGTTCGTTGTGCTATCGGCTCTACATCCAACACATGGTCTCCATGCGCATGAGTTACCAAAATATAATCCGCTTTTAAGGTATCAATGTCAATATGTTTTGCCATGGGATTTTCAGAAATAAACGGATCAACAATTATGTTTTTCCCTCCCACTTCAATGCCCAGGGCCGCATGGCCATAATAAGTAATTTTCATAATTAAATATTTTATCTTCCCCCAAGAAACAGATTAACAAAAATATCCTGAACTAGGGAAATCATACAAATAGCCAACAAAATAGAAAGCGCGAATGTGCTCAAGGCTAATTTTTTTAGTTCCGGATCTAAAGCTTTGTTTTCTTTATTTTTAGAGACTCTAATTAAATGCTTACTTAAAGGAATGTACGCTAACAAAAAAAGATATTGGTCTAATCTGAAATTGCTTAACAACGCAAATCCAACCACTAGTATCATTGAAAAAATAATCAGAAAATAATGGTATTGCTTTGCTTTCTCTCCTCCTATCAGAACCACTACAGTATTTTTTCCCACTTTCCTGTCTGACTCTTCATCACGCATATTATTTAAGTTTAAAACCCCCACACTTAAAAACCCTATTGCCATAGCCGGCAATACTAAAGCCATATCAACTTGTTTTGAATATAGAAAATTCACACCCAAAGTACTTACCAGTCCGAAGAAAACAAAAACGAATAAATCTCCATACCCCCGATAACCATATGCAGTACTTCCTATTGTATACCTGATTGCAGAGAGAATAGCAAGAACACCAAGTACAAGAAAAAATAAAGAATAGAACAAATTCGTATCTTCGAAAGCATAATAAATCAACAGCACTGCCGAAAGTAAAGTTAACATCGAAGTTATTATTATCGCCCTGAACATACTTGACGGCGAAATCACACCACTTTGAATTGCACGTTTTGGACCAACGCGGTCTTCATTGTCTGTTCCTTTTACACCATCTCCATAATCATTAGCAAAATTCGAGAGAATTTGCAACCCAAGCGTTGTCAATATAGAAAAACCAAATATTCTCCAATTAAAAACCTCCGTTGGTGTTAATATTTCATTTGTTGGGTTAGCCAAAGCATACATGCTTCCCACAATTATTCCGGAAATTGATAAGGGTAAAGTCCTGACTCTTGCAGCTTCTATCCAATGTCTCATAAAATCTCTCTTGATTTAATACTTTTTATAACTAATTAATTTGCAGTAATTTACGGCAACCATTTTTTTTCAAAATTAGGCTTTCTCTTTTCAAGAAAGGCATTCCTCCCCTCTTTAGCCTCGTCAGTCATATATGCCAGCCTTGTGGCTTCACCTGCAAAAACCTGTTGCCCCACCATTCCATCATCTGTAAGATTCATGGCAAACTTCAACATTTTAATTGAGGTTGGTGATTTTGCCAAAATCTCCTGCGCCCATTCGTATGCCGTTGCCTCCAATTCATCATGCGGCACCACTGCATTTACCATTCCCATTTCAAATGCTTCCTGTGCCGAATAGTTGCGACCCAAAAAGAAAATCTCGCGCGCTTTTTTTTGCCCCACCATCTTAGCAAGATATGCTGACCCGTAGCCCCCATCAAAACTTGTCACATCAGCATCGGTTTGTTTGAAAATAGCATGTTCCTTACTGGCAAGTGTCATGTCGCAAACCACATGTAAACTGTGCCCACCACCAACCGCCCATCCAGGAACTACGGCGATAACCGCTTTAGGCATAAAGCGAATAAGCCTTTGAACATCCAATATATTTAACCTATGGTAGCCATCATCGCCAACATAGCCCTGATGTCCACGCGCTTTTTGATCTCCTCCGCTACAAAAAGACCATACACCATCTTTAGCACTTGGTCCTTCAGCTGAAAGCAATACCACACCAATAGATGTATCTTCCTGCGCATCATGAAATGCATCCAGGAGCTCTGAAGTTGTTTTTGGACGGAATGCATTACGTACATCTGGTCTATTAAAAGCTATTCTTGCTACTCCATTGTGTTTTTTATAGGTAATATCTTCGTATTCTTTTACGGTAATCCAATCCATTATAATTACTTTAAATATTTTACTGGTAAAATTAAACGATTTTTTATATTAAAAGTATTCAATTTTGAAGAAGCTTAACAATCCTCTTCTTATGAAACTAAAACAAAGCATTAAAATTTTATTAAAATAACCATTAAATCACTGAAAACCAATTCACTTGTAGTACCTTTACTTTATGCTAAATCATATTATTATTCTTTATGGTTATAGCAAGAGTAGTTCACTGATTTATTAACCCAAAAAAATGAATTTTTGAATAAAATCAAAAAACTTGTCATCAACTTTTCGATGGTAGTAACTTACATCATCAGTTTAATTTTCGAACCTACGGAAAGAACAGTGTTAAAACCTGTTGCAATACCAGTAAAAAAATAATAGCATTTCCCCATAGGTCAAAAGTGATTAGGTGCCTGTTGAAAACAAAAGAGCTTTCATTTGCACAGAAATCATTTTTCTACTTACAACAAAAGAACCGAAGGCGTAGTGCAAAAATATAAACTTACTTTTTTTGCTTAATTTGTTTTAGCACAGTTGACAAAAAAGCAGTTAAAGTAAATTGTGTTGTTTTAATCTTCATTTACGAAGCAACGGTTGCTTCGATTAATTCAGCTGGTAAAAACTTTAATTTTTAATTGTTGGCCATTAATGTCAACTTTAAAGGAAAAGACTAGTCGAATAATTCGATTAGTCTTTTTTTAATTATACACTGTAATACCGATTTAGATTTTTATTAGCCTACTTTCTTGATTACATTTCTCGCGACTTCAATCTTATACTTCTTACCCTTCAACTTTTCGTCTCTTACACTTTTTAACAAGGCTGCCACTTTATTAAATTTTACAGCTACAAAAGAATTAAAGTCCTTTACTTCAATCAGTCCTATATCTGATTTATTCAGAGCTCCCTTATTTAAAAAGAATCCAACGATATCTATTTTATTAATTTTATTTTTTTTACCTCCACCAATATATAAAGTTTGAAAAGCAGGTGGTTTTGGCATGGATTTACTATTTTCTAAACTAAAAACCTCGATGCTTTCATAATCTAAATAATCCACCTTCTTATCCACATCGTTAAACAAAACATAGACTGTACCAGTAGCTTTCATTCTCGCAGTTCGGCCATTTCTATGTGTAAACTCCTCTTCCTTTAATGGCAAATGATAGTGTACAACATGGTTCATCTCCGGTATATCTAATCCCCTTGCAGCCAAATCAGTTGTAATTAAATAACTTATACTGCCGTTTCTGAACTGAACCAAAGCTCGCTCACGTTCCTCCTGATCCATTCCACCGTGATAATAGCTTGCATATATCCCCCTTTTGCACAAAGATTCGGCAATTCTTTCTGCAGCTTCCCTATGATTACAAAAAACAATGGCCTGCTCTGAATTCAACGCACTAAGTAATTGAACCAGAGTATTTATTTTGTCCTTATCATCAGAATGAACAATTTTGAGAGATAGTCTTTTTTCATCCTCTATTTTATGAGTATAATCAATCATTATTGGATTTTCAAATCTTAAAAACCTCGGTATTTCAATATCTGAAGTTGCAGAAATTAAAATTCGTCGCTGAAGACCAACTAGCCTATTTATTATAAAGGACATCTGCTCATGAAAGCCCAATTGCAATGATTTATCAAATTCATCCAAGACCAAAGTTTGAATTTTATCTAAACGAAATGTTCCTCGTTGAATATGATCTGCAATTCTACCGGGTGTACCAATTAATAGTGCCGGAGGATTACTCAGATTTTTTATTTCTGTTTCCATTGAATGGCCACCATAACAGGCATTCACCTTAAATGGTGTCCCCATTTTTTTCCAAACGCTTTCAATTTGCAGTACCAGTTCGCGAGACGGAACTATGATTAGACATTGTACGGATTGTATATCAGCCCGCAATATTTTCAAAACAGGCAGCAAGTATGCCAAAGTCTTTCCGGAACCGGTTTGAGATAAAAGCAGCACATTATATTCTTCTAATATCTTGCCATATGCCTCTTGCTGCATCTCATTTAGACAACTAATTCCTAAATTATAAATGACTTTTTCAATTTGATCAACTTTATTCATAAAGCAAAGGTAAAACGTATTTAATATTTTTAGTGGAAGACAACAAAAAAGCTCCTATTTATTTAGGAGCTTCTCTTCTTCAAACAATAGTTTAATATTTTCATATGAATTTTGCAAAATATTGGGAATATCTTCCGGACTTACCCATGCTACTTTCTCAATTCCCTCTTCCAATTGGCCTTGAGGTGTCCCTTCAAAATCAGAATGCATTTCAAACCAATGTGTTATTTTTAATTTATAAATTCCATTACGTTTGAAAATATGATAGGTTTTTTGAAGCTTGCCAGTAATACGAAGTTGCCCTACCCCTGTTTCCTCCTCGACTTCGCGCATAGCCGTATCTTCAATTACCTCTCTTTTTTCGATTCCTCCTTTTGGCAAGTCCCATTTCCCATTTCTAAAAATAAACAAAACTTCCCCTTTCCTATTATAAACCAAACCACCTCCAGCTTTATTAACGGGAATCTTGGTTTTAAGAGTTTTCATAATCTCTTTCTCATCCGGATGATACAAATAAGCTTTCTGAATTTTATTTTGAAATATTTTAATAATAAGTTGTTTTATATCAATACTTTCAAGCAAAAACAGTTGAAAATCTGTCTCTTTGGAGATCTTATTTGTCAAAAAAAATGGTTTGTCGTTTACAAAAACTTTATACATTTGTACTATGATTTTTAATAAAGAAACAGCCGAAAAAACAGCCGAATTGCTTTTACAAATAAATGCAATTAAATTGAATCCAGAAAATTCTTTTACATGGGCTTCAGGGTGGAAATCACCCATTTATTGTGACAACCGCATAATTCTCTCATTCCCAGCAATAAGAAATTATGTTAGAGATGAATTTGCAAAGAACATTGAAAAACAATTTGGCAAGCCTGACGTTATTGCCGGAGTAGCAACCGGAGCAATCGGAATGGGCATGCTGGTTGCTGAGAGTTTGGGTTTACCTTTTGTATATGTTCGCCCAGAACCGAAAAAACACGGACGCAAGAACCAGGTTGAAGGATTTTTGCAAAAAGGTCAAAACGTAGTGGTAGTTGAAGATTTGATTAGCACGGGTAACAGCAGCTTACAAGCCGTGGAAGCCCTGCGTTCAGCCGGAGCTAATATCAAAGGTATGGCTGCAATTTTCACCTATGGTTTTGATGTTGCCGATGAAAATTTCAAAAACGCAAAACTTGACCTGTATACTTTAAGCAATTATCAAAATCTTTTAAATTTAGCTGTTTCCAAAAAATACATAACAGAGAGAGAAGAAAAAACCTTAAGAGAATGGAGTACAAGTCCATCCACTTGGGGACAAGAAAATATGGAGGTTGAACAATAAATATAGAAATGCACTTAGAAAGCCCGCAAATTACTATTGGAAAATCTTCAAAGGAATTATTCGATTCATTAACAGAAGTGAAAAATTTCGAAAAATTAATGCCTGAGTCGATTGCTAAGTTCGAAGTTATAGGGGAAGACTCCTTCCTTTTCGGTCTCAAAGGTATGCCGGAAATACAATTGAAAATGAAGGAAAAGATGGCTGCAAACAAAATTGTATTTGGAGCAGCAACCGACAAAATACCGTTTAACCTAGTAATCAACTTGAATAGCATCTCTGAAAACAGCTCTATAGTGCAGCTCATTTTTGAGGGAACTTTCAACCCAATGATGGCTATGATGGTTAAGGGACCCATCGGAAAATTCATAGAAACTCTTGCAAACAATATGCACAAGTTATAATATCAAACCTTATATTAAAAAGCCTTTTAGATAACTAAAAGGCTTTTTAATTTTCAATCTAATATAGCATTTCAATTTCCTTGATTTCTACTTCATACAAACTACTATCCTCGAGCAATACTTGAAGTTTTCCTGAGGAAGATACCCCCTGAATAATCCCCATTACTATATTGCCTTCTTTCAACTTAAAAGGCACCGGAACCCCTTTTTTGAACAAATTCCTTTCATATTTCTCCCAAAAAGATCCCAAATCTGAATATATTTTCCCCAAATTTTTTTTTAAATTCTCTACAATCTTAACCAAAACTTCATCTCTTTCAAAAATTGATTCGCCCATGATTGCCATAGAGGATGCTTTAGGAAGGTTTTCAAAATTTTGCTGATTTACATTTAAACCAATCCCAATTACTGAATGAACTGAACCATCACTTTTTACATTGTTTTCTATCAATATGCCAGCAATTTTATACTTGTATGACATAATGTCGTTAGGCCATTTAACACTTAAATCAGGAATTTTAAAAAACTCCAGGGTATTCAATAAAGCCAGTGAAACTGCAATATTCAAATAAAAAAGCTGTCCCACTTCCGTAACAGGTTTAGAAACAAAAACACTCATTATTAGATTCTTACCGCTTTCTGATTGCCAAGATGCCCCCATTTGCCCTCTCCCTTTGGTTTGTTCTTCTGCAGTTACTACCGTGAAATTTTCAAGTTCATGTTTGTTTGACAATGCTTTTAGAAAATCATTAGTAGAATCAATGGCATCGAGTTTGATCAGTCTCATTATAATATTTTTTTTTGTAATTTACTTGAATATTACGTCAAGCTTCAAAAATAATTACAAAAAATGATACCTTTACAAACTATTATAAAATTAATTCATGATAAAAAAGACTGTTAGTAGTGATGAACTTCTTACGTTCATTATTAAGGGAATAGAAGAAGTGAAAGGAACTGATATAGACATTCTAGACCTTAGAGAAATTGATAGCGCTGTTTGCGACTATTTTGTAATCTGCAACGGAAATTCAAACACCCACGTAAACGCAATCGTAAATTCCATCCAAAAAATTGTTTCCAAAGATCTAAAAGAAAAACCTTGGCATGTTGAAGGAACAGATAATGCTGAATGGGTACTTATGGATTACGTAAATATTGTAGTACATGTTTTTCAAAAGCAAATAAGAGAATATTACAATATTGAAAGTTTGTGGGGAGATGCAAAAATTACTACAATTGCAAACAAATATTAAATAATCATTGTATAATGGCCAGAGATAACAATTCAAATCCAAATAAATTCAGGGTAAGCCCTTGGTTGGTTTACACCGCTGTTTTATTTATCTTTTTATTTATAAGCTTCATTACGGGTAACTCAAGTTTGCAGGAACCGGTTCAATTAACCTCATCTAAATTCAATACTTATTTAGATAAAGGACAAATTGAAAAGGTGATTGTTTACAATAAATCGGAAGCGGAAGTCTTTTTAAAACCAGAAGCATTAAAAGATAAAGAACATCAAAAAGTCGCAAAAGACATTTTTGACAGACCTAATAAAGGTCCTCAATATACTTTTGAGATTGGAAACGACCAGATTTTCCAAAACAAACTAGACACCGCAGTTGCTGCAGGAAAACTTAAAGATTATAATTTCGAGACAAAAAGCAACTGGTCTGACATCATTATCAGTTTACTCCCAATAATTATTATCATTGGGGTATGGATCTTTATTATGAGAAAAATGTCAGGTGGTTCAGGTGGCGGAGGGGGTCAGATTTTTAACATCGGAAAATCAAAAGCAAGACTTTTTGATGAAAAATCAGATGTGAAAACAACCTTTAAAGATGTTGCCGGCTTAGAGGGAGCAAAAGAGGAAATACAGGAAATTGTTGAATTCCTAAAAAACCCTGAAAAATATACCAACCTAGGAGGTAAAATACCTAAAGGCGCTTTGCTTGTTGGTCCTCCAGGAACAGGAAAAACCCTTCTAGCTAAAGCTGTAGCCGGAGAAGCACAAGTACCGTTTTTCTCCCTATCCGGTTCTGATTTTGTCGAAATGTTTGTAGGTGTTGGAGCCTCCCGTGTAAGAGATTTATTTAAACAAGCTAAAGAGAAAGCCCCTGCAATTATCTTTATAGACGAGATTGACGCTGTGGGTAGAGCCAGAGGAAAAAGTAATTTTTCCGGAGGTAATGATGAAAGAGAAAATACGCTAAACCAATTACTGACTGAAATGGATGGTTTCGGTTCTAATTCTAGCGTAATTGTTCTAGCAGCAACCAATAGAGCTGATGTCTTAGATAAAGCTTTAATGCGTGCGGGCCGTTTTGACAGACAGATTTTTGTAGACCTACCCGATGTTCGGGAACGCGCAGAGATCTTCAAGGTACATTTGGCTCCATTGAAAAAAGTTGAGGGTCTCGATTTAGATTTTCTGGCTAAACAAACTCCTGGATTTTCCGGAGCAGATATTGCAAACGTGTGTAATGAAGCAGCCCTAATAGCTGCACGTAATAATAAAACAGCCGTAGACAGACAAGATTTCTTAGATGCTGTAGACAGAATTGTGGGCGGACTTGAAAAGAAAAATAAAATTATTACACCAGAGGAGAAAAAAGCTATTGCAATCCATGAAGCAGGTCATGCCACAGTGAGTTGGATGCTTGAACATGCAGCTCCATTAATTAAAGTTACTATCGTTCCTAGAGGTCAGTCTCTTGGTGCTGCCTGGTATCTGCCAGAAGAACGCCAGATCGTCAGACCTAACCAAATGTTAGATGAGATGTGTGCAACAATGGGCGGACGAGCTGCCGAAAAAGTTACATTCAACAACATTTCGACTGGGGCATTAAGTGATTTAGAAAAAGTAACCAAACAAGCTCGAGCTATGATAACCATTTATGGTTTAAATGATAAGATAGGAAATATAACTTATTATGATTCCAGTGGTCAAAGCGAATACAATTTTTCAAAACCATATTCAGAGGACACTGCAAAAGTAATCGACACTGAAATTTCAGAACTTATCGAAAGCCAATACCAAAGAGCAATAAAAATTCTTGAAGAAAACAAAGACAAATTAAATCAGCTCGCTGATATATTAATTGAAAAAGAAGTTATTTTCAAAGATGATTTGGAAGCAATATTTGGAAAAAGAACTTTTGAAAAAAACCTAGAAGAAAAGGAATCTTAATAAAAATAATAAGATCAAAAGGAGTTACCGGTAGTACAGTAACTCCTTTTTTTACATTGGAATCACCTATCACCTTGCCTTATCAGGACACAACAAATTATCCTTAAAACACAATGATTTCAACACCACTTCGTTTGAAAAATTAGTGACTTAGGAAACAAAAACCACCTAATTTCAATATTTTTCAAAATCTTGTTTCAAAAAATACTTTTGAATTAAGATTTTTTTATCTTTGGACGTTATTAACATAATAAATAAAGTTTCCTGACAAAAATATGAGTCTTTTTAGAAAATTTTTTGGTGCTGGCAATTCGGCTTCTGATTCGGAAGAAGAAGAAGAAAAAAACAACCTATTTCCAGAAAACGATTTGTCTGTAGATGAAAAGTTCATTTACAATTTCAAAAAGAACGGTGGAAAATTTCTTTATTGTGAAAATTATGAAGAAGTAAAAGAACAATTTGAGAACATTCTTGAGGAAAATGACTGGTTCGAGAGTGAGGTTTTATGTTATGACCCTACACTTTTTGAACTTTTAGATGAAAACAAACTAAGTTACTCAAAACCATCAAATCCAAAATTTTTATTTTCCAGCTGTGAAAATCTAATTGCAGAAGAAGGATCGATATTGTTTTCCTCCAAGCAAATCAAACAGCACAAACCAAATGAATTACCTACAAATATTGTAGTACTGGCAAAAACAAGTCAGATTCTTGAATTAAAAGGAGATGGTCTTAGTGCAATCAAAAGAAAATACGAAGGAGACTATCCTACCAATATCACCGCTATAAAATATTTTGAAAAAGCAAAAGAGGAAGACTTCACACAATACGGGAGTTCCGCAAAAAATCTATACTTATTGCTTTTAGAAGACCTATAAAATGAATGAAACACTAAAGAGAGCTATTTCTGGTGCCGTTTATATCATTTTGTTGATAGCCTCTATCTTATATTCCACAGAGAGTTTCTTTGCACTTTTCGGAATTTTTCTTGTTGTAACAATTTACGAGTTTTGCAACCTAGTTCAGCTTAGAAAAACGCTACCTTTGGTAATCGGCGGATTTATATATACTGCGATAACTTTAATAAGTCATTACAACAAACTTACCAATCAAACTATAAACAACCTCCTGAGTACTAATTTTGATATTACAGTAAACCAACAGCATCTAAATATCATTTTACTGGCTATCACATTGGTTGTTTCGGCAAAATGTATTCTTTTTTTATTTTATGACAAAATCCAAACAATCAGTACCTCATCCAAATATCTTTACTTAACAGGATACATTATTTTACCATTTGTTTTCATTACAAAGATTTCGTTTGGAATAAAAGACTATAATCCTAAAATCATTATCGGATTGTTTATATTAATCTGGACCAACGATACTTTTGCTTATATTGTGGGAAAATCAATAGGTCGTAACAAATTATTTGAGAAAATATCACCTAAAAAGACCATCGAAGGATTCATTGGTGGAATTGTTTTTGCTATTGTAGCAGGATATCTTATTTCTAAATATTACATCAAGGCGAACCCTAATTTCCTTCATAAATCTGTATTGATTTGGACTTCGATAGCTGTGATAGTTGGAGTTTTCGGTACCATTGGAGATTTAATAGAATCCAAATTCAAAAGAATTGCAGGAGTTAAAGACAGTGGAAATATAATGCCTGGACATGGGGGTATTTTAGATCGTCTAGATAGTGTTATATTTGTAGCACCAATAATATTTTTATTTTATCAAATTTTGAATTATGTTTCATAAAGAAGGAACCAAAACCATTTTACTGGCAATTATTTTCACATCAATTGTCCTTTTATTATCTGATAAATATATAGATTCATTATGGTTGAATAAGGCTATTCAGATATTCGCTTTCTTAACTTTGATTATCATCTTGCAATTTTTCAGAAATCCAAAAAGAGTTGCTATTATCGACGAAAACCATATCTTGGCACCTGTTGACGGAAAAGTTGTGGTAATCGAAGAAGTATATGAATCCGAATATTTTAAAGACAAGCGCATCCAGGTTTCCATCTTCATGTCGCCCATAAATGTACATGTCACAAGGTATCCTATTAGTGGAATTATTAAATTTAGTAAATACCACCCGGGTAAATTTTTAGTTGCCTGGCATCCCAAGGCAAGTGAAGAAAACGAAAGAACTACCATTGTAGTTGAAAACAATACTTTTGGCAAAATTTTATACCGCCAAATTGCAGGTGCATTGGCTAAACGAATTGTAAACTATGCGAAAGAGGGAATGGAGGTAATTCAGGGAACAGATGCAGGTTTTATTAAATTTGGATCCAGAGTTGATATATTCTTACCTATAGGTACTCCGATAAATGTTGTGCTGAACCAAAAAGCGGTTGGTGGTAAAACTATTATTGCAACTAAATCATAATGACTGAAAAAGATTTGGATATTCGTTTTGAAGAGGCCGTTCAAAAAGCCTCTCAAATGACACAGGCTTCTTTGCCACAAGATGTCCAACTGCGACTATATGCATTTTACAAACAGGCTACAAAAGGATCTGTTGAACAATCAAAACTATCTACTGCTTTTCAACTACGAGATGCATTTAAGACTAATGCCTGGTTACAAATAAGCCATTTATCTCCTGATGAAGCAAAAGAAGAATATATCAAAATTATTAATTCTCTATAGAAAAAAGTTACCAGATGAAAAGATTTTTTACAATTTCGCTACATCTATTCTTTCTTAGTTTTATGATATCCTGTAACAAAAAAAAACTCACTGAAGTTGTTGAAGTACCACTTCCCACTGCACAGGAAAAACTGACTATAGGACATCCAGACGACGTAAAGGCAGATCCAGGTTCTTTTTTGATGGATAAACTGCCATACGAATATGATGCTCTAGCGCCAACAGTTTCTCCACTAACAATGGAAATACATTATTCCAAGCATTACCTAACATACACCAATAATCTTAATCGAGCCATTGATGGAACAGAATATGAAAATCTTTCAATAGAAAATATCCTGTCTAGATTAGACCCTCAGGATAGTGAACTTAGATTTAATGCAGGCGGATACTATAATCACTCCCTGTACTGGAAGTCCATGTCACCAAATAAAGGTGGTACACCAAAAGATTCTTTGGCAGCAGCCATAATCAGAGATTTTGGTTCATATTCTGAATTTGTTACAGCATTTAAAAGCGAAGCAGCAAGTCAATATGGTTCAGCTTGGGTATGGCTTATTGTAGACAATTCAAAGAAACTCAGAATAACAAGCACCCAAAATCAGGACAATCCACTAATGAAAAATGCCTTAATCAAAGGAACGCCAATCTTGGCTTTAGATCTATGGGAACATGCTTATTATCTGGGATACCAATACAGAAGAAGAACATATATCGAATCTTTTTTCAATGTAATTAACTGGGATATGGTTGAAGAAAATTACAGAAACACCTTCTTAAAGAGATACTATTAATCACTCACCATAGCTAACTTTTTATACTTTCTAAAATCCTTCACCTTATTTTTTCATTCGATTAACCTATAACTCAATTACTAAAGCTTTCTTTAAAATTCATAAATAAATTTTAACACTCCTTGGGATTGTTTCATTTTTCCTAAATTTGACAAAAAATTTCCACTTGAATAAATTACTTTTTTTTAGCCTTTGTTGTTTATTATCGCTTGTGTCAAATACGGCGATTGGACAAGCACCAAAAAAAATAATTATTGAACATTCTGATTTTGCTGATGTAAATCAAGATGAAATGCCTGGGGCTTTTTTACTAACCGGAAATGTGGTTGTCAACCATGACGGAGCTGTGTTAAGCTGTAATAAAGCCTATTTTTTTCAAGACGAAAACTACATTAAAGCTTTTGGAAATGTCCAGTTAATTCAGGGGGACACCCTATTTTTAACTAGCAAATATGCCGAATATAACGGCAATGTAAAAAAAGCATTTGCAACAGGAGATGCCGTATTGAGTTCGCAAGAGGCTACCTTGGCAACTGATACCATAAATTTTGACCGAAACACACAGGAAGCTTTTTACAACACCAAGGGAACCATAACCAATAAGGAAAACACTTTAGAAAGCAAGGCCGGAAAATACTTCATCGCTCAAAAAAAATTTCAGTTTTTAAAAGAAGTAACCATAACAAACCCAAAATACGTCATAAAGTCAAATCATTTGGATTATTTCAGTAATTCTGGACATACATATCTTTTTGGCCCGTCAACAATTACAAGTAAAACAAACTTCATATACACGGAAAAAGGGTTTTACGATACCCGCAGGAATTTAGCTCATTTTCTACGAAAATCATACATAAAGTATGATGACCGGCGAATTGAAGGCGACAGCATGTACTATGACAGAAATAAAGAGTTTGCCTCCGCTACCAGAAATGTAAAAATAACCGACTCCATAAACCAAGGTGTTGTAAAAGGACATTATGCGGAACTTTACAAGAAAAAAGACTCTCTTTTTGTTACCAAGAGAGCAGTAGCAATCAACTTTGTTGAAAATGATTCGGTTTATATTCACGGAAAAATATTAATGGTAACCGGTAAAGAAGACAACCGCATAATAAGAGCTTTCAACAATGTCCGATTTTTTAAAGCCGACATGAGCGGAAAATGCGATTCTATTCATTCCAGTGCTAAAACATCACTTACAAAACTAATTGGAAACCCAATTCTATGGAGCGGCGAAAACCAAATTACAGGAGATATTATGCACTTAGTGGGGGATAGCAAAACACAAAAATTAGACTCTCTAAAAGTTTTAAAAAATACCTTTCTGGTTTCAAAAGATACTTTGGGAACAGGATACAATCAGGTAAAGGGACTAAATCTCTTTGGTAAATTTAAAGAGGGGAAACTGCATGATGTCGACATCGTCAAGAATTCTGAAGTAATTTATTATATGAGAAATGATCAAAATGAACTCATAGGAATAAACAAGAATGTCAGCAGTAAAATAAATCTGGTATTAGAAAACAATGCAATCGAAACCATAACTTTTTTCCAGCAAGTGGATGGAGACATATTCCCAGAGGAGGATATTGCGGAAAATGACCGGGTATTCAGAGGTTTAAAATGGAGAGGAGATGAAAGGATAAAATCAAAAAATGACATTTTTCCTGAAGAAGAAGAGGAATACAATGAAAAGATGATCGAACTTAGTAAAATGGAAAGCAAAAAGGCAAATGTTCCCATGAAAATCAGGAAGGAGACCTTGAACTACGACAAAAAAAAGAAGAAGTAATTTCTGTATAATCAATTTGGTATCTAATATACTTTTTTTTGATGCAATGTAAAAACATCAGAAGTCAATATTTAAACAATACTAACCGTGAATAAAGATTTCTTAAAATATCAGGCTCAAACTTCTCCCTATCCACTTGGAATGGAGGTTTCACATGCCAAAGGTTCCTATATTTACGACATCAACAACAAGAAATACCTCGATTTTGTTGCAGGTGTTTCAGCATGTACCCTGGGACATCAGCCTGAAAGGGTAAATCAAGCTATAAAAGATCAGTTGGACAGATATTCTCATGTAATGGTGTACGGAGAATATTCGCAAAGTCCTGCTGTTGAATTTTGCAAACTAATGGCTTCACTCCTACCTTCACCATTAAACACCACATATCTGGTTAATTCCGGCACCGAGGCAATTGAAGGATCTTTGAAACTTGCCAGAAGAGTTACGGGACGTAGCCAGCTGATTTCATGCCACAATGCGTACCATGGTAACACCATGGGATCCATGAGTGTGATGGGATTTGAGGAACGCAAGCAAATATTCCGCCCACTTATCCCAGATGTTGATTTTATTACCTTCAATAATGAGGCCGATCTGGAAAAGATAACTAACAAGACCGCCGCTGTACTGCTTGAAACCATTCAGGGAGGTGCCGGCTTTATTGAGCCACAAAATGATTTTTTAAAAAAAGTCAGAGCACGTTGCTCAGAAGTAGGTGCATTATTGATTCTGGATGAAATACAACCTGGTTTTGGGAGAACCGGCAAACTTTTCGGTTTTCAAAACTACGATATAGTACCCGATATCATCGCAATGGGAAAAGGAATGGGTGGCGGAATGCCCGTTGGGGCTTTCACTGCCTCCTCGGCTATGATGGATTTATTAAGTCACAATCCTAAACTTGGACATATAACAACATTTGGTGGACATCCTGTCATTGCGGCAGCCTCATTAGCTACTTTGAAGGAAATTACTGAAACTAATCTAATGTCGGAGACATTGTTGAAGGAAAAACTTTTCAGATCGCTTTTGGTACATCCTTTGATAGAAGAAATAAGAGGAAAAGGATTAATGCTGGCGCTGATGACTAAGAGTTCATCCATAACAGATGAAATAATTTTAAGATGTCAAGACAAAGGCCTCATTTTATTTTGGTTATTATTTGAAGGATGCGCTATCAGAATAACTCCTCCCCTTACAATTTCAGAAGAGGAAATTCGAGAAGGCTGTGCCATAATACTCGAAGTTATGAACGAGATTTTTAATACGCAACAAGACTAATCCCAACATAAAATAAAGAAGGAATATTATTTTGTTAATTAAATTGTTCACAATAATTCATTTTTCCCCTTCAAGACAATACCCAAGATGCCTAATTTTAAAAAGGCCAAATTTTAAATGAGGAGAATATGCAATTAAGTAATCAAGAAGACGAGGACAACAGCTTATCACTATCCAAATTTGAGTCAATGTTAAAAACCAACAAAGTACTCTTTTTTGATTCTGAAGAATTTGAAGAAATTATACTTCATTATCTTGATACAGGTAAGACTGCATTAGCTAAAAAAGCACTTAAACTAGCTTTAGATCAGCACCCAAAATCAACAGGACTTAAACTCGTTCAGGTGGAAATGTTGGTTTATGAAGACAAATTAGACATGGCAGAACGCATGCTGAATGAACTATACGCCATTGAACCAACAAACGAAGAAATATACATTCAGAAAGCAAACATCTATTCAAAAAGAGATCAGCATGAAAAAGCGGTTGAATTGTTAAAAATAGCTTTACAATATACTGATGACTATGCAGATGTATACAATCTCATAGGTATGGAATATCTCTTTATGGATAATCTGGAAGCTGCCAAAGAGAATTTTATCAAATGTCTTGAAGAAGACCTGCAAGACCAATCTGCCCTATATAATGTTGTTTATTGTTTTGAGTTTTTAGACCAAAATAAGGAAGCTATTACTTATCTAAATAAATACATTGATAAAAACCCATATAGCGAAATCGCCTGGCATCAGGCGGGCAGACTGTATTATGGTCTAAAAGAATACGAAAGTGCATTGAGGGCCTTCGACTACGCTACGGTTATTGACGACGAATTCCTGGGGGCCTTTATGGAAAAAGCGAAAACTTTGGAGCGCTTGAACAGACATGAAGAAGCAATTGAAAGTTACAAACGCACCATAGAATTGGAAGACGCAACTTCCTATGCTTTATTGCGAATCGGAAAATGCTTTGAAAAATTGGGAGATAAAATCTCTGCTATAAAATATTTCAACGAAACAGTTCATGAAGACCCACTTTTAGACAAGGGATGGATAGCAATTACTGATTTCTATATGCGTGAAAATAATTTCCAAAAATCCTTATTTTATGTAAATAAAGCTCTGGCAATCGATAACCAAAATCGTTTGTATTGGAAAAGATACGCAACCATTAACAGAAAAATGAATTTCTTCGAAGAAGCTGAATTTGGATACAGAAAAGCAGTACAATTCGGTGATACTGAATTAGACACCTGGTTGTATTGGATTGATATTCTTCAATTTTTGGGAGAATTTGAAAGTGCGATTCAAACCCTTTTGCAGGCATCAGAATTCTACCCTGAAGAAAATGAAATCGAATACCGATTGGCCGGCCTTTACTTTATGATAAACGATAATAAAAAAGCTAAATTCCATCTAAGCAATGGACTTCGATTAAATTTTGACAATTATATTCTAATTGAAGATTTATTTCCAACTGTATGGAATATGAAAACTGTTAGAAATTATATTGAAAAATACAACAACAAGTAGATGACTGATATATTGAAAAAACGGTTTGGCCTGTTAGGACGCAATATTAGCTATTCTTTTTCAAAAGGACACTTTACCGAAAAATTCAAAAATGAAAATTTTGAAGGATGTACCTATGAAAATTTTGACATCCCTTCAATGGCTGTTTTCCCAGAATTAATAAAAAACACAACAGATTTAAAAGGCCTCAATGTAACCATCCCATACAAAGAAGAGGTTATCCCATTTTTAGATAAATTATCAAAAAAAGCAGCTAAAATTGGAGCAGTCAACACCATTAAAATAAGCAAAAAAGGAAAGCTAAAGGGATACAATACTGACTATTATGGTTTCAAAAAATCATTGGTACCACTTTTGCGATCTCACCATAAGCAGGCCCTAATTCTGGGTACAGGTGGAGCTTCTAAAGGAGTAGCTTATGCATTAGATGAATTAAATATACCCTATACTTTTGTATCAAGAAACCCTTCTAAAAACGCAATAGATTACAGCCAAATAACCGAAGAAACTTTTAAAAACTACCATATCATTATCAACTCAACTCCGGTTGGTACAAGTCCTAATATCGAAGCCTCTCCTTCACTTCCTTATGAATATTTTACTGACAAACACATTGCCTATGATCTGATTTACAACCCTGCAGAAACACAATTTCTGAGAAAAGCCAGAGAACAAGGTGCTCAAATAAAAAACGGTTTGGATATGTTAATTTTTCAGGCAGAAAAAGCTTGGGAAATTTGGAATAAATAAAAGTAAAACAAACCCTCCACATGTAATCCCATTTTGAATTCCTGTTCAAAATGGGATTTTTGTCAATTTTATTTTAAAAAAAAAGATTTATTTTGTTTTTTCAACTGACCTTTAGTATATTTCGTCTTTAAATAACAAAATAAATAACCACTTAAACATTTAAATAATGTTAGAAGAAATGAATGAAAACCTGTCTCGGATAGAAAACGAAACAGACGGAAACAAAGCTGCTCAACTTGTACAGGAAGAAACAACAAATACAACTTTAAGTAACGAAAGTGAAAACCAAAAAGCATTAAATGCTATTGATGAATCTAATGCTGAGGAGAATGAAGACGAAACGCTAAAGGGTCGTCATGAAATTCCGATGCTTGAATACGATACGTTATCTATAGATGATCTCGTAGCTGAATTGGAAAAACTCGTTACCACTGAAAAAGTAATGTCTATAAAGGAACATGTTGAAGAAATAAAAAAAGCATTCTTTTCAGAATACAACCATTTTATAGATGAAAAAAGAGAAGAGTTCCATGCTGAAAATCCCGATACTACAGAAGAATTTCAGTATCATCTGCCACTAAAAGCAAAATTCGACCAAATATACTCACAATATAAAGAGAATAAAAATGCACATTTCAATCGCCTTCAATCTGATTTAAAAGCAAATCTGCAAAGAAGACTTGATATTGTTGACGAACTCAAAGAACTTATTAACCCGCAGGAAAACATTAAAGACTCTCTAAAACATTTCAACGAATTGAGAGAACAATGGAAAAATGCAGGACCAATTCCAAAAGACAAATACAACCATGTATGGAATAACTATCATTTCCACGTAGAAAATTTCTATGATTATTTGCATCTTGACAGAGAAGCAAGGGATCTTGATTTTAAACATAATTTAGAGCAAAAACAAAAAATTATAGATCGTGTAAATGAATTATTAGAAGAAGACGACATCACAAAAGCCTTCCGAGAATTACAGGATTTACACCGTATGTGGAAAGAGGACAT
Source organism: uncultured Flavobacterium sp. (assembly GCA_964614445.1). GTDB lineage: Bacteria > Bacteroidota > Bacteroidia > Flavobacteriales > Flavobacteriaceae > Flavobacterium. The sequence goes on along the minus strand of CAZTLN010000008.1, from coordinate 23,375 downwards.
CGGTCCGGTTTCCAAAGAACACAGGGAGGAAATTTGGAATCAGTTTAGTAATTTGACAAAACAACTTCACGATAAAAGAGAACTGTTGTTTGAAAAATTAAGAGAAACTGAAAATAATAATCTAGAAGCGAAAAATGAAATTATTTCAAAAATAGCAGATTTAGCTACTATTAACGTTAATTCGCATTCTCAATGGTTGGTGCAAATTGAAAAAGTTGAATCCCTAAGAAATGAATTCTTTGCCGTTGGTAAAGTACCTTCTGAAGTCAATGAACAAACCTGGGCCTCTTTCAAAACTTCGGTAAGAAATTTTAACCGTTTGAAAAACGGTTTCTACAAAAATATAAAAAGGGAACAAAACGAAAATCTGAACAAAAAAAATGCTTTGGTTGCTAAGGCACAGGAATTAAAAGACAGTGATGATTTCGAAAATACTACGCCAATCATGAAGCAAATTCAGGAAGATTGGAAAAAGATAGGCCATGTACCAAGAAAATTTTCCGATAAAGTTTGGAAGGAATTCAAAGAAGCCTGCAACCATTATTTCGACCGCTTAAAAGAGCAGCGAAATGAAAATAATGCCGAAGAAATGGAAGCTTTTGAAAAAAAGAAAGCCTACCTTGAAGACCTCAAATCATTTGAAATGTCAGGTAACCATAAAACAGATTTAGATGCAATTAAACTGCATATCGAGAACTGGAAAACCATCGGAAAAGTACCTTACAGCAGAAGACATATTGAAGGTAAATTCAACAAAATCCTAGATGCACTTTTTGAAAAATTAAGTTTGAGTAAAAAAGATACCGATATGATGCGTTTTACAACGAGACTTGAAAACTTATCTGAAAACAACGACACTCAAAAGCTTGAAAGCGAAAAGATTTTTATTTTGCGCAAAATAGACGAAGTACAAAATGAAATATTTCAACTAGAAAATAACATTCAGTTTTTTACCAACACAAAGAATGCCAAAAAGGAAAATTCAATTGTTCTCGAAGTGAGAAAAAACATTGCAGTTCATAAGGAAAATTTAAATACCTGGAAAGAGAAACTGCAACAACTGAGAAATCTTAATCAGGAATAGTTCTGTTTCTTCTCACATACTTAAACCTCAAATTAATTTAGTTTGAGGTTTTTTTATGCGCGCTAGTTTTTTAAATGATATTTTGCGGAATTATTTCCAATTGTACAAATTCATTCCTTATGATAATTATCATTTTAATTGATTAGTAATCAAACTACTTTTGAATGGAAAAAAGGAATTCCCATGAAAAATTTACTAATCCAAAAGTACAATGTCCCCGGCCCCAGATATACAAGTTATCCAACTGTCCCTTATTGGGACGAAGGAAATTTCAAGTATGAAGATTGGATCACATCGTTTAAAAAATCATTTCAGGAAAACAATTCTTCAGAAGGTATCAGTTTATATATTCACCTGCCATTTTGCGAAAGTATGTGCACCTTTTGTGGTTGTAATAAGAGAATAACCAAAAATCATGATGTGGAGGATCCATATATTAGGGCGCTCCTTAAGGAATGGAAACTATATTGTGAGTTATTAAATGAAAAACCACTTATTAAAGAAATTCACCTTGGTGGAGGAACTCCTACTTTCTTTTCTACACAAAATTTAGAAGATCTCATTAACGGAATATTTTGTTATGCAAACAGAGCGGAACAGTACGAATTTAGTTTTGAAGGACACCCAAATAATACAAGTTATAAGCATTTAAAAAAACTTTACGACTTGGGTTTTAGAAGAGTAAGCTTTGGTGTCCAGGATTATTCAGAAAAGGTTCAAAAAGCAATTCATCGAATACAACCCTTTCACAATGTGGCAAAAGTTACTTTTTGGGCAAGAGAAATTGGATACACATCAATTGGACATGACATTATATTTGGACTTCCTTACCAAACAATTATAGACGTGGTTGACACCATTGAAAAAACAAAATCATTACAACCGGACCGTCTGGCATTTTACAGTTATGCACATGTACCTTGGTTAAAAGGAAACGGACAACGTGGTTTTAAAGATGAAGATATTCCAAAGGACCACGAGAAACATATTCTTTATCAAATTGGGAAAGAACTTTTGCAAAAAAACGGTTATAATGAAATTGGCATGGATCATTTTGCACTGCCGACTGACAGCCTGTACGAATCTTTTGCTAAAGGTACTTTGCACCGTAATTTCATGGGTTACAGTTCCTCCAAAACCAAAGTGATGATTGGACTGGGTGTATCCTCCATTAGTGACAGCTGGTATAGTTTTGCACAAAACGAGAAAAACCTCGAAGATTATTACCAACTTTTGGACTGGGACAAATTGCCAATATTCAGAGGGCATTTGTTAACCGATGAAGACCTTATCATAAGAAAACACATCCTGAACCTGATGTGCCAATTTGAAACTTCATGGAATACAAAAAACACCTATTTCCAGGAAATACCAGAGGTTTTATCCCAGTTGGCAGAAATGGAAAAAGACGGAATTCTCCATATTAAAGATAACAGCATTCAGGTCACCGACAAAGGAAAAGCCCACGTTAGGAACATCTGTATGGCATTTGACCTACATTTAAAAAGAAAAGCACCAGAAACAGCTTTATTTTCAATGACGATTTAATACTTAAATCCGAAGCCAAAATTCTCATTATTTTACGAAAAAGTAATTATCCTCGTTTTACTTTGCTGGGTCTTTATTATTCTTTTTAACAATTGAATATTTACAAACAAATTGCCATATAAAATTTTGTTAATCAAATAAATTATATTTGATAAATAAAACATAATTCAAGGTTGAATTTTCCAAATTCTCCTTTTAGGAAGCATGTTTGGTAAAAAAAGCGCCAAAATAAATAATCTTTAGTTATTAGGTTTCACTAAAAATATGTAAACAAAAAATTATGATAACAATAGACAACTATTTAGACAGCCATTACATACACCGTAGCAATTGGTTAAGGGCAGCAGTCCTGGGAGCAAATGACGGAATAATTTCAATTTCAAGTCTTGCAATTGGAGTTGCAGCAGCAAGTTCAACAAGAGAACCCATAATATTAGCAACTGTAGCAGGACTTGTTGCAGGAGCCTTATCTATGGCAGCCGGTGAATATGTCTCAGTAAGTTCTCAAACAGACACTGAAAAATCAGATATTGAAAGAGAAAGAAAAGAACTGGAAGAAATGCCGGAGGAAGAACTTAATATTTTGGCCCAAATTTATGAAAGGAGAGGTTTGAAAAAAGAAACCGCAATGCAGGTAGCTATTGAATTAACAGAAAAAGACGCTTTAGGTGCGCACATCAGGGATGAATTAGGGATTAATGAACTTACTCAGGCTAATCCGATTGAGGCAGCACTGGCTTCTGGAGCAGCATTTTCCGTAGGCGGCATATTACCTCTTGTTGTGGTACTTTTGGCTCCTGTAAATTCAATGGAATATTGGCTGTATGGCTTTACAATCATATTCCTCATAATATTAGGTGCCACAGCCGCAAAAACAGGAGGTTCAGGTGTAATTAAAGCTATTTTAAGAATTACAATCTGGGGAACTATAGCGATGGTGCTTTCGGCATTTGTAGGATATCTATTTGATGTTAATATTTAGTATCCTAAAGCCAATTCCAATAAAACAGCACCTTTATTAATAATTTGTAAACAAAACAAAAAGGAAAATTTCAATATAGATCCTGTAAAAGAACACAAAAAAAGCAACATTTTAAAATGTTGCTTTTTTTTATTTATTCTTCCTTACTCAGGATTGAATAAATTTTGTCTTTCCATCTTAATTTTTATTTATGTTAAACAAAATAATTTCAAAAACAGGACTAGTGACAATTTGGGGTTGCCTGTACAAACAAACTGGTACTTGCAGGTGAAACATAAGGTATTCCAAGTCCCAACCCTCTTAAAATAAATAATGTTCCTATTAAAACAACAACGAATGGAATTACTTTCTGAATTGAATTTCTTAACGGTACTGTTAAAATCGTATTAAGATATACTACACTGCTCATCATAGGAAGAGTCCCGATACCAAATAAAATCATATACAAAACTCCAATAGCGGTATTTTGCATGGCAATAGCGCCAAAAAGGGCTACATATACCATTCCGCATGGAAGGAAACCATTAAGCAATCCTATGGTAAAAATAGATTGATATGTCTTTTTTTTAAACTGACTCCCTAACAACTGTTTTATCTTTGAAATCAGTCTGTAAACATGCTTGGAAAAATTATATTTCGAAAATTTCTTCTCAGGTATTAAGATCATAAAAATCATCATCGCTCCTATAAAGATAGATAATTTCTGCTGAAATCCGGCGAGAAAAAAGCCTTTCCCTATAAGGCCAAAAACGAAACCTATCAGGGCGTAAGAGCTTAGTCGCCCAAGATGGTAGGTAATAATTTGAGTGGCTTTTTTGGTGGAATTGTTTCTATCTACCGGTAACATCAACGCGATAGGACCGCACATCCCAATACAGTGTATACTACTTATCAAACCAAATAAAAGCGCTGTGTAAAACATATTTTTTCTAATGATAGTTTGAAGATTATCATTTATAATCTTCACAAATGTTAATTAATATAAATGGGTTCTTTAGTCAGGTATTTTTTTCCTTCATATTGCCATTCCATATTAATATCCCATTGACCGCCTACCAAACTTGATTTAGAAATCAATAAAGTTGAACTATCTAAAGTTATAGGTATATCAAAATCTAATTTTTTGTTAGATGGCCGGTACATAGAAACAACGCCGGAAATTTTACGTGGACCAAAATCTTTTGGAAAAACAATCAAAATTCCATTACCTGTTTTTCTTATTTCCGGTTTTTGCACTAAATCATGTGCGTTTTGTATACGCTGCATTTCTTCACCATAATTGGCATCATGTTTATAGTATTCTTCAACAACTAATTCATTGTCATACTTGGAATTCGACTGAACTTTAATTACAAAATACATAATAAAACTCATGAATCCCGCGATGGCAAGTACCAAACCCGTACCCCAATTTATATTCAATTTCATCATAACAAACTTTTATTAATAATTTCTGCTTTAAACAAAAGTATATTTCAATAGTATATTTCAGTCAAAACTTCTTGGACTCAAAAAATTGGTCCTACTGGTTTCGATTTTATTATTACCTTCATAGACCTCAATTTCCAGTTTGGTTTTATCTTTTTCAAGTAAATATTGATTTATTTCTATAAACATTGTTCCACTAATCATGCCTTGTTTGGGTATCCTAAGCCTCTGCTTTCCCACAAGTTTTAATGAACCTTTAATACCTGTCAATTTGAAACTAATATCATTGAAGTCATTATTGGTCTTATTGATAATTTTGTATGTAAAAACGTTACTTATATTATCACCTTTGTGTTGGTAAAGTTGGCCGGGAAGCCTTAAAATAGTAGCTTCAACATCGGTTCTTAAAAACAGCAACCCAATCAAAAGCCCAACCAAAATGGACAGAACAGCTGTATATCCTTTCATCCTGATTGTAAACTTAAACGGAACTTTTTTTTCAATTTCATCTTCCGATGCATACCGAATAAGACCTTTAGGCAACCCAACACTTTCCATTATATTGTTACATTCATCGATGCATGCCGTACAGTTAACACACTCCAATTGTGTCCCGTTTCGGATATCAATTCCTGTGGGACACACATTGACACACTGGTGGCAATCGATACAATCCCCTTTTCCTGAAAGCGCTCTATCCTCCTGCTTATTAAATTTAGCTCGACCAATTTCCTTTTCACCTCTTACGAAATCGTAAGCTACATTGATAGATTTATTATCTAAAAGGACTCCCTGCAATCTTCCGTAAGGGCAAGCGATGATACAAACCTGCTCTCTAAATGACACAAAAACAAAATAAAATACCCCTGTAAAAACAGACAGTGCAATCAATGTTTTAAAATGATTTTCAGGTCCATCCTCAATCATTTGAATCAAAGTATCGCTTCCAATCAAATAAGCAAGAAATACATTGGCTATCCCAAAAGAGATTACCAAAAACAATGTCCATTTAAACATTTTCTTTCTCAGTTTTTCAGCATTCCACTCCTGCTTTGCAAGTCGCAATTGTGCCCCCCTATCCCCTTCTATCCAATATTCAATCCTTCGAAAAACCATTTCCAGAAATATAGTTTGGGGACAAATCCATCCACAAAATATTCGACCAAAAATGACAGTAAAAAGTATTACAAATACCACCCCAACAATCATGAAGATGACAAAAATGTAAAAATCCTGTGGCCAAAAAGGAAATCCAAAAATATTAAAACGTCGTTCCAATACATTGAACATCATGAACTGATTACCGTTCACCTTTATAAAGGGATTAGCTACCAAAATTGCCAGAAGAATATAACTTACTATTTTTCTGTAATTGTAAAATTTTCCCGATGGTTTCTTGGGAAATATGAATTTCCTTTTACCCTCCGTGTCAATTGTCCCTATTGTATCCCTGAAGGCTTCGTCCTGCAGTTTTGCCATTATTTATTCTTTGTAAAATGATTTCCGTTAGCAAAAATGAATATCTATTGAGCTTTATTCTCTTCCACCCAAAGCTCTCCATCCGGATCCTTGGGGTCTTTAGGATTAGTACCTCTCAAAGAGATAATATAACTGGCCACTTTTTGAATTTCTTTAGGTTTTAATGTCCCTTTCCATGCTATCATACCCTTTCCATCCCGACCTCCATTTGTTATTGTATGAAATAAATTTTTAATTCCTCCACCTAAAATCCAGTAATCATCGGTAAGGTTAGGACCTATTTGACCTCCTCCGTCAGTACGATGACAGGCGGCACAATTGGTATTGAAAATGGTCTTCCCAATTTCCAATTCAGCAGTTTCAGTAAGTAAGGTAACAGATTTTTCATCCATTAAATCAGGGGCGGTTTTCATGTACTCTTCCACTTCAATCTTTGCCTGAGCCATTTCTTTCTGCAATTCCATTTCCTGAGTATCCCCACCCATAATGTGGAATCGTATTAAATATATTGCTGAAAAAACTATACATCCATAAAAAAGGTACAACCACCATGGCGGCAGGTTGTTGTCCAGTTCCTTGATTCCGTCGTAATCATGATCTAATAGCAGACTTTCCTCCTCTTCAATAGGAACCGTTCTGGTTAACTTTCTCATTAAGTTTTTAAACCAAATCTGTTCTTGAATGCTTTGATTCTCTGATTCTTTTAATTTTGCTTTCTCTTCTTCAGTTAGCAATTGAAACGTTATATTATCTATGGCACTGATTGTAATCTCTATTGCTAATAAAAGAAAAAGAAATAATGCAAGAAACAAGGCAACCATAGGGTATTTTAGAAACGCAGGCCTATCACCAGAATCGATAAAATATTCCATTGCCCCTAAAACAAGAAAGAATAAAAATGGTACCCTTACATATACTGGAATTATTTTTTTCATTGTAACTATTTTGAAATTATACTATAAATTATCGTTCAATGGAATTTCGCTTAACTCCTTGATTTTCTCCTTCTTATAGGAATAAACCCAAATTGCAAGACCTACAAAAAAGAAAAAGAAAATCAATAAAGATATTATCGGATAGATTGCAACACCTGCAATTGTTTCCATATTATGTTTTATTTGTTCAAACATGAGCCCTATTTTTAGTTATCTTTTACTTTAATATCCGTGCCTAGTCTTTGTATGTAAGCTATTAATGCCACAATTTCTCTTGATTTCATTGGAATGAATTTTTCGCCTTTAGCAGAGGCTTTCTTTTTGCTATTCTCATAACTTTTGACAAAATCCGGATCACTGTGCAAATTTTCTTCAATTTTTGAAGCTTGGTCATCGATAGCCATTTCTGCATTGGCAATTTCAAAATCCGTATATGGAACACCTAAGGTTCTCATCACTTTCATTTTTTCCTTTATATCAGAAATATCTAGTGCCTTATTTTCGAACAGCCATTTATACCCTGGCATAATAGAACCCGCCGAAGTACTTTGCGGCGACCACATATGGTTAAAATGCCAATTATCATTGTATTTCCCACCTACTCTAAGCAAATCCGGACCAGTACGTTTTGACCCCCAAAGGAATGGGTGATCATAAACAAATTCACCTGCCTTGGCCTGAGGTCCATAACGTTCCACCTCGCTCCTAAAAGGACGCACGATTTGAGAATGACATCCCACGCAACCCTCACGGATGTACAAATCACGGCCTTCCAATTCAAGAGGCGTATAAGGTTTTACACTAGCGATAGTTGGAATATTGGACTTGACCATAATAGTTGGAACAATCTGAATTATTCCACCGATCAATATGGCAATAGTTGCCAAAATAGTAAGCTGAACGGGTCTTCTTTCTAACCATCCATGGAATTTTTCCCCTTTAATTCTATGTTTACTAATTTTTTGAAGTTCAGGTGCCTGTGCCAACTCATCTTCTATAGATTCGTTAGCTTTCAGAGTTTTGACAATATTATAAACCAAGACAAATACTCCAGTTAGATATAAGGTTCCCCCAACAGCACGCATCCAATACATTGGAATAATCTGAGTTACTGTTTCCAGGAAGTTACCATAGGTCAAGGTGCCATCAGGATTGAACTGTTTCCACATTGAAGCCTGTAAAAAACCGGCAACGTACATAGGTAGAGCATACAGAATAATTCCCAAAGTTCCAATCCAAAAATGGAAATTGGCCAACTTAATAGAGTATAAAGGACCTTTGGTCATTCTGGGAATCAACCAATAAATAATCCCGAAGGCCATAAATCCATTCCATGCTAAAGCTCCCACGTGTACGTGAGCAATAATCCAATCAGTAAAATGAGCAATTGCATTGACATTCTTTAGTGACAACATCGGTCCTTCAAAAGTTGCCATACCATATCCGGTCACTGCTACCACAAAAAATTTCAGTACCGGCTCAACTCTTACTTTATCCCAAACACCCCTTAAGGTCAATAATCCATTAATCATACCTCCCCAGGATGGTGCAATCAGCATTACCGAAAAAACGACACCCAAATTCTGAGCCCAATTTGGCAAAGCAGAATAGAGCAGATGATGAGGACCCGCCCAGATATAAATAAAAATTAAGGACCAAAAGTGAACAATAGACAATCTATAAGAGTAAACCGGACGTTCTGCTGCTTTGGGAATAAAATAATACATGAGACCTAAAAATGGGGTGGTAAGAAAAAATGCAACAGCATTATGCCCATACCACCATTGCACCAAAGCATCTTGTACACCTGCATAAACAGAATAACTTTTAAGTGAAGAAACCGGTAATTCCAAACTATTAAAAATATGCAGCACCGCCACCGTTACAAAAGTTGCCAGGTAGAACCATATTGCAACATACAAATGACGCTCTCTCCTTTTTAATATTGTTGCAATCATATTTATACCAAAAACAACCCAAATCAAGGCAATGGCAATATCGATAGGCCATTCCAATTCGGCGTATTCTTTTGAAGTGGTATATCCCAGAGGAAGTGTGATTGCAGCGGCAACAATAATCAATTGCCATCCCCAAAAATTAAGATTACTTAAAAAATCGCTATACATTCTGGTTTTCAAAAGTCGCTGCAAGGAATAGTAAACCCCAGCATAAATTGCATTACCAACAAAGGCAAAAATTACTGCATTTGTATGTAATGGCCTTAACCTTCCAAAACTTAACCAAGAAATTCCATCAGTTAAATTGGGAAATAAAAAAAAGAAGGCCAGTAAAAGGCCTACAACCATTCCAACCACCCCAAAAACAATGGTGGCATAAATGAACTTCTTAACAATTTTGTTGTCGTAATAAAACTGTTGCATTTCCATAATTATATCTGTTTTTCTTCTGTAGTTTGAATTTCCTTGTTGGTTTTAATTTTTGTCTCGTCGTCAAAAAGCATTCTGACGGAAGGTGTATAATCATCATCATACTGTCCGGTTTTGACCGCCACTATAAAGGCGATAAAAAAACCTATGGCAACGAAGATGCTTATTGAAATTAATAGGTAGATGACACTCATGCTTGATTTATTTAAAAGCAAAATTAAATTAGTACCATTTCAAAAAATATGACATTTATCATACGGTTACCTAATTTAATGAAAAATCTTATTTTTTTAGAATTTTTTTTGCATAAAAATTACTCATCAAAGTCACAAAACTTACTATTGTTATTGTACTTAAAGGCATTATAATGGCTGCAACCAACGGTTCTAATTTTCCTGAAATTGCAAAGGACAACCCAAATAAATTATACAAAAACGATAGTCCAAAACTCATTTTAACAACCAATATTCCCTTCTTCGAAAGCCTCAAAAAATAATTTAATTTGGAAAACTCCTTCGCTTCTAGAATAGCATCACAAGCCGGAGAGAAAACATTTACATTTTCTGAAATCGATATTCCTACATTACTTTGCGCTAATGCTCCAGCATCATTCAAACCGTCGCCTACCATCATAACATTTTTACCGGATTGCTGCAGCTTTTTAATAAATTCCAATTTTTGTTCGGGTTTTTGGTTAAAAACCAACTCTGTTCCCACAGGTAAAATCTGCTCTAAAACAGCTCTTTCACCTTCATTGTCTCCTGAAAGGACTTTTAATTCGTAGCCCCCTTTTAATTCCTCGAAGAGCTTTTGCAAACCTTCTCTGTATTCATTTTTAAAGAGGTACTTACCAAAATATTTCTCGTTTATTTTGATGTAAACTGCTGTTTGTAAGATTTCGTCCTTCCCAGATTCTCCAATAAAAAGAGCAGAACCAATATTTATCTTATTCCCATTTACTTCTCCCTTAATTCCTTGTCCAGTAATTTCTTCAAAAGCAGCAATTTGACCAGATAAACCATTAGGTAAAAAATCATACAGTAGTCTACTAAGAGAATGATTGGAAGCCCGAAGCAAGGACTTTATATGATTCAAATGATGATCATCAATGGCTTTGCCTTCATAGGTTATATTTGATTTTTTATTTGATGTAATAGTACCGGTTTTGTCGAAGACCAGGGTATCCACTTTCGCCAATTGTTCTATCACTAAGGCATTTTTCAAATAAAACTTTTTCTTACCCATAATACGTAAAATATTTCCAAATGTAAATGGAGCGGTCAAAGCTAATGCACAGGGACAGGCGACAATTAAAATTGAGGTAAATACATTAAATGCCGTACCAATATCATTGAATGCCCAAAAAACAAATCCTACTGTGGCAATAAGGAGGATTATCGGGGTAAAATATCTACTAATTTTGTCTGTAATGGTTTTGTGTTTTTGCTCTATTCTTTTCTGGAAAACATCATTACTCCACAACTGAGTTAAATAGCTTTGAGAAACAGAAAACAAAACCTCCATTTCAACCTGCTTCCCAATTTGCTTTCCACCCGCAAAAATTTTATCACCAGACTTTTTTATTATGGGATTCGCCTCTCCGGTAACAAAGCTGTAGTCAATTGAAGCTTCATCACTTATCAAAATTCCATCAACCGGAATCAACTCCTGATTTCTTATTAGCAAACGATCTCCTTTTTGGATTTCATAAACCGGAACACTTTCCTCGGTAGAATCGGCATTAATTTTTGTTACAGCAACAGGAAAGTATGATTTAAAGTCCCTTTCAAAACTCAAAAAATTATAGGTTTTTTCCTGAAACATCTTACCCAACAACATGAAAAAAATCAAACCTGTAAGACTATCAAAAAAACCGGATCCATAATCAAATGCTATATCTATTACACTCCGTATAAACATAACTATTATCCCTAAGGCAATAGGAACATCGATGTTTAGAATATTAGATTTTATACTCTTATAAGCTGAAACATAATAGTCACTACCTGAATACAAGAACGATGGCAAAGACAAACCAAAAATTAACCATCGGAAAAACGGTTTATAGGTATCAAGCCAATATTCATTAACTTCAAAATATTCCGGAAATGAAAGTAGCATAATGTTTCCGAAACAAAAGAAAGCGACTCCTAATTTGTAAATCAATCTACGATCTACATACTGTGTACCGGTTTCATAGTTCTCCAAGCTTATATATGGTTCATAACCAATAGAACTAAGCAAATACACTATCTTACTCAAATTAACAACCTGAGGATTATAGCTTATGCGTACTTTTTTCTGAGGGAAATTCACCTGAGATGTGTGTATCCCTTCTTGTAACTTTTGAAGGTTTTCCAAAATCCAAATGCAAGAACTACAGTGAATATGAGGAATACGAAGGCTAACTACCGCATTATTATCCTCCTGAAAATCTAACAATTTTGAGACAATTACTTCATTATCAAGAAAATCATATTTACCCTGAATATCTAATGGAGTTGCACCGGGCGACTGTTCAAAATCATAATAGCAGCTTAGATCATTCAAACTAAAAATTTCGAAAACAGTTTTACAACCATTACAACAAAAGTTTTTATTTTCGAAGATTATAGCCTCTCCTTTTGCTATTTCTAAACCACAATGGAAACAATTTGGCGTATCCATAATTTTCCCGCTTTTTATTTATGCAAAACTCCTAATTTAGTGAAAATCATTTTATGACAATTGTCATATTAATTATTTAATTTTGTCGAGCCTAAATACTTTTTAAAAAATGAGTAAATGTGAACAGTGTATTGTGAGGGAATTTAGCTCCCTAAAAGCACTAAACAAGGAAGAACTAATTAAACTTGCGGAATGTAAAACATCCCGGTTGGTGAAAAAAGGCGAAATCATTTTTGAAGAGGGTGAAAATGTAAATGGAATCTTCTGTGTTAAGGACGGCGTTTGTAAATTAACTAAACTGAGCGCCAACGGCAAAGATCAAATAGTAAAACTAGTTTCTAAGGGTGAACTTCTTGGGCAACGTTCTATGATAAGCGATGAACCGGTTAATCTAAGTGCCACAGCACTGGAAGACATGCAGGTTTGTTTTGTTCCAAAAAGTGAGATCATGAGTTTTTTTGACAATAACAATCAGTTTTCAATGAACGTTATGAGAACAATTTGTGGCGATTTGAAAGAATCTGACAGCCAAATGGTAAAAATGGCACAGAAAACCGTAAAAGAAAGATTGGCAGAAACCCTTTTATATCTTCAGGAAACATTCGGAACCAATCAAGATGGTTCCATGAAAATTCAGCTGACCAGAGACGAACTTGGAAGCATGATTGGTACAGCTACTGAAAGCTGTATCCGATTATTGTCTGAATATAACAAACTGGGATTAGTAGAATTAAAGGGAAAAAAAATTTACTTAAAAGACATTTCCCGATTAAAAAAAATGTCCTAAATACTTTTCACACTAGCCCCCCTACTACAAACCAAGATCAAAATTCGATTATTAGAAAAAAGAATATTGTCGACGACCACCTTATCTTGAATTTAGATTGCCTTTTTTTTGTTTATCCAATTATAAGCACCTGAAGTGACAAACTATTTCGAATTCAAAAAAATGTATCATTACCAGACAACTGTTCAAATCGTAACGCAATCTCATCCTATTTTCTAACCATCAATCTTCTTTTATTTTTTTATTTAAATTCACTATTATTTTCTTTTACTTTCTTTTATTTTCTTTTACTTTTGTTTTCTTTATTAAAACCTTTGAAATCAAATAGATGTTACCAAATCAGAGAAGAGAAAAAATTTTGGATCTTTTAAAAGAAGATGGTTTTGCAAAAGTTATTGATTTGGCCCGTTTGTTTAAGGTAACAGAGGTTACAATTCGTCAGGATCTAGAAAAACTGGAAAGTGAAGGCCTTATTATTAAGGAGCACGGAGGAGCCAGTATAAAAAATGTTGCCGATCAGGTAAGAAATTTTTCACTGATTCGTCAGGAAAATTTAGACCTTAAAGCAGCAATTGCACAAAAATGCCTCGAATTCATTGAAAACGGTGATACCATCATTCTTGATTCTGGTTCAACTACAACCGAAATAGCAAAAAAACTTAAAGGTTTCAAAAACCTAACCGTTATTACAAATGCTCTAAATATTGCAGTCCTACTGGGAACAGAGCCAGATATTGAGGTAATCATGACAGGGGGAGAATTCAAACCGCCAACCCTTTCACTTACGGGACAAAAAGCTGCAGATTTTTTCAAAGGTCTTAATGTTCAAAAGTTATTTTTAGCCACCGCTGGAATTTCGCTAAAATCAGGACTAACCTATCCCAGCATCAGTGATTTGGTTGTAAAAAAAGCAATGATTGACGCAGCCGAACTTACCTATCTGGTTGCAGACAGTTCCAAATTTGGGAAGAGTGCCCTGGCAAGTCTTGGAGCATTATCACTAATTGACTATATCATTACCGATGATGGAATTGAAGAGAAACATAAAGAAGTTTTCAGAGAAAATGAAATAGAGGTCATAATAACATAAAACTGTAATAAAAAATAAATATAAAACATAAAAGAGAACAAAATGACAACATCTACATTAGGAGTTATTATCGGAAACAGAGATTTTTTTCCGGATAGTTTAGTTGAAAAATCAAGACAGGAAATTATAGATGTCTTTGCAAAATTAAATATCAAACCAATCTTGTTAGACAGCAATGCTACCAAGCTGGGTGGCGTTGAAACCTATAAAGAAGCTCAAAAATGCGCCGATTTATTCAAAAAACACCAGGATGAAATTATGGGAGTATTGGTACTACTTCCAAACTTTGGAGATGAAAAAGGAGTTGCAGACACACTTAAACTTGCCAACCTAAACGTACCTGTTTTGATCCAGGCCTATCCGGACGATTTATCTAAAATGAATGTAGTAAACAGACGTGATTCCTGGTGTGGTAAAATTTCTGTTTGTAACAACCTGTATCAATACGGTATTAAATACACCCTAACCAGTCAGCACGTAGTGAGTCCTTCGGACCCGACTTTCCAAAAAGACCTATTGGATTTTGCTGCAGTTTGTAGAGTGGTTAAAGGTTTACGAAATGTGAGAATTGGCGCAATAGGGGCAAGACCTGGTGCTTTTAACACTGTTCGCTATTCAGAAAAAATATTACAGCGGAACGGAATTACAGTAACAACAGTAGATTTATCTGAAATATTAGGAAAAGCCAATAAATTAACTGCTGATGATGCAGTAGTAAAACATCATTTAGAATCTATAAATGCCTATGCTCCACAAGGAAAAACTCCAAACGAAGCCATGATCCAAATAGCCAAATTAGATGTAGTCTTGAAAGATTTCATGGAAGAATATGCACTAGATGCAACTGCAATCCAATGTTGGACCTCTCTACAGCAAAATTATGGCTGTAATGTGTGTACCAGTATGAGTATTATGAGCGAAAACATGTTACCAAGTGCGTGCGAAGTTGACGTAACAGGTACTTTGAGTATGTATGCTATGCAATTGGCTTCAAGTTCTCCAAGTGCACTTGTAGATTGGAATAACAACTATGCAGATGATCCAAACAAATGTGTTTTATTTCACTGTGGAAACTGGGCAAAATCTTTCCTACCGGATATTCAAATCAGCAATGCTCCAATTTTAGGAACTTCAGTAGGAGTTGAAAATACCTACGGCGCTTTGGATGGTAGAACTCCGGCTATGCCTTTGACTTATGGAAGAATAAGTACTGATGACCCTAAGGGAATTATCAAAGCATACATCGGAGAGGGTGAATTGACAAATGACGCTTTAAACACCTTCGGAAACCGCGCCGTAGCACAAATTCCTAATCTTCAGGGATTAATGCAATATGTTTGTAAAAACGGATTCGAACACCACGTGGTAATGAATGCTTCAAAAACAGCAGGTATATTAGAAGAAGCCCTTGGAAATTACATGGGTTGGGAAGTTTACAAACACTAAAAAAAATAAAAGATGAGTATTGAAGAATTGAAACGATTATCGGTTGAAAGCCGAAAAAAAGTACTCAAATATATATTTAATGCCAAAGCTGGGCATACGGGAGGAAGTTTATCTATTTTGGACATCCTCATCGTTTTGTATAATGACGTCATGAACGTTTCTCCGGATAATTTTAATTCAAATACCAGAGACAGATTTATTCAGAGTAAAGGTCATAGCGTCGAGGCTTTATATGTGGTATTGGCAGACAAAGGTTTTTTCCCTGAGGAAGATTTATTGACTTTGTGTCAATACAACTCTCCATATATTGGTCACCCAACAAAATCTGTTAACGGTATCGAACAAAACACCGGCGGATTGGGACATGGTTTACCTATCTGCGCGGGAGCAGCTTTGGCAGCAAAAAAAGACGCTTCCGGCGTGAAAGTATATACAATTTTGGGTGATGGAGAAATGGCAGAAGGTTCTAACTGGGAAGCAATGATGTTTGCGGCCCACTATAAATTGGATAACCTATGCGCCATTTTGGATTATAACAAACTTCAAATTACCGCTCCGAATGCAGATGTAATGGGATTGGAACCTATCGACAAAAAAATTGAAGCATTTGGATGGGCAGTAAAACATGTTGATGGTCACAATATAGAAGAGCTTTCCCAAACTTTGAACAGTTTACCTTTAGAAAGCGGGAAACCGACATTTATCATTGCACATACCACCAAAGGAAAAGGAATCAGCTACATGGAAAATGTTTTAAAGTGGCACCATGGCGTCCCAACTAAAGAACAATACGATTTGGCCATGGAAGAACTAGAGAAGCAATTACAAGAACTTGAAACAGTTTCATAATAATGGAAGAAATAAAAACAAAAGATGCTGCTAACTTGGAAGTGTTTTCTGAAACGCTCCAAACTTTGGCTACGCAAGACAGAGCAATTACAGTTGTTACCAGTGATTCCCGTGGTTCGGGAAAACTGGTTCCTTTTGGACAGAAATTCCCCGATCAAATTGTTGAAGTGGGCATTGCAGAGCAAAACTTAGTAGGTGTTGCTGCCGGTTTAGCCAGTATGGGCAAAAAAGCATTTGCGGTATCTCCTGCCTGCTTTTTGTCTGCCAGAGCATTAGAGCAAATAAAAAATGATGTCGCGTATTCGGATAATCCGGTAAAATTAATCGGTATCAGTGCGGGAGTAAGTTATGGAGCTTTAGGAACTACGCACCACAGTTTACATGATTACGCAGTTCTTAGGGCTATTAACAACATCAGTATCGTTGCTCCTGCCGATAATTTTGAAACAGCCGAAGCGATCAAAGAGGCAGCAGAAATGGATACTCCGGTTTACCTTCGTTTTGGAAAGAAAGCCATGCCGGCGAATTTGCAGGAAAACCCAAACCCTTCCGATTTTAAAATTGGAAAAGGGCGCATTATTAAAGAAGGTACTGATTTGACATTCATTGCTACGGGAGAAGCTGTTCTTCCTTGTGTTGAGGCGGCAAAAATTTTAGAAAAAGACCACAATATTTCATGTAAGGTGATTAGCATCCATACTATTAAACCACTTGATGACGAACTGTTATTGGCATCAGCTGCTAATGGAAAACCAATTATTACAGCCGAAGAACATTCCATTTATGGAGGTTTAGGTGAAGCAGTGGCTTCCCTGTTATTTCAAAAAGGTTTCACCAACAAATTTAAAATCGTAGGATTACCGGATGACCACACCGTTGCCGGTTCGCAAATTGAAATTTTTAACCATTACCGAATTTCGGCGGAAGGATTAAAAAACACTGCATTAAATCTTTTATAAATATGAAACTAAAACAGCTTTCTCTGTTACTTCTGCCTGTGATTTTGGTTTTTGGCTGTTCTTCAAAAGACAAGACCGAAAAACCTAAAATTGCTGTCGTAGTTTCTACATTAAACAATCCCTGGTTTGTGATGCTTGCTGAAGCAGCGGCTAAAAATGCCGAAAAATTAGGCTATGAAGCTAAAATTTTTGACTCGCAAAACAATCCTGCGGTAGAATCCGACAATTTTGAAAACCTGATTTCTTCGGGTTATGATGCCATTCTTTTAAATCCAACCGATTCGGATGGTTCTATTTCGAATGTGCTCAAAGCCAAAACTGCCGGAATTCCTGTTTTTTGTATGGATAGAGAAATAAATGCTGATGATGCGGCTACCAGCCAAATCCTTTCAGACAATTATTCGGGCTGTGTTTCTATTGGAATTGAATTCGTAAAAGAACTAAAAGAAAAAGGAAATTACGTTGAAATCCTTGGTTTGGTGGGCGACAACAATACCTGGGCTCGTTCCGGAGGATTCCATTCGGTTGTAGATAAATTTCCCAATCTGAAAATGGTTGCTCAACAAAGCGGCAATTTCGACCGTAATAAAGCGATGGAAGTACTGGAAACCATCATGCAGGCCAATCCGGATATTGATGCTGTTTTTTGTGGCAACGATGCCATGGCAATGGGTGCTTTTCAGGCACTTCAAGCTGCAGGAAAAGACTATAAAGTGAAGATTTTTGGTTTTGATGGTGCAAGTGATGTCATCGACAAAATCCGTGAAAAGAAAATTGTAGCTACCGGTATGCAATTCCCATTGGTTATGGCACAAACTGCTGCGCAATATGCCGATGAATACTTTAAAGGAAGACGTAATTTTCCTCAAAGAGTACCTGTTGAAGTAGAATTAGTAAATGCGTCCAACATTAAAGACTATTAAGATGAAAAAACAGTATATAGTGCTCTTGGCCGTTCTAATCATAGCTGTTTTGGGCTACAATTCGGTCTATTTCAAAAAGCTGAGCGATGTCAAAAATGAGAAAAAAGAGAATTTTGATTTCAAGGCTTATGCCGATTCGATTTATTACAAAGGCATCCTAAAAAACAAGAAAAACATCGCTCTAACCGATTTAATTACATTGGTACAAAGCAATCCGGAAACGGCTTTTAAGAAATACGGAAACCGCCTTGGAATAGGAAATTCAGCCTATTTTATGGTACAAAGTACCGGTAAAATCCTGGATATTAAAGACGGCTTGTACACCATCGCCGATGAAAAAAACGGTGTGGTTTATATTGATACCAAATACATTTTTGGAAATGCTATCCGCGATGCTTCCGGTTTGGTAAAACTGACCGACTTTAAAACCAATGCCCAATTCAATAAAGTATCCGAATCTTTGAATGATATAATTCGAAATGAAGTGTTACCAAAAGAACTCAAAAAAGTAAAAATTGGTGATAGTGTTTCATTCACAGGAGCTATCAAATTGAGCAAAAAGCAAAATTTGTTTAAAGATATTACTGTAATTCCATCTCAAATTAAACCGCAATAAATTGTTAGAAGCAGTCAACATATCGAAAGAATTCCCGGGCGTTAAGGTGCTGAATCAGGTAAATTTTCAGTTTTTCCCTGCTCAGGTTAATGCTATTTTGGGTGAAAACGGTGCGGGTAAATCGACCCTGTTAAAAATTTTGACAGGCGAATACACTGAATACGATGGAGAGATTAAACTAAATGGTGAATCCGTACGTTTTTCGGGTATCAAAGAAGCTCAAAATGCAGGAATCGCAATGATTCATCAGGAATTGAACCTGATTCCGGAGCTCAATGTAACAGAAAATTTATTTTTAGGAAGAGAAATCAAAACCTCTTTAGGGCTTTTGGACAAAGCAAAAATGGAAGCCGAAGCCCAACGCCTTTTTGATAAAATTCAATTGAATGTTTCCCCTAAAACTTTGGTTCAAAAACTCAAAGTAGGCGAACAACAATTGGTTGAAATTGCAAAAGTATTATTGAGTAATGCCAATGTGATTTTGATGGACGAACCTACTTCTGCCCTGAGCGACAAGGAAATTGAAAACCTGCACCGCATTATTCAGGAATTAAAAAGCGAAGGGAAAACCATTGTGTACATTTCGCATAAAATGGAAGAATTATTCCGTATTGCCGAGCGTTACACGGTTTTAAGAGACGGAAACACCATTGATGCCGGCGAAATGAAAGCGACTACCGAGCAGGATTTAATCCGTAAAATGGTAGGACGCGAAGTACTTATCGAAAGAAAAACTTCCGAAAACCAATTTGAGGATGCAATTTTGAAAGTCAGCAACCTCAACCTCATCAATCCGAATAACAAAAACCGAAAATTATTGCAAGACATCTCTTTCGAACTTAAAAAAGGGGAAATTCTGGGCATATTTGGCTTGATGGGCGCCGGAAGAACCGAATTACTGGAAACGATTTTTGGCATGCATCCGTCTAATGCTGAATTTGATATTGAAATCAAAGGAAGCAAAAGCATTCATAAAAAACCTAAAAATGCTATTGAAAACGGACTGGCATTTTTAACCGAAGACCGCAAAACGGAGGGATTGGTTTTAGGTATGGATATTTCGTCAAATATCAGCCTGACAAATCTTAAGGCATTCGAACTTTTGAGTAATTCAAAAGATAAGGCTTCCGCCAAAGAGTATATCGAAAAACTACGCATCAAAACCCCATCCGAGACACAATTGTGTCAAAACCTAAGTGGTGGAAACCAGCAAAAAGTAGTTTTAGCCAAGTGGCTCGCAACCAATCCTCAAATTTTAATGATGGATGAGCCTACCCGTGGCATCGATATTAATGCTAAAAATGAAATTTACAACCTAATAAAAGAACTCGCAGCCAACCAAATGAGTATTCTATTAGTTTCCTCTGAAATTCCCGAAATACTTGCGCTTTCGGATCGAATTTTAGTCATGGCCGAAGGAAAAATCAAAGCTTCCTATACTGCCGCAGAAGCCAATGAAGATAAATTATTAAAATCAGCCTTACCTGAATAATTATGAACATCTCTATTAACCACCCTCTAATTAAAAGATCGCAATCTTTGATTGCCTTATTCCTGCTGTGTCTCTTTATCAGTTTACTATCTGATAAATTCATGACCAGCACCAATCTTTGGAATGTATTACGACAAATATCGGTTAATGTGTGCATCTCCGTAGGAATGACATTAGTGGTATTAATGGCCGGTATCGATTTATCGGTAGGTTCCATTTTAGGACTTACAGCAGCTGTATGTGCCGGTTTATTGAAAAACGGACTCTTAATCGAATCCATGGATTTATTCATTGGATTTACCGTTTTGGGAGCTATTCTGGCGGCTATGATTATTGGAATGTTACTGGGTTTATTCAATGGCTGGGTCATTACCAAATTTGCCATTCCTCCCTTTGTGGCAACATTAGCCATGCTGACTATTGCCCGTGGTTTGACCATGTTATATACGGAAGGTATTCCCATTTCGAATTTAGGCCCTAAATTTGAATTTATTGGTTCAGGATGGATTTTAGGGATTCCTGTTCCAGTTTGGATTTCGCTCATCATGGTTTTGATTGTGGTTTTTTTAACAAACAGAACTACTTTCGGACGTTATATTTATGCCATTGGAGGCAATGAAAAAGCGGCTTTTTTATCAGGTATCAACATTAACAAAGTAAAATTGGCCGTTTACGGAATTGCGGGAATGATGGCCGCTGTAGGTGGTGTATTAGTCACTTCCAGACTAAATTCCGCTCAACCTAATGCAGGTATGAGCTACGAATTGGACTCGATTGCGGCAGTAGTTATTGGAGGTACTTCACTTTCCGGCGGTGTGGGTACTGTGACCGGTACCGTTATTGGAGCGATTATTATTGGTGTACTTAATAACGGATTAGTTTTACTGGATGTTTCGCCTTTCTGGCAACAGGTTGTAAAAGGTATTGTGATTTTATTGGCGGTCATTATTGATAAAATGAATCAGAAGAACAAATAAGATTTTTTTAAATCATTAAGAAATATAAGCATTAATGCTTCCTTAATTAACTTAATGGTTCAAAAACAAAATTCGAATCAAAATAAATGAAAAAATATATTCTCGCGATAGATCAGGGTACCAGCAGTACCAAAACCATTTTGTTTGACGAACAGGCGCAGGCTGTGGCCAAAGGCTGTGTAGATCTAAAAACCAACTATTTCGACAATGGTTTTGTAGAACAAAATGCGGAAGACATTTACCAAAACGTATTGGATTCGGTTACCGAATGTCTGAACGATTTTACTCAAAAAGGCTTGGAAATAACCAATATTATGAGCTGTGGTATCAGTAATCAGAGAGAAACTTTTGTGCTTTGGGACAAGGACGGAAAAGCCCTTGCACCTGCCGTTGTTTGGGCTTGTAAACGTTCTATTAACATCTGTAACGAATTAATCGAAAAAGGGCAAAACGATTTTATAAAAAAGAAAACAGGTTTATTATTAGACCCCTATTTTTCGGGAACCAAATTGCTTTGGCTTTTGGAAAATGATTCGGCTTTAAAAGACAAATTTCAAAATGGCGAGGTCTATTTTGGAACGGTGGATTGCTGGTTATTGTACAAATTGAGTAACGGCACCCAATTCAAAACTGATTATACCAATGCTTCCAGAACCTTATTATTCAATATTCATACTTTAAAATGGGATAATGAAATTTTGGAAAAATGGGAACTTTCAAACTTAAATTTACCAGAAGTTTGTGCTTCTTCTTATGCTTTTGGAATAGTGAATTGGGGTGAAATTTTAAATCTAAACAAGAGCTTTTCTACACCGATGACTTCAATGATAGGCGACTCGCATGCGGCTACTTTTGGAGAAGGCTGTTTTGAAAAAGGCACTGCCAAAGTTACTTTGGGAACCGGCAGTTCGATTATGATGAATATCGGCGACAAAGCTGTTTTGTCTAATTCAGGCATGCTGACAACGATTTGCTGGAGTACCCAAGAACGAGTGGATTATGCCCTTGAAGGAGCAATCGTATCGTGCGGATCTACCATCGAATGGTTGAAAAGCCAACTGGGACTTTTTTCAAGTCCTGCCGAAACAGAGGCGATGGCTACCGCCGTTACAGACAATGCGAGTGTTTACCTGATTCCGGCTTTCAGCGGACTAGGAGCGCCACACTGGCAAATGAGCCGCAAAGCATCTATAGAAGGTATGACTTTCGGAACGACCAAGAACCATATTGTCAGAGCTGCATTGGAAAGTATACCGTATCAAATCAAAGATGTTGTGGAGGCTATGGAAAAAGATATGCAGGCCGCATTAAAATCCATCTCGGTAAACGGCGGAATGACAAAAAATAATTTTGTGATTCACTTTCTGGCAGATCTATTGGGTATTCCACTAAATAAGCAGAGAAATCCGGACGTTTCAGCTTTAGGTGCAGCCTATCTATCGGGACTGAAAAGCGGTGTTTATGAAAACATAGAACAACTTTCGGCGATTAACAAAAAACAAACCGAACAGGTTTTGGCTAACCCGGAGAACAAACTTCCAAATAAAGGCTATCAAGGCTGGAAAGAAAAAATAGCCAATATATAATTGATTTTAAAAAGCGTTTTGGGATGCTTTTTTTTATCCTTTTCCTGACCTCTAATTTGTAAACTTTATTTGTACTTATTTAAGCACCTATAGAAAACAAAAAACCCTATCCGTAATGGATAGGGTTTAATAAAGAAAGG
>CAZTLN010000007.1:0-129780 GCA_964614445.1 uncultured Flavobacterium sp. | reverse complement strand
TCCAAGACCCACCACGAACCACCTTACGCTTATTCTCGTTATCTAAAACATTAGGGTTCATAGTAGACACATACTCATAAGCATTTGGATCATAAGAGGTGTCTGTCCATTCTGCTACATTCCCCGCCATGTTGTACAGGTTGTAACCATTAGGTTCATATGAATTAGCCTCCACGGTATATAAAGCCTCATCAGCAGCATAATCACCTCGGTTAGGCTTAAAGTTTGCCATAAAACAACCTCGTTCGCTCTTCGTATATGGACCTCCCCAAGGATATTTTGCCGATTGCAAACCACCTCTTGCGGCATATTCCCACTCCGCCTCTGTAGGCAAACGGAAATTATTGACTTGATCATATCCTTTTTTCTTTTGCTTGATATAGATGTTTTTATACAAAGTTCTCCACGCACAAAAAGCTTTTGCCTGCTCCCATCTTACTCCCACAACAGGATATTCTCCATAGGCTTTGTGCCAAAAATAATCATTATGCATTGGCTCATTGTAGGAATAGGCAAAGTCTTTAATCCAAACCGTGGTATCAGGATAGACTTTCATACCTTCTTTCTCATCTGTAGGATCAATAATCACATGCACGAAATCGCTCCTTTCACCATTTTTGGACTTGGCTGCAGCTTGAATATCCATCCAAGCATACATAAATCTTAGTTGTTTAACATCAAAACTTCTTAAACCATTGTATGACTCTTCCATAGGCAAATACATTTCCTCCATTGCTTCCACATAATCCTTATCAGGATAATCTTGAGGCCCTTTTGCCAATTTCACATTTCTATTCAATCTCCTACTATAATCACGACCATCTTTTGTCACCACCATATTATCATACATATACATATCATAAGCACTAACTTTCTTCTTAGAGGTACTGTCCATTGAAACAAAAGCATAATCCGCAATACTCCTTTCTTTTTTACCCTTACCCTCACCAGCCTTAACACCAGCAAACTCCGCAGCCTCTGCAAGTTTAGTTCTAATTATAGAATCCTTAACCCACTCTACAAACTGTCGGTATTCACTGTTTGTAATTTCAGTTTCATCCATGTAAAAAGAACGAACAGTTACGGTTTTTGTATTAGCATCACCTACACCGGCCACATCTTCATCAGATTTACCCATAATGTAAGATCCTCCTGGAACCAAAGCCATTCCATATGGTTTTTCCGGATGCCATCTTTTCCCTTTCACCCCTACTAATTCACCATGATCACCAGACCTCCCACAAGAGACAATTATTGTCAAAAATGTCATAAATGCTATGCACTTCTTCATAAAACTGAGTTGTATATTTATTATTCTCCTTAAGATTGCAAACCTATTTATAATTTAACAAGTAAACAACAAACATTTTAGATTTGTAAAATTAATTTTCTTATTTCAAATTTAGAATTAAATAAATTATAAAAAAACAGAAACATCGATTAAAATCAAAAAAACATCGACTAAAAAACATCTTTTTATAAAATATAATTTTTTACTTACAAAGTTAGTTATTTTACACTATACCAACCAAATAAAGACTTAGTTAAAGAACATTCTTACGTTGCGCTTTCCACCATCTTTCCGGCAATTCCTGATTGCAGGCGGTTAAATATTCTTCGTATGAACAGGGTAATAACGCATTTCGTTTTAATTTATTATTGGTGTTCGAAAAAAAAGGTATTTCTATCCACCACCGTTCTGTTTTATCACTTTTATAAAAAACAAGGGTATCCTCTTCCACTGGCACAATATACTTTATATAATGCTGCCTGCTGCCAAAAGGATATTCATTGGAACGATAATGGAACCCCTCTATAAAATACCATATTATTTGGGATATTAAAACCGACTCCTGAATTGAGTTGTTATGATTAAAAACACCGAAGACCGACACCTTATCGCTTATGCCAGCGTATCTTGCCAAAGCACAAATTTCTTTTCCATCAAATCCGTTTGGAGAGAAAACTGATAAATTCCCCGAATCAGATGACTTAACGGAATTTAAATCCAAACTAACCAAATCGGCATCTCTAAAAACGGGTTCGGCAATTGCAATATTATTTGAAACTTCCCCTAAGCGATAGGCATCAAAATAAAGCTTTTCAACCAAATCAATTTCCTCTTGAGAATTGAAATAGGTTTGATAACCTAAGGTACTAAAATTAAAAAGATTATTTGGCTCTTCTACAATAATTTTTGATAGGTATGATGAAGCCGAAATAGCATCCTCTTCTTTACCAAAATCAAACCGATTATCGATTGCAACGAGATTAACCATTTGCTCCAGATCATCGTATGCTCTGTAGAGGCTATAAGTCAGATCCTGCGTTCCACCTAAAATTATTGGAATAATTCTTTTTTTTATCAAATCAGACACCACTAACCTTAATGCAAAGTAGGTATCTTCAACGGAATTACCTGCTACTATATCGCCTAGGTCAGCAATAGTAGACTCCCAATTGCCCGGATACAAACCATACAAGGACTGGCGGATGGCAGATAAATCAACCTCAGAGGTAGATTTTCGTCCTGCACGATTTTCCAAAACCCCAATGATTGCCAACTTAGTCTTACCTAAATCAGGAAAATTTTCTCGGGTATTAAAAACAACTTTCGCCCCCAATTGTTGTGAGTTAAGCGACTTAATAAACCCTAATACATTATCCTGAACCGGCTCCAGAAAATCAAATCCAATCATATTTTTTTCTTTCTCCCCGAATCCCAAAATGAGACATGAGGAAAGTCAATAAACTTATTTCTTTTTTGGTGTCACTTTTTTTGCAGGAGCTTTTTTAGCTGTAACCTTTTTTGAAGCAGCTTTTTTTGCAGGGGTTTTCTCGGCGATCATCTCTTGAACCTGAGTAAGAGTAAGCTTTGTTGCATCTATATCTTTCCCCAATTCAATTTTAATTTTGCCTTTGGTAATTACCGAACGTCCCCATCGAGCTTTTTCAACCAGAATACCTTCTTCTTCCCAATTATGAATTACCTTGTCAATGTTTTTTTGAAGTTTATCTTCAATTAAACTTTGAATATCAGCTTGTGACAAATGATCAAAATCGTATTTCTTACTGACGTTAATAAACATTCCCGCCCATTTTATGAAGGGACCAAACCGTCCAACACCTTTCTGAACTGGTTCTCCTTTGTATGAAGCAATTGGCGCATCAGCCTTTTCTTTTGCCTCAATTAATTCTTTTGCACGACTCAGATCCACATCCAACGGATTTTCTCCTTTAGGCAAGGAAATAAAAGCAGCACCATACCTAACATAGGGACCGTATCTTCCGTTATTAACTTCAATTTCTTCTCCATTATAATCACCTAGTTTTTTTGGCAATAGAAATAAATCTAACGCTTCTTGCAAAGTTATATTACCTATATGCTGATCAGCCATCAAACTGGCAAATCTTTTATCTTCATCATCAGCATCCCCTATCTGAGCCATCGGACCAAACTTCCCTAACCTTACAGACACCTGTTTTCCGGTCTCAGGATCTACACCCAAAATTCTTTCCCCACTTTCTCTATCAGCATGCTCTTCGACATTTTTTACAGTAGGATGGAAACGGTTATAAAATTCCTGCATCATGGAATCCCATTCGATATTTCCTTCGGCTATTTCATCAAAATCCTGTTCGACCTTGGCAGTGAAATTATAATCCAGAATATTACCAAAATTTTTAACCAGGAAATCGGTAACAATAACCCCGATATCGGTAGGAACAAGTTTCCCTTTATCGGAACCGGTAGTTTCCTTTAATTTTTTCTCAACTACCTTTGCTGCTTGCAAACTCAGCTGTATATAGCTTCGCTCTACTCCTTCAAGAGTACCTTTCTCAACATAATACCTGTTAATTATAGTTGAAATTGTCGGCGCATATGTTGAGGGCCGTCCAATACCTAATTCTTCCAACTTCTTCACCAAGGAAGCCTCGGTATATCTGGCCGGAGGTCGGGAATAGCGTTCTGTAGCAGTGATATAATTGTTTACCAATTTTTCATTGACTTTTAACGCAGGTAACATTCCTTCCTGTTCTTCCTCATCCTCATCATGTCCTTCCAAATAGACCTTCAAAAACCCTTCAAAAAGCAAGACTTCACCTGAGGCAGAAAACAACTCGCCATGGTTATTTGATTCAATCTTTACATTGGTTCTTTCCAACTGCGCATCACTCATTTGCGATGCTAATGTCCTTTTCCAAATCAAATCATATAATCTCGCCTGATCTCGGTCAATGGCAACAGAATGCCTTGACATATCAGTAGGACGTATAGCCTCATGAGCTTCCTGTGCTCCTTTACTTTTGGTAGCAAAGGTTCTTGGCATCGAGAATTCCTTTCCATAAGATTTAATAATTTCTGCTTGTGCAGCATCTCTTGCCTCCTTGGAAAGATTTACGCTATCAGTTCTCATGTAGGTAATCAATCCAGCCTCATACAACCGTTGTGCAAGCTGCATGGTTATCCCCACCGGCAGGTACAATTTACGTGCAGCTTCTTGCTGCAATGTTGAGGTTGTAAACGGGGCAGCCGGCGATTTCTTTGTTGGTTTGGTTTCTAAATCTGACACCTTATAGGAAGAGCCAAGATTTTGATTCAAAAAATCCTCAGCTTCTTTCTTGGTATTAAAATTTTTTGGGAGTTTTGCCTTAAAAGATTTTCCTGCCTCATTATTAAATTCAGCAACTACCGAATAACTTGCTAGCGCTTTGAAATCCTGTATCTCGCGCTCTCTCTCTACAATTAAACGCACGGCAACAGACTGTACACGACCTGCAGAAAGCCCCCCTTTAATTTTTCTCCATAAAACAGGAGACAATTCATATCCAACCAGTCTATCCAGAACACGACGTGCCTGTTGCGCATTAACTAAATTATAATCTATTTCCCGGGGATTGTCGATGGCTTTAAGAATAGCATTCTTTGTTATTTCATGAAAAACAATCCTCTTGGTTTTCTTATGATCCAACTTTAGTTCTTCAGCTAAATGCCAGGATATGGCTTCTCCCTCACGATCCTCATCACTTGCCAGCCACACAGTTTCAGCTTTTTTAGACAATGTTTTGAGTTTGCTTACCAGAGCTTTCTTATCAGCAGAGACTTCATATTTAGGTTTGAAACCATGTTCAATATCCACACCGATTTCTTTTGAAGGTAAATCGGCTATATGACCATAACTGGACTCAACCTGATAATCACTACCTAAAAATTTCTCTATTGTTTTAGCCTTTGCGGGAGACTCAACTATTACTAAATTCTTTGCCATTTGTTAAAATTTCGGAAACAAAAGTATTTATTTTTTTTAAATATCGTGCCTTGGATTTTTTTTTGAAAAAAAATTAACAACCCTTAAAGTACTTAAAAAAACAAATTAATCCTATAAAACCCGACCAATTTGATTCTTTTCCTCCAACTGACTTTTAGGACCACTCTATCATTTATTTTTTCGTAGAAAATTAACCTTCAATCAACTTCACAAAAACAGCACCCAGAATCGTAAAATTAAAATCCAAAAAAACATTGTTAATTCTTCATCTGACATCTTGTCATATATATTTATATTCACTTATCTTTGTGCCTCGAAACAAAAATAGAATGGAAAAGATTATTGAAGAAAGCAAACAAGGCGAAAGCCTTACCCTGGAAAACAAACCAGAAAACAGCAAAAAACTCTATATAGAAAGTTATGGTTGCGCGATGAATTTTTCGGATAGCGAAATAGTTGCCTCCATTTTATCTGATAACGGATACAATACTACCCAAGATTTGGAAGATGCCGATTTGGTTTTGGTAAATACCTGTTCCATTCGCGATAAAGCCGAACAAACTGTTCGCAAACGTCTTGAAAAGTACAATGCCGTAAAAAGAAGCCTTAATCCAAATATGAAAGTTGGCGTTCTGGGCTGTATGGCAGAACGTTTAAAAAGTAAGTTTCTGGAAGAAGAAAAAATCATTGATCTTGTCGTGGGACCTGATGCCTATAAGGATTTACCTAACCTACTAAACGAGGTCGAAGAAGGACGAGACGCTATTAATGTAATTCTGTCTAAAGAGGAAACCTATGGAGATATCTCTCCTGTGCGTTTGATGAGCAATGGAATTACGGCATTCGTTTCCATTACTCGAGGATGTGACAACATGTGTACATTTTGCGTAGTCCCATTTACCCGTGGTCGTGAACGAAGCAGGGAACCTCAAAGTATAATGGCAGAAATCCAGGATTTATGGGAAAGAGGCTTTAAAGAAATTACACTTCTGGGGCAAAATGTTGATAGCTACTTATGGTACGGCGGCGGACTTAAAAAAGATTTCGTTAATGCGACCGAAATGCAGAAAGCTACTGCGGTAAATTTTGACCAATTATTGGAAATGGTAGCTGTAGGTTTCCCAAAAATGCGAATTCGCTTTTCGACATCCAATCCACAGGACATGCATGAAAGCGTATTACATGTAATTGCAAAGCATTCTAATATTTGCAAACACATTCATTTACCAGTTCAGTCAGGAAGTGACAGAATTCTCAAAGAAATGAATCGTTTGCATACCCGACAGGAATATATTAACTTGATTGATAAAATTAGAACTATCATTCCAGATTGCGCCATCACTCAAGACATGATTGCGGGATTCCCAACAGAAACAGAACAAGACCATCAGGACACGATCAGCTTAATGGAATACGTAAAATATGATTATGGTTATATGTTTTCCTACTCTGAGCGCCCAGGTACACTTGCAGGAAGAAAAATGAAAGACGATGTAAGCGAAGAAACCAAGGCCAGAAGATTACAGGAAATTGTAGATTTACAACAAAAACATTCCGGAATTCGAACAGAAGAATTCGTTGGAAAAACCGTAGAAGTTTTGATTGAAAAAGTATCTAAAAAATCTGCCAACGATTTCTCTGGAAGAACCTCACAAAGCACAACAGTGGTGTTCCCCAAGGAAAATTACAGGATTGGAGAATTTGTAAATGTAAAAATAACGCACTGTACCAGCGCCACATTAATTGGAGAAGCGGTCGGTTTAAGCGACATGAATTAAAGAAGATTAAAGTAATACAGAAAGCTAAATTTTTAAATTTAAAAAGCAACTTTAAACTTAATTAGATGGAATCAGTTCAGAATATAAAACAACGTTTTGAGATTATTGGCAATGACCCAAAGCTCAATCGTGCGATAGAAAAAGCTATCCAGGTTGCGCCTACTGATATCTCGGTACTGGTTACTGGAGAAAGCGGTGTTGGTAAAGAAAGTATCCCTAAAATAATACATTCTCTATCTCACAGAAAACACGGAAAGTATATTGCTGTAAACTGTGGAGCAATCCCTGAAGGAACTATCGACAGTGAACTTTTTGGACATGAAAAAGGGGCTTTTACCGGGGCAACAAATACTCGTGAAGGATATTTTGAAGTAGCCAATGGTGGCACTATTTTTCTTGACGAAGTTGGTGAACTACCATTAACCACTCAGGTTCGACTACTACGTGTACTTGAAAATGGAGAATTCATCAAAGTAGGATCGTCCCAGGTTCAAAAAACCAATGTAAGGATTGTAGCTGCTACTAATGTCAATTTATTTAATGCAATCGAAAAAGGAAAGTTCCGAGAAGATTTATACTACCGTTTAAGTACTGTCGAAATTGGGTTACCGCCGCTTAGAGACAGAAAAGATGATATTCACCTATTATTTAGAAAATTTGCTTCCGATTTTGCTCATAAATACAAAATGCCCCCACTTAAACTTGATGAGAATGCAATTCATTTACTTCAAAAATACAGATGGAGCGGAAATATACGTCAGTTGCGAAATGTAGCTGAGCAAATTTCAGTTTTAGAGACCAATAGAGATATTACCGCTGCTACTTTACAGTCGTACTTACCATCAGAAGGAACAAACCTTCCATCGGTTATAAAAAGCAATAAATCTGAGAGTGATTTCAGTACCGAAAGAGATATTCTGTACAAAGTTCTTTTTGATATGAAGAGCGATTTAAACGACCTGAAAAAACTTACACTCGAGTTAATGAAAAGCGGCACCGCAAAAACTCAGGAAATAAATCCAAGCTTAATTCAAAAAATATACGGCTCTAAAGAGAATGTAAATGAATTCGAATTCGAAGAACAGCCTCAAACGGCAGTAATAACGACTCCTCAAAATGAAAATTATCGAAATGAGGAAGACAATTACCTTTTTGCAGAAACAATTGAAGAGGAAGAAGTTTTGAAATTAGAACAGAAAGAAATCGAAATGATTAAAAAATCATTGGAAAAAAATAAGGGAAAAAGGAAAGCTGCTGCCGATGAATTAGGAATTTCAGAAAGAACACTGTACCGAAAAATTAAACAATTTGATTTATAATTAATGTAAACCTAAAAGTTCAATTCCAAAAAAAGTTTACATTTGAAAAATCTCATATTCGGAATTGGAAAACTGGCAAAATGAAAAAATTACAAATACTAGGTATTTTATTAACCCTTATATTTACATACAGCTGCGGTGTATATAATTTTACGGGTACCGGAAAAATTGATGCGAAAACATTTCAAGTTAACTTTTTTCAGAATAATGCAGATCTGATTGAACCCGGGATTGACCGAACTTTCACCCTAACCCTTCAGGACATTTTACAAAGCCAGACTAATTTAAACCTGGTTAAAAACGGAGCCGATTTAACTTATGAAGGTGAGATAACCGATTACCGGATTAGCCCTATGGCAGCAACAGCAAACCAGCAAGCTGCACAAAACCGACTCAAAATAAGAGTAAACGTTAGGTTTTACAACAAAAATAAGGAAACAGATAATTTTGAAAAACCGTTCGAATTTTATTACGACTATCCTGCAACGGAACAATTACAAGGATCTACATTAAACAACGCTTTAAAAGAAATTTTTGAACGAATAACGCAGGATATATTCAACGAATCACTTGCTAAATGGTAAATTGAAATCAACAAGACCTTTATAAATGAATATTTCAGATTACATCTATTTGATCAACAAACCAAATGCCTTAACCGAAAAGCGTACCCTAGCATTAGAAAAGGTTCTGGATGAATTTCCATTTTTTCAAAGTGCAAGGGCACTCAGATTAAAAGGTCTATACAGTCAAAATAGCTTTAATTACAATTCCGCTTTAAAGGTTACTGCTGCGCACACCACAGACCGGGCAGTTTTGTTTGATTTCATAAACTCATACTCATACCAGGCAATTCAGAAGGATTTATATGAAAAGAAAACAGACGAACTTCATTCGATTGATGTGGTGGACAGCGAAATCATGGATCATAATGACAATTCTGAGAAGTACGAAAACCAAGCTAGTAAAAAGGAATTTATAACAAACTTCACTGCAATAGCATCTGAAGATCTGAATCCAAATTACCCCTCTTCGATTGAGCAAAAACTGGAAATAGGAAAACCTTTGGATTTCTCAGCAGATGAAAAGCATTCTTTTCAGGAATGGCTGCAGATATCTAAAATACAACCCATCGTTAGAGAAACGGAAAGCAATACTGGCTCCAATTCTGAAGAACTAGATGAGGTAAAAAGAAAAAGAGAGGCCTTAATTGATAAGTTTATCGAAACCAGCCCTAAGATTTCCCCAATAAAACAAGGAAGTATCCCTGTGGTTAATTTCGACATCAATAAAGAAGATAACACTTCATTGATGACCGAAACACTTGCAAAAGTATATCTGGAACAAAAAAAATATCAAAAAGCAATTCAAGCTTATGAAATTTTAATTTTGAAATATCCAGAAAAAAGTAGTTTATTTGCAGACCGTATTTCGGACATTAAGCTTTTACAACAAAATAATAATAATTAAGCAATGAGCACATTTTCAATTTTTTTAGTTTTAATAACAATAGTATGTTTTCTATTGGTAGTGGTAATTATGGTTCAAAATCCTAAAGGAGGCGGTTTATCCTCTACTATAGGCGGATCTCAAATGTTAGGTGGAGTACAAAAAACTACTGACTTTTTAGATAAAAGTACTTGGACTTTGGCTATTGTTCTAATGGCATTGATTATGCTTTCAAGTTTGAGTTTTTCAGGTTCACTAAGTGATTCTGAATCGAAATTAATCGACAACACTGAAGCTGCTGCACCAGTAGCTCCTGCTACGCCTGCTCCTGCAGCACCGGTTGCTCCTGCAAAGTAATTCATATTTATAAGATAAATAAAAATGCCAGCTTTGACAAGCTGGCATTTTTCATAGGAAAAAATGTCAGTTTTATGCTACTGGCACAATTTCTGAAAAACATTTTGCATTCAAAAAAATAATAATTTAACACATACAATTATGGCTTTAAACATTAAACCGCTTTCAGACAGAGTTCTTATCGAACCAGTGGCAGCCGAAACAAAAACTGCTTCAGGGATTTTTATTCCGGATACTGCAAAAGAAAAACCTCAAAAAGGAACTGTTGTTGCCGTAGGTAATGGAACTAAAGATCACTCAATGACAGTTAAAGTAGGTGATTCGGTACTTTATGGAAAATATGCCGGGACCGAGTTGAAACTGGAAGGAAAAGACTATTTAATAATGAGAGAAGATGATATTCTTGCAATAATCTAATTTCTAACAATTAAAAATAACTTATAAAATGGCAAAAGATATAAAATTTGATATTGAAGCACGCGACGGACTAAAGCGCGGTGTTGATGCTTTGGCAAATGCAGTAAAAGTAACCTTGGGACCAAAAGGTCGTAATGTTATCATCGGAAAATCGTTCGGGGGACCTAATGTTACCAAGGACGGAGTTTCTGTAGCAAAAGAAGTTGAATTGAAAGACCCGTTGGAAAACATGGGAGCTCAAATGGTTAAGGAAGTTGCATCTAAAACTAATGATTTAGCCGGAGACGGAACAACAACTGCAACAGTTTTAGCACAGGCCATCATCAAAGAAGGTTTGAAAAATGTAGCAGCCGGCGCAAATCCAATGGATTTAAAACGCGGTATCGACAAAGCTGTTGAGGCTATTGTTGCTGATTTATCAAAACAATCTCAGGTTGTGGGAAGTGATTCAGACAAAATCAAACAAATTGCATCTATCTCTGCAAACAACGACGATGTTATAGGCGAATTAATTGCCAATGCATTCGCAAAGGTTGGAAAAGAAGGTGTTATTACCGTTGAAGAAGCTAAAGGAACAGATACTTTTGTTGATGTTGTTGAAGGAATGCAATTTGACAGAGGATATCTTTCGCCTTACTTCGTGACAAATTCTGAAAAAATGGAAGTGGAATTAGACAGCCCTTACATTTTGTTATATGACAAAAAAGTTTCTTCTTTAAAAGAATTATTACCTGTTCTTGAGCCAGTAGCACAATCAGGAAAACCACTATTGATAATCGCTGAAGATGTGGATGGTGAAGCATTATCTACTTTGGTAGTAAATAAATTACGTGGTGCATTAAAAATTGCCGCTGTAAAAGCACCTGGATTTGGTGATAGAAGAAAAGCAATGCTTGAAGATATAGCTATCTTAACAGGTGGTACCGTAATTTCTGAAGAAAGAGGTTATACTCTGGAAAACGCTACACTTGAAATGTTGGGTACTTCAAAACGAGTGACTATTGACAAAGACAATACGACAATTGTTAGTGGTGCCGGAGATGCTGAAATCATCAAAAACCGTGTAAACCAAATTAAAGGTCAAATGGAAGTTACTACTTCTGATTATGACAAAGAAAAACTTCAGGAACGTTTGGCAAAATTAGCCGGAGGTGTTGCTGTTTTATATGTTGGTGCAGCTTCTGAAGTAGAAATGAAAGAGAAAAAAGACAGAGTTGATGATGCATTACATGCAACCCGTGCAGCAGTTGAAGAAGGTATAGTTGCCGGAGGTGGTGTGGCTTTGTTAAGAGCAAAATCTGCTTTGGGTAATTTAAACGCAGATAATGCTGATGAAGTTACAGGAATCCAAATCATTTCTCGTGCTATCGAAGCTCCTTTAAGAACGATAGTGGAAAATGCAGGTCTTGAAGGGTCAGTAGTTGTTTCAAAAGTTAGCGAGGGTAAAGGTGATTTCGGTTATAATGCCAAAACCGATGAGTATGTTGACATGCTTAAGGCAGGTATAATCGACCCTAAAAAGGTAACCCGTGTGGCCTTAGAAAATGCTGCTTCGGTATCCGGAATGATTCTTACTACCGAGTGTGCTCTAATTGACATCAAAGAAGAGAGTGCAGGAGGCGGAATGCCAATGGGAGGCGGAATGCCTGGCATGATGTAATATCTAAAACCTTAGTAAATAAAAAATCCTTCCTGAAATTCTGGAAGGATTTTTTTATTATCATAGAAACGATACATCAACTGATTGGAAAGTATAACCCAAAAATTGTATTAATCAATTAAAGTTCTTGTGACGGATGCCTCTTTGCCAACTTCAACAATACCGGCGATAAGGTAACTACAACTAGTCCAATTACAATAACCTCAATATGTTCTTTCAGATCGATCCTGTAATTTTCTAAAAGAAAACCATACAAATAATGTCCGGAAAAAATCAGGGTAAAAGACCAAAGGAAAGAACTTACAATATTATAAAACATAAACTTCTTTTTGTCCATTGTTACTATTCCTGCCACTATGGGAGCAAACGTTCTGAAAATAGGTAAAAAGCGGGCAAAAATTATAGCTCTGCCTCCATGCCGTTCAAAAAAATCTTTGGATTGTACCAAATACTTTTTCTTGAACCAAAAACTATCTTCTCTCTTATATAGGTAATAGCCACTTTTAGCACCAAACCAATATCCTACAATATTTCCCAATATACCTGAAACAGCAATGATGGTAGACAATATAGTCACATTTACAAATGCGCTATCTATAAACATCATATTTTCGATTAACTCTCTATTATATATTCCGGCAAGAAAAAGTAAACTGTCGCCTGGTAAAAAGAAACCGGCAAATAAACCCGTTTCTGCAAACACAATAAACAATACTATATAAATACCTAGTTTTATTCCATTTAAATCAAAATGAATATAAAAAAGTGGGTCAACTAAATTCTTCCAGTCAAAACTATTCATTGCAAGGGACTTTACGTAAAAATAAATCGGCGTGAAAGTAAGGATAATTTACATTAACCACAATACAAAGAAACTTTTTAAAGTTTTATTAACGACCGAACCAAATGCATTTAAAAAAATCACAATCAAACCCTACATCTCAAATTCCTGACCCATTAATGGAATGGTACACTTAAATCCATAGCGTTCCTGAATTTTAATTCGCAGTTCATCCGCAGCCTCATTCTCCCCGTGAACCAAAAAAACAGTTTCCGGTTTATTTTCCAAAGCTGAAAGCCAGTTGACCAAATCTTTCTGATCCCCGTGTGCAGACAACCCCTGAATCTCCAAAATTTTTGCAGCGACCTGATAATATTTTCCATGCATTTTAATCTCTTTTGCTCCTTCTAATAATTTCCTGCCTCGGGTACCTTCCGCCTGATAACCCACAATAATTACCGTTGTTTCAGGCAATCCTATGTAATATTCTAAATAACTCAATACTCTCCCTCCGGTAACCATACCACTTGCCGCAATGACAACCTTAGGCTGTTTGTCGTAAATAGTATCTATTGTTTCTTGATAATCAGAAATCTGGGTAAACATTTTGCTTATTGAAGTACATTCTTCTACTGACAATTTGTGCCATTGTCTGTTACTGAAAAATATTTCAAAGGCACTTATTCCCATAGGTGTATCTACAATATAGGGAATATCCGGAATTTTATCAGCTTCTTTCAGTTTCCAAAGCAAATACATAATACTCTGCGCTCTCTCAACGGCAAAACTCGGAATGATTACCGTCCCTCCTTCCCTAATGGTATTATTGATATACATTTCCAACTGCAGCTCCGCATTGATATTTGGATGAAGCCGATTACCATAAGTACTTTCTAAAAAAACATAATCAGCTTTTTTAGGCTTAGTTGGCGGAAACATCAAGACATCATTATCACGACCAATGTCACCAGAAAAGACAAGAGTCTTTCCTTCAATTGTCAATTCAATACTGCAGGCACCGATAATGTGTCCGGCATTTACAAAAAAAGCCGAAATACTGGGATCCAGCAATACTTCCTCATTAGTTTTTATAACTCTAAAATGGGGAAAAACTTTTTTGGCTTGCTCGACATTGTACAGAGGCTCAGCCACCTGGTGTTTAGAATATTTTTCTTTATTCGCCTTTTCAGCATCTTCTTCCTGTATTTTTGCACTATCCAATAAAATCAATTTAGAAATTTCTTTAGTGGGCCCGGTACAGAAAATTTTTCCGTCAAACCCTTGATCTACCAATCTGGGCAACCATCCGCAGTGATCCAAATGCCCATGAGTTAACAGAACAAAATCTATCGTTGAAGGTAAAACAGGCAAAGGTTCCCAATTGAGTTCCCGCAAAGGTTTTACTCCCTGAAACAAACCACAATCAATCAAAATGCGAAGGCCATTACTTTCAATCAAGGTTTTTGATCCCGTTACGGTTCCTGCTCCTCCGAAAAATTTTACTTTCATATTATCTTTTTGAGATTAACAATTTCTACACAGCTCAGACACTTCTTTCAACACATTTTTTATTCTATTTCCACTTATTCCTATTTTCTCCAGAATAGCAGCATTATGTGATAATTCCTTAACCAAAATAACTTCCAAAATAAGTAGCTTATCTTTTTCAGCTCGGGATAAAGTCGTTAGACATGTCACCGGATAAAGACAATCAATATCATTTTTTGTCTTCAAACTTTTATCCTTGGGATAATCCCAACTTAATAACTGCATACCTGAGCATTTGGCAAAGGAAATTGCATCTGAGGAAAATCGGTTATTGGTAACAATCCAACAATTTGAAATCAAATCTTTCCTTGAAAAAATATTGTGTTCTTCTTTCTTAAGATCATGAAATCTGGAAAAAACATACAGAGGAACTTTTACATCTGAAACTGCTTCGCGGCTGGAGTGAAATTTGCACTCAATCATTGAAATACAATTTTCCTTTTTTACCAAAACATCTACCTCGTGTGAGATACATTTCCCCTGTAAAATCAAATTATTTTTAGTCTGATAATTTTCTGCGGCAAAAAGGCGGGCAATATATTTTTCAAAAAAGAAACCTTCCGGCCCCAATAATTGAATGGCGGCTCGAAGATTGTATCGGGCAGCGTGAGAATGTGCCTGTTTTTTCAGAAGAGCAAAAGCTTTCTTATAAATCTGTTTGGTCGAAATTCCCTCGTAAATCTCGTTTGTAATTACATTCAAGATTCTGTCTACAACCGCCTCGTTAGCTCCTGATTTCATCAACGACTTTCTAAGTTTTGAAGAATCAAATTCAACAATATCGCCTGAATGTTTTACAATCTTCATGACTTATAATCTAGGTAATTTTATAAAAAAGCAACTTAAAGTTACTTAAAATAAATCACTTATTTAATTTTTGGAAATAAAAAGCAGGGATAAATAACAACACAAAAACCGGCTGTATTAAAAATCGTCGAACATAGAAAAGTAAGAGATTATTATGTTCTCTGTAAAAGAATATTACGGCAAAAAAAGAGATAATTAATACCACAAAGAAAACCAAATACAGAACAGATGCAAATTGAACCATTCCAAAATCTTTGAAGACAACATATAATAGTCCTAAGGACAGGAAGGTATTCAAGCCGTACCTAAATAATAAACTTAAAAACAAATTAAAAGAATCAAAGACAGGTAAAGGCATTGAATGGAATTCCCCTTTGAAATAATCCAAAAACGGATCGTAAAAGAGTAACTTTTCATAAATACGTACAAATGCAAGCAAAAGAACCAATATTGCCGCATAGAAAAATCTTAATTTATGTGCGAGGATTGTTTTTAGCATATTTTGAAAATCTATTTATCCATATCATCCACAACATAAAAACGGCTCCATAAATAAACAGCGGAAATAAAATGTCATGCAGCAACTCTTTTTGACTTGGAAAAGAATACAACATAACATTCAGCAAGGCTAATCGGATAACATTTAAAATGTAAATAATCAAACTCCCTCCAAAAATAAAAAGTAAGGTAGGCTTTAATTTACCTGAAAAAGCAACTATAAAAGAAACGAAAAGATTAATCACACTAACAGCATTGCAGCCTTCTATCATTCGCGCAATTACCTTCTGTTTATAATACATTAAAATATAAGGAGCCTCCGCTTGCTTTTCTATATAAAAATCGGCTTGAAACAAGGAAAGCAGCTGCTCTGTATTCTTTGCAACAAGGGTACTAATCCCATCAATCGTTCTGTCATCATAGCCCGATAAATAGGCCTGGTAAATTAATCCTAAAACCAAATAAGTCAGGAAAAACTTAGACAGAAACACAAGAAAGGGACGGTACTGAACAAGATACTTTTTCAACTTTTGTTTTTTTCAAATGTATATAAAATAAAACAAAATTGACAATCAATATTATTTGAAAACAAAATTGATCATTGTAATAAATATACAATCCCGGAACCCACCTATGAATCGGAAAGATTGAAAAACACAAATCCTAATTGGTAAAGCAATGTTATTTAGCTTTGTACCAGCCTAACCTTATTTTATAAATTTGACCCTTTTATCAAAATAAATAACAGGAGATATAAGGATCCATTTTAGCATCATTATCCGGAAAAGCATACATATGAATTTTGAAGAACTAAAACCCGTTGTAACCTCTCTAACTCAAAACACTAACTTGAATAGAGATGAAAAACTTTTGGCTATTTGTGAGTTGTTAAACAAGAATGTACCTTATTACAATTGGGTAGGTTTTTATTTTGCCAATCACAAAACCCAAACACTGCACTTAGGACCATATATGGGAGCAGAAACAGACCACACTGTGATACCTTTTGGAAAGGGAATCTGCGGTCAGGTAGCATTATCAAACAAAAAGTTTGTAGTTCCTGATGTTTCCCTTCAGGATAATTACATCGCCTGCAGTTTTACCGTAAAATCTGAAATTGTTGTTCCCTTATTTGTAAACGGGAAAAATATTGGCCAAATTGATATAGACAGTCATGAATTAAATCCATTCTCAACTGCTGACGAAAATTTCCTGGAATTTGTGAATCAAGAAGTTGCCAAACTATTTTAAACTTAAAGAATTGATTTATAAAAACTGAGCTCTTCCAAATTAATACAAACAAATATTGCCAATTAAAAATAAAGTATTACTTTTGCTGCCGTCTTACAATGGCTGTAGGGCATACATAAAAATCATTAAATAATATTGGAATGTATTTAACTAAAGAAGTAAAAGAAGAAATCTTCGCTAAACACGGAGGATCTGCTACAAACACTGGATCAGCAGAAGGACAAATCGCTTTATTCACTCACAGAATCGGGCACTTAACTGAACACCTTAAAAAAAATCGTCACGATTTCAATACAGAGCGTTCATTAGTATTATTAGTAGGTAAAAGAAGAGCTTTACTAGATTACTTAAAGAAAAAAGATATCAACAGATATCGTGAAATTATCAAAGTATTGAATATCAGAAAATAATCAATATTCCAAAAGAGGTGCGAAAGTACCTCTTTTTGTTTTTTAAAAAAATAAAAAAGTTTTGGTTTTTCATTGGGTTTACAACAACTACAACACACAACAACTACAACACAACTAAACCCGTAGTTTAATCAAAAAAAGGAAAAATTTATGATTCCACAAGTTTCAAAAGAAATTATCGACTTAGGAGATGGAAGAACCATCTCAATCGAAACCGGAAAACTAGCAAAACAAGCTGACGGCTCTGTTGTTGTTCGTTTAGGAGACTGTATGCTATTGGCTACAGCCGTATCTGCAAGAACATCAAATCCTGGCGTTGACTTTTTACCATTGACGGTAGATTACCGTGAAAAATTTGCTGCAGCGGGACGTTTCCCTGGAGGTTTCTTTAAAAGAGAAGCGCGTCCAAGTGACAGCGAGGTATTAACCATGCGTTTAGTTGATCGTGTTTTACGTCCGCTTTTCCCGGATGATTACCACGCTGAAACTCAAATCATGATTCAGTTGATGTCTCATGATGATCAGGTTATGCCAGATGCTTTAGCAGGTTTAGCAGCATCAGCAGCTCTTGCTGTTTCTGATATTCCATTTCACAATTTGATATCTGAAGTGCGTGTTGCTCGCATCGACGGAAAATTTGTCATCAATCCAAGCAGAGCTGAATTAGAAAAGTCAGACATCGACATGATGGTTGGAGCTTCTCTGGATTCTGTAGCCATGGTTGAAGGTGAGATGAAAGAAATTTCAGAGCACGAAATGGTTGAAGCCATTAAATTTGCTCACGAAGCTATTAAAGTCCAAATCGAAGCTCAAAAAAGATTACAGGAATCTTTTGGTAAAAAAGAAATCCGTACTTACGAGGGCGAAGTTGAAGACGAAGCAGTTTATGCAAAAGTAAAAGCGGCGGCATATGACAAATGCTATGCTATCGCTCAGGAAGCATCTGCAAAAAGTGAAAGAAGTGAAAAG
Organism: uncultured Flavobacterium sp.; assembly: GCA_964614445.1. Lineage (GTDB taxonomy): Bacteria > Bacteroidota > Bacteroidia > Flavobacteriales > Flavobacteriaceae > Flavobacterium. The sequence continues at coordinate 111,266 of CAZTLN010000007.1, read as the reverse complement.
TTTGCAGCAGTAAAAGAAGAAGCAAAGGCTTTATTCACGGAGGAAGAATATGCTGGAAATGCTGATTTAGCAGGACTAGTTGGAAAATATTTTTACAAAACAAATAAAGAAGCCGTACGTAATGTAATTCTTGAAAAAGGTATTCGTCTTGACGGAAGAAAAACAACTGAAATCAGACCAATCTGGTGTGAAATTGACTACTTACCATCTGTTCATGGTTCGTCAATATTCACCAGAGGAGAAACTCAGGCACTAGCAACAGTAACTTTGGGAACTTCAAGAGAAGCTAACCAAATCGACTCTCCATCAGAACAAGGTGAAGAAAAATTCTATTTGCACTACAACTTCCCTCCTTTCTCAACTGGTGAAGCAAAACCACTTAGAGGGACTTCAAGAAGAGAAGTAGGTCATGGTAACCTGGCTCAAAGAGCTTTGAAAAACATGATACCTGCTGATTGCCCATACACTATCCGTGTTGTATCTGAAGTATTAGAATCCAACGGTTCATCTTCTATGGCAACAGTATGTGCAGGAACAATGGCTCTTATGGATTCTGGAGTCCAAATGGTAAAACCGGTTTCAGGTATCGCCATGGGATTAATCACTGACGGTGAAAAATTCGCAGTGTTATCAGATATCTTAGGTGATGAAGACCACTTAGGTGACATGGACTTTAAAGTTACTGGAACTAAAGATGGTATCACTGCTTGTCAGATGGACATAAAAATTGAAGGTCTGAGATACGACATTATGGAGCAGGCTCTTGGTCAGGCAAGAGATGGCCGTATGCACATTTTAGGTAAAATCACAGAAACTATTGCAACTCCAAGAGAGGATGTTAAAGCTCATGCACCAAAAATCATCACCAGAACAATTCCTGGAAACTTCATTGGTGCTTTAATTGGACCTGGTGGAAAAGTAATTCAAGAATTACAAAAAGCCACTGGAACTACTATCGTAATTAACGAAGTGGACGAACAAGGAGTAGTTGAAATCTTGGGAACTGATCCAGATGGAATTAAAGCAGTTTTAGCAAAAATTGATGCTATCACCTTTAAACCACAAGTTGGAGAAGCTTACGAAGTGAAAGTAATCAAAATGCTAGACTTTGGAGCGGTGGTAGAATACACTCAGGCTCCTGGAAACGAAGTTTTATTACACGTTTCTGAATTAGCTTGGGAACGCACAGAAAATGTTTCTGATGTAGTGAAATTAGGCGATGTATTCCAAGTGAAATATTTGGGTATCGACCCAAAAACCAAAAAAGAAAAAGTGTCAAGAAAGGCACTTATCGCTCGCCCACCGCGCGAGCCTAAACAAGAGTAATCAGATCTTAGTTTACTAAAGGTTTATTATAAAAAATCCTGTCTTGTTATACTACAAGATGGGATTTTTGTTTTTGAACAAGCAATACTAGGTCAAGAACTTTTATTTTCTCCAATCCAAAAAATAAATAAAAAATTTTGTAACTTTTCATAAACTAGCACGTATAAAACTAGGACACTTTAAAAACACTGGAAGAACAAAAACATGAGACAACTTAAAATTACCAAGCAGGTTACCAATCGTGAAACCGCTTCATTAGACAAATATTTACAAGAAATTGGAAAAGTTGACCTTATTACTGCTGACGAGGAAGTAGAATTAGCACAACGAATCAAAGCAGGAGATCAACGTGCTTTAGAAAAGTTGACCAAAGCTAATTTACGTTTCGTTGTATCGGTGGCCAAACAATACCAAAATCAAGGATTGACACTTCCTGATTTGATTAATGAAGGAAATTTAGGTTTGATCAAGGCTGCACAACGGTTCGACGAAACCCGTGGTTTCAAATTTATATCTTATGCTGTTTGGTGGATTCGTCAGTCTATTTTACAAGCTTTGGCAGAACAATCTCGTATCGTTCGATTACCTTTGAACAAAATTGGTTCTATCAATAAAATCAACAAAATGTATGCTTTATTAGAACAATCTAATGAGCGTCCGCCATCTGCTGAAGAAATCGCCAAAGAACTTGACATGACAGTAAATGATGTTAAGGAGTCCATGAAAAACTCTGGTCGTCACTTATCTATGGACGCTCCTCTGGTAGAAGGTGAAGATTCAAATCTATATGATGTATTGCGTTCAGGCGAATCTCCAAATCCAGACAGAGAATTAATACATGAATCTTTGCGTACTGAGATAGAGCGTTCTCTAGAAACACTAACCCCTCGTGAGGCTGATGTGGTTCGTTTATACTTTGGACTTGGTGACCAGCACCCAATGACGTTGGAAGAAATTGGTGAAACATTTGATTTAACACGTGAGCGTGTACGTCAAATTAAGGAAAAAGCTATCCGAAGATTAAAACATACTTCAAGAAGTAAAATTCTTAAAACTTATTTAGGATAAACCTTGACATAATTAGAAAACTCCAGTTTAGCACTGGAGTTTTTTTTTAATTTATTTTGTTCAAAGCCTGTAATTCATTATTTAAAAAAATTGATTTTGTACATTTGCCAAAAATTACAAACAACACAACATCATGAAAAACACCCTAATAGCTCCGTCTTTGTTGGCAGCAGATTTTGCTAATCTGCAACGTGATATCGAAATGATTAACCGAAGTGAAGCCGACTGGTTTCATATTGACGTTATGGATGGAGTTTTTGTACCTAATATATCATTTGGTATGCCGGTAATAGAGGCTATTGCCAAACATGCAAAAAAAACATTGGATGTGCACTTAATGATTGTTGATCCTGACAGATACATCAAAACCTTTGCAGAATTAGGCGCTAATGTTTTAACGGTTCATTACGAGGCTTGTCCCCATCTTCACCGAACTATTCAAGCCATCAAAGCAGAAGGTATGAAAGCAGGGGTTGTGCTAAATCCACATACTAATATTGAATTATTAGAGGATGTTATTAACGACCTAGACATGGTTTTACTTATGAGCGTGAATCCGGGTTTTGGCGGACAATCATTTATTGAAAACACCTATAACAAAATAAGAAAACTAAAAGCATTAATCGATAGAAAAGGTGCATCAACTTTAATTGAAATTGACGGTGGGGTAACCAATAAAAATGCTACCCAACTTGTGGAAGCCGGAGCAGATGTATTGGTAGCAGGTAGTTATGTTTTTAAAGCAGCCAATCCTATAGGAACAATTGAAAATTTGAAAAAAATAACCAGCATATAAGAGATACTATACAAGCAACGAAGAGGAGCAAATTTGCTCCTCTTTTTTTGACATTAAAATTAAACGTTATCATTAAGGGACTGAATTAATATCCTGGATTTTGAATATAAAGTCCTGCCGTCAAATCAATTTCTCGTTGTGGAATTGGATAGTATTCGTCCCTCCCTGCTGTGAAATGGGCATTACTAAGAAAACTTCGCTTTGTTTTTTCGGTGGTTAAATAAGCATTTAAAACAGGTTCTGCTATACCCCACCTAACCAAATCAAAAAATCGGGCTCCCTCCATACCAAATTCCAGCCTTCTCTCAAACATTAACGCTTTGATTGCATACTCTTTTGACGGAAAATCCCTGTAAACACTAATATTGTATATATTGGAGGCTCCAGCTGACAATGGCAAAGATGAACTTCCTGCAGCTCTCTCCCTAATTTGATTTATGATTGGCATTGCCTCTGCATATCTGTCAAGTTGAATTAAAGCCTCTGCTTTAAACAACAGCACATCTGCATATCTAATAAAATCGATATTTTTTGAGGTCCCTACAAAAGGCCCATTTTTGACATAGCAAGAACAATCTGGTGCCTGTTGCTCCTTCATATTACCGTAATAACCATAAACACCAGGATCTCTTGCCCAGCTAAAATTATAAATCATATCATCTGCAGCTTTTAAAGTATTTCTATACTTAAATGGCCGGCCGGGAATACCCACCGTATGATCAAGCCTTGGATCAACTGTAACACCCGGGACCAACGGAGCAACTCCCCCTGTTACATTATTAAAAATATCCGTATCATTAAATGTATCAAACAAAGGCAATCCGTTACCATCTGTCTTATAAGCATTTACCATATTTTGACTAGCCATATGAAAGCCACAACAGCCGTATAAAGGAGTTCCATGAGGCGAATTTAAGCCAGTTACGTAACTCACTCTCCCGACATTTGTACCATCATTGATCGAAAATTGAACCGCCCAAATTGACTCCGGTCCGTTATCATGTCCATCCAAGAAATTGTATCCATAATCAGGCTCTAAGCTTCCAACCACCTCATTGGCATAATTAATTACTTCACTTAGTCTATCAGGATTAATATTAATTACCTGATGTGTATTCTCATTCTGTTCATAGGCTTGATATAACCTCAATTTTGCCAGGTAAGCAGAAGCAGCATTTTTGTTTGCCCGACCAACCTGATCCTGTGATTGCGGAAGGTTATTATGCGCAAAAATAAAATCATCAGCAATTTTATTCCACAATTGATCAGAGGTTAAATCATTCGAAGTTTTCAAAATTTCTTCCTTCGACAACTCTTCACTGATGAAGGGAACCCTATTAAACAATAATTTCAGCATAAAATAGGAGTGCCCCCTTAAAAAATATAACTCACCCAATCTTATCTTCTTCAACGGGAAGTCCTCTTCAGTAAGCTCCTTTATTACTCTTAAAGCAATATTTGCTCTTGAAATGGCTTTATAATGATTGGTCCAGGTTCTTGGAAGCATTTCATCGTTATAGTCCGGTATAGTTAAATTATATTGTTCATAGGTATCAATTGCAGCAATATCAGAACGTCCTCCACCACCTTTGTATGCATCATCAGACCTCACGCTACCATATACCCATTGACTGGTGATGGGACCAATCATTTCATCATTTCCAATTGCTGCGTAGGCCGCATTGACAAGAGATTCGGCATTTTCAGCCGTCGATATATTATTAGATGACAATGCCCCGGTAGGCTGATAATCCAAATAGTTTGAATTGCAGGAAGCCATAAACAAAATCATGAAGTAACCAATGCCGATTTTTTTGAACTTTTTCATAGGGATTGATTAAAATTCTAAATTAAAACCTAGGGAAAATATTTTGGGTATCGGAATTTTATTCACATCTATACGCTCCGGATCTGAACCTATATAATTTTTGGATGTGAACCAAATTAAATTCTCTCCCTGCAAATAAATCCGCCCATTGGTTAGGAATCCGGATTTATTAATAATTTTTTCTGCCAATGTATACCCCACCTGAATATTTCTAATCTTGAAATACGAATTATTTCTAAAATAATAATCAGACATCTGGGTATCATTATGGATTAAAGACAAGGATGGTATATTTGTTTTTGTATTTTCCGGTGTCCAGGCATTTAATGTTCCGGGACCCGCATTTTCTCTCCCCAAAACAAAGTTATTCCATGTTATATAAGACTCCACACCCTTCCTCCCAGACACTCCAGAACCAAATATTGCAATATCATAATTTCTGAATGACGCACTAATATTGATTCCATATTCAAGACTGGGTAAAACAGAACCTATAAAAGTCCGATCATCTGAATTTATTATACCATCACCGTTTAAATCAACATACTTTATCCCTCCCAAACGTGCTCCCACCTGCGTGGCATTTGAGTTTATATCTTCCTGCGACTGAAATAAGCCAGCTGTTTTGTACCCAAAAATTTCGAATTGAGAGTGACCAATAATGGAATTAGTTGCTGAACCCGGATATGCAGATCGCACCTCCTCAGGTAATTTTGTAATCTTATTTTTGGTTGAACTAAAATTGGTATTAACATTAAATTCGATACCATTTTTGAAAATATCAGAGTAACCCAAAATCAATTCCCAACCATGATTTTCCATGGTAGCACCATTTACAAAACGTTGTTGCCCCTCGCCCACAACTGCAGCAACCGGTGGCTTAATTAATATATCTTCTGTTTCCCGGAAAAAATAATCGAAGGAACCTGAGATTTTATTTTTAAAAATTGAAAAATCTGCACCCAAATTTATTTCTTTAGTCGATTCCCATTTCAAACCCGAATTAGCAGCCTGAACAGAAACCAATCCAGAAGGCAGGTAACCAGAGTTAACACCATTCAGATCATAAGCAGTTCCGACATTGTAATAAATGCTGATAAAGGAAGGGTCAAACTCAAATTGATTAGCACCATACCGGGATTCGTATAATCCAAACCTCGCATTATCACCAATGGATTGATTTCCTACAACTCCATAACCTCCCCTAAATTTCAGTGATGAAACTGATTTAATATTCCTAAAGAAATCTTCATTACTGATTTTCCAGCCCAATGTAGCGGCAGGAAAAATTCCATATCTATTGTCGACCCCAAATCGGGAAGAGCCATCTCTTCTTAGCGTAAATGTTGCCAGATATTTATCTAAAAAGGAATAGTTAAGCTTTCCAAATTGCGAGAGTAATCGGCTTCCCGTGGCATACCCATTAGATGTTTTTGCACCGGTTGCAGCTGAGAGAACAAAATAATTTTCAGTTTCAACAGCAAATCCTTCTGCCCGAGCATACAACTTATTTAAATCGGTTCTAACAGACTCCACACCCGCAATCAAACCGATTTTATGATCTGTAAGCTTTAAATCATATTTTATCGTATTTGAAATAGTCAAACTTAAATATTTGCTGGTATCAAAGGACAAGCTGTTGGTATTTCTGCTGACAAAACCATTATCTACCTTCGGTTCAATATCTTTTTTACTATAATCACTAAAATCGACTCCAATACTGTTTCTAAATGTAAAATATTTAAGAAAGTTAATTTCAGAATAAAAATTACCAAAAAAGGCTATCCTTTTGGTATTATCCCATCGGTTTAAATACTGCATAAGCAGCGGATTATTTCTGTCAGAATACCCAGCACCAATAGGTCCGGCAAAATTGCCAGTTTTATCATAAACAGGAATAGTTGGTACACTTAAAATAGCCAAGGCGGGGGTATGTACACCTCCTACATCGGTGGAAGCTAGTGTTTCATCTGATTTTGTTAATTGTGAATTTACACCAATATGAACTTTGTCATTTAGAAGTTTATAATTTGCATTCAATCGCGCGGTATACCTTTCAAAGTCGGTATATTTTAGTATTCCCGAATTATTCAAATGTCCCAAATTAAGACTAACACTTGATTTTTCAGTACCTCCCGAAACAAAAAAATCATTGTTAATTAAAAAACCTGTTTTATACATTACCTCCTGCCAATTTGTATCTCCAGCAGGAACGTCTGTATCACCGCCGACGAAGGGCTGTACAGTAACACTATTTAATACAGGATTATTTAAATCATGATTCCAGTCAAAATTATAAATCTCCCCATATCCGTCCTCAGGCAGCGTCCCATCATTTATCGAAGCCTGCCACAATACTTTACCTCTATCCACAGCATTTAACATGCTGTATCTTTGTCTTTTTTCTGACATGGTTGACATTGAACTGCTATAGGAAACTTTCATTTTCTCACCAGCAAAAGTACTTTTGGTTGTAACTACTATAACACCATTTGCAGCTCTTGACCCATAAATAGAAGATGCTGAGGCATCTTTAAGAATTTGTACCGACTCGATGACACTTGGATTTAAACTCGCAAAGACCTCCGGCCTTACAGTTGGAACACCATCAATGACATATAAAGGATCAGTAATACCTAATGTACTTACACCTCGTATTAAAACCTTATTACTGGTTCCATTTGGATCTCCAGACTTTTCAACAAATAAGCCGGCTACCCTTCCCTGTAATGAAAGCATCACATTACCGCTGCTCATACTTTGAGCAACAATAGGTTCTAAATCGACTACTACAACAGCTCCTGTTACATCTTCCTTACTTTCACTTGTATATCCCATTACTACCACATCTTCAATCTGTTCTTCATCTCTTTCAAGATAGATAGTAATTGTTTTCTGGGATTCATAGGTAAATAAATAATCTTTATAGCCTATGAAAGATATCACCGTTTCCCCATTCCTTTCTTCTACAACATTTCTTAACCCTAAATATGAAAAAACGATACGATCACCTTTCTTTACGCTAGCCAATTCAAATTCCCCAGATTCATTTGTTATCACAAAATCCTCTGAACCCTCAATTTTGACATCTACGTCAGGTATTGGCATACCTGAATCTTTTTCAAGAACTGTTCCAGTTAGTACATTTTGCGAAAACATCCCTGATGGAAGCAGCAAAATCAAAAACAAAATATTTAAATAAATTATTTTCATAGGTCGACCTAAAATCAAGAAAGCTTAAGGAAATTTTCAAGTACCTCTAATTTAAGCATTTAAAATATGATTTCACCTACTAAAATCGTTAAAATAATTCCAAATGAATATCAAATACGCTACAGGTAAAAAGAAAAAATTAAGAATTTAGCCCCTAAAAAAAAGGAAAAAGATAGAAAATCTATGAAGTAGTCTGTACAAATTATTCACCGATACTATATTGATTAAAAAGGTATTTAATCAAATCTGTACTCGTTAGAATACCAACCAACGCATCTCCCTTACAAATAGGCAAGGCATGAAAGTCTTTTTCCGACAATATTTTAGCAGCCTCCCTAATGGTGGTTTCAGGAGAAATAACACTGATGTTTTTTGCCATCACCTGAGAAATCCTAAACATATCAAACACAACCGATTCTACACTATCGGCGGTATCATCTTCTGCGTCCACGTAGGAAACCCTCAACAAATCACTATAGCTCAGCATCCCTACAATATCATTACCATTTACGACAGGAATATGCCTTATTTTATGAGAACGAAACATCGTCTCTGCCTTTGTCAAACTATCGGAAAGATTCAATTTAATTATATTTCGGGTCATAATTGAAGATACTGGCACATTTGGTTTCATAGGATTTTATTTTAAATGACTCCTAAATTTACAACTAATTAAGTATATATTTTACCAATAAAATCTTAATATACAGACTATTACCTTTTAAAAATCTATGTAAATTATGTAGACCTTAATACAAGTAATTATATAATAGAAAAACATGCCTGTGCTTTTATCAAGAATCGGCCATTGGATAATTGTTCTGTTCAAATGTACAGATAGACCTTTTCGAAGCATTTTTTTACAATTACAATCCAAAAAAAATAAAAAAAGGATTTAACTTACAAAGTTAAATCCTTTAATGTGAACGATATAGGCTTAAATTCAAACCAAATAATTGATTTTCTAGAAAATTTAATTCAAAATATACCATAAAAAAAATGACCCCAAAATTACTTTTTTGAGGTCATTGGTGCGAGTGATCGCGGAGGGATTGACACCCCATCCTAAACCCCTTATATTCATTCAGTTCCCACTTCACAAATCACTTTTAAGTGAAGCATATGTGAAACGCAGTTTTTCATTACCTAAAACAAATGTATTCATAATAATTTAAAGGTGGAAATATTTTTTTTTACAAGTCGCTATTAGACGTTCCAGTAGAACCTAAATATAAACTTTTTAATGGAAGGCATAGCCATCGCTCGAATTATTGTAAATCGTCAGCAAAAAGTGGACTGATTTAAAATATATCACCTTAGCAAATTAAATTAGCCAACCCGTTTTGTCGTTACATGGAAGTAGCGCTATTCTAAAAAATATTACCAACTCCTATAATATGTAAGAAATATTTTTAATTTTGAGTTATCTATTTTAAAAACATAAGCATATATAGAACCGAAAACATTCTTACAACATGTTATTTTTGGGTAAAATTAAATTAGTTTATGCGACTATAAACCAGTTGTGTTTTATTAAATAAAAAAATATGAGTTGGAAACAAGATAATACATACGAAGGATATATAGTAGAATTTCTTAATTCATTATTAGAAGACTTTTATCCAAATACTGCAATTGTTTCAAAAGCTCAAGATTGGCTGATTAGTCAACTCAAGCTAAAAGAGGGACCGTTTACAATTAGGCATGCAAAAGATGTACGCAATTTAGTTGGCAGAAAAGGTGTCAGCAAACCAAGATATTTCTTTTCACATGATTTTAGTGACCTTAATATAAGATTTGATATTATTGCTAGTGATAATGAGCCTACGAGTTCCTTTTACACTCTACTACTAAATGGTGATGAAGATTTTTCAACAAAAACAGTGAAAGAAATGCTACAAACAAAGATATATACTGGCATTTTACGTAAGGATAAAACTCCAAAAATTGAATTAGATGCCTTTAATAATAATAAAATTAAATCAGGAATGAATAATTATGAACAAAGGCCAGCGTTATCAAACCTAAAACTTTGTCATATTTTAGACGCAGGTAAGAATATTGAAAATAATGTATCTGAAAATCAATTATTAGAAAGAGCTTTTAAGTGTCTTAACCCCATAAACATATTCCCTTTTCCAAGTAGTAAAAAATATTTTCACTATTTGGATGAAATAAAGTACACAGATTTAGGAGAAGAAAATGAAATCCAAATGCTTTTCGAAGCTTTAATCCAACTTCACTTCTTAAAATCTGATAATTTATATATACAAAATGCAATAGCAAAATACTACCAATATCTAAATAAAAAAATTCCAACAAAAGAAGCTTGTGAGGAAATTGTTACTCGTTACGAAGATAAAGTTGTTAAAATTGTTGCTAGACCAAAAACAAAAAAGGTGGCGACACTAGTTACTAAACGAGGTAATACTAGTTTGGATACATTAAATAGTTATGGTAACTCAACATTCAATAAGCAGGAAAAAATAGAGTTATCATCACAAACCAGGCTGAAATTCAATGGTCAAGAAATAAAATCATTAGCCGATAGTCAAGTAGTTTTTTTTAACATTAACGCTGAATCAAACAGGTATCAATCAGATCCTCGTGAAATTAATGGAATCTTTACATGCAAAGTTTCAGATATCAAAACATTTTTTGATTGGGTTAAGGATAGTAATTGGCATAAACAGAATACTCATTCTTGGCCAAGGTTTCCTAATTGGGCAAAAGATTACTTCAAAGGAAAATTGGGCAATGAGAATATATAACTTGCAACTGCCTCTATTTTATCTGACATAGGCAAAACTTAAAATGACAGTTATCAATAAATTGAATAACTCTAAAAACAGATTAAGTGATTAATGTTAATCGTCAGCAAAAAGTGGACTGATTCATTAGAACTACAATTGAATGTAAAAATAAAAAAAGAGGCAAATGCCTCTTTTTATTTACTTTCTTATTTATAATGAACAATACATCAAAGCAGGTCGCCAAACTTTACTTCAAGTTAAATATGATTGAAATGAAATAAATTACAGCCATTAGAACTAGCATTCCTATTAATGTAACTAATAAAATTTTTCCCAATTGCTGCAAACAACCCATAATTATCCTTTTAAAACAAGTTAAACCACAAGTTAGAAAAACCCTATAATTTTCCTATAATTTTTCCTGTTATTTTGCCCATAATACGGTTTTTTACCCGTTTTGTAGCTTTACCTTCCTTAACTGCCTGAACATCTCCAAGAGTTTTTGCAGTAGAATAAAGTGCACTTCTAACTTTTGAAAAAATCCCCATCTACATATTTTTTTCTGATTAATATTTTGATTTTTGTAACACTTTAAAAACCTTATTTTTCCTCGTTGATTTTTACCAAAGCATTTTTATAGGGTTCATTGCTTAGCACATAAGAATCATATCCTCCAAAGAATTTTTTATCATTTTCATTACCTACTGCAATCGCTTTAAATGATTTACAATAAAGTAAAATTTTGTCCTTTGGTTCTTTTTCCAAAAGCATTTTGTTAATGATATCTTCCAGTAAATTGTTATAAAAAGTAACCTCCTCATTATAAGGAATATTTTCCTTCTCATTGCTGGTATTCAAATTGTATTTTGCCTGAATTACCAGCTCTTGAAGGATATTGTGTGCTTTTTCAAACTGCTTTTCTCTTGCCCAATATGAAATTTGACTTGAAATCAAACGTTTCAACATGGATTGTTGTTCTGTTTCTTCACCCGTGAGAAATTGCCAAGATTTTTTAGCGTCTTCGCTTTTTGAATCATACTCCTTATTCATATAGTAATAACAACCATCAAACTGATATTTGGCTAAACAATCTTCAAAATTTTCACAACCATTTGCAGCAATTTCTTCCTCCCTTTCCTTAGCAGCTTTTGATCTATAGTTAGAAATCAATAGTGCTATAATAAGGATAACTAATCCCCCCACTATAAAGGGCCATCTTTTTATAATTTTTTTAAAAAGTGCCTTTCTATTTTCTATTTTTATTCTTTTGGCTTCAACAATAATCTCAAAAGTATCTGGATCCATTCCCAGATCCTCTGCTTTAGCCAGAAGTGTTTTCATTTCCCTTCCATCAATAATACCGTCTGCTAATGCAGCTTTAACTAATTGGTCTAATTCCTTTTGTTTTTCTTTATCAATATTTGCCATGTTAAATTATTTTTTATTTAATATTTATTTTTTTTAATCACAATCAGCATTTGGTTTATTGCCATCAAAAGGATCATAGTCTCCTATGTGAATTAGTTTACGTAGCCAGGGAAGTTTGTCGTAGGCAGCATCTTTTTTGTATTTATCGAGTAAACACACGTTGCCTTCAATAGCAATTTTTGCCTTCAATTCTTCCTGTAGAACACGATAACTGTTATCAGCCGTTTGTTGGTTTACTTTGTATTGCCATTCTTTATCGGCTTTTTCCCATTCTTTTACTTTTTGAGGAGACATTCCTTTTTTATAATTGGCATACAGCGCATCGGCTTCTTTCTTGCATCTACCCTGGCTAGGTATCATCTTGTAATAACCCATAGCCTCTTCATTATAACCGGCAGCACTAAGTTCATTATAAGTACCCAAAGAAGATTTCATCATGGCTAAAACGGTTTCACATTCATTATCAAGATATTTTTTAAATATTGGCTCAGATGCTTTTATGGCTTTTTTATAAACAGCCTCAGCTTCCATTGGGATCGACTCCAAAAGAGTTAAAGCTTGAGCATATTTGTTTTGAGCGGATAATCTGCCTGCTTCAGCTATGATATTATCACCATTTTCTTCATAATATTTGATAATTTTATCCTGTGAGTTTTTTAAAAATTCCTGAAAACCCGCATCATTAGTTTTTAAATTTTCGAAACCACTAATAAAGGCTCTTGCTTCTGATGCTTCTATACTTGTAAAACTCATATCATAGGTTCCATAAACTGAGCCCGTCAAAATATCGGCAACATAAAAAACCACATTGTATTTCATCGAGTATTTAACAGGAGCAGTGCTTGTAACATCTTTTCGCAATACATTAACAACAGGAGCAATAATAAAACGAGGATTGGCCCCTAAACCTCCTATTCCGTTAGCGGTAACCATCTGCAACAGTTTACCGTCTAAGAGTTTCATTTCAGTATCTGACAATCCCTGATCATTAGGTATCATTGTGGTAAGTTTTACCTTTCCATCAAAAAAAACTAATTGATTCTGCCCAACACCTTGATTAGCTCTAAACTGTTCTTTTTTATGCATCAACTTTTCTTGTCGTTCCTTATCAGCTTCAGCATTTTCTGCTACCGCTTTATTTGGATTAAATGCATTATTATCCTTACATGATACCAACAGTAACATGAAGACAAAAACTAAACTTATTTTTTTTATATTTTTTTTCATTATTATAAGTATTACATTCCTTTTAACACTACAAAAGCATCCGATAAACCTTGAGTCTTATTGGTCGCTTTAAGGCCGCATCCTTTATTAATCGCCTTTCTAAAATCTTTTGCAAAATCGTAGGCGCTGTATTGGGTACCATCATCGTTTAAGGTTTTGATGCGAACATTACGGAAAAATATTTCTGATTCTGTATTTCGCTCCATTTTATAAGCTCCTTTTCTGGAATTTTTTTTGAGATAATCAATTATCCAATCTGAATAGGTATCCCCATCTAAACATTCATCTTCCATACTTAAATTGACACCCTTATCAATTGCAACACGCAGAGTTACTTCTCTTCCCTTTTTAACAATATCCGCAAAATGCAAATTCAATTGATTCACATAATTTTTTAAATTGACTTCTAAGGCTTGTTTCATGAGCGTGGCCACATCATCATCAGCACTATTTTTACCAAAACCTGCATCCTGAATAGTTGAAACCACCTTATTACTAAATGCATCGATACCCCTTAGAGTGTATTTTAAAGTTTTTTTAATAGATCTGCTGGAATTATCACTAACTAAATCATAATCTAGTTCCAAAATAATATCTGGTCTAACTGCGGTTAATAACATCGTTTTTGCATCTTTCTTCAAATTATCCAAATCATCCATGATTTCCTGATCGTTTAATGAATTTAAACTTTGATCTAAATCGTTAAGTGGAAAACCTACATTAATAAAAGTAGACTGAATCGTAGATATAATGAACTTTGCATTTGGATCCTTCAACAAATAACCTTTATAATCCCGAACGTATATGGTTTTGCCTTGTGCATTTTCTTCTTTTAACATCCCAAATTTCTGAAGCAATTCATCACTTGGTATCACAACCAAATTTGGCTTAGCTTGTTCATTCACATTAACCTCACTATTTTCATCTTCTTGAGTTGCATTGGTGCTGGTCAAATTCTCAGTATTATTTTTACCTCCACAACTTATTAAAAGGGCTAATAAAAAAATAGAGCCTGCTTTTTTCAAATCAAAATTTTTTTTGTTTTTCATTAAAATAATATTTTTTAACATTTCTATAATTTTTTAGGTTAATTTATTACTTGGAACTTTTCAAAAATATAAAAAAAATGTAAGTAAATAATTATTTTTATATTGTTAAAAAAAAACTTAAAGTATTAAAGGATATAATCCATCATTCCGATAAAAATGCATATATAACTGCGTTTTAATCCATCTCATATAAAGATTTGATTTCTGAAAGTATGTCACAGACTGCTGTAAGCATTGGATAATAAATTTCGTCAGGACCTATTAAAATACTAATATTTACATGTAGGGCAATAACATCTGCTCCAGTCATTTTTTGTACAGTTTTAATTAGGGAGTCCTCACCATTGAGGCCAATAGTACTTTCTTCTAATGTAAATGACCTTTCAATATTTTTTTCACTTTGAGTTCTGTAATTTATATTGCTTAGATTGGATATAATACTATTTTTTATCTGTTCAAATCGTTGAGGCTCTTTTATGGTGGTCCTTTCTTTATTCCAGAACTTGTCTCCTACAGAATTGCCATACTCAATAACCATATCACTGCGTCCACTTGCCGCCGATGAAACAATAATAATTATATCACTGGATTTTGCCTTAGCTATATCACCCATAAATTCAGCGTAGGGTAAAGAAAAACGATCAGGTCCCTCCGTAAGGTACAAAGGATAAAATTTGGATTTATTACTTCCTACTTTAGCCTCACCTTGAGTTAGGGCAATTTCGCGAGAAACCAAATTTACATCTAAGCTATCTCCAATTGTTCGTGCAAAATGGCTAATACCCCTCTCTACCTCACCAACCGGATTTACAACCAACATTCTTGATTGTGCCTTGGTGCTTTTATGACCGTAGGAACAGTTTATTTTAAAACATTCCACTATTCTTATATCGTTATACAATATTTCGGGGCTTGACTTCATTGCCCTAAAACGTAATCGCGGAGATTCGCGAATAGCTTCAAAAAGTTGTTCATCAGAAAAAATAAATTTTGCCTGCAAGGAATCAAATGAGAAAAATCTACTTTTAGCTGTAAATTTGAAGTGTTTTCCTCCGCCTGTTGATTTATCAAAATAATTAGCGATTACATTAAATCTTTCTTTGATTTCTTTAGCTTTCCGCTGATCTGCCAATTGGTCAATAAATGCCGAAGCCAACAAACCTGCTGGTATAGCAAATAAAGCTATACCTAACAAACCATTACAGGTTGCAATAAATTTTCCCATACTTGACAATGGTGCTGCATCTGCTATAGCACCGTAATCACCAGTATATTTTCCCAAGGACCAAATAAAAACTTCCATTATATCTTTAAATGAATTGGAACCAACTGCTATTTCTGCATGGTACATTACTGCCGAAAGGGTGAGTGACAGCAGAATCACTGCAAGCAAGGTGACAAGAATTTCGTCTTTCCTAGAATTAAACGCTTCAGAAACACCTCGAAATGCAGGAATGTACCGACTAATACGCCATAATCTCAAAATTCTCAAGGAAACTAGACCAGCACTTAACGTAATTCCTGTTAATCCAATTAAGAATGGTATCACGGAAAGAAAATCAATTATTCCTATAAACGAAAGTAGATAGGCCATAGCAGGAATACGTGATTCTGCATATCCCAAATACCTGGCAAATCTTATTCTTAAGGCAATTTCTATGGTTAGCAGGATTCCAATTAAAGTTTCTATATGTTTAATCTTCGGGGAAATTAACTCTAAATCTTGGCCATTGGTAGACACATATGTAATTGTACTTACAAGAATACATAAAATGATAATTGTATTTCCAATCAAACTAATTTTGGATCCCCAGAGATCTCCATCAAGTATATCAATTGCAGCTGATGCCCAGCGGTTATTACCATACTTTATTCTTGCAGTATCATCAGATACTTCAATGAATGGAAGCTTCTTATATTCTGTAATTTTCATATGTTAAAATTAAGAGATTTCTTCTTTTTAATTAATGCATAAATAGTTAATCTGCAGAAAAATTCAAAACAATTTCAATATTTAAAACAATATTTATGCATAAAAAATGTGTTTATTGCTATAAATATTAAAAAGGGGACGATTTTTCAATCTATCCCCCTTCACAAACAATTCATCGCTCCTTAACCCCATTTGATCATAGGTTCAAGCAACTTTTACTCTTGAATTTTAATTCCCGAATTAATAAAGCTATTTCTCATATTATCTTCATATCCAGGAAAAAAGGTGTTTACCGCAATTTTTAAATATTTGTATTCACTCTTTGCTACAACATCATCCTGAGAACAAATCTGCTGCAGAATATTCATTAAGGTAGATTTTACATCATGTGTTGATTTTTGGGAAACAAAATTCACACAATTTGTATACATCTCATCAGTCTTGCCTAAATTATAATACATCTGACCCAAAGTATCTACACCATCCCATGCATCTCTAACAGCTATATCCCGCTTATCAAACTCATCAAATGCAATTTGCATCCAGTTTAATTCTTCTTCTATAACATTACCATCAGCTACAATTAATTGTCTTACAATGTATGCAATCGCCTCTGCTTCTTTCCAACTTGTAGAACCCTCAACTGTATCATCTAATAATGCCATTAAATCATCAAGGGAGCTTCCTGCTGTAGCAGGTTCTGGTGTGACTGTAGCTTCTTCAACAGCAGCTTTTCTCCTCTCACGTTCTCCCGCATCTAGAATTGGTTTAATGTGGCCAGCATAATGCCAAGTTTCTGCTGAGAAATCCATTTTACCATACAAGGCTTCGAGTTCCGGCTTATATTTTAATAGGGCCAAATAATTCTCTTCATACTCAAGCCACAAATCATTTTTATCCAACTCATTAAAGAATTTTTCTAATAATGGTTTTATATTGCGCACATAAAATTCACCCATCTCCACTTCCTCATTGATAATCCACAACCAGTCTGATTCATCTTCCAAGAAATCTATATCAGAAATTGCATTGACCAAATCATAGGCTGCATCACTAATAGTTTTATGAATTTCAAATTCCGTTAGATAATTCATATCTGCTGCTGCATCTATTTTTTTTACTAATTCCCATTCGGTATCACTATAATTGCATTCTTCACGACCTTCATTCGAGGCATAGGCTACTTTTAATGCTACCCATCTGGCTAATAGTTTGGTAATAGGATCCTTCCCTTTGAGCTCCAGCAAACAATCCTCAAGATCGTCATATTGAAAATATTTTTTTTCAATCGTAGGAAAATCAAATTTAAAAAATTTACCTATGGCAGCGGTTATTTTATTTTCTTCATCAGTATCATTATGTTCATAATCTTTCCTGCCTCCTTGTCCATCCCAACCTACCATTAAACCTCCTACAAAAAAAACAATTTCATCAAGGAATAATTTTCCAAATTTATCCGGATCTGGTGTAAAAGTTTTTTGTGGTTTAACAACCTCTTCAATGGGTTGGGGAGTAACAACTTTTTCTTCTGGAGTTCCTATTTTTGCATTTAATTCTGCGAGTTGTTTTTCAAGCGCCAATATTTTTTGGGCATCGGTTATATTTTCAGAATTATTTACACTGGAAGTGGCCTGCTGTGGTACATTAGCAACCTTGCTTTTTTCCTGGTGAACAATACTTTCGCCACCTGTATTACTCTCTAAGGGATAGCCCATTTTTGCAGCGTGAGGTAAAAAACGTTCAAAATTTCCTGCTCCCCATTGATTGCAAACTACATATTTATTTCCTTGGCTGTCTGTAAGCACCTCATCCATGAAATAATAGCGGGGATTTTCCACGTCTTCCATTTTTTTAATTAAGCCCGCATTGCCCTGTATTTCATCAGGCCAACTTGTGTTGGGATGCTTAGTTACATTTACATCCTTGAAAAACTGTGTTAAGCACGCCAGTACGGTTCTGCTTTTAGGGAGAAACTTGTCTGTTCCCTGAATTCTGTATTTTGTTAAATCTTTTGCCATATTTTTTTAATATATTTTTTTTAAAATTTATTATCACCCCATCAAAAATCAATTGCCCAACCCTTTAAAACATCGGTATCTTTTACATTAGATTCATCAATTTCAAATTCCAATTCTCCCAGCTCTATATGAAATATTTTAGAGAAACAATAGTCACCACCTGTTCTTACCAGATCATCTAAGCAATGTTCTTTTTGAAAAAACAAATCAGTAATTTGAAAATTCTGAACTTTTATCGGCCTCGTTTTTATTACATATTTTCCTTCTTCATACATGGTATATCTGTTTTCATAAAACGGAGCTCTGTGGTCATTTAGACCAAAATCCAAGGGGCCTTGATCAACAACCATTAACTTATTGACTTCTGAAACTTGTATTTCATCAGTATCTATATTTTGAAATCCCTGTATTTTTGTTAAATTGTTTATTTGACCTTCAATTTCCTCTGGTTCTTCATAATCAATAGCACAGCACAAATCTCCACAACTTATACCTAAGCCAGAAATTTCTCCATTAATAATCTTTTGTCCGTTGATTTCAATACAAATCCAGTTATCAGCATCAAACCTAAAGAAGTAGTCAATAACATTATCAAAATGATTATCTATTTCGTCTAGGGATTGTTCTTCTAATTTAGCACATTTATATACTTGGCACATGCTTCCCATTATGGTAATTTCAAGCATTTGTTCATCAGGTACAGCAACTTGATTTTCTCCTTCTATACTTATACCAGCGTCTTTAAATCTCAATAGTAACTGTTCTTCATTACCTGGAAAGAAAGTATTTACAACTAATTTTAAATAATGAAATTCATTTTTAACTGCAATCCCATCCTGAGCACTAATCTCAAGCAACATATTCAATAGGGTTGATTTTACATCATGGGAACAATTTTCATTTATAAAATTCAAGCAATTATTAAATACACCCTCACTTAGTCCTAAACCTTCATACATTTTTCCCAAAACATCAACAGATTCAAACGATGACTTCACATCAATTTCTTGTTTACTAAACTCTAAAAAAGCAAAATGCATCGCATTTACTTCTTCTTGTTGTATATTTCCATCTGCCAAGACTAATTGTCTCAAAATAAAAGCAATAGCTTCTGCCGCACCCCATCCCGGACTACCTGCCACTGTAGCAGAACTATTATTGTTGTCTGTAATTGTGTTATCTTGTACTTCATTGTCAACTTGAGCACCCTTTCCATCATTAGTATTGGGTTCTAAAGGATAGCCCATTTTTGCAGCGTGAGAGATAAAACGTTCAAAATTTCCTGCTCCCCATTGATTGCAAACTACATATTTATTTCCTTGGCTGTCTGTAAGCACCTCATCCATGAAATAATAGCGGGGATTTTCCACGTCTTCCATTTTTTTAATTAAGCCCGCATTGCCCTGTATTTCATCAGGCCAACTTGTGTTGGGATGCTTAGTTACATTTACATCCTTGAAAAACTGTGTTAAGCACGCCAGTACGGTTCTGCTTTTAGGGAGAAACTTGTCTGTTCCCTGAATTCTGTATTTTGTTAAATCTTTTGCCATGGTTTTAAAAAGTTAGAAAGGTTATCTAATAGAAAATGACAATTTTTTTTCTTAGGATATAGCTTTAAATTGTAATGCCCATTCATTATTTTGATAAAAAGCATCTTCATCTCCTTCAAATTCTTCGCTCATAATTAAGCCATTAATAAAATTTTCGATGTCATTAGAGTCAAATTCATTAACGCCAACAGCCTCATTATTTTCAATATAAACAGAGATTAAATAGATTTTTCCATCCTTGTAATAATATGCCTCACCATAATCGTTTAAGGTGTATCCTTCTTCCTCTGCTTCATAGATGGCATCTTCAAAAAAATAAAAGGTATTAATATCCCCATCTTCGTTTTCACCCTCTACAGATTCTTGTATTAAAGTTCCGTTTGATACCAAGTCCGTATAAAATCTATCTGGATGAATATTGTCTAGTTCTTTCATATTTAATTATTTTGTGATTAATTTCATTTAAAAACAACTTTCAGTACCCTAACATATACTTTTGCTTATAGAGAGCCTTACTTGTTCATATTTTTTTTCCCTCCTTCAAGGGAATATTTTGTGTGATTTTTTTGCCCGATTTTAAATTATATAAGTTTTTTTATTGCGAGTTAATCCATAGAATTTTTATCGAAATTCTTTTTTATATCAATTTCATAATTTAAAATCCTGATTGTTCTTGGAGCTTTGAAAATTTTATAAATTTTATTATTGTACTACATCTTCAAATCCTTTCTTATTATGGGCTCATCAAACCTAACACCCAGCTTAAAACCTTGTTTAGTACATTCATTAACAATTTCTTTCCAAAGATCCTGTGAACTTAACTTACAATCCTTTAAAAATGATATGCCCGTTGGGTTTCTTGATAGACGAAATGTATTGTTACTCAATTCTATGAATAACCTTTCAAAACCATTGGTTTCCAAGTCGATTTTACACGGAACAAAACTGAAATAGGCATTATCATCCCACCACATCTTACTATGGTAAATTCTAAAATTATTTGTAGTGATAGGGGTTTTTAAATATTCATGCAACTGCTCTAATGTTGCCTCTTTATAAACCTGCGAATGGTTTGCACCAGCGGTCTCTTGAACAGTTGACGATAAAATATGGCTTTTTACTACAAAAACTGTATCAATATAAAATTTGTTTAAAGAAGGTACGACCGTTCCAAACAAAACTAGGTCATCTATTTCAAGTCTTGTTAACTGTCCATCTTGTTTACACACACAATACTTAAAATCATCCCCATAGATAAATGGATCAGTATTTTGATCTCCTTTGATTAAAGTGGAATGAAATAATGTATGAACTCCGTTTGGTAGTTTCTTAAAATCAGCTTTTGGAAACGGATTAAAGTATGAATTCCCTTCCCATTCTCCCCAAAAGTACAATTCTTGCTTTTTAGGTTTTAAATCTTGTAAATCGTTTAAATAATAGCCATGGTGCTGAATAAACTTTCTATAGTGAACATCGCTATTCCATTCTCTAATAATTTTACTACCTTCTTTTTTGTAGCCTTTACCTACCTTAAATGGCTTTTGTCTTCCGGGGTGATTAAGCTGAACTTTCATTATATATGCTCTTTGAATTTTAGTTTTTCTTCCTTACTTGTTTGCAAAAAAGGTCTCCTGCCTTGTATTTGAAATAAAACCACTACGTTTTTACCATTCGAAAGCTTAAATTCACCTCTTAACAATGGACTTTTTGAGTTCACATCTACAGCAGTCCAATTCCCAACTTGAGGGAATACAATCTTCTTTTCAAAATTTTTGGAAGCAGAAAATAGAATAACTTCCGGTTCTAATATTTCCACTAAACTGTGCCAGGATTTGGCTCCAATAGGTTCTAAAACACTTTTTTGGACAGCTTTCAGTCCTGTCCATGTGGGACTAGTGGCATATGAACAACCAATGTCTGTATGTAATGCTGTGTTTATCGCATTTTCAAAATGTGATGCGCTAAAGCTTTCCAATACCGCGCCAAAACTCGCCTTAAACCATGTGCTATAAGGATTAGTTATGAAATAGTTATTATATGCTGTATAAAGACTTGCTGATGAACCATCAAAATCAGGAAATCTAAGACTTGAACTGGCAACTGCAGATTTATCTTTTTTAAACTCAATATCAGACGGATTAAGTGAAACTGTAATTACCTTCAAGTCAGATTTTAAATATTTCTCAGCATTACCAAACCAAACAATTGGCATGGAGTTTTCAACTATACCAAACTGATTTTTAATTGAATTAAAATCTGTTAGTTCTTTATGCAACAATTGTAGTAATTCTTGTTTTTTCATTTTTTTCTATGATGAAAATTAAAAGTATGTTTAAATAATATTGATTTGAATTATGTTTTTACATTCAAAAATCAAATCCTAACTATTGATGTTAGATATTGTAAATTATATTTTATGAATATTAAATCCCATTTTATCTTTTCCAAATCATTCCTGTTTACGCTAAATTGAAAACTTTATAATATTAATTACTCAAAAACTTTTTGTGTTATACATCTATCGTTCCAAGTGCTTCAATATATAAACTACTATCTTTAGCTTTTTACTTCATCACATAAACTGAATTTTGGTCTTTAACATTTTTATCAAAACTATCATTTCTATTTAGTATTTTAGCCCAAAATCAGCCCATAATGAAAAGCGACTATACTCAACTATTGATTGATATCCAGAGAAGATCAAACATTTCTGTAGAAAGTGTTAGGGACATAAAGAATCTAAAAGAAGAAATTGAATTGGTAACGGGTTCAATCATAGGATTTAATACTTTAAGACGATTATTTGGATTTCTCCCCAAAACATCTCCTTCCACAAGTACCTTAAATTGTTTGGCCCAATACTTAGGATTTCTTTCTTTTTCAAATTATTTGAATAAAAGAGAAAATTTTAATGAATGGTATATTCAACAAAAATTGATCAAAATACAGATGAATAATGCCAATACAAATAACGATTTAGAAATTTTCAAATCTGCATTACATAATAAAAATAATATTGTTTCTATTGCACATACCATTTCCTTTTTTATTCAGAAAGAAGATTGTATCACCCTTGAAAAAATATTCAACATTCTTCCTATTCAATTACTTTCAGACAGTGAATTATTAAAACTTGCAACAATTGTCACTTTTCAATTAAAAATTTTGCCACCAGATAAGTCTTTAAATATATACTCGACCTTAATTAAATGCAGAAATTTTAAAGACTCCATTCCCTTATATTATGTAGATTATGTTACTTTGAACGGGATCTATACAAAAGTGCTAAATATAATATCAAATAATAGTATTGAACAATCTGACTTATTATTTGTAGAATTGATGCATTTTTATCGCTCATTTCTTTCTAGTGAAAACTATTCTAATTTTTCTATTCAAATTCCTTCCGATTTCAAAAAATTTCATCCCGTTTTAAAAGGTAGACACTTGGCTTATCTAATAATGAAATCAGAGAATATAAATCCTAAACTTGAAAATTACCTATACAGTGAATATTCCTCAAATAAAATTAATGGATTTATCCAAGAGCCAATGGTTGCTTTAATACTAAAAGAGAAGTATCAAGTACTTGCTAAAATTTTCGATAAATTTTATGAATCTATTTTTGATGCTGATAGTTGGTATTCCAAAACTACAATTTCAATCTCTTTGATTGGGTTGGCCAACTCTAATTGGCATTCCAATTCAATACAAATTGCTAAAAAAAATCTGGAATTAATAGAATTAGATAAAATCGAACTTAGCTATTTCGAATATGTTTCTCTTTTATACTATTTAACTCAATTGAAAATAAGTTATGCGGAGGGGGATATAGAAACAAACAAACAAACATATGAAAATATAAAACACTTAGTCTTAGAAACGGGATTTCTACTTTTCTTATCAAAAGCAGATGCATTTGTAATACTCCCTGAAGTGAGGCTATAATTCCCGAACTTATTAAAAATTTTACATGGTTCAACCTAGTTTGGTTTCCCTACAGTCGTTTTATACAAACAATTGCACAATTAGCATTCAAAATATCATTCCCAACTGATGAAAGAGTTCTATAATCTTTAAATTTGTATGTAGGGACAGCAACCTAAAAATATTCATTGCTACCTCCTAATTGCAGATTAATCATTAATAATTTCTTAACTATACAAGAAAAAGAGGTTGCACTTTAATTAAAAAGTAAACCCCTTTTATTTTAAAGCTTGATTTTTTTAGGATGGTTCTGAAATTTATACAGTCAAAAGATAATTCAATACAGTCTCCCAATCTTTATACCGATTCCAGCTTTGTTTTTCGTAATTCCAACCAAAGTGTATATGTTCACCATCAAAAAATTCCGCTCCATTCGCCAATCTATCATCTATAAGATAATCCCCTTTAAGTAAATTTTTATGATGTGCAATAATAATTTTTTTCTTTAATCTATCCCCAAATTTTTCTTCAATCCATAATCGTTTATGCATCCATGCAGCTGGGTTGTCCCATGGAGCAGTTGTCAAAATATAAATATCAAACCTCTCTGAATCTATAAGTTGATTGACAGCATCAATTGCGCCAACAATTGGTTTCAAATCCTTAAAAATATTAGGTATAAGGTCTGGACTAACATTGTATGGAACTAAATGTCGCAGTGGATGTTCAGCAATTGAGTTTCCAAAATCAGCAAGAACCCCATCCATATCTATGTACAATGTTTTTTTATTCATAATTATTTGTCTTACTAAAAAAAGACATTAATATTTTAATATCCTAAAATACATGCTGCTTACTTAAAAAGTTATTTTTTTAAGAAAAGTTAATAATAACTATTACTACAATGGAACTCAACTTTTTATTGAAAAGAAATACTAAAATTTATTTTCTCATAATTGTGCGCTCATTAATATTTTTATTTAATTCCTTATGTTTTATTATAAAAAATGTGTTGTTTTCAATAAACTTCCGGACTTCACCATAATCTGATTGAGTATTATTCAGTTCTTTGTAGAATCTCAACAAATCAATCGCTAACTGTTTAATTCCACCATCTGTATGCTCAACATATAATTGTCGTTCCCTTTTGTCGAGAATTTTTTTATTCAAACTATAAACTTCTCTAATAGTTAGCAAATCATTTTCCTCTATTTTTTTTTCTAAAATATTTAAACTATTTATATATAATCTTGCTTCGACTGTAAAACCTGTCTCAAAATGTTCATGTAGCATTCTTAAACATCTAGAAATTCCATATACTGCTCCAGGATTTGTATTTTCTCCTTGAAATACTCTAATCTGCCCTGTGATGGATGTTATCAAATCACTTATTAAGTTATTGGAAGCATCATTCAACTTTTCTCGAAGTTTGGGTCTTGTCCTTGGTTTCATTTGTATTAATTAGGATTTACTCAAGCTTTTTCTATAAATTTTTAACATAAATTATAAAAACATCACCGTTTTGGCGCTTGACACTGTGGCGGATTTCGGAGCACAAATCTGTCAACACACCACAAAAGTTGCTGCGAGGTAGAATGGTCAATTAACCACGTCACCCGCCATTGAGTCAAACGCCTGTTGGCAGCTGGTTTTCTTCTCAGTCCTTCAATGCTGCTTTCAATTTGTCCCATGTTTCGTTCGATAAAATTGGTTTGTGTTCTGTCAATTTACCTTTGCTGTATTCAATGATATATTTGGCTCTTTCTTTTGAGTCTGGGTGAGTGCTAATCCATGTTAAGTATTTTGTTGCTTCATTTTCCTTGTCTGAAAGTTTGAAAAGGAAATTAGCAAATGGCTCAGGATTTATTTTTGCTTTTACAAGATAGTCAACGGCTTTTATGTCTGCCTCTTTTTCAAAACTTCGGTCAAATGCTGATAATGAAAGCATTTTAGCAGTCTCTTTTACAATTTCAGAACCACTATTCCCCGTAGTCATTGAAATTAAAACAGAAAGTCCAATTTCTTTAACTAATTTTTTCATTACGTGATTCGACTTAATATGTGCGATTTCATGGCAGATAACACCACTAAGCTCTTCTTGATTGTCTGAATTTAATATTAAGCCACTATAAACTATTAAGTGTCCATTGGGCAATGCAAAAGCATTTATATCGTCTTTGTTAAGTATGTGAACTTTTAAAAATTCTTTGTCAATTTTGTTTGCAACACAAATTTGAGTAACAATACTGTCTAGGGAATTTACTAAAAATGTATTATTGTTTTCTTTTTCGGTCTTTTGAAATATTTCCCAAAAAAGGTTTCCTAATTTTTCTTCGGTTTTATCTGTTATTTTATGAACCTTAAAAACTGTAACCCAATCTATTTTTGTAAAAACAAACCAAGTTCCAAAAAATAATAATATTGATATTACTCCTTGAATAATTGTTTTTTTCATAACTCTTTTTTACAAATTAGTGTCGTCAAGCTGCCATAAAACCACCATTCTACATGGATTCCTTTCCTTGTCTGAATTGCTGTATAAATGGTTGCAATAAATTCAGTGAGGTTGAAAATTATTGCTGCAATTATGTAGGCAATGTATTTACTTGTGATGGTCTCGTCTGTGAATATAATTGATATTGTCCACCAAAAACCAAAGCTATTAATAAAGAGCATGGATAATTGTGAAAGTAAGGCTTGTGTGCAATGCCAGCGAACAAAGTAAGTAGACTTTCTATTACCTAGATAAAATATCAATGTCGCCATTAAATTGATTATTGGTAAAGGCAAACCGACTATAATTGCAATTAATGACATCAAATAACTGCTTGAAGCTGTCTCTGCTTCATGTTCTCCAGGTTCGTAACTAAATTGCTTTATGTGTATCATATTCCTTTTGTGATATTCCAAATCCAATTGATAATTACCAGTAAAATCAAAGGGATTGCATACTTTGGCTTCTTAAGATAAGTTTCTATTTTCTGATAAAAATCAAACAAGGTGCTGCTTCGCATTATTGAGTCTGCAAAAATCCAAATTGGAGTAAAAAGCATTATCATGGCTACTAAGTAACCGATTGGGTTTACATTTAATGCTCCAATGAAATCTCCCTTAGTTAATGATATAATTGAACGAGTAGAGCCACAGGAGGGGCAGGGTATACCTGTTGTGTGCTTTATTAGGCAAACTTCTACTAATTTACTTTCAGAAAAGTTTCTTGCTATGCTAAAGTAAAGCCAAATATACCCTGCTAAACACGCTATAATTAATATTGAATAAAGCTTGTTCCTGTTGAGTTCCATTAATACAAAAACTGTTGGATTTTTTGCATATTCTTCTCTCTCGTTGCTTTTTGAATTTGGAACCAATCAATAATTGACCAGATACCCAATCCACCACAGGTAAGAAGTTTACCAACTCCAAGTCCTGTGTCACCAATCATAAATCTGTCAATACCTAAGCCACCAGCCAAGATTGAAACAATAAGAGTTGTTGTTGGGTCTTTGAATTGAGCAGTTGATAATACGGCCCATTTTGATTCATCAAGTGCGAGTAGTCTCTCTCTAATCATGTTCATTTGATGACCTTCAAAGAATTTTCCGTTTGACATAATAAACATGTCGACTTTTTGTGCATCCATTTTTTTTTTAAGTTTAAAATTGTCCTACTCATATGGCTTTTCGGTTAACGCCCCGTTTTTTAGAGTGGGTCTGGTCTCCACTTGTTTAAGAAATTAATTGCAATTGCCCATTTCTTTCAATAAAGCTTCTGCAAATTTTTCCTTGTCAGAATCAGAAGTGTATTTACCTTCCATTTCCTTTGATAAAGTTGCAGCCTCAGATGCCAATTTGGTGCTTTCTTCCATTACGGACATGTCACCAGATGTTGCTTTCTGCATTAGTTTTTGAGCTTTGCATTGAAGTTCTGCAACTTTTTTAGCATCACTTTCAATAGAGCCGCCTCCGCAGCTTGTCAGAATTACTGAAGTAAAAAATATTGCTCCGAAAATTGTCATTAATTTTTTCATTTTGTTTTGCGTAGTCGCCACTTTTGTTTAATTAAGTTCCGTTTTTTATAGTAGGTTCTGGTCTCTACTTTTTTAATTTTTCTTTTTGTCACATTAGGTTGTCAACCCTTTGGCTTTCGCAGACCGTTCTGAATTTTCAACTTGCCCATAACTTGTTTATATACTCAGTTTTTAGTCTTTTTGTTAAACTTGCTACCAACTCCTAAATTTGGAGAGGTTTTAATAAATAATATTGACATTATTTTAAAATACAAATAGTCAATTTTAAACTGATAATTTGAATTGTTTTTCTTTATGACAAAACAATTCAAATAATAAAAAATATTAGTAGAAATTTACTGAACTTATATGGAATTGAGCATTTTGTAAATTTGATCAATCCTATGATTGAAAAAAAGGTTTAACTTTCAAAAAAAATCAAACCCCGTTATTTTTAAACCTACATTTTATCTTGAAAGTTTTATGTTTTAACAAATCTCATTAAATTAAATTAAATTAATGAATCTATTACCGATTTTCAAGCTCCTATACAATCATATCCCATATCTTAAGAATAACCAAAATAATTGCTCAAATTTACCATTCTCCCAAACCTTCCAAGGAATACACGCAATCCGATTCAAAGAAATTATCTAGGTCATAATCATTTAGTTCAAATTTTTCATGTAGCTCCTCTTCCATATCACCATTCCCATCAAAAAAATATTTCATTCCTACACTAATATCAACTTCATTTAATTTAAAAATCCATAATTGCGGAACTTTATCATAAACTAAATTATATTTTGATGCTATACTTTTGATTTCATTAATTTTATCTGAATTCGAAAATATTTCATCGGAAATATCCTTTAATTTCTCGGTGCTCAGGGGGATTGTGAATGAAATTCCTAATGAACTCACATTTAAATCAAAATATGGACAGTCTGCTATAAGAGGTGCATCCTCTGAATTTCTTATAATAATTCCTACAGATTCAAGACTTTCTTCAATATTTTTTGAATCCTCGTGTCGATTATCTATAAAAACCTCATTGGATTCGATATTAATTTTATATCCTAATTCTGAAATTTTATTTATAAAATTATTTATATTACCTGATCCCCATTGATTGGAAACCACAATATGCATACCATTTTTAATAACAAGTGGTTCCTTAATATTGTACCTTTTATGGTCTAAATCATCGCATTCCTTTTTTATAAATCCAAAAGACCCCTGTATTTCATCAGGAAATACTTCACATAATTATTCGAATGTTGGACTATTTTTTGAAATCCAATCTTTAACCACATTAAAAACCAAGCTTCGCTTGTTCATGTTTTCTCCAATTCCTTCTACGGAATATTTTGTATAATCTCTTGTCATAATTTCAAATTTAATTAAGTAATTCAAAATCAAATATATACTTTTTTTCTTACAGAAAACATTTTTGTAAAAAATAATTTAGTACTACTGTTTTCTTTTTTTTTAAACCAGCTTAATACTACTACAATAGTAAATTCCTGTTAATAATTAACCAAGTAACTTCTGCAGAACCTTAATTGGCTGCCATTTTTCATTTATTAATTCAAATTTTTTAGTAATAGATGAGGAACAAAGTACAGGTCCTTCCACAATGCGATGAATAACCAGGGTATCTGAACACAAATCCACATAATGAGTAGTCATTGATTTAGTTTTCTTTAAATAATTTACGTCTCCTTGCCTCCATACTTTTTTTTGATTCTTTTCTCTCCATTTAGAGGACATAGTAGCAACACTATCACCTATTTTGTACTGCTTGCTATCCAGTAAAAATTGATATACTTGGATTATCAGGTCCCTACCTACTGACAAATCATCTAGCTCAATCTTTTCTATTGTAAAACCAAGGTCTACAAGATCTTGGATATTCAATATAAAATAGTTTAAATTAAATTGTTTGCCTGAAATTGGCACTGTACAATCTGAATCGCACAAGATTTTTTCAGCAATTCCTTTGTACTTTGATAAAGATTCTATGGATATATTATCAGTATTAATCTCCTGTGAAAATAGAACAGGTAAAAGCTGTGATGGAAACTGACAAACCACTTGATTATTTACGATATAAATGCATCTATTAACTGTATAGTATGATTCTTCAAGTTTAGTAAGAACCTCTTCAAGTTCATTTAAAATTTTGTCATCCTTAGTTTCTAGAAAATCTTGTAAAAGTTTATTCAGAATCTTGAAATCAGGATTTTTTGATTTGACAAAATACTCAAAAATTATTTCCAAATCATTAAAATCCAAATAATGCCTATTTATAATATTTCTTAATGAATCAATTAATTTGATATAATGAGTATAATTAGCGTTTATTTCAGAGGTTTTAAGATCCATACTTAAATATTTTTATTGTTTATCGTTGATTTAATAAAATCGCCTTCTAAAAATTTTAAAAAACCTTAAATAAAATCTTTATTCATCACATAGTTCCCTAAGATGCTCATAGAGCATGACCATCGCCAAAGTATCGAGCTCACAATATTTCAGGAGCGATTGGGTCAAAGCAGCCCTTTCTTTTTTACCCATATCAGTAAACTGCATTTGAGCATAAGCCATTAAGGCACCTCCACCATTGTTAATTAGGTCAATATTTCCAACTAAGTCCTTCTTTTCCTCAACAGACCAATCATCAAAAACTCCAGGTAAATATTTGTATGGATTTGCGACCATGCCATCTACTTCATTCAACCAGATATGGTCAGCTTTAAAATGTAAGGATGTCAAATTGATTTTTCCAATTGGCTGAGAATATTTTCTTTTTAGAACTTCACTAGTTTGCAAAATTGCCGGCAAAACAAATTTTAGAGAATTAGAACCTAGTGTTTTTGGGTTATAATAATAATTTCTAACAATATCACACAAATCAACCATATCACGATCACCCTGCCATGCTTGAGCTGCATCTCCTCCTGAGTGCGTGATTGATCTAATAAAACCCATTAATTCCTCTTTATCTGCTTCATTACTTTCCATTAGCTGGACATAGATTTGGTTAAGCACCATATTCTCATGGTTAGCATAGCGGAAGATTGTTCCAGAATCCTTCTCTAAATCTTTTTTTAGAGCTCTAACAAAGTCAAAATTCGGAAAATGTCCCGGTTCACAATTGATATACTCAGAACTATGCACTATACTGCCGTCTTCATACAAGGTATGGTGTGAATACTGGAACGCAATTTGTTCGTAAGGCTTCCTGTCCTTATGAAAAGGCAATGCAAGCATATTGGTTTCAAAGTCAATAAAATGCAAAGGAAAAACCCATTTATCCATCACGCTTTTTAATTCATCCTGCAACACATAAACAGATTCATCTTTATCAACAGCCTTAACTATTTGAATCCATTGTCTGAACTTATTTGGCATTTTATCGAAGATTTTATCTTTAGAGTTTACAAAATCCTCCTCGATCAACTCATCCATAAAATAGCGTTGTTCATCAAAAAGTTTTTGACCACCCACAAAATTTGAAATTTCCATAATATTAGGCCTTTTGAAATCCTCATCTTCCCACTGACAAAGTTTTTTAAAACAATTTTTAAATCCGGAAAGTTTTCCCTGCAATTCCTCTTCTTGGGTGGCGGTAAACTCACATGATTTACAAACGGTAAAACTGGGTGGATAGTTAAAAAATTCGTCGGCACAATACTTTTCTTTTAGAATTTCAACCCAGTCTAAAAATGGCAAATCATTGTGTTTGTGCTCCCCTTTGATAATAGGATCTACAACAAAATCAACTGGTACTTCGTTCAAAACAGATTCGCCTATTTCTTCAATTGTACTTATTTTGACCACTACCTCATTGCGGGGGTCTCTGCCTCCTGTATTCAGGGATGGAACCCGAATCATTTGATTGAGACCGTCAACCTTTGCGGTTTTGTTTTTATCGGGCATTAATAAAAAAGCTTCCACCTCAAACTCAGGAAACGCTTTTTGGACAACATGTTTTTGAAAGGCAATATCAAAAAGATATGGCAGCCATGACTTTTGTAAACCTCCTTTTTTACCAATGAAAAAATAGTCATCTGTTCCATCAAACGACTTTGCCTTTACCTCTATTAATTTAATTTTATTCCCCTGTTTAACAAAAATATCGGTTCGCACGTATAAGGAATCAAATAAGAACGCAGCTTCATATAATACTACATTCTCTTTCTGTAATTCAGAAGCGGTATCTGCAACTGATGGCAAATACTTTCGCTCAGTAATCATTTGGCCACCGGGATATTGCAATCTCGCTAACTCTTCAACCTGAAAGCCACCTTCGGCTAAGGCCTGCAAAAAAGGATCTTCATTTTTCTGGTTGGCATACAACTCATTCTTAGAGGTATAATAAAGTTTATTGGGGCACTCAAGCCCTAATTTAAACCTGGATTTAGACAAAACTTTCATGTGCTTATGTTTAAAATATAAACCAATAAATCACGCTATAATACAATAATTTTCAAAATCTTAAATATTTTTTTGTAAGAATTATTTCTTATTATTGCTACTTACTTTTCCATTACTAAAATAATTTTAAAGATGAAATATTTTTTCTTATTAGTATTTGGACTACTGGTTCAATTAAAATCAATTTCTCAAACAATTGTAAATACTGAAAGTATGTCTGCCAGAACAGACAGCACCTTTGTATTTAGTAGCAGTCTTGAAGGAAATATACAAACCGGAAACATTGAACTTGTTCAAATCAATTCATCAAATCAAATGGCTTACAGGAACAACAATAATTTATTGCGTTTCTTTTTTAACTATGAATTCTTATCAGAGGGAAAAGAAACCATTTCGTCTGATTACACCACACAGCTTAGATATAGCTACGCCTTAAAAAACAATTCCTTATTTTCATTCATTCAGGGGCAAAAAGCAGTTTCACTCCTTTTAAATAGCCGCTATCTAG
This sequence comes from uncultured Flavobacterium sp., assembly GCA_964614445.1. GTDB lineage: Bacteria > Bacteroidota > Bacteroidia > Flavobacteriales > Flavobacteriaceae > Flavobacterium. The sequence goes on along the minus strand of CAZTLN010000007.1, from coordinate 78,193 downwards.
CAGGTTTTGGCTATCGCCATAGAATAATTAGTAAGGATAATAATTATTTTGATGCTTCTTTTGGTCCTTTTTACGAGAATGAAACTTATGCAAAAAACACTTTGGAATATGCGCACATCATTAACCTGCGCTATAGTTTTAGCTCTTTTATAAACTTTAAAATATCTGATAAACTACAGCATAACACTGCCTTTTATTACCAGGCAAAATCAAACAACCTCAAGGATTACAGAATTTATCTTGAGCCGAAGTTAATTTATGACCTCGATAAATTTAAAATCTACACTACCCTAAGGTATCGATACCATGCTACTCCTTATGTAGCTATCAAAAAAGCAGATTCCCAGTTGCTTTTTGGATTTAGTTATGAATTTGGAATAAATTAAAAAGTAGCTGATTTTTTGATTAAACTTAGTACAAATGCCCGTTAAATCATGATAAATTACACTATTCCAAAACAAAGAAACAACAATATCGATTTTGCCAGAGGAATAGCAATTCTAATTATGGTTTGTGCAAATAGTGCCCCTTATTTTTTGGACAGGGTTCAAATACCATTAATTTTAAGGTTCCTTTTCTCAACAGCTGCTCCAATATTCATTTTTTTAAGTGGATATTCACTGGCCCTTTCGTTTAATAACGGTAAAACGGTAAAACAAAATCTGAAAAGAGCCTTTCAAATACTTTTTATTGCCATTTTAATTGATATAGCGGTATGGTCCATTATACCATTCCAAACATTTGACGTACTTTATTTAATAGGATTTTCTCAAATAGGTTTAATTTTGATTTACACAAAGTCCACTCATTGGAAGATTGGATTATTCATTTTGACTTTAATTATCTATTTTTTTGTTTTATCTAATTTAAATTATTCGTTTAAAATTATTGAAAACGAATTTAGCTTAACGTCTTTGAATAGTTATAGAATTAAAACCACATTAAAAAGATTACTATTTGACGGTTGGTTCCCAATTTTACCATGGTTTTCTATAAGTTTAGCTGGATATTTGGCACAAATTTTTAAGTTAAATATTAAAACCAAAAAAATTATTTGGTATACGGGATTGATTTTGATTATTGTTTCATATATCATTCATATTCAATTCTCCAATTTTATTATAGTTCCCAGGGAAAAATATCTCGAATTATTTTACCCTGTAACCATTCCATTTTTACTGTACTTAGCAGGATTGCTAATTATGTTAACTCAATTTATACGCTCTGATTTAAAATTTAACTCCATTATTTCTTCGATTGGAAAATTTAGCTTATCAGTTTACCTTTTTCATACCATCTTAATAAATTTTATAATTTCTCGGTTAATAATTAATACTGGGCATCAAGCTATTTTATTTGCAATTATCTGTATATTATTTATTTCAATTATTATTATTTTTTGTAAAACCCTTACGTATTTAAAACCCATTTTAATAAAACATAAAATAGGCAGGACGTTATTATTTTTTTTAGGACTCTAATAAAGCAATATGAAAAATTTATTCTCTTTTTTATTATTTTCAACTATCTTTTTTTCAATAAAAGCATACCCGTTAAATTCCTCATTAATAGAGGAATCAAATCCAATTGTTTGCAAAACTGGAATTTATATTAAAACATTAAAAATAAATCAAAGTGAGGAGGAATTTACTATAATGTTCTATTGGTGGATGAGAGTTGATTCTTTGAATGAAAATCAAGAATACAAAAATGTAACGGATTTTGAATTTATGAATTCGGACGCAGACATAGAAATTTCACAAGAAGAGGTAAATAAGGAACAAAATTATTATTATGTGACTGGACACTGCAGCGGCACATTTCCATTTAAAGCAGACTTTCATAAATTCCCCTATGACATTCAAACCTTGACAATTTCTATAGAAAATAAAAGTTTTAACAAAAATGATATTTTATATGTCAAAGACGATAAAAATCCCTATATCAACAAAGTAATTGACCAGAATATTGATATTTTGAATGACGATCAATATTACTTAACTGATTTGAATTGCAAACAATCAACATATTTATACAAAACAAACTTTGGAGATCCTTCAACAGAAGGAAATGAAGAATATTCTAGGTTGAACTTTAATATTGAGGTCGCAAGGGATCCGCTTGGAATCAGTTTAAAATTGGCCTTACCTCTATTTGTTGTTTTATTCCTTTCGTATTTAGTATTTTTTATCCCTGATCATGAAATAGGTACCGCATCTGGTTTAACCGTAACCTCCTTGCTTGCAGCGATTGCTTTCCAATGGACTATAAGTGATTCGCTCCCAAAAGTTTCCTATTATACCTTAGTTGATAAAATATTCTATTTAGTATATTCATTTATCTTTTATGCTATGGCCCAAACTGTTTTTACTTTTAATTTGTCAGACGGCGATGAAAAAGCAAAAACTCTGTCAGATAAAATAGAAATGCACTCAAGATGGCTTTTCCCTTTATCATTTGTTTTGATCTTATTTTATATTCTAATATAAAAGTATTGATTAGCATCTTATGCCTACAACTTCTAATTTTTTTATATACTTTATTAAAGTATTACCCTAAACGTAATATTGATTATTACAACTCAGGTTTAAAAGAACAATTAAGCGATATATACTATTGAAATATCTTCTATTGAACTTAATTCCATTCCTTTATGTGGATTAAGGAACAATTGCTCATTTTGAATATAACCAATAAAAGTTTTATTCACACCTAAGGCTAATAACAATAAATCCTCTACTTTCGTAATTTCGAAATCTGGAAAATTTAAAATAAAATTATCTAATTTCTCAACATTAATCTTAAAGCCAGAACCATTAAATAAATCATCAAATACATACCATAATTTAGGATTATCTGCTAATTGGGTAGTTAATAAAGAAGATAATAGATCACTTACTATTAGTTCTTCATTAGAATTTTCATTTTGTATCAATTCTTGTTTGGAGCCATCGTTAAGCTGCAAAATAACTCTTGGTTTATTTGACTGTAAATTATCAATAATGGACCTTAATACATAGCATTGCATTAAAGACTTTGTGTCTGCAACCTCATCATTTAAAACATCATCATATCCCAAAAGGACAACTACATCAAACTTAGCACCCTTAATTACCTCCTCAATTATTACTCTACCTTCACCAATAAGAAAAACTTCTTTAATATCAATACCTGAGACATTATTGAATTGAGGTTTAGCTGTAATCAAACGCTCTTGATATGCAAAAACTAAGTTAGAACCTTCAGCTAAAAATGGTAGGGTACAGTCTATAATTCGTTGCCCCATTTGTGACCAGCCTATTACTAGCAAAGAAAGACGTTCCTTATGCTGTATATTTTCCTTAATAATTGATAAATTATTTAACTTCGCATTTACATGATTTTCAATTTCAACAACATCACTTTTGTTATCACTCTTTTCAAAATTATCATCTTCAGCTATCACTATTAAGCTATCCTCTTCCATAATAATGTAGTCTTTGTCTGGATTTACAAAAACATTTTCATCCTTTGTTTTGATACCTATTAAAGTAACAGATTTTAACAACAACATCGCTTGCTTAAATGTCTTTCCCTGCAGATTTTTGCTACTCATAAAATAAATCTCATCACCGTCATAATCTAAAAAATCAAGCACTATGGATGAAATAAACTTATTTCTTATCACCTGAGCCGTAACTTTTGCAATTATGTCATCAGTATTAATTGGATAAAAATTATTACCCATAAAATTTTTCATAAGTTTAATATTATCCTCTTTCCTAAATTGAGATATCAAAGGTATATTTCTATCTCCTACGTTTCTTTTTACCGCAAGAATTGTAGTTTCAATATTAAAATCAGGCACCACGATATCATCTAGAATTATAATTGATTTAGCTTTATTTAAATTACATCTACCTAAATCATGGATACTGTAAATACTACCCGAACGAGTTATTATTCTTAAATTTTTTTTATTTTTATATTCTACTTCTATTATTTGGTTCATTTCAATATTATCCATGCTGTTATAACATAGAACGGTTGGCTTTGTTTGATTTTCGTTTGCCAATTGGATTTCATCAAATATTTTAAAAATTGTCGAATTCCAACCTATAATTACATAGTGATTAGAATCAATAACCTGAGAATTTCCTTTTTTTAAATCTTCGATAAAATTTGCCACTTTAGCAGCTAAAAATGCAATAATAGTTCCTGAAAATGCAACGCTAAAGATCCAATAAAGAAAATTCACTAAACGATCTAATAAATTTTCACCATCTGCATCTATTTCTAAGATTTTTTCAAACCTACTCCACCATATATTGGTAAATGCATCATCCTCTACAATCTCCAAAATATACTCAACAGCTACCATTAAAAAGGTGTAAAGAACAGCTGTTACAAAAAGGAAATAAACAAAATTTGATTTACGCGATACAAAATTTTCAAAATAATACTTAATTCTATTCATCATATTTTCATTTAAATAACAACTAATTTGTTTTTTTTAAGTAGTTTTATATAACTTTTATTTATTATTTACTGACATCCGAAATTCAACATTTAAAGTTGAAAAATATTTTAATTCGCAGTTCACGTATATTAATATATTTTTCTATTCTGCTAAGTCAAAATTTGATTCCTTAAATTTTTATCTAATTATTTCCTTTTTGACTCCTATTATTTCAAATTTTAATTGTACCTAAACCACTTAACCCTTGTTTAATTTGCTTTAATTTCTGACTTTGATTTTTTGTGAACCTGTTAATAAAAATAAAAATCGCTACTTCAAGAAAGTTATTCCTGACACTGCCATTTTACACATAATCGATGGTAGGACTAAATTATACTTACGTTTTTACTTACCCCGATTTATATAAAAAAAGGCGAGAAAACATAAAAGCACTTCCGCCCTTCTATTCCTAATTCTTGTAATGGGTTGGTTGGTTGCTATACTTTTGTTAAAGCTATCGCTTTATCGTCTTCCTCTTCTGTTATTCCAAAATAAACTTTAGCTCTTTTAATGATTGCATATTCATTATCAGAAACACTAGATTTGTCACCATCTGAATTATATTCCCCCTCCCAAGATTTCAATGCCATTCTCCACATATATCCATATACCTTTGTCCTCCATTCACGACCACAACCATTGGTCGCTTTTAGTGCCTCATTAATTATGCCATCAGACCCAATAGTTTCTCTTAATGCTGAGCGTTTATCAGCAATTTCACCGAAAGAAATATTAATCCCCTCCGCTTTCTTTACCTTTTCATAGTACTCATCTTCTACACTTGAAACTGCACCATATTTTTCATCGTCCGATGTTAAATCCGCACTTGCTACCGCCCATAAGAGGTGCAGAAGCGCATCGTGTTTATACATTTCTTGAGCCATTTTGTTATTTTTTAATTTTTATTCCTACTCTTATGGATTTTCGGAATACTCCCTGTTTTTAATTGGTTTTCTTGTCTCCACTTTTATTGTTTACTAATTTATGAAACTTGCAACTATCTTTGAGAGTATGGTGCGTGCTAGTGAACTTTTACACCGTGTTCTATGCTTACTACTTTGAAAAAACTAAAATCCATTCCCCTTTATAAAACGAAACTGTAGTTAAGTCATACCCTTCATCCCATCTTTTATCTAGAAGTTTTATTAAATATTCAAAATCCTTATTCTTATGAAATCTTTGTTTTGTATATCCTGTTTTACCACTCGCGACAGCAAAACATTTATTCCCGAATTCAAATACATCAGTTATTATTTTACCCTCACTTTTCTTTAAATCCATTAATTCATCTGTTGGGAAATCATTCCAATTCCACCAAGTTTGAGACCAACCTAAACCACCTGATGTTACTCCTAAATAAAGACCATTACCATAAGCTACTTTTGTAATATCATTACCTTTTGCCCATTCTTCATCAACTTTTTTTTCAAAGTCACTAAATGATGCACGTGTAAACCAACTTTGTCCATTAATGCCAGTACCTCCGGACATAACAACAATCCAATCACTTCCGTCATGTGTAACATTAGTTATGTAATAATTTTTATCCCAAAGCTCTTGTATTTTCTCTTCAGGAAAATCTTTCCCAAATCTGTATGCCTGGCCATTCCATCCAGTACCCTTAGAGAGAAGCACTCGATACATTCCATCACCATAATCAAAATCTGTGATATAGAAGTCCTTGTCCCAAAATTCTTTAATTTTTTCTGTTACCTCTTTCCATGTTTTTCTAAAAATGAATTGTTGTGCATTATTGTTTAATTTAGGAATCATATTTTAATGTTTTTTTAGTTTCTTAATTGTATATATCCGTGCTTGATGGCGTATACCCGGAGGGTTGAACTTACAGGCTATTATAAGCTGGATTTGTTAGTATTTAGTTTTGACCTAAATCAGTCCACTTTTTGCTGACGATTTACAGTGTTAATCGTCAGCAAAAAGTGGACTGATTCATTAGGACTACAATTGAATGTAAAAATAAAAAAAGAGGCTCAATGCCTCTTTTTTTTTTAATCAAACTCTAAATTATTTTTTAGATGCTTCAACAGAAGCTTTTCTGAAGGCTTTTAAAAGTTTTTCTAATTCTAAAGAAGCTTTTCTAGCTCTTGTTCCGGCTGCTTTATTTCCTTTTTCAGCTTGTAGGTCAGAATCTGTTTTGAATGCGTCAATTTCTGCGTTGATTTTTGTAAGAAGGTCTTTCATGATGTGGGTTTTTAAATTAGGTTTTAAAAATATAAATTTTTATTAAAGGATTGAAAAAAATATAGGATTAAACAGCTAACATATTATTATTTAACTAACCTTTTTATTTTTTAAAATAATATCTAATTTTTATTTTAGAAAATAACTTTTTTATTTTTTAAAATAAAACATCAAGTGTGCCACACTTTAGCATCTCAAAATATTTAAGCTTGATCAACTGCTAAACAAACAAGCTGAAAAATTTATATTGATATCATATAAAAAAAGTGGTTTTAAATCCTTCCAAATTATATATATATCCAAAAACTTTTTAATATATTTTTCTGCAGTTTGTTTAAATGAAATTTCAAAACTTAATCAAACAATTGTCAGCTTTTTGTTCCATCAATCCAAATCATTCCGCTTTACTTTTGGTTTAAATCGAAGCAACAATATATTTTTTAGGATTAGAATATTATTAAACTAAAACAAAGCTTTTTATCCTGATTCAAATCAATATCAAATTGATTCGATTAAAAACGAAATGAAGTATAACAATTAAAAATTAGATTAAATGGAAGATCATTTAAAAGCTACTTTTGGGAATTGGATACCCAAAAGTATTGTTCAACAATTTTTTAACTATGGTAATACTGCTATGGTTGCATTTGCTGAAAAACACAATATCCGGAAATCAAAAGTAGGCAACAGAGTATTTTATCATTATGACGATATAATAGCTTTATTAAATAATAATAAAGTTAGTTTTTTCTAAGAAATAGTGATTCTACTCTCTTAATTTTGAAACGAGTATTGCCCAATTCGCCATAATTGAGTTGGGCATCTTTGTTATTATTAAGAATGGCTTTATCTCTTAAAATGAGCTCCATAAGATTGTAGAATTCTACTTTAAAATTACTTTCATCCAAATTAGAGCATACTTGTTGATTGAAGTCAAGGAGTGCGTAATATAGATTTTTAAATGGCATTATATGGGGAAATTTTTGTTCATGAGTTGCAGAGGTAAAAGGATTGTTTTCTTTTAATCGAAAAAAAACATTTTCTTTATCGGCTGTACTTTTTAATAATTTCACCCTCTTTACATATTCTTCCAATAATTCTGGTTTGTTTCCGTCTTTAAATTGGCGGTGCACTTTTTGGGCAATCTTTATGGCATCAATATCCAAATCCTTACAAATTGCATCTTTTACTATAGACTTACTGTAATCATTGAACATCATAACTATCATTTCAAATGGGAAAAGGAAAGATGAATTGGCTTCATGTTTTTCTAAAGCGTCAAACAACTGTTCGTGGTCTATAAATACCCTTTGGGTAAAAAGTGTCAAATTGTATTTACCAAGCAGCTCCAACACTTCCTTGTCTTTATAAAAAGATAAATAATAAATCATTTCATGAATCATGTAGTATTTATTGAGATTATCTGCTTTAAGGTATTCCTCGTTTAATTCATTAAATAGCTCAATTAACCTTGGTCTCATATCAAAGTATAATTTCTTCCATTGATTTTTATGGTCTGCATTTATGAGCTTTAAATTTTCTTTTGCTTCTTTCAAATCCATTTAGAACTTATTAAAGTGAATTTTGTAAATCGTTTGCAAAAAGTGAACTGAATCAGTTCACCAAGCTCTGACGCAATCACAATTATGATAATTTGTGGTGGTGGTCATCAGTTGGACACAAGAATTTATTTCTGATAGCATAGCAAGCTAGTTATATTGTTGATGTTTTATGCTTTTCCTATTTAGTTTTTTATGCCAGGAAAGTAAGTGGTATTTATAGATGACAAGGAATTAATTTTTATACCAAAATAAGCTAAAGGCATTAAAAAAACTTATTATTATACAAAAAAGCTTCTTGATCATTTTTTATTTCCCTCTCAGAACTTCCAGTAATCTATAATTGAGATATAGTTTTTCTTTTCCTACTTGCTCACTTTTAAGAAAACCTTGTTTTTCAAGCTCTTTCAGATAGTTTCCGACAGTTTTAAGGTTCCCAAAACCTGCTTTTTCGAGTTGGTTTCTTTTGGTATAGGGCAATCGGAATAATTCTTCCAACAGACCCTTCGAATATACTTTTGGTAGTTTTTGTTGTATTTCGCTACCCATTTCGTTCATTACTATTTGAATGGAGGCAATTTGTTTTCTGCCTTTTAAAGCAGTTTGCTCCACCATATCGAGCATATACAAAATCCAATCTTCCCAATTGCCTTCTTCGGTTACTTTACGCAAATTAGTGTAATATTTATCTTTATGCTGAATGATATAATCACTAAGATACAATGCCGGCAAATCGAGTAAACCTTCCATTTTGAGGTACAACAACAGAATTATTCTACCCGTACGACCGTTACCATCAAAAAATGGGTGAATCGCCTCGAACTGATAATGTATGATTGCCATTTTTACCAATGGGTCTATATTGTCGTTCGCGTGAATGAAATCTTCCAGATTTTTCAATTTTGCACGAATTATCTGTTCTCCTTCGGGTGGCGTGTAAACTACTTTTCCTGTAACTGGATTTTTTAATTGGGTTCCGGGGGCATTACGAATACCCGATTGATTTTCCTTTATCAATTGCATTAATTCGATAAACAAATTGGTGGTCAATAATGGCCTTTTTTCTATTTCTTTGACACCATACCATAAGGCATCTTTATAATGCATCACTTCTTTGGTGTCAATATTTATGGCTTTCAGTTCAGCAACTGAAGCTTTGAATAATGTGTCCTGAGTTGTAATTATATTTTCAATAGCCGAACTAGCCTGCGCTTCCTGTAAATTGATCGTATCAATGAAAAGCGTTGGATTTGGCAAGTTGGTTATTGCTCCTTTTAATTCAGATAATGCCCTACTAGCTGTAATAGTTTTTTTGAGAATTACAGTATTTTCAATATCTAAATTAGGCGGTACTAACGGTAAATCGTTGTATGGAATTTGGGGATTGTATGTTGTTTTTTCTGTCATTTTTTGTTTTTTGAACGAGGGTATTTTTTACTCCTGTTTTATAAACGAGTGTAAATATATTAAAAAATTACTCTTGTATTGATTTTGATGGTAAAATTTGTCCTTGTTTGTTTAGACAAATTAACTGCGGTCTCATATCGGCAAATAATTTCTTCCATTGATTTTTATGGTCTGCATTTATAGGCTTTAAATTTTCTTTTGCTTCTTTCAAATCCATTTAGAACTTACTAAAGTGAATATCTAATTTATCTTTTGCTTCTTTTAGCATCTCGTCTGTTACTAATAAATAATGACTGTCCATATCGTTGGAAGAGGAGTGTCCCATAAGACATTTACGCACCAATGGCTCATTAATTCCCGATTCGTAAATAGACTGCCTAAAAAATCGTCTCGCCGCATAAGTGCATAGCGGAAAAGGAATACCTGCCATAACACCTATTAGTTTTAAATTTAGGTTCATTTTGTCAAGACTCTTTTTAGGCAACAATCTCTTTTCAGGAACTGTACCCTCGTAGCCTTCGACAATTTTTTCTGCATTGGTAATTAAAAACTGTACTGTTGGAACCTTTGATTTCTTTCTGCATATTTCGAGTCTACCATTAATAAGGTCATTACCTTTTAAATCAATAGCATCACAATAACTAAGCCCTGTATAACATAAAAACAAAAATAAATCTTTATAAGTATTTAATGTTGGATTAGCGCTCAAATCAAGGTCTAATATGTTATTATAATGCTCGTTTGTCAAACGTGGCTTTACGGCCTTGTTAAAAGGGACAATAATTCCATCAAAGGGGTTTATTGGAATTACCTCCTCAAAATATAATTTTTTAAAAACAGGTTTTACATTCTTAACAACCGAATTAGTCGTTTGATTGTTGAGACCTATTTTGTCAATTTTCACAATGGTACTTTTGAGATAATCCACAAACATGGAAGCGTGCTTTCTCTTGAAATCAATAACTGGCAGATTATGTATTTTTTTATAATTAAGAAATTGTTGAAAGTGATTAATCGATTTTCTGTAATTCTTTTTTGTCCCGTGGGCTTTTTCAATATCCGATTGAATTACATCGATAAAGAATTCCTCCGCCACCTGACTCACCGTTTTTATTTCCTTGTATTCCCTGGAAAGCAAATGATCTCTTATATCCTTTGCTGTTAACAATCCCATTTTAGTTAGATTAATTCTGGTGTAGTTATGAAATTCATTTTGAATTTCATTTAACAAAAGATTGTACTCTACTAATTTAGACAGTTTAGAATTGAATCTTTGAAGGTCAGAATTCCAATATTGAAGATCTTTTCCGCTGATTGGAATAGTATTCAATTTCCCTTCCGCTTTTTTTCGGTGGTGAATTACCCGAACGTAAATTGGCAATTGATTATCGGTTTTTCTCTGACGATCTGTACTTACGTAAAACTTTAAAGTTGTGCTCATTTTTACATGTTTTGAAATTTTTGTGAAACATAGTTTCTTTTGTGAAACATTTGTGGAACAAAAACCTGACATGAAGTGAAATGAACTGAACTCAAAAGAAACAAAAAACCCCGTGTTTACTGGGAAAACACGGGGTAATGAATTCTAATGAATTTTTGTTAGTGATCGCGGAGGGGTTCGAACCCCCAACCCTCAGAGCCGAAATCTGATATTCTATCCAGTTGAACTACGCGACCTTATTAATAATGCTTGGTATCCAGAACTAAACTAAAGGAAGTCAGCACCGGCTAAACCAGCATTTTTTTCACTATTGTAGAAATAGTTTTTCCATCAGCAGCTCCTCCTAATTGAGCAGAAGCCAATCCCATAACTTTTCCCATTGATGCAATTCCATTTGCACCTGTCTCTTCAATTATTTTGGATACGATGGCTTCAATTTCTGCCTCACTCATTTGAGCAGGAAGGAATTTTTCAATTACTGCCACCTGAGCCAATTCAGGTTCAGCCAAATCCAAGCGGTTTTGCTCACTAAATATTCTGGCACTCTCCTTACGGGTTTTTACCAATCTTTGAAGTAATTTCACTTCTTCATCCGATGAAATTTCCTCCTTGGAACCTGATGCTGTCTGAGCTAATAACAATTCAGATTTGATAGCTCTCAAAGCCTCCAATGCAACGGTATCTTTTGCTTTCATGGCTGATTTCATTTCGTCCATGATTTGTGCTGATAAACTCATTTTTTTCAGATTAATAGACCTTTGTCTCGTTTAACAATAAAAAATAAAATTAGAGCTGTTTTTCTACACTCTTTTTGCTGAATAGGCCCATAACTTCAGCAAAGATGCTGCTATGAAAATATTCAACCTTCCGTAAAAGTTGTGCGAATATAAAAAAAATAACCCGAAAATTTATTCAATTTTCGGGTTATATCTTTACAGCTCTAAATGCTTAGTCTACATTGTCATGCAAATAAGAATTGTTTGAACGCAATTGTAAATCATTATTGCTATCGATGCCAACGGAAATTCTCGAATTCATGTTATTCATTTGGGTATTTGAAATATCAATTCCCAATCTTTTATAAGCAGGCTCTTTTTCATATTCGTCAATTTTTGACAAATTGTTATGAAACTTATAATTGAATTCCTTTAACTTTTTTCTCCTTTCATCAGCTCGAAGTCTTAAAGTTTCTTCGATTGTCATCTCCATTGGAGAAATATCTTCAAATCGAGACAAATCTGCTTCGGAAGTTTCGACCTTTTTCATGGTAATATTCAACTCTGCAGGAACTAACTCTCCTTCTGTCTTGGCTACAGGTTTTGAGCTCAAAAATTCATTTTCAGCCTCCATATATTCTTCCAAAGAATATTTAATAATTCCGTTATCTGAAACCTCAGTTACAGGAACAAATTCTACGGGCTCATTAACTTTTATAGCCTTAGTTTCTTCAGTCAATTCAAATATCAGTTTCTCTTCCTGCTTTGCTTGAACTTCCTTAACCGGTTCCGATTTAAAAAGCGGCAAATCAAAAGAAAAGGTTGTTTGTTCCTCTCTCTCGAAAGATTTGGTTTGTTCAATTACTTTAGCTTCTTCCATCTTAGGAGGAACAATAGAAAACTCCTGATCTTTTATAGGCGAAACAATTTCAAATGTAACATCCAAATTCTTTATGTATTCAGAAACAGCTATTAATTCTTCTTTTACTGTTTCCTCTTTAACCGGCTCAGAAACTGCAACGGTTTCATCTTCGTCAACCAGTTCAAAAACTATTCTTTCATCAGATTCAGCAACCGGTTTATCCACACCTAAATCAAAAGAAGGAACAATTTTAGTTGATAAATCATGAACAATTTTTTGTTCATCCTCAAGACTATGAATTATTTTTTTAGGCTCTGAATTTACTATTCCGCTTTGTTGTTCAATATCAAAACCAGTAGCAATAACAGTAACTGCCACAGCGTCTCCCAATGTTTCATCCTCACCAACTCCCATTATAATATTGGCATTATAACCAGCTTCAGTCTGAATATGGTCATTAATTTCTCCAATTTCATCCAAGGTGATTTCGTTAGAGCCAGAAACGATGAGCAACAATACGTTTTTGGCTCCGGTAATTTTATTATCATTTAAAAGGGGGGAATCTAAAGCAGAAATGATTGCTTCTTTAGCTCTGTTTTCGCCAGATGCGACTGCAGAACCCATTATAGCAGTTCCACTATTGGCCAAAACTGTTTTAGCATCTCTTAAATCAATATTTTGAGTGTAATGGTGCGTAATTACTTCAGCGATACCTCTTGAGGCTGTTGCCAAAACTTCATCAGCTTTTGAAAACCCAGCTTTAAATCCAAGATTTCCGTATACCTCTCTTAATTTATTGTTATTAATAACTATTAATGAATCTACTTGTTTGCGCAGTTTTTCAATTCCCACAAGAGCCTGCTCTTGACGCACCTTACCTTCAAATGAGAATGGCAAAGTAACGATTCCAACTGTTAAAATTTCTCTTTCCTTAGCCAGCTGAGCAATTACAGGAGCAGCACCGGTACCGGTACCACCACCCATTCCGGCAGTAATAAAAACCATTTTTGTGTTGCGGTCCAACATATTTTCAATATCAGCAATGCTTTCAATAGCTGATTGTTGTCCTACATCTGGATTTGCACCTGCTCCAAGACCTTCAGTCAAATTAACACCTAACTGAATCTTGTTTGGCACAGCGCTGTTTTGCAATGCCTGTGAATCGGTATTACAAACAATAAAATCTACACCTTTAATCCCTTGTCGGAACATATGATTGATTGCATTACTTCCGCCACCACCGACACCTATTACTTTAATTACATTTGATTGATTTTTAGGTAAATCAAATGAAATACTTCCAAATTCTGAGTTGCTCATCATAAAATTGGGTTTTTGATATTAATATACTTTATTCTATTCTTTACTATAGCCTATCCAGCCTTATTCGGCGTTATCTAAAAATTCTTTAATCTTATCCACATACCGATCAAAGAATGAACTTTTTATTTTTTTCTCTGTGGACTCGTTATTTTTAGAATAATTTTCAGGCTCAACTTCGACTTCTTCCTCCTGAACACCTTCTACCTCCTGCAAAACTGGTTCATGTTGGAATACCGGAGCTACAATTTGTTCCTTTTTTACGGCACTTTGTGTTTTGTTCTCAATACTATTCATAACTAAACCAACTGCTGTCGCATATAAAGGACTGGAAAACTCTTCATCAGAATCACCTGCCAAGTGCTCATTAGGATAACCGATTCTGGTATCCATACCAGTAATATATTCAACTAATTGCTTAATATGCTTCAATTGTGAACCTCCTCCTGTGAGAACTATTCCCGCAATTAATTTCTTTCTAGGATCTTCGTGTCCATAAGCCTTAATTTCTGTAAAAACTTGCTCTATTATTTCTATAACTCGAGCATGGATAATCTTTGATAAATTTTTCAGAGAAATTTCCTTTGGTTCTCTGCCTCTTAACCCTGGAATCGAAACTATTTCATTATCTCGGTTTTCTCCAGGCCAAGCCGACCCAAACTTAACTTTTAACAGTTCGGCCTGCTTCTCTATAATAGAACAACCTTCTTTGATATCCTCAGTTATTACGTTTCCACCAAATGGTATTACAGCTGTATGACGAATAATCCCATCCTTGAATATTGCCAAATCGGTTGTCCCACCACCTATATCAATCAAAGCGACACCAGCCTCCTTCTCTTCCTGACTCAATACTGCATCAGAAGACGCTAATGGCTCCAGAGTAAGCCCTGACAACTCGATGCCGGAACTTTGTATACACCTACCAACATTTCTGATGGAAGACGCCTGACCTACTACAACATGGAAACTAGACTCCAATCTACCTCCATACATTCCAATAGGTTCTTTGATTTCAGACTGACCGTCAATTTTGAATTCCTGTGGTAAAACATGGATAATCTCCTCTCCCGGCAACATTGCCAATTTATTTACTTGGTCAATCAAAAGCTGAATATCAGCTCCACCAATTACCTCCTCGGGATTATTTCTACTGATATAATCCGTGTGCTGAATACTACGGATATGCTGTCCTGCTATACCCACTACCACATCCTTTATTTTGTAACCTGAATTGTTCTCAGCTTCATTAATTGCCTGTTGGATCGATTGAATGGTTTGTGTAATATTATTAACCACTCCTCTAGCCACTCCTAAACTTTTGGACTTACCAACACCTAAAATTTCCAACTTCCCATATTCATTCTTCTTGCCTATCATGGCAACGATTTTGGTTGTCCCAATATCTAGACCTACTGCAATATTCTCTTTTTCCATTCTCTATTTATTTAGCGCAAACTACTTGTTTTGTAAATCTCAAATCGATTTTCTTATACCCATACAAAGAACTATCCAAAACTGCTTTTTGAAAAAAAGCTTTATAGTTCTTAAATTTCCGTTCAACATTTACTAATCCACCAAATTCAATTTGATAACCAAAATTTCTATTGAACATTTTTAAGCTGCCGTTTGGCATTACCTGGACAGCAATTATATTTTTTTTCAAAAAATTATCATCGTAAACAAAACGAAATAATTCAGCCAATTTTTCACTTTTCAGCTTCCCTATTTCACCAGAAACAAGTGGAACTCTCGCAGAGAAATTAACAGACAAAGGCATCTTTCCTCCTTTATAATCCAGGTAATAAGAATTTTCCTCATCGCCTATTACGCGAGCTATAGGCGTCTTCTGCTTTACTACTGCTTTCAAGGTACCATCAACACTTACAAAAACATCTGATTTTTCGATCATTGAGTTTGCATCCAACTTTTTTTCAAGTTTATTCAAATCTAATTCATCTTTTTCAATGCTTGAAAGGTCGTTTCTATTTTCTATTAACAATTTATTAACCGTTTCCTGTTTAATAAAAAGTTTGTTTTCTCCAATAAAAACAACGTCTATTTTTGAGATTTTTCTCTTATCATTTCTTTTGGAAGTAAAGGAAAATAGAAAAATCACCAATCCAAACATCAAAACCAACCGAATATTAATCCAATTAAATATTTTCATTTAAAGCTCTTTTTATAAAATCAACATATTCCCCTATATCCCCCGCTCCGATGGTCACAATTACCTGAGCGTCACTCTTTAATATATAATCAATAAGATTTTCCTTAGACACCAATTGTTTGTTGTTATTATCAATTTTAGCTAACAACCACTCCGACGTAACACCTTCCATAGGAAGTTCCCTAGCAGGGTATATTTCCATCAAAATAACCTCATCAAAACCAGACAAACTCTTTGCAAAGTCATCTGCAAAATCTTTGGTCCTACTGAATAAATGAGGTTGAAAAATCGCAAGAACCTTCTTATCCGGATATAGTTCCCTGACTGCCTGATAAACAGAATTTATTTCGGTTGGATGATGCGCATAATCGTCTATATAAACTAAGTCTTCCGTTCTTATTTGATAAGAAAATCTTCTTCTTACCCCTTTGAATGATGCTAAGGCTATCGCTATAGCTCCGGCTGGGACACCATAACTTAAGGCCATGGCCATAGCCATTAGAGCATTCATCAAATTATGTCTTCCCGGCAATCCAAATCTAAAGCCATTTAAAATCCCTACCGGTGTTTTTACATCAAAGACATAACATCCGTCTTCAATTCTTACATTTATAGCACTATAGACTGTATCCTCATTCACACCCACCGTAATCCCTTCCAAAGGCAATTCACTGGTAATAAAAAGGCTATTCTTATCACTTATTTTAGACGCAAATTCCGCAAATGATTCCTTTATAGCATCACTTGTTCCATAGATATCCAAATGATCAGCATCCATTGAAGTAACACAAGCGATATCGGGATGCAGGTGTAAAAATGAACGATCAAATTCATCAGCCTCTACAACGGTCACGCTTTTTCCGTTTCCGATTAAATTCGAGTTATAATTTTCGACAATTCCTCCTACAAAAGCCGTTACATCAGCTCCACTTTCCTGCAATATGTGGCCCAAAATGCTGGAGGTAGTTGTTTTTCCATGGGTTCCAGCTACTGCAAAACAAAATGTATCCTTGGTGATTATTCCCAGAACCTCGGATCTTTTTTTCACCTGATAATTCCTTTCCAAAAAATAATTCCATTGGGAATGTGCTTTTGGAATTGCCGGAGTTATAATAACCAAGGTATTTTCAACAAAATACTCAGATGGAATCAATTCAATACGATCTTCAAAACAAATATCAATACCTCCGTCCAAAAGCTCATTTGTCAAAACAGTTGGAGTCTTGTCATAACCGGAAACATTTTTCCCTATATACTTAAAGTAACGCGCCAAAGCACTCATACCAATCCCACCTACACCAATAAAATAGACGTTTTGTATTTGATTTAAGTTCATAGACCTATCTGCTAATTATTTTTTTATTAATCTCACAATTTCATCTGCAATCTGTCTGGTCGCCTCAGGCATCGCCAAATCTTTTATATTTTCGCTCAATTGATTCTGTTTTCCCTCATCATTTATCAAGGATTCTAAAACCAGACTAAACTCAGAGTCAAGATCTGATTCTTTGATTAAAATTGCTCCTTTTTTATCTACAATTGCTTTTGCATTTTTTGTTTGATGGTCTTCAGCAACATTGGGTGACGGTATAAAAATAACTGGTTTCCCAACTATACAAAGCTCCGAAACAGAAGAAGCCCCAGCTCTTGATATGATTAAATCCGCCGCAGCATAAACAAAATCCATCCTTTCAATAAATGCCGCTACTCTAACATCGTCAGAATTGTATTTTTGGTATTCATCAAAATACAACTTACCGCATTGCCAAATAACCTGTAAATTTTGAGACAAAATATTATCAAGCTCTTTCTCAATCAACTGATTTATTCTCCGAGCACCAAGGCTTCCCCCCAAAATAAGAAGGGTTTTCTTTTTTTTATTTAAAGTAAAATATTTTATAGCTGCACTTCTTTTATCCTCAATGTCAATTAAATCCTGACGAACAGGATTTCCTGTTAAAACAATTTTATCTTTAGGAAAAAACCGCTCAAGATTTTCATATGCAACGCATATTTTATTGGCTTTTTCACTCAATAATTTATTCGTTATCCCAGGATAAGAATTCTGTTCCTGAATAAGGGTAGGAATCCCCATGATAGCAGCCATTTTCAAAAGAGCTCCACTTGCAAAACCACCAGTTCCTATTACCACGTCAGGTTTAAATTCCCTTAATATTTGTCTTGACTTCCATAAACTATCAATGAGTTTAATTGGAAACATCATATTTTGCAGGGTAATTTTTCTTTGTAAACCAGCAATCCACAACCCTTTAATAGGATAACCCGCTTGCGGAACTTTTTGCATTTCCATTTTATCTTTTGCACCAACAAAAAGAAACTCTGCATCAGGAAAACGTGATTTTAATTCATTAGCGATAGCAATAGCTGGATAAATATGCCCACCTGTTCCACCGCCGCTTAGTATGAATCTATATGGTTTCATAATTTTTTTTAATTCATTTTATTCAGTATAGTAATTTTTATTTAAAACTGAATTCATGGGATTTTTAGTTTTATCTTCAATGGAATAATCTTCTAAAGTCTTCTTATCTTCTTCATCTTCAGCTGCCAATTCAGCATCTATCAATTTTTGCAAAGCCTCTTCCCTTTTTGCAGCCTCTTTTTGTTCCTGCTCAATTTCCTCTTCTTTTTTAGTAACACTTAAAATGATTCCTAATGCAAAGCAGGTCATCCATATAGAACTTCCCCCACTACTGATTAACGGCAAGGTCTGTCCGGTAACGGGTAACAATTCAACCGCTACCGCCATGTTTACTATGGCCTGAAAAATCATGGGAAAGCCAACACCTATCACCACCAGTTTCCCAAATAAGGTATTTGCCTTATGTGATGCAACCACAAATCTGAACAACAAAAGCATATAAATAAATAGGACACCAAATCCTCCAATTAAACCATACTCCTCAACTATAATTGCATAAATAAAATCAGAGGAAGACTGAGGTAAAAAATTCTTTTGCACACTTTTACCCGGCCCAAGTCCGTATATTTTACCAGATGCAATAGCAATTTTTGCCTTTTCTATCTGATAATCATCCTCATCCGGTTTATCTGTACTGAAATTTTCAATCCTACTTTCCCAGGTTCTCACCCTACTGAAAAATCTGGAGTCTGGAAAAGCTTTGGAAAGGATGACAAAAAAACTAAGCATAACAATACCCGATCCGATAATAACTCCTATGTATTTTAAAGGATACTTACCAATAAAAACCAAAACCAATATCATCGAAAATATTAGGGCTGTTGTAGAGAAATTGGCAGGCAAAATCAAACCCAAAGTCAAAAATACCGGCAACCATAACTCCAGCAAAGAAACTTTAAAAGTATCAGGTTCCTCACGTGTTTTCGACAAATATCTGGCAACATATATATACAAAACCAATGAAGCAAGAGTAGATGTTTGAAAAGTAATCCCAACAAACGGAATTTGAATCCATCTACTAGCATTCGCACCAGCAATTACGGTTCCTTTGACTAAAGTGTAGATCAATAAAATCCATACAACAGGCAAAGCAATTCTTGATATCGCCCTGAAATAGTGATATGGCACCTTATGCACCCAATAAATTATTAAAAACCCAATACAAACATGGGCCAAATGTTTCACTAGATACCCTAGCGTATTCCCGGTACCATGCCCTAAATAAGCCAAATTACTACTCGCACTAAATACGGGCATAAAAGAAAACAAAGCCAATAAGGCCACAAATGACCATATTCCTTTATCTCCCCTTAATTTGCTTATGAGCTGTTTCATTATAATAAATTACTTAAATCTATAGACCAAATTACAAATTGTGAACCGCCACTTTAAATTGCCTTCCTCTATCCTCGTAGTTCTCAAACAAATCAAAACTTGCACAGGCTGGAGAAAGCAAGACTGTATCTCCTTTTTCTGAAAGACGTTGTGCCATTTTTACAGCATCGTTCATGTTATTAACTTCAACCATAATATCAACAACATTACCGAAGGATTCTATAATCTTTAAATTATCGACTCCAAGGCAGATTATTGCTTTCACTTTTTCACGAACCAAAGACATTAACTCGTTATAATCATTCCCCTTATCAACTCCCCCCACAATCCAAACAGTGGGCGTATTCATACTGTCTAAAGCAAAAAAAGTTGCATTTACATTAGTTGCTTTTGAATCATTGATGTATTGTACATTCTGTATTTTCAATACTTTTTCAAGACGATGTTCAACACCTTGGAAATTAGAAAGGCTCTCTCGTATGGTCGCTTTTCTTATTTGCATCAATTTTGCCACTGAGGTTGCTGCCATAGCATTTTTCATGTTATGTTTTCCTTCTAATGCAATAGTTTCAGTTTCCATGTTAAATTCTTCCTGATTGATTAATATTTTCATGATATCTTTATTTATAAAGGCTCCTTCTTCAAAAGTTTTGGTTAGCGAAAAAGGAATTAATTTTGCTCTTGTTTTATTTTCTTTAAACCAATCTGATATTGCCTCATCATCGGCATCATAGATAAGATAGTCATCTTCTGTTTGATTCATCGTTATTCGAAACTTGGAATCGATATAATTTTCGTATTTATAGTCATATCGATCTAAATGATCCGGACTGATGTTGGTAATTATTGCGATATGTGGTTTATAATTGGCAATCCCATCCAATTGAAAACTACTTAATTCTAATACATAACAGTCATACTTATCCTCAGCCACCTGTTCCGCAAAGCTCTTCCCGATATTCCCTGCCAAACCTACATTTAAACCCGCTGATTTAAGCAGATGATAGGTAAGCATTGTAGTCGTGGTCTTTCCGTTACTCCCCGTTATACCAATGGTAATTGCCTTGGTAAAAGGAGCGGCAAACTCTATTTCAGAAACGATCGAAACACCCTTTTCAATTAACTTTTTAACAATTACAGCTTTTTCAGGAATTCCAGGGCTTTTCATCACTACATCTGCATTAAGAATCAGTGACTCCGTATGTCTTTCATCTTCCCATTTAATACCATTATTATTAAGAACTTCCTTGTAACTTTCTTTTATTTTACCAAAATCAGATACAAAAACATCATATCCTTTCTTCTTTCCCAAAATAGCTGTACCTACTCCGCTTTCTCCACCACCTAACACTACCAATCTCATCTTATCGAAGTTTTAGGGTAACAATAGAAAGGATGGCAAGCAATATGGCTACAACCCAAAAGCGAGTAACTATCTTACTCTCGTGATAACCTTTCTTTTGATAATGGTGGTGTAATGGCGACATCAGAAAAATTCTTCTACCTTCTCCAAAACGTTTTTTGGTATATTTAAAATAACTTACCTGTAAAACCACGGATAAATTTTCAACCAAAAAGATTCCGCATAGTAATGGAATTAATAATTCTTTTCGAACCGCTATTGCCAATACAGCAATGATACCACCAATGGTTAAACTACCCGTATCACCCATAAAAACAGAGGCAGGATAGGAATTATACCAAAGAAAACCCACCAACGCTCCAGCAAAAGCGGCAATAAAAACCGTCATTTCTCCTGAGTTTGGGATATACATAATATTGAGATAATTGGAAAAAATGATATTTCCTGAAACGAAAGTAAATATGGCAAGTGCCAAAACCGAAATAGCAGAAGTTCCAGCTGCTAAACCATCGATACCATCTGTAAGATTCGCACCATTAGAAACTGCGGTAATGATAAATATAACGATAGGAATATAGACTAACCAAGCCCAATTTTCATATCCTTCCCCTGTCCATGCAAGCAATTCAGCATATTCAAATTCATTATTTTTAAAAAATGGAATTGTCGTGGCAGTTGATTTTTCTTCAACAGCTGCAGATCTTACTACGGTTTCTGTTGATGTTTTAAAAACATCTGTTTTTCCAGTATCGGTTCTAACAGTAACAATAGGACTGAAATACAGAACTGATCCAACAATCAAACCCAGTCCAACTTGACCAAAAACTTTAAAAACACCCTTTAAACCCTGCTTGTCTTTCTTAAAAATTTTGATATAATCATCAATAAACCCAATTGTTCCCATCCATAGTGTCGTAACAATCAGAAGAATAATGTAAATATTATGAAGCTTAGAAAAAAGCACCACAGGTATTAAGGTTGCAAATATGATGATCAAGCCACCCATAGTTGGCGTCCCTGCTTTTTCATTTTGTCCCGCTAGCCCTAATTCCCTAATAGTTTCTCCTACCTGTTGTTTTTGCAAAAAGCTGATAACTCTTTTTCCATAAATTGTTGAAAGCAACAAAGAGAGTATAAAAGAAAGTGAAGATCTAAAAGTGATGTATTGGAAAACTCCTGTCCCCGACACATTCAATGTTTTGTTTAAATATTCAAATAAATAGTATAGCATATCTTGAGTTTTATTTTTGGAGTTGTTCAAAAATTTCTTTAACTATTTTCATATCATCAAAATCGGTACGAATACCATTTATTTCCTGATATGTCTCATGCCCTTTACCGGCTATTAAAATAATATCGTTTGGCTGTGCTAACTGACAGGCTATTTTTATGGCCTGTCTCCTGTCTGTAACTGCAAATACCTTTCTGTGATTTTGAGGAGCAACCCCCTGTTCCATTTCTGCAATGATTACCTCCGGATCTTCGTTTCGTGGATTATCCGAAGTAAGAATAGTTTTATTGCTTAATTCAGAGGATATTTTAGCCATAATAGGTCTTTTGGCCTTGTCCCTATTTCCACCACATCCCACAATAGTTATCAATTGCTCGTTCTTTGTTCGAACTTCGTTTATCGTATTAAGAACGTTTTCCAATGCGTCTGGAGTATGGGCATAATCTATAATAGCTGTTATGTTTGTTTTTGAAACCACATATTGAAATCTGCCGGAGACACTTTCCAATTCAGAAAGCAAACGAAGTGCTTCCAAACTTTCTATACCTAATTCGATGGCAGTTCCATAAATTGCCAAGAGGTTATAGGCATTGAAAACTCCTATCAATTTAACCCAAACTTCGTTATTCTCAATCTTCAATAACAAACCGGACAATTGGTTTTCTATGATTTGAGCCTTATAATGAGCGTATGATTTTAAAGCATAGGTCCTTTTCTTTGCCAATGTGTTCTGCAACATCACCTGGCCATTTTTGTCATCTATATTCGATAAAGCGAATGCAGATTTGGGCAACATATCAAAAAAGGACTTTTTAACATCCCTATATTCAGCGAACGAAGCATGATAATCTAAATGATCATGAGATAAATTGGTAAACACTCCACCAGCAAAATGCAACGCTTCGGTTCTTTTTTGGTGTATTCCATGCGAACTCACCTCCATAAAACAATATTCAACACCGTTTTTAATCATTTCGGCAATGAATCTATTTATTGTGACAGAATCTGGAGTGGTATGCGTTGCCTTGTATTCTGTATTGTCAACCATTATTTTCACAGTCGAAAGTAGTCCAACTTTGAATCCGGCCTTTCTAAACATTTGAAATAACAAAGAAGCAATGGTAGTTTTTCCATTGGTACCCGTAATACCTACTAATTTTAATTTTTCTGATGGATTACCATAATAATTGGCAGCCATAAAAGCTAAAGCACTATTAGTATCCCTAACCCTTATATAAGTAATTCCGCTATTAAAATCTCTAGGAAAAGAATCACAAATAATTACTTTAGCCCCTAATTCTATAGCCTTAGAAATATAATCATGTCCATCTGAAACAGTACCACGAATTGCCACAAATGCATCATTCGCTTCTATTTTTCTGGAATCAAACTCTAATTTATTAACAGCCACATCTGTAGACCCGTGTACTGCTTCGATAGCTACTCTATATAAAATATCCTTAAGTATAATCACAGTAATTCTAATGTTATGGTTGCGTTTTTTATTATATCCTTTCCTGCTTGCAGAGACTGCCTTTTTACCTTTCCTAAGCCGATGGTTTTTACTTTCATTCCCAAATTTTCCAAAAGTGCAATCGCATCCATTCCCGCCATTCCCTTCACATCCGGAACCAAATCCTGATTATTTTGCAAAATGGTGTAATAATCATTGTAATTGCTTTCTTGTTTTGCTACTTTTCTATTGATATTACTAATCTTGTTTGTCGATGGCACATCAGTAAAGATTTTTTGAGCAATTCTTTTAAAAACAGGCCCCGCCACATCTGCACCATAATAATTATTATTCTTAGTACTTGGTTTGTGAACCACCACTATACAAGAGTACATTGGACTGTCTGCCGGGAAATACCCCACAAATGAAGAAGCATAATACAAACTACTACCATCTTTTTTCCCATAATTTACTTGTGCTGTTCCTGTTTTACCAGCCATTGGGAAATCTTTTGAATACAACTTATCAGCAGTTCCTTTCTTAACCACATTTTTCAACACTGCCTTAACTTTAGAAAGAGTCTCATCAGAACAAATCTTGGGGTTTATAACTTCAACCTCTTTTTTAAGGATCACCTTATTCCATTCTCTGACCTCAGACACAAATTGGGGTTTTACCATTACGCCACCATTTGCAACGGCGTTGTAAAAAGCCAATGTCTGCATTGGTGTTACCGAAACCCCATACCCAAATGCCATCCATGGAAGTGAAATATTAGACCAGTTTTTATCTGTCGGTTGGGGAATAAATGGCCTGCCTTCTCCCTGAAAATCCAAATTCAACCTCTTATTCAACCCGAAATTATTAACGTGATTTACAAATTTGGACGGATTATTTTTGTAATTGTCATAAACAGCTTGTACCAAAACGGTATTTGAAGACACTTCAAAACCTCTGGCCAAGGAAATCTTTCCATACCCCCCTTTGTGAGAATCTTTTACCGATTTACCAGAGTATTTAACTATCCCTCCATTGGAATCGTATACGGTACTTGTATCAGCCACCTTATCTTCCAGTAAAGCAATTAAATCAACAAGTTTAAAAGTAGATCCCGGTTCATGGGATTCTGCTACAGCATAATTAGTTGTTTCATAATACGTCCCATCATTAGCCCTACCTAAATTTGAAATTGCCTTAACTTTTCCGCTTTTAGTTTCCATTACCACAACACAACCATGATCTGCCTGATAATCTTCCAACTGTTTCAACAAAGCGTGATGCGCAATATCTTGTATATATACATCTATTGTTGATATAACATCATAACCATCCTGAGGATCAACCTCGTTTAAATCACGTATAGGTTTCCATTGTCCTTTGGCAATTTTTTGTTTTAAAATCTGACCATCTTTCCCATTTAAATATTTTCGATAAGCCCATTCAATTCCTTTCCCAGTATAAGCTCCATCAGCTGATTTCCTTTCGTACCCAATAGTTCTTTCAGCAATTTTACCCATCGGATGCTCACGAACTGGTCGTTGATCAACAATTATCCCACCTTTATAAGCACCCAACCTAAACAAAGGAAATCCCTTAATCCTTACATATTCTGTATAAGTCAAATTTCTGGCAATCAAACAGTAGCGATTATTATTTTCTCGGGCCTTTCTAAGTTCATTTCTAAAATAAAAACTTGTTTTCCCTAAAGCAGAAGCCAAGGAATCCGAAAGCGACTCAAGATTTTCTTCAAAAACTTCTAAACTTGGAGCTAATGCATCAAAACGGATTTCGTAATTCGGAATTGAAGTAGCCAACAAACTGCCGTCAGAAGAATATACATTTCCCTTGTTCGCATGTATTACAAAATTCCTAACTGTCCTCTCCTTTGCCAGACTCCTGTAATAATCTCCTTCAATCCATTGAATATTTGTCAATTTAACAGCAACAGCAACCGCCATTAAAAAAATCACAAAGGCAACCAGATAGATTCGGTACGATATGTGTTTATCCTCTATTGCCATATTCTATCTAAGAAATCTTTCTTGACTTCTTTCTTAACTTTTATTTTTACCGGAGGAACAGTTGAGGGATATATCTCTCTTTCCTGCATTTTTTCACTCACAGTAGACTCCATTCTTAATTTCATTAATTGGGAACGCCTATCTACAAATTCCGAGCGCAGTTCTTTAACCTCATTTGTTAACTGAGCAATTTTAAAAACCTTTTGCTCATATTTTTGAGTATTAGCAATCATAATAATAGCGAGTAGAATCAGAAAAACTATAAAGCGCCAATTCTTTATCGCATCTTGATCGATAAGAAATCTTGCTTTTAATAAATTATAAACTCTTCCCTTCATTACTCTTTTATTACAGCTTCTCTGCAATCCTCAGCTTTGCGCTTCTAGCCCTATTATTTATTTTAATTTCCTCTTCTGTAGGAACTATCAATTTACCAATGGTTTTAAAAGGAACAGAATAGTTCCCAAAAACATCACGCTCCGGCTCACCCTCAAACAATCCATTTTTCATAAATCTTTTAACCAACCTATCTTCAAGAGAATGATACGAGATTACACTCAACCTTCCACCCGGCTTTAAAACCTCAAGTGATTGCTCCAAAAATTCCTTTAAAACATCCATCTCCTGATTTACTTCAATACGAATTGCCTGGTAAATTTGAGCCAAAACTTTATTACGAACTCTTTCAGGTAAATACTTAGCCAATATATCTTTTAATTCATCAGTAGTTTTAATTAATTGATGTTGTCTGGCCTCAATGATTGTTCGGGACAAAGCCGGAGCATTTTTCAACTCACCGTAATCATAAAAAACACGTCTTAGATTTGCATCATCATACTCATTAACAACTCTGTACGCACTCAGTTCATTTTTCTGACTCATTCTCATATCCAACTCAGCATCAAAACGAGTGGAAAACCCTCTTTCAGCAACATCAAACTGATGCGAAGAAACCCCAAGATCCGCCAATATACCATCAACATTCTTAAGCCCGTAAAAACGCAAAAACCTTTTCAAAAACCTGAAGTTTTCATTTATTAAAACAAACCTGTCATCTTTTAAAGCATTTGCCACCGCATCTTCATCCTGATCAAAAGCAAAAAGCCTCCCAGCAGGCCCCAACCTACTCAAAATCTCTCGGGAATGACCACCACCACCAAAGGTAACATCAACATAAACACCATCAGGCTTAATATTCAAGCCATCAACCGTTTCTTTAAGCAATACAGGATTATGATATTCCATTTTCATCATCATTTAAATTTCCCATTACTTCTTCAGCCAAATCAGCAAAATCTACATCTTCACCATTTATCGATTTTTCATATAAATCTTTATCCCAAATCTCAACGATATTTACTGCCGATGAAAAAACCACATCTTTAGAAATACTGGCAAAAACCACCAAATCTTTAGGCACCAAAAGCCTTCCCAACGAATCTATCTCAACCATTTTAACCCCCGCAGTAAATCGACGGATAAAATCATTATTCTTCTTCACAAATCGATTCAACTTGTTGATTTTTAACATCATAACATTCCATTCCTCCATTGGATACAATTCTAAGCAGGGCTGAAAAACAGAGCGTTTCAAAACAAAACCGTCCTGAAGCGAAGGAGTTAATTGCTTTTTCAAAGGAGCAGGCAAAAGAACCCTTCCTTTAGCATCAACTTTACATTCATATGTTCCAACAATTGTATTCAATTAAATAGCGTTTTAATTTTAAACAAAACAAAAATAAAAAAATATTACCACAATTTACCACCTTTTACCACTTTGTTGATAAGTTTCTCCACTTATCCACGTAAACCCTTAATTTTTGGACAATCAGGATATTAACAAAACACCCTAATCTCTTTTAACTAGAAAATTTTCAATAGAAATTTATTCAGAAAACACTCATTTTAATCAACACTTCTTTTTAATTCCTACTGTTAAAACTAGAACAAATCACAATAAAAGAACTTGAGGTTTTCAAGACATCGAATCATATTTTTATCATTATTCCGAAAAATTCTTTTTAAGAATTTTTTTTAATTTTTTAAATCATATATTTGTCGAAATTGAAATTTCGGATCATAAAACATGGAAAAAAACTACAAGAAAGAAGGTAATTATAGTTATTATGAAGCAGGAGAGGGTATCCCTATTGTAATTCTGCACGGATTAATGGGAGGACTTAGTAACTTTGACGCTGTAGCTCGTTATCTTTCTGACAGAGGTTATAAAATTGTTATTCCAGATCTTCCAATTTACACCCAAAGCATTTTAAAAACTAACGTAAAACACTTTGCAAAATTCGTCAAGGACTTTATAACATTCAAAGGATTCGAAAGAGTAATTCTTTTAGGAAATTCACTCGGGGGACACATTGCTTTATATCACACCAAAATGTACCCTGAAAAAGTTGCCGGATTAATAATAACAGGAAGTTCAGGACTTTATGAAAGCGCCATGGGAGACAGCTATCCTAAAAGAGGTGACTACGAATATATTAAGAAAAAAGCACAGGAAGTTTTTTACGACCCTGCCATTGCCACCCCTGAACTTGTTGATGAGGTTTTCGCTTCAGTAAACGACAGAATAAAACTTATCAAAACCCTCACCATTGCTAAAAGCGCAATTCGACACAATATGGCAAAAGACCTTCCGAAAATGCACGTAAAAACTTGCATAATCTGGGGGAAAAATGATAAAGTAACACCTCCTAATGTAGCTGAGGAGTTTCATAGATTACTACCAAACTCTTCCTTATACTGGATTGACAAGTGCGGTCATGCCCCGATGATGGAACATCCTGACGAATTCAATCGAATTGTGGAAGAATGGTTGAATAAAACAGAATTGCAGACTTCTTAATTTTACTTAATATAAATGAAAATCAATACTGCCGAATTTATCATCAGCAATTCCGACGCAAGTAAATGCCCAAAGGATTACCTTCCGGAATATGCTTTTATTGGCAGATCAAATGTTGGAAAGTCCTCATTAATTAACATGCTGACCAACCAAAAAAAATTAGCAAAAACCTCTGCAAGACCAGGAAAAACACAACTGATCAATCATTTTTTAATAAATAAAAATTGGTTTTTAGTAGATTTACCTGGCTACGGTTATGCTAAGGTTTCTAAAAAGACTAAAGCAGTTTTTCAGAAATTTATTACCGATTACTTTGAAAATAGAGAGCAATTAGTTTGCGCATTTGTTTTGATAGATATTCGCCATGAAGCTCAGGCTATTGACATAGATTTCATGACTTATATGGGAGAAAGCGAAATACCATTCTGTATTATTTTCACAAAAGCCGATAAAATAAGCAAGGTGAAGATTGACTCTCATATTGCAGCATACAAAAAACAAATGTTTGCCAATAATTGGGCAGAGATGCCTCAATATTTTGTCACCTCATCTACCGAAGCCACAGGAAAAGAGGATGTCCTGAATTTTATAGATGAATTAAATCAAGCTGTGTTTAAACAAAACAACTAGTTTTGCAGACCATAAAAAAATCCCAAGATGTTCATTCACTTTGGGATTGCTTTTTTTACTACGTTTTGGAAATCTCTAATTTTTCGGCAAAATAATCACAAAAATCTTTCATGGTTGCCGTCATTTTTTCATCACCTGTAGCACGGTTAAAAGTATCGGCCATTGAAACCAAAGTTTGATGAAAAAACACTTTCATTTCGTCAACTGGCATATCTTTTGTCCAAAGGTCTATTCTCATGCTCTCCTTTGCTTTACTGTCCCAAACAGACAACATTACGGCTTTTGATTCCTCTAACTCCACACCACCATCTACAGCGGACCACAATAATCTTTCCGGCACCCTGTTTTCATCTAATTCCACTAGAAATTTAATTTCGGATCTATTTTTATCTGACATTACTTTTTTGGTTTATATTTTGATTTTTCAAATATTTCTTTGGCATTTGCATTTAACAACTGCCCTATTGTTACATGGTTATTTTTCATATATGATCGTACGATTTGCCAACCGATCCATGCTCCAACCCTACCTGGTGACTCATTATCAATTTCCAAATAAAATTTAGAGAAAGGCGCTTTGTTTATAAATCGCTGATTCAGTTTTTGATCATCACTATACAATAGACTTTCTTCAACAAAATAGCGCCAGATATAACTCTCATTTTCAACACACCAATTCAATTGTTTTGCTGAATACCCAATTTTCACATCATCATTGTATTGTGGCAAAATTAAATCTTTTAGATATAATTCCTTTCCTGCAAAAATCATATTAGACAAGAAACTTTTATCCCTATTCGGAGCCATAATACGATGGTAATAGCTGGAAACAATATCAGGCATTATCTGACTTGATTCAAAATTTTGCTTTAAATATTCAGAGAATTGGTAAAACTTATGATCTTTCCCCAAATACA
This sequence comes from uncultured Flavobacterium sp., assembly GCA_964614445.1. Taxonomy (GTDB): domain Bacteria; phylum Bacteroidota; class Bacteroidia; order Flavobacteriales; family Flavobacteriaceae; genus Flavobacterium. The sequence continues at coordinate 47,765 of CAZTLN010000007.1, read as the reverse complement.
TTTCAAGCGAAATAATCAGTAGACTATCAGCATAAATTATTTTATTATTATAGTCCATTTCTGAGATGACTGTTACAACTTTAGGTGTTTTCGTTTTGGGAAAATAAAATTCAATGTGTTTAAAAACCTCCTCAATTTCAACTTTTATGGGATCAAAATCTGAAAATTTCTTTTGAACCTCAGAATATAAATCTCTCCACAGCGGATTTTGCATTTTTTCAACCCAAACAGTATCATCATTACTTGAAGGAAAAAATAATGGATATTCTTCCTTAATTCTTGGTAAATCCTCTGGTTTTGATTCAAAAAAAACCTTATCAAATCGAACTACTTCAAGTTCAACAGGAATTTCTTTTATTGCTTTTTCAGTCTCATTTTTTTTATCACAAGCCACAAAAAGCAAAATCAGAAGTATGGGAATTAATAATTTTTTCATCTTAAATTAACTAAATTTGCTTCTCAAAATATCAGGACAATAATTTTTGTAATTATGATGCAAATATACATCCCTGATTACTTAAACTTATATAATTATGGCTAAAAAAAGTAATATCAATGTTGAAGATGTAAACAGACAAATTGTAGATTGGCTTAAAACATATGCACAAAACGCTAAGGTTAATGGATTTGTGGTCGGTGTTTCAGGAGGAGTTGATTCAGCCGTAACATCTACACTTTGTGCCCAAACGGGTCTACCCGTTTTATGTGTGGAAATGCCAATTCACCAACATTTGAGTCACTCCAGCCGAGGCAGGGAGCACGTAGAACAATTGAAACATAGATTCCCAAACGTTAAAAATGTTGTAGCCAATTTAACACATCTTTTTGAAACTTTCAAAAATGAGGTTTCTACCGATTTTGAAGAAAGCTTACTTCACCTGACATTGGCAAACACAAGAGCACGCTTAAGAATGACAACTTTATACTACTATGCAGGAGTAAATCGAATGCTGGTGGCCGGTACCGGAAACAAGGTTGAAGATTTTGGAGTCGGTTTTTTTACTAAATATGGAGATGGTGGCGTTGACTTAAGTCCAATTGCCGACCTTATGAAATCAGAGGTATTTGCCTTGGGGGCTTACCTCAAAGTTCCCGACTCAATACTTACGGCTGAGCCTTCTGACGGCCTCTTTGGTGATGAAAAAACAGACGAAGAGCAGTTAGGCGCAAATTATGACGAATTGGAATGGGCAATGAATGAGGATAACGAAGGTAATACGGATATAAACTACACTGAAAGACAGAGGGAAGTTTATAGAATATACAAAAGATTAAATACCATAAACCAACATAAAATGCAGGAAATACCCGTTTGTAAAATTAAGCGCAATTAAAACTATTTTATGAAGAAAATTAGTAATAATACTTTTTTTTACATAAATTTATATTCTGTTGTTTTTCATCAGATAGATTTCAAAAAACCCTAAAAAATTAGTCATGATTAAAGTTTGTCTTGCAGATAATTTCCCAGTTGTACATTTTGGAGTTAAATCATACTTCAAAGATCACCCAGACATATCGATAGCTGCCAATGTAGGAAGCTTTTTGATGATTCGCGATATACTCCTTACCAAGGAAATTGACATTTTGATTTTAGATTTGGAGCTCGAAGGACTTTCCAGCATATTTGAAGTAAAATCACTTTTGAGGTCTTTTCCCAAAACAAAAATTATGATTTTCAGCGGACTTTCAGAACAAATCTATGCACCAAATGCAATTAAGGCTGGCGTATCAGGATATGTACATAAAAAAGAAAAATTAGAAACTTTGGGACAATCCATTATCAAAGTGCATCAGGGCAAAGTGGTAATGAATGAAACTGTCAAGAAAAATCTAGCCTTAATAGCAAAGCAAAACAAAAGTGAAAGATTGTATCGTAAATTATCTAACCGGGAAGTTGAAGTTTTAAGATACCTAAGTAACGGAAAGAAAAACCACGAAATTGCAGAAATTTTAGGACTTAATGAAAAAACAATAAGCACGTACAAACTTAGATTACTTACCAAATTAAATGTAACTAATTTAGTTGATTTGGTAAACAAAGCTAAAAAATTAGAAATTGTCTAAGAAAATTTGCCACCAAATTATGGGTTGAACAACAAATTAAGAAAATTTCGAAAAGGATTATAACAAATCATCGAACTCCAAAATATATCACAAAATGTATCTTTGGAGTTTTTTTTATTTAAAAAAATCAGTGATACGGCACCACCACCCTTCCGGTAGCTTTAGAAAATTCATTTTTTAGTCGGTTATAGTCGACAGCCAAAGTCAATAGCTCACTGTTGTCAGCCCCTAGGTCAGCAGAAAGGGAATGTTTAAAATCATTTATTATCTGGCTCAGCAAAAACCACCTTAAGGTAAAAAGAACATCAGTGACATATTGCCTGAGTGTTTCTGCTTTGGTCTTTGGAAATATGTTCTGCCCTTCCCAATCGTGAATAGTATATTTCTCGTCCTCCATAAGAATATCAGTTACCTCCTGAGCATACTCTGGCGGCAGGTGCATCAGATATTGTTCCAAATTAAAATTATCACTTTGGAAATAATAGTCAATCAAATTTTGATAGATTTCTTTAAATTTAACAGTAGCAAATTCAACTTCATCTTCCTGTAAACTGAGGTAAATCCGGTTATAAACTTTAAATTCTTTTTTCTCAACAAAATTCTTAATTTCTCCCTCCTCATTAGTTTTCATAAAAACATCTTCAAATTCCTCAGTTTTGTTACCGTACAATAAAAGAATCTTAATTATTTCCCTTTCCACATTTCCCAAAACATCAACTTTACTTGCCTCGGGCGAAGTTTCACTCTTAACAACTTCCATGGGTTGGTGTTGTCTTTCCTGCTTTTGCTTTTTATTGGTATCGGCAACATCTTTTTGCATCAACTGAGCCAAAGTACTAACAAGAACTTGCTCGGAAATATCCATTATTCTTGAACACTCTTGAATATATATTTCTCGCTGAATTCTGTCTGGAATCTTAGAAATACTTATAACCATATCTCTGATCAAATCAGCTTTTTTAATAGGATCGTTCTCAGCCTCTTTCATAAGAAGAGAGGCTTTGAACTGCATAAAATCCTTGGCATTATTATCCAGATATAAAACCAAATCATCATACGAGGTTTTTCTTGCAAAACTATCTGGATCTTCTCCGTCTGGAAACGCACAAACCTTTACATTCATCCCTTCCTCAAGAATCAGGTCGATACCACGAATTGAAGCCCGCAAACCTGCTGCATCTCCGTCGAATAGCACGGTAATATTTTTAGTAAGTCGATTTATTAGTCTAATTTGGTCCGGTGTTAAAGCAGTCCCTGAAGAAGCAACTACATTTTCAATTCCAGCCTGATTGAACTGAATTACATCAGTATATCCTTCAACTAAATAACAATTATTCTGTTTGGCAATGGCCTGCTTTGCCTGAAAAATACCATATAAAACCTTGCTCTTATGATAGATTTCGCTTTCAGGTGAATTGAGATATTTGGCCGCCTTTTTATCATTGGTTAATATTCGTCCTCCAAAACCAAGTGTTCTGCCAGACATGCTCTGAATAGGAAACATCACACGACCCTTAAATCTATCAAAATGTTTATTGTCTTTGACGATTGTTAAACCAGTAGAGTCCAAATATTCTAACTTATACCCTTTTCCCAATGCATCTTTAGTGAAGGCATCCCAACTTTCTGGCGAATACCCCAGCCCAAATTTTTTGATTGTCTCCCCCTTAAAACCTCTTTCCTTAAAATACGAAAGCCCAATAGCCTTACCTTCTTCTGTATTCAAAAGAGAATTATGAAAAAATGTTTTAGCATATTCAGACACCAAAAACATGCTTTCCCGAACATCGGTATTTGCCTTTTCAGCATCGGTTAATTCGGTTTCTTCAATATCGATATTGTATTTTTTAGCCAAATAGCGTATCGCTTCCGGATAGGTAAAATGCTCATGTTCCATCAGGAAGGCAATCGCATTACCCCCTTTACCAGAACTGAAATCCTTCCAAATCTGTTTAACAGGTGACACCATAAATGAAGGTGATCGTTCATTGGAAAAAGGACTTAATCCCTTAAAATTACTACCAGCACGTTTTAATTGAACAAAATCCCCTATTACCTCCTCTACTCGGGCAGTTTCAAATACGGTATCTATTGTAGCTTTTGAAATCATCGGGATTTTTTCAGATTAGGCAAATATACAAACTTTGATTATTCCATTTCTGCTCTGTCGTACCTAAAAAATAATTGATTTTAATTTGAAAAACAAAAGGATCAATAAAAATCAGACAAATTACTATTATCCATTTTAAATAGGAAATAGAGCTACAAGGACTTTTTTTCTTGATATCGTTATTACAAGCTTATAAATTTTCTTTTGCAAAAGCTCTTCCTAAACCAAAAATAATTATCATAAAAAGACATAAATTACCTTACCTAAACCACTTATTTAATATTTTATCTTTCTTAAAAGCAAAAATTACATTATTTTGCATACGATTATTATGCCACTATTACATTAATTTTTTAAACTTAATGAATACTAAACAAACTATCCCCAATTCAAAATCGCTTGATTTCAGTTTTACAACTGAAGGATTTAAAAAAGATTTTGATAGCATTCTGAGTTTCATAAAGGAAACCTGTGAAATCTCCAGTTCTTTTATTTTAATAAATATAGATGGTCAAAATATTTTGGTTTCAACCTTGGGATTAAACCAAAATTTCGATGTAGAAAAAATTCCCTTTTTAGACATTTTAAAATCAGAAAACGAAAATACAATAATTTCAAATTTCGACTCTTTTTATAAAACCCATAACACCAATAGTAACCTTGCTCTAAAATTCTTTGCTGGCTTCCCTGTAAAAACACCCAATAAATCTGTTAGCGGAAGTCTCTGTGTACTTGATTCTAAAATAACAGAACTGGATGATAGAAATTTAAGAATCATAAAACAGTGCGCCTCACAAATTGAATCGCTCCTGAATCTGAACCTAAAAAATTCCAGCTTAGAATCACAGATAGATAAGAATTACACCATTTTCGAATCAGTAATAGAGAATTCAAATGAAATTGTATTCGAACTTTCGACTGAAGGCACTTTAAAATATGTTTCAAGCAATTGGTCTACTTTTCTTGGCTATGAAATAAAAGAGACCCGAAATAAAAATATTGCAACATACATTCATCCGGAGGACATCGAAAAATTTAATTTACACCTTAAAAACATAATAAAAAGCAAATCAAAAGGCCATGATATAACCTATCGAATATTACACAAGAAGGGTTATTATTTATGGCATTCGGCCAAAATAAATTTAATCAAGAAAGCACCGAGAAATTTTTTTGTAGGGAATTGCAGAGACATTACAGAATATATCAATAATGAACAAAAACTAAAACAACAAAAAGACTTCTACGAAAAAATTCTGGATCGATTACCTACTGATGTAGCTGTTTTTTCTCCCGAACATAAATATCTGTATTTAAATCCGGTTGCCATCAAGGATGATAATCTGAGAAAATTTGCAATTGGAAAAGACGATATCGAGTATGCCACCCAATCAAACAGAAACATTGAACAAGCCGTAAAAAGAATACAACTTCACAAAGAAGCTGTACAAAGAAAAAAAACCATAGAATGGCTTGAAACACTATATGACAAAAAAGGAGAAATATCATATCACCAGAGAAAACTCACACCGGTTTTTAGTAGAAATGGAGAACTTGAATTAATAATTGGTTTTAGTGTAGATGTCACGGAAAGCAAAAAAATTCAAAATGAAATTTTAGAGAACAGACGTTTCACAAAAAGTATAATAGAAAACATACCAGTAGGAATTATTGTTCAAGGACCGGACTCAGCAATAATAGAATTCAATAAGGCTGCAAACAAATTATTGGGGTTACAAGTCTCTAAAATAAAAGATCCAACAGAACCCGATAAATATTGGGAGATAATAGGGGAAAATGGATCCCTAATTAAAAAAGAAGATCTTCCCTCAGCACAAGTTATCAATAACCTGAAACCAATTCACAATAAAGTAATTGGATTAAAAAGTCATTCTAATAAAAAAATGACTTGGCTGTTAGTAGATTGCATCCCCATTTTCAATGAATGGCATGACTTGGAATATGTAATTAGCTCATTTAGCGATATTACTAATCAAAAAAATGCTGAGGAGGATTTAAAAATAAGCAAGGTTCGCTTTGAAAATGTTACCAAAGCCACATCAGATATGGTATGGGACTGGAACCTGCTTACCGACCAAATTATTTTTGGAGAAAACTTCGAGGCTTTTTATGGACGAAATTTCAGTTTGGATAAAAATCAGCTTACAGGAAAAATGATAGAAGATTTTGTTCATCCTGAAGACAGGCATGAAATGAATCTGAAGAGGGAACAACTACTGATAAATAAGAATGAAAGGTTCTGGCAGGATGAGTTTCGATTTTTAAAACCTGATGGCAAATATGCTTTCCTTAAAAACAAAGCTTATATAATAAGAAATCCTCAAGGGGTTGCAACCAGAATTATTGGAGCATTTACCGATATAACTCAGGAAAAAAAATTAAAAGATGAATTAGAAAGTAGCGAGAAAAAATTTAAAGACATCTTTAATTTCTCTTCAGTTGGTATCGGAATAGTAAACTATGACGGCTATTGGTTAGATGCAAACAGAAGATTATGCCATATTTTGGGTTATTCAGTTGAGGAATTAAAAACGATTACCTTCATAGATCTGACCCATCCTGACGATATAAAAGAAAATCTTTCAAATAAACAGAAACTGATTTCGAATGAGATTCCATTTTTCGAAATGGAAAAAAGGTACATCCATAAAAACGGTAAAATAATATGGGTAAATCTTTCTGTCTCACCAATTACAGACGAGAACAAGAAGATAACCCAATTCGTTACTCAAATCATCGACATTACTGAAAGGAAAAGAATCGAGGAAGAAAACCGAATCTTAATTGAAGAAAATAACCGAAATAGAAATATTCAACTTAATGAGGCAAAAAATCTTTACCGCCTTTTAGCAGATAACACCATTGATATTGTAGGACTTCATGATTTGGAAATGAAATTTCAATATGTCTCCCCTTCAATAAAAGGTATTACAGGATTTACCCCCGAAGAAATTATTGGAAAAACACCAATGGAATTAGCACATCCTGATGACATAAAGGGCATGGCAGATGATTTGCAAAAATTTATGACCGGAAATCTTTCCCATCCCATCCAATACCGATATTTAAATGCGAAAGGCCAATATATTTGGCTTGAAACTATTGCAAAATTGGTATTGAAAGATGGAGAACCTTATCAAATCCAAACCAGTACCAGAGATGTCACCCAGAGAAAAAGTGCCGAATTGGCAATCGAAAGAACATTAAAACGTCAACAAGAGCTCAATGAACTTAGGACCAACTTGGTATCTACCATTTCACATGAGTTTAGAACACCAATGACAACAATCCGGACAAGTGCTGAATTAATTGAAATGTACATTGAAGGCCAGTCTGTGGGTCATAACGACCATTTACGTCGACAAATAAAGAGAATCATTGATGAAATAGACCGAATAGTCGAATTAATGAATGCCGTTTTAACTATCTCAAAAGATGATTCCGGAAAAACAAAATTCATACCAACAAAATTTGATTTAAAGGAACTTTGTCAGAATGTAATAGAGACCAGTTTTAGCCAAAACAAAGATTACAGAAAGGTCGAAATGCAATTTGAAGGTAACGATTTCCTAATTTACGCCGACAAAAATCTGGTGCAATATTCCCTTTTCAACATATTAAATAACGCTTTTAAATATTCGGAAGGAACCAGGGACGTCCAATTAAAAATTAAAGAAAATGAAGCTACAATAGAGATTGATGTGATTGATTTTGGAATAGGAATACCCGCTGAAGACCAACCAAAACTTTTCAATACATTTTTCAGAGCAAGCAATACAGATGGTATCCAAGGCACCGGTTTAGGACTATATATTGTTAAAACTTTCATCGAAAAAAATTCCGGAAACATTCACCTGGAAAGCAAATTAGGTAAAGGAACGAAAATAACGATTGAACTGCCAAAAGCATAAGACCGCATTTTTATTAATAACTAAATAAAGCTTAGGAAAACTTTTTCTGAAATTTTCTCTATTTATGGTTTTTCAACAAACTGAGGTAAAATAGAATCTTCTGATTATAAGGAGGCATTTGTTTGGGCTTCAGTAACTATATCATAAAGCTATTATCTTGAAAAGTATTAAATAAATTGTGGATTTTTATTTGTTTGAGAAATGGATTTTGTAGAAATAAAAAATCTTATCATAACAGCTTACATTAACAAATTGCAATTATTAAAAACTTATTCCCCAAAAATAAATTTTACTGTAAGCTGCATGATAAGAACCCCAAATTCAAATCAAATATACGCAGTAATAATTAATTAAGTGTCTCTTTTAGTGATAAGAAAAAAAAAATTACTATTAATTTAAAAAAATACAAAAAACAGCTCTATTCCGGAATAAATTCCCCAGTAAGAAAAAGAAGAACTCAGCTGATAATTAAAGCTATAATAAAAAGACTTAAATAGAATTAATATAATCCCTTGGATTTAGCCCGACAAACTTTTTGAAACTGGTTGAAAAATACGATAGAGAATTAAACCCTGTCTCTTCTACGATGTATTGAATGTTTCGCTCGCCCATCGATATCATTCTTAAAGCAAAATTCAATCTAAATTCTCGTATATATTGACTAATATTTTTATTGGTCCTTTTTCTGATCTTCTTGTCTAAAGTGGATTTGCTTATATGAAGTTGTTTTGCCAGGTCGTCAATATTAATTTCATGTTTAATATTTTTCGACAGAATATGATCAATAGACGCAAGAAAATCTCTTTCGGATAATTTAATTGTAACTTTTGATAAGACGTCTGGACTACTTATCTTTTCAACTTGTTTTTTAAAGGAAAGAATATTGTTGATTTTTAGGAGCAGTTCTTTAATTATAAATGGTTTTAAAATATAATCATTTACCCCATTCTCAAGATGCCTAAACTTTGTTTCATCATCAATACTGGCCGTCATCACCACAAAAGGAATAGCATTAAACTTGGTGTTTTTCCTGATTTTTAAAAATAACTCCTCACCTCCCATCCCGGGCATCATTAAATCACTTACTATAATATCGGGTAAATTTTCATGTAGGTACATTAAAGCCTCAAATCCATTTTTGATCCATTTTACATTAAACTTACTCAACAACAACAAATCTGTAATTGACTCACCCAGAGCAAGATCGTCTTCAACAAGGAGTATATTTTTCTGTCCCTTTTTCATAAAACCATAAGAATCATTAAAACTTTAAATTAAACCCTAAATTTATTAAATCAATCGTAAAAAACATAAAATAATTACGAAATTAAAATAATTTTGAAACCTGCAATTCAGCGTGTTTAAAAACCCCAAAATCAATAAATTAATATTTTTTATAAAATTTATTTTTACCTACCACCCCCATGAACAAAAGCAAAATACTCATAGTAGATGACGAATTGAATATCAGAGAAACGATAAATGAGTTACTGACATTTAAAAACTACGAAACCAGAACGGCAGAAAACGGACAAAATGCATTAGATCTTCTGGATGAATGGACTCCTGATTTAATTATTTGCGATTTAATGATGCCCGTTATGGACGGGCATGAATTCCAAAAAATAGTTCACGAAAGCAATTTTTTGAGCTCTATTCCTTTTATTTTCTTAACGGCTAAAAACGAAGCCAATATAATGCGAAGATGCTTAAACGACGGCGCTGATGACTTCCTAACCAAACCATTTAAAATAGATGAATTATTAGACACTGTTCAAACCAAATTAAGAAGGTTTAAAAAAATTAAAAAAGCCTATAACAATTTGTACATTGGTGAAAACAAATATTTTTCGCATGAAATAAACACTCCATTAAATGGTATTTTAAGTTCTGTGGATTTATTGATTGAAAATTCAGAAAGTTTTGACAAAGAGGATATTAATTCATTTTATGAAGCCATCAAAGAATCAGGAGATCGTTTAAACCGAACCATGCAAAACCTAATTCTGTTTGAAAATATTAAAAACAATAAATTTCAAATTTCAAGAGATGAGAATTGTGAGGTAAAGCTGGTATTCCCAAAAATTCACAAAAAATTGCTTTCAATTCACAAAGAAAAAAAGAACAGAATCTCCTCAAGTTTTAAAAAAGCAGCCTTAGATATCAGTGAAAAAAACTTATCATTTGTCTTGTTTGAAATAATAGATAATGCTTTGAAATTCTCCCCGATAACTAAAAAAGTTGTAGTTGAGGGAGGACGCTACAATGAAGAACACTATGAAATAAAAATATTTGATTCCGGAATTGGATTTAAAAAAGGTGACTTAAAAAAAATAGATGCTGCAGTACAATTTAACCGAGAAGAAATAGAACAACAAGGACTTGGATTGGGATTATTCCTCAGCAAACACATAATCAAACAAGCAAACGGAATTATTAGTATTATTTCAAAAGAAAATGAAGGAACAATGGTTTCAATATTATTGCCACTACACAATAATTAAATAGAATCTCAATTTATTATTAAAAAAACGCACTTCAAATCAAGTAGTGCGTTTTTTATTTTTTCCTTTCGATTACATAATTTACCATCATCATCAAGGATGTTTTATATTCAGAATCAGGGTAATCCTGTAGCAAACTTAATGCTTCTTGTTGGAATTGAACCATTTTATTCTCAGCATAAGTAAGTCCATTTTTGCGTTTTACAAACTCAATAACTTCTTTTACCCTTTTTTTGTCTTTATTGTGGTTCTTAATCGAATTAATGAGCCATGATTTTTCTTTATTGGAACAATTATTCAAAACATGAATTAGAGGCAATGTCATTTTTTGTTCTTTGATATCGATTCCTGTTGGCTTACCTATTGCGTAATCAGTGTAATCAAATAAATCATCCTTTATTTGAAACGCCATACCAATAAGTTCGCCAAATTTTCTCATCTTGGCAACCTCCGCATCGTTATTAATTACCGATCTGGCGCCTAATGCGCAGCAAGAAGCTATAAGGGTAGCCGTTTTTTTTCGAATTATTTCATAATAAACATCTTCAGTGATATCAAGTTTCCTAGCCTTTTCTATTTGAAGTAATTCACCTTCGCTCATTTCTCGAACGGCAACCGATATTATTCGAAGTAAATCAAAATCACCATTATCTATAGACAATAACAGGCCTTTTGACAAAAGATAATCCCCAACTAAAACGGCAATCTTATTTTTCCATAAGGCATTGATTGAAAAAAAGCCCCGACGCCTGTTACTATCGTCCACAACATCATCATGTACCAAAGTTGCCGTATGAATTAGCTCAATTACCGAAGCCCCTCGATAAGTTCTTTCATTTACAATACCTTCAGAAACCATTTTAGCAGTTAGAAAAACAAACATAGGTCTCATTTGTTTGCCTTTACGATTTACTATATAATAAGTGATTCTGTTTAACAAGGCTACTTTTGAGGACATGGATTCATGGAACTTTTTTTCAAAAAGTTCCATTTCTTTAAAAATAGGCTGTTTTATTTGAGAGGTGACATTCATTTAGCTTTCAAAGATAGTACTTTAGACAGGAAAAAATCCCTTACTCGTTCATCAAAATAAATTTATAAACTTGTACAGTACTAAATAACCACAAATAACGTTATTTTTATAAAAATGAGATAGTTGATTAAACCATTTATGCAATTTATTATCTTAAAGAAAATTAAAACCAAAAAATATTATGAAAACAAAATCAATAATCCTTGCAAATTTATTTGCCTTTATACTATTTAGTTGTAGTTCTAATGAACCCCTTTCAGATACCACTTCGGTTTCTTCAAATGACATTATCCTTACTGCAGAAGTGGATGCCACTTTAGACGACATCACAACTATTGCAGAAGACCAATTCAGTGAACAAATAAGCATTACCGGCAAAAGCAGTGTACTAAGAAAAAGTATTTTACCCGATTGTGCTACAATTACAACTGTACTAACCAATTCAACTTGGACAAGAACAATCGATTTTGGAACAGACGGTTGTACCCTTAGAAATGGTAATACAGTAAAAGGGAAAATAATCATCAGTTTCATCAATGATTTTACAGCACTAACCCATACAATTTCATACACTTTTGAAGGATTCTATCACAATGGTAAATTAGTTGAGGGTAACAAAAGTATTAGCCGCAGCAAAAAATCAACAGAATTGCAAAGCGAAATACACCCAGTAATCAATCATTCTATAGATCTGACCATTACATTTAATGATAGAACAATCTATGATATAGCCGGAACCCGAACAAAAGAAATGACAGAAGGCTTTGATACACCTTTAGAATGGAGCGACAATGTATTTATGGAAAGCGGGAACAACACAATTACAAGAAGAAACGGCACCGTAATTACAACAGAAATAACAACTCCTTTAAGATTTGAAATAAGCTGCTTATCTCCATTCCCGGTATCAGGAACGAAAACCATTACCAAGAATGACTCAACTGCAACCTTGGATTTTGGAAATGGAGAATGCGACACACTTGCAACTCTGACCAAAAATGGGGTTACAACAGAAATAGATTTAAGAAAAAAGTAACAGGCTTCCCTTAACTTAAAATAAATTGCATCCGAAAAAGGTCAAAACAGACTAATTTCGGATGCTTTATTTTTTTCATTAAGTTCCTTAAGATTCTTTATTAGCCAACTGACCGCAGGCGGCGTCTATATCCTGACCCCGACTTCTTCTAACCTTTACCACTATCCCTATATTTTCCAGAGCTTTTATATAAGCATTGATTGCTGATTCTGATGCTTGTTGGAACTCTCCATCATCAATAGGATTGTACTGAATTAAATTGACCTTACAGGGAACATATTTACAGAATTTTACAAGTGCTTCGATTGAAGCCTTATCATCGTTTATACCCTTCCAAACAACATATTCGTACGAAACCCTGCTTTTAGTTTTTCTATACCAATATTCTAAGGCCTCTCTTAAATCTGCTAAGGGAAATTTTTCGCTAAATGGCATAATACGTGAACGAGTTTCATCTAGAGCAGAATGCAAGGAAACAGCCAATTTAAACTTAACCTCATCATCTGCCAATTTCTTTATCATTTTAGGAATTCCCGATGTAGAAACGGTGATACGTTTTGGCGACATCGCCAATCCCTCCGGCGAAGTAATCATTTCTATCGCTTTCAAAACATTATTGTAATTCATTAGAGGCTCACCCATTCCCATAAACACAATATTTGACAAAGGATGGTCGTAATACAAACGACTTTCTCGGTCTATCGCAACAACCTGATCATATATTTCAGCTGGCTCAAGATTACGCATTCTTTTTAATCTGGCAGTAGCACAAAAATTACAATCCAAACTACAACCCACCTGACTGGAAACACAAGCAGTAGTTCTGGTTTCGGTAGGAATTAATACAGATTCCACTACCAAACCATCATGTAATCTTACAGCATTTTTAACGGTACCATCCTCTGACCGCTGCATGGTGTCAACTTTGATGTGATTGATAACAAAATGATTTTCCAGCATTACACGCGTTTCTTTTGAGATATTGGTCATATCTTCAAAGCTATGTGCACCTTTACTCCACAACCACTCATATACCTGATTCCCTCTAAAGGCCTTGTCTCTATTGGCTACAAAAAAATCCCTTAACTGGTCTTTAGAAAGTGCCCTTATATCCTTTTTCTCCGTTTCCATAATGCAAATTTAATGACTATTTGTTGATTTGTTGTTTTAGGAAATTGATAACTTTGTTTCAAATTAAAAAAAACAGCTAAATGCATTTCATTTCTCAGGAATTAGAAGATTATATAGAAAACCATTCTGGAAGTGAACCGGAATTATTGGCAGCACTCAACAAGGAAACCTACCAAAAAATCCTGTTGCCAAGGATGCTCAGCGGACATTTTCAAGGAAGGGTTTTAAGTATGCTATCAAAGCTGGTTAACCCTTTAAATATTTTAGAAATTGGAACTTACACAGGGTACTCTGCTTTATGCCTATGCGAAGGAATGCAAGAAAACGGGATCCTGCACACAATAGACATTAAAGAAGAATTAATCGATTTCCAACGAAAATATTTTGATAAATCTCCATGGAGCAAACAGATTATTCAACATTTGGGAGAGGCAGTAGAGATTATCCCTACAATAGATCTAAAATTTGATTTGGTTTTTATCGATGCAGATAAAGAAAACTATCTAAACTATTTTGAACTAATATTACCCAAAATGAACAAAGGAGGAATAATTTTATCTGACAATGTACTTTGGAGCGGAAAAGTTTTAGAACCTCTTCAGAAAAACGATATAAGCACAAAAATATTGAAGGAATACAATGAATTATTGAAAAATGATCCAAGAGTAGAAACTGTATTATTGCCCATACGCGACGGACTTACGGTAAGCAGAGTAAAATAGTTTAAAGAAAATATTTTTTTTGGGCCTGAAGGTATATTTTGTACACAAGGTATCCTGAAATAATACCAAACAGGTATCCACATAAAATATCGAGCGGATAATGCAAACCTAAATAAATTCTGCTGTAAGCAAAAACTAATGGCCACAGAAAAAGCAGAAAAGCCAACTTGAAATATTTTTTGAGGATCAGATAGATAAATGTAGCTGCCGCCATACTATTTGATGCATGTGCCGAAAAAAAACTAAATGAACTTCTTTTTTGAACGATACGAATTGTAGAATTAATTTCAGGATTATTACAGGGTCTTAATCTTTTAAAAACAAACTTAACCAAATTGGTTGCTTGATCAGTAAAAGTTATCAGAACCACAACAAACAAAAGAAGAAATAAACCTTGCCTGGTACCAAGCTTTTTAAAGATAAAATAAAGCAGTAAAGCAAAAAGCGGTAACCAATTAAATTGTTTTGTTATAAAAAGCCACAAACTATCATATGTCTCGGAACCTAATGAGTTCAAAAATACAAAAATTTCAGTGTCGTAGGCAAGCAACTTTTCAAACATTACAAACTACGTTTTACAGGACCAGTGATATCATTTATGTCATCTTTTAATTTATTAGCCTGAACAACTGAATCACCCAATAATTCGTCTTTTGTTTTATTAATTTGAGCATTAATATTTCCGGTCATTTCAGACAAACTTTTTGCATCAAGACCATTAGCCTCTGCCCCTTTCTGAATTTCACTTTTAATATCGTTAGTCGCATTTTTTAACTGGGCCATTGCCTTACCCATCGTCCTTGCTATTTCAGGAATTTTATCTGAACCGAAAAGCATCAGCACAACAAACATTATAAAAACCAACTCTCCTCCTCCTATTCCGAACATAATTTTTCAAAATTTATTGCAGCAAAGATATCAAATAAAAAAAAGTAGGATTGTAAATTTTTCTTAAAAAGTAACACTCTAAACCTTTGATTTGCAATTAATCTTTGTATGGATTTCTTTTTTTTACCAAGGTAGGATTAATTTCTATTAAGTTCCGTAATTTTTTTATACTCTTTATTCTTCTCTAAAAAGAAATCAATCAGTTTAAATTCTTCACTTGGTTTCATGAGTGTTCTGGACATCGGATCATTTTCACAGAAAATTAGAAATAACTTTATTTCATCATCTTTTAAATTCAAAGTATTTGAAAAAAAAGAATAATTAATTTTATTAAGTGCAAACTCTGAAAAGCTGGTATCGTTATAAAAATCAACTTTCTGCGGATTATTTTTCCTTAATATTTTTAATACATCTTTGTAAATTCTGACAAAATCCATACCATTATCTATACCACCTATAGGGGGCATCACAGTGTTCTTTGGTGATGATTTTTCATCGTCAAAATATTTCAGGTCTACATATTTTTGAGTATTTCCTTCAATTGGATTAAGTTCCTTCTTTGCCAAAACCAATACTTCAGCTAATTCATTGGTAAAAACTTCCATCTTAACAATTAATTTGGGAGCTATAAATTCCTGTTCAGTAAGAACAATTTTCTTTGATTTAAAAGCTAAACTGGAAAAAACCAAAGTATCGCTTACTTTTGCCATAATGGAAAACGATCCATACTGGTTAACAACTGTCCCCGTATTTGAATTAACATTAAAAACAATTACGTTTTCCACCGGAACCAAATCATTTCTGACCTGACCATCTAATTGGATTCTTTTTTCTGTTTGCCCTGCACAAAACTGATGAAAAATAAAAAAAATTAAGATTGCTACCCTCGTTCTCATGTTAGTATTGTTTTATGTTTTCTGATTCAGTTTAGTTTCTGCTGCAATTATCAAAAAAAAGGTGGCTTGAAATCCTAAATTGCGGTCTAGAAGCCATAAAAAAAAGAATATTAATTAAGCTCCTCTAGTAAAGTTACGAGATTTATCTCAAATTCACTTATTTATGATATAATCTTTTAAGGTGCTCGCAAACCTTACCCAATCATTTCCCATGGCACAATTTTTACAAGTAAAAAAATTAAAATTAAAACTGACAAAAAACATATTATCTAACTTTAGCACCAAAATATCTCAAAAATGAAAAATCTAATTTTAGCAAGCACCTCAACGCTTCACGGAAGTAATTATTTGGAATACCTATTGCCAGAAATTAAACTTCATTTTAAAAATTGCAATACTATATTATTCATTCCTTATGCGAGACCCGCAGGCATTTCACATGAAGATTATACTAAAAAAGTTTCAACATTCTTCTCAAAAATGAAGATTTCGGTAAAAGGAATACATGAATTTGAAAATGAAACAGAAGCGATTAAATCCGCAGAAGGAATTTTCACAGGAGGAGGAAATACTTTTTTATTAGTAAGTCAACTATACAAAAAAAACCTTATGACAACCCTAAAAAATGCATTAAACACTGGAATCCCCTATCTGGGCACGAGTGCCGGAAGCAATATTTGTGGCCTAACCATGCAAACAACTAACGATATGCCAATAGTTTACCCTCAAAGTTTTCGCACTTTAGGATTAATACCATTTAATTTAAATGTCCATTTTTTGGATGCAGACAAACTTTCGAAACATATGGGAGAAACTCGCGAGACAAGAATAAATGAATTTCACTGCTTCAACACTCAACCTGTACTGGGACTTCGAGAAGGAAGCTGGCTAGAAGTAAAAAATCAAAAAATTGTTTTAAAGGGGGATTTACCTGCAAGACTTTTTTTAAAAAATCAGGAAGCAGCCGAAATAAAGTCCGGTGAAGATTTTAGTTACCTCAAATAAAAAAGCCGAAACAAAAAGTTTCGGCTTTACTGAGCGGAAGACGAGGCTCGAACTCGCGACAACCAGCTTGGAAGGCTGGAGCTCTACCAACTGAGCTACTTCCGCATAACGGCTGCAAATATACATAATATTCTAAACCCTCCAAATATTATTTTAAAAAATATAGAACTGCAATAGATTTTGTTTTAGTACTGACTTCAAGACAATTATATTGAAAAAAAAAGTCTAAAAACAAAAAAAGCCGAAAGAAAAACTTTCGACTTATTTGAGCGGAAGACGAGGCTCGAACTCGCGACAACCAGCTTGGAAGGCTGGAGCTCTACCAACTGAGCTACTTCCGCATTAGTGCCGCAAAGATATATAATTGTTTAAGTTTAAAACAAGTTTTTTTACCAAATTTTTTATTTAAAAACTCAATCAAAACCTAAGCTTTTAAAAATAAAACAGTTACATAAAATTATTATTACAATATTTGCGAAGCCTCTCTGTAACTTTTAGAAGGATGATAGATAAACAAGCATGATTTATCCTTAATCACATTAATTACCTCAGCAGTTATCTCCTGTGGAATTGCAGGACAACCTAAACTTCTTCCTAATCTTTTGTTATTTTTTATAAATGAATTGGAAACATAATCAGCACCATGAACCACAACAGATCGCCCTCTGGCATTACTGTTTATCCCTTTTTCCAATCCGTCTAATCTTAGAGATTTTCCATGTTTACCCATGTATATTTCTCCCGTCACATAAAATCCCAGACTACTTTTAAACGATTCTGCAGAGTTGGAGAAACTATTCGCATATTCTTCGCCAGTATTCCTTCCGTGAGCAACTAAAGAGTTAAATAAAATGGTATTAGAATCCAAATCAATAACCCAAAGTCTTTTCAAATTAGAAGACATACTAAAATCAATCAGAGTCAGAATATTCTTTTTAACCACGCCTTTAGCTTTTAATTTATTGAAACCCCTTAAGGCTTCATTAAAACTTTCAAAATTAGGCAAATCAAATTTGTTGGAATTTAGGTTGTTGTAGATGATTTGGGAACTTGATTCTGCATTCAAACTAACTTCTTTAACTTCTAATTTCGGTTCAATCGTTCTTAATTTTGGAGAAACCAAGTTAGCAGACAATAAAGAAAATGTGATTAATAAGAAGGCAGGGGCGATTTTGTAATTCATTGAGGTTTAGTTTTTTAACAGTGCAAAATTACAAAAACAGAAACCTCAAAAAAAATAAGAGCGATTTATTTAGTATGTTTTTAACAATTACATAAAGATTAGACTACAAAAAGAACAAATTATTCCTTTTCCAAAGAAAAACCTTGCCTCATAATTGTCATTTTAATAATATGAAGATTTTAGAAATACTTTATCTTTGTGGAAAATTTGAAAAATGAACAAGAAAGTAATCCTTATGATTTTGGATGGTTGGGGAAAATCACCTGACCCTAAAGTATCTGCAATTGACAATGCAAACGTTCCATTTATAGATAGCCTTTATAAAAAATACCCAAGTGCACAACTAAGAACCGACGGCTTACATGTGGGTCTGCCAGAAGGACAAATGGGTAACAGCGAAGTTGGCCACATGAACTTGGGTGCAGGAAGAATAGTATATCAGGATTTAGCCAAGATTAATCTTGCCGTCGCAAACAAAACTCTTGCTGAAGAACAAGTACTAAAGGATGCTTTTCAATATGCAAAAGAGAACAATAAAAAGGTGCACTTCCTTGGACTGGTTTCAGATGGTGGGGTTCACTCGCACACCTCACATTTGAGAGGCCTGATAGATGTAACTCAAAATTACGGTCTCAAAGATGTATATATCCACGCCTTTACTGATGGCCGTGATGTTGATCCAAAATCAGGAAAAAAATACATTGAGGACCTGGCAAACTATACCGCTCATACTTCCGTCAAAATCGCTTCCCTTATAGGACGATATTATGCAATGGACCGTGACAAAAGATGGGAAAGAGTGAAACTCGCATACGATCTTATTGTGAACGGAATAGGAACACAGACCCAAGATCCTGTTCAAGCAATCCAAGAAAGCTACAATAATGACATTACTGATGAATTCCTTAAACCAGTGGTTGTTGTTGACGAAAACAACACACCTTTGGCAACTATCCACGAAGATGATGTGGTAATTTTCTTTAACTTCAGAACGGACAGAGGTAGAGAATTGACAGAAACCTTATCCCAACAAGATTTCCACGAGCAAAATATGCATAAGTTGAAATTATACTACGTTACATTAACGAATTATGATGAAACTTATAAAAATGTTAAGGTGGTTTATAATAAAGATAACATCACCGAAACGCTAGGAGAAGTTCTTGAAAAGGCAAATAAGAAGCAAATTCGTATAGCAGAAACTGAAAAATATCCTCACGTTACTTTCTTCTTTTCAGGAGGCCGTGAAGAACCATTTACAGGTGAAACAAGAATTCTAAAAAATTCACCTAAAGTTGCAACCTATGATCTAAAACCGGAAATGAGTGCCTATGAATTGGCAGATGCCCTTGTTCCGGAAATTAAAAAAGGAGAAGTTGACTTTGTCTGTCTTAACTTTGCCAACGGAGACATGGTGGGACATACCGGGATAATGGAAGCAGCAATAAAGGCATGCGAAGCTGTTGACAAGTGTGCTGAAAAAGTAATTAATGCAGCGTTAGAAAACGGATATTCAACTATTGTTATTGCCGATCACGGTAACTGTGAAACAATGATTAACCCTGACGGAAGTCCTAACACAGCGCACACAACTAACCCGGTACCATTTATTCTTGTTGATAATGACATGCTAAATATCAAGGATGGTGTTTTAGGTGATATCGCACCAACCATCTTAGATCTTATGGGTATCCAACAACCAAAAGCGATGACCAGCCATTCTCTATTATTGAAATAATAATCAATTCACATCATAAAAAACTGTTCAAACCGAACAGTTTTTTTTTGAATCATGCGCAAACTTAATAGTATTACTATTATCTTTGCATAAATTATAATCAAAAATGAAAGCGATACTTCAAAATTTAAAAATTCAGATAAATAACAAAATCTATCTGAAAGATCCCGAAACATCAGCTTTAGGAAAAAATTTAATTAAGGAAAGTATATATTTAATTGATGAAATTGGTTTTGATGATTTTACATTCAAAAAATTGGGTGCTAAAATCAATTCGAATGAAAGCTCTATCTATCGTTACTTCGAGAACAAGCATAAATTATTAATTTATCTTTCATCATGGTACTGGAGTTGGACAGAGTACAAATTAGTAATCGCTACTTCAAATATTACTGATCCTTATGAGAAAGTAAAAAAAGCGATTGTTATAGTTACCGAAAAGATAGAAGATGATCAAAAAACAGAGCATATTGACGAATCTGTATTGCAAAAAATAATCATTTCCGAATTTACAAAAACCTTACATACTAAAGAAGTTGACGAAGAAAACAAAGAAGGTTTTTTCTTTGTTTATAAAAGGGTCATCAATCGAATTGCCGATATGATTCAGCAAGTAAATCCTAACTACCCGTTTCCAAAAACCTTATCCGCTACCATTGTAGAAGGTGCCTTAAATCAATATTTCTCAAAAGACCATTTTAAAACAATTACGGATGGTGATAAAAATTCCACTCTCTCTGATTTCTACTTAAATCTAATAACCATAATTCAAAAAAACAAATAGACTATGACTCCCCTAAAAAGATTCTACAATCTGTTACAACTGGACAAAAAAGATGTCTATCAAATATTTTTTTATGCCGTTTTTGCCGGTTTGGTAAGTCTATCGCTTCCATTGGGCATCCAGGCAATCATCAACTTCCTGCAATCAGGAAGAGTAAGCGCATCATGGATCGTTCTTACTGTTCTTGTGGTAATCGGGGTCGCCCTTGTAGGAATATTATCGCTCATGCAACTACGTATCACTGAAAATTTACAGCAAAAGATTTTCATTCGATCATCATTCGAATTTGGAATTCGATTACCGAAAATAAAAACTGAAGAGTTGTATAACCAGTACCCCATTGAATTGGCAAATAGATTTTTTGACACACTTACCATCCAAAAAGGAACCTCAAAATTATTGATTGATTTTTCTGCTGCCTTTCTTCAGATAATTTTTGGACTGTTGCTGCTTTCTTTATACCATCCCTACTTTGTTCTCTTTGGCATCTTATTATTCATACTACTTTATTTCATTTTCAATTTTTCTTATCATGCAGGAATACACAGTAGTTTACAGGAATCTAAGTACAAATATAAAGTTGCCAGCTGGTTACAGGAATTGGCACGAAATAGTTTTAGTTTTAGAAATCAACTAAAATTTGATTTTGGTTTACAAAAAAATGACTATTTGATTCAAGATTATTTAAAATATCGTGAAAAACATTTCAACGTAATTAAAAAACAATTCATCCAACTGATAATTTTCAAAGTTATTATTACTGTAAGTTTGCTTTCTATTGGAGGGTATCTAGTTATTTCTCAACAAATGAATATCGGGCAATTTGTGGCTGCCGAAATAATTATCTTACTAGTTATAAATTCTGTAGAAAAAATAATATTAGGTTTAGAAACTTTTTATGATGTACTAACATCAATAGAAAAAATAGGACAAGTTACTGACTTAGATCTAGAAGAAGAAATAGACCCGATAACTCCTAATTGCTATACCAGCATTTCATTAAAAACAGAAAATGTAAATTTCAAATTTCCGGATTCACGCAACAATATTCTTAATGCAATTTCAATAACAATTGAGCAGGGTGAGAAAATTTTAATTAGCGGAATGAATGGTTCAGGAAAAACAACTCTAATTCGTCTTTTGTCGGGTTTATTAAAACCTGATTCTGGTTCATTTTTCATAAATGACGACACTTTTAGAAAAATAGATCTAAAACAATATCGCTTGCAAATAGGCAGTATCATTTATAACGAAACACCGTTTGAAGGAACTTTTATTGAAAACATTACATACAATAACCCTTCCATAGATACCAATGATTTAAAATGGGCTATTGAAGGAGTACAACTTTCAGAATATATTAAAACATTACCACAAGGTTTGGATTCTAAAATTTACCCGGAAGGCAAACAACTATCATCTTCCAACGCACAGAAGATTCTTATTGCCAGAAGTATTATTCACAAACCAAAAATTCTTTTCTATGAAGACCCAACTCATGAAATGGATGAAAATATAGCAAATCAAATCATTGATTTTCTGACCTTACCAGAACACCAATGGACATTAATTGTCTCCTCAAAAAATCCTTATTGGAAATCAAAATGCAATAGAGAAATAACGATGAAAGATGGATCTATAATATCTGACATAAAATTATAAACGATGCTAAATATATCTGATAACAACAAGACTCAAAACCAGGCTTCATTGGAAAAATACAATACCATAAAAAGTCTTCATTTGCACCCGCATTATAAAATCTTAAACAGAATTATAGTGGCAGCAAGTATTTTTAGCGTAATAGTCCTTTTTTTACCATGGACACAAAACGTTTCTGGCTCCGGTTCAGTTACCACACTTAAACCAAATCAAAGACCGCAGTCTATACAAAGCGTTATTTCAGGACGTATTGAAAAATGGTATGTCAAGGAAGGAGACTATGTAAAAAAAGGAGACACCATTCTGTTTATTTCTGAAACCAAAGAGGACTACATGGATCCTAATCTGGTAGAAAACACAAAAAATCAGGTTAATGCAAAGAAAAGCGCTGCTCAGTTTTATGATTCAAAAGTAAACAGCCTTTCAAATCAGATTCAGGCAATAAATAATGAAAAAAACTTAAAACTGGAGCAGGCTCAAAATAAAATTAAACAATCACGTTTAAAAATTATAAGCGACAGTATGGATCTTGTTGCCGTAAAAACACTGCATAAAATAGCAACCACACAGTACAACCGAAGTATTCAACTTAATAAAGAAGGTTTAAAACCCCTAACTGATGTAGAAGAGAAAAGAAACAAATTACAGGAAGCAGACGCTAAAATAATTACTCAGGAAAACAAACTGCTAAGCAGTAAAAATGAATACATTAATTCTAAGGTAGAAATCAACCGCATTACAGCTGAGTATTCTGAAAAATTGGCAAAAGCACAAAGTGATCAGTTTACGGCATTAAGCAGCCAATACGACACAGAAGCTCAGGTAAACAAACTCGAAAATCAATATGCCAACTATAGCATTCGAAGAGGAATGTATTATGTCAAAGCAACACAGGACGGATATATAAATAGAGTCCTTCAGACAGGTATAGGTCAAACTGTAAAAGAAGGAACAGCCATTGTTACTATAATGCCTTCAAATTATGAAATTGCTGTCGAAAGTTATTTATCTCCTATCGACCTGCCCCTTATAAGAAAAGGCGACAAGGTACGGATATGGTTTGACGGATGGCCAACCATAGTATTTTCAGGCTGGCCGGGTATATCGTACGGAACATTTGGGGGAGAGATTGTCGCCATTGAAAATTTTATCAGTGAAAATGGAAAATACCGAATACTTATTGCCCCGGATAAAGATGAACCGAATTGGCCACAAAGGATTAGCATTGGTTCTGGCGCACAAACCATAACCTTATTACAAACAGTTCCTATTTGGTTTGAAGCATGGAGAATCCTAAACGGCTTCCCTCCAAACTACTACCAAACAAACAAAACCGAAAAAAACAAAAAACAATGATCAGGATCTTTTTAATCTTATTCCTTGTTCAATACCCTGCATGGTGCCAAAATTCTTTGCAACCAATACTTGTTCAAAAACAGTCCAACAATGAGCTTTCTTTTAATGAGTTTTTAGGTTATGTAAAAAAATACCATCCATTGGTGAAAAATGCCAATTTGGAAATAAGCAGGGCACAGGCAAACCTGATGAAAGCCAGAGGTGGGTTTGATCCAAAAATAGACGTTGATTTCAAAGAAAAAAAATTCAAAAACAAGGAATACTATTCGATTCTGAACAGTAGTTTTAAAATCCCAACTTGGTACGGAATCGAAATCAAAGCAGGTTTTGACAATTCAGAAGGAATCTATATAAATCCCGAAAACACAACACCTAATTCAGGTTTAACTTCCCTAGGAATTAATATTCCTTTGGGCCAAGGGCTTTTCATAAACCAAAGAATGGCTGATTTAAAGAAGGCAAAAATACAAGTTGCCTTAAGCGACGCTCAAAGAAAACTCGAAGCCATCCAAGTCTTATATGACGCCTCAGTGGCATACTTTAATTGGAAAAGAATTCACAATGAAGTCCAATTGTATGAACAATACAATTCAAATGCTCTTAAGAGATTCAATGGAATTCGCACTTTAATTATTCAGGGAGACAAAGCTTCAATCGACAGTATTGAAGCAGGAATCAATTTAAAAAAAAGACAGTTAAGCTTAGAAAACTCAAAACTAAAACTGAGCAAAGCAAAACTCGATTTGGCCAATTTTCTTTGGTTCGAAAATAATATACCAATGGAATTAACCGAAAATATGATTCCAGAAGAAAACCTGGAAGCTAGTATTCAGGAGACATTAAAAATGAATCAACTTTTCGAACAGTCACTTTCAATAGACAATCATCCAAAGGTTGCTGCAATGGAAAATAAGATTAAGATTTTAAATGTTGAGAAAAAACACAAAGCTAATATGCTTCTGCCAAAGGTCGATATTGGATATTCCTTTTTATCAGAACCAAGTTATATTGACAACTACCGTTTTGAAGATTACAAAATCGGGCTGAATTTCAATTTCCCTTTGTTTTTACGAAAAGAGCGTGGAAGTTTGAAATTGGCAAATTATAAAATCCAGGAAGCTGAATTTTCCCTAAGTCTGGAAAAAAAACAACTTCAAAACAAAATAGCTGCTCAAAAATTAGAGTTAGAGTCGCTCCTGAAACAAAAAGAAATCATCAACAACCTGGTAACGGATTATGAGATTATGCTTAAATCAGAGGAAAGACTATTCTCTTTCGGGGAAAGCTCTTTGTTTCTTATCAATACTCGCGAAAACAATTTAGTAAGCGCACAACTCGAAGCCCTGACAATAGAGAACAATTATTATATTTCCAATTCAGAATTATTTAAAATTCTGGCAAATCCGGATTAAAGAAATTGTATTAAAAAAGTTGTATTTTTGCAAACTGAAAACAAACAATATGATTGTAGTTAAATCCCGTGAGGAAATAGAATTAATGCGCGAAAGTGCATTAATAGTATCAAAAACTTTAGGAATGTTGGCTTCTGAAATTAAAGAAGGAGTTACAACCTTACAACTTGATAAACTTGCAGAAGAATTTATACGTGACAACGGTGCCGTACCAAGTTTCCTTGGACTTTATGGCTTCCCAAATTCGCTATGTATGAGTCCAAATGCACAGGTTGTACACGGAATACCAAATAACACCCCATTGGAAAGTGGAGATATTATTTCAGTTGATTGCGGAGCTTATAAAAACGGATTCCACGGTGACCATGCCTATACCTTTGAGGTAGGAGAAGTGGCTCCGGAAACAAAGAAACTTTTACAGGTTACCAAGGAATCTCTTTATGTGGGAATTAGAGAATTCAAAGCAGGTAACCGAGTTGAAGATGTGGGTAATGCAATTCAAAAATATACCGAATCTCATGGTTATGGGGTAGTACGTGAATTGGTAGGCCATGGTCTGGGACAAAAAATGCATGAGGATCCGGAAATGCCTAATTACGGTAAAAAAGGGCGCGGGAAACTTTTCGTAGAAGGAATGGTAATTGCTCTTGAGCCTATGATTAACATGGGTAGTCGAAATATAAAGCAATTAAAAGACGGCTGGACAATTCTTACCGCTGACGGAAAACCAAGCGCTCACTTTGAACATGATATTGCCCTGGTTGATGGAAAACCAGAATTACTCTCTACATTTGGATACATCTACAGAGCTTTAGGAATAGAGAGTAACGAAGAAGACGAGTTTAGAAAAAACCCGCTGGTACTGTAATGAAAAAAATCTTCAAACTCATTTTAAATACTATTCCCCGTCCCTTATTAATTCGTCTGAGTTATTTAGCAAGACCAATTCTAGCTTTCAGCTTAAAAGGTGACATATATACAGATCCTATTGACGGCAAAAGTTTCAAGACTTTTCTCCCTTATGGCTATGGAAAACAGCGAAATAATGTTTTGTCGCCAAGTACGCTATCACTGGAAAGGCACCGTCTGCTTTGGCTTTATTTAAATAACAAGACCGATTTTTTTACATCTCATAAAAAGGTTTTGCATTTCGCTCCAGAACAGGCTTTTTATAAGCTTTTCAGAAAACAAAAAAATCTTGATTATACCACTACAGATTTGTTTTCTCCATTGGCAGATGTAAAAGCTGATATTTGCAATTTACCGTTTGAAGATAATAGCTATGACGTGATTTTATGCAATCATGTTTTGGAACACATTCCAGACGACACTAAAGCTATGCAAGAATTGTATAGGGTCCTAAAGCCTGGAGGAATGGCCATTCTACAAATCCCCCAAGATTTGTCAAGAGCTGCTACTTTTGCCGATGATACCATTACCGATAAAAAAGAAAGGGCTAAAATTTTCGGACAATACGACCATGTTCGTATTTACGGCAGAGATTACTTTGACAAATTAAGAAACATCGGTTTCAAAGTAATCGAAGAAGATTACACCAATGAAATCAGTCCCGAACTGGTAGAAAAATACTGCCTGGCAAAAGGAGAAATAATCCCGGTATGTTTTAAATAAAAGATTCTTCGGGCAAATCTCGATAATCTACAGTTGTTGCTGAAATTATTATATTTACCGCTCAGCAATAATTTTTTTATGTTTAAATCTTTTCTATTTAACCTTAGTCTGACTTTTTTCATTTTTACCAAACTTTTCGCTCAGGTACAAAATGAAACAGCGCCTCCCTACAATATTAAAACCGTAACATTTGTTCAAAATAATCAAAACACAGTCCCGATATTTCCTTTGGGAAGCGGTTTTCAATTTCAGTTTGACGACTTATTTGGAAATGAGGCTGATTACTACTATGAAATAACCCATTGCGATTATAATTGGGAACCTACTGAGATACCAAAAAATGAATATCTTCAGGGATTTGACAATCAGAGAATCCAAAACTATTCCAATTCCTATAACACCCTACAAATCTATTCACATTATAACTTATCAATTCCTAACCAGCAGGTTCAGAGTTTAAAAATAAGCGGAAACTACATCTTGAACATCTTAAACAATGATAGAGAAATAGTGTTGTCAAGAAAATTTATTCTATACGAAGACCTGGCTTCAGTTCCAATTCAAATTAAAAGATCAAGGACTGTAAGTAACATTGAATACAAACACAATTTAGAATTTTCGATAAAATCCAATAATATCATTTTTCAAAATCCATTAAAAAATGTACAAGTGAAGATACTGCAAAACGGAAAATTCAACGAAGAGATAAAAAACATAAGACCGCAATTTACATTTGGAAATGATTTAATGTACAAATATGATTCTGAGACACAATTTTGGGCCGGAAATGAGTTTTTGTATTTTGAGAATAAAGACATCAGAGCATCTGTAAACAATGTCGCCAAAGTAGATGCAACCTCAGATATCTATAGTGTTTATCTTTACACTAACAACGCCCGCAGAAACTACCCCTACTCTTTATACGAAGATGTAAACGGAAATTTTGTTGTCAGGAATATTAGCGCTTCAAACAATGAAATTGAAGCTGATTATGCTTGGGTCTTCTTCAGCCTTTCAGCTCCCACATTCAGGCTCAATAAAAACATTTATATTACAGGATTGTTCAACAATTACAACCTGACACCGGAATATATGATGGATTATAATCCGAAGAAAGGGATTTATGAAAAAGCCATATTAGTTAAACAGGGATTCACCAATTTTGAATATACCGTCGCAGACGACAAAGGAAATATCGATCGGGAAAATGCAATTGACGGCAACTTTTATCAAACAGAGAACGACTATTCAATTCTGGTTTATTACAAAGAAAATACAGGCCGATATGACAGAGTGATTGGAAAAGGGACAGCAAATTCCCTGAATATCATCAATTAAAAAAAACATTCAATTTCCAAAATCAAAATTAAATTTTTGTAAATTTGCTACTAATAAACACTGATTTAACACATTAATCATGGTTTCCCAAATAACAAGAGGCATAAAAATTACCGTTTTGACGAGTTTTGAAGGTACCTACTTCAAAAATCACAAGATTCATTTTGCCTTCAGTTACCACATTACTATTGAAAACCACAGCAAAGACTCGGTACAACTAACTTCAAGGCATTGGGAAATTTTTGACTCCCTGAACAACTTAGAAACAGTTGATGGAGAGGGAATCATAGGAAAAAAACCAGTTCTGAAACCTGGAGAACAACACACCTACAGTTCGGGTTGCTTATTGGCTTCCCCCTACGGAGCCATGAAGGGATATTTCAACATGATTAACTTTACCAATACCAAAAACTTTAAAGTTTTCATCCCTACCTTCAGACTTTGCGCACCATTCGCTTTAAATTAAATGCTAGTTCCTGAATAATTCAATTTACAAGGGCATAATTTTTTAAAATTTTGAAATTGCTTTTGTAAATTTGTTAGTAGTCGTTATCCTTTGAAACAGGATAAATCAATCACTAACCAATCTATCCCCAGTAGATTAAAAACCTAGCGAGTCATGGCAAATGGATTTTTCCGAGTACCTCAAGCAAAAAATGAACCGGTTAAACAATATGCTCCGAATTCACCTGAAAAGCAAGCTGTTCTCAAGGAATATAAAAAAATGTGGAACTCTAAAATTGAAATTCCTCTTTACATAGGCAAGAAGGAAGTCAAGACCGGAAACACCCTAAACATAACAGCTCCTCATAAACACAATCATATAGTAGGCACTTATCACCTAGCTGAGAAATCACATGTAGAAGAAGCAATTTCAAACGCATTAGAAACCCGAGAACTATGGGCAAATATGCCCTGGGAGCAACGTGCTGCTATTTTTATAAAAGCTGCCGACCTCATTGCAGGTCCATATCGTGACAGGATTAACGCGGCAACTATGATAGGACAATCAAAAAACATCCATCAGGCCGAAATTGACGCTGCCTGTGAATTGATTGACTTCCTGCGTTTCAATGCAGAATTTATGACACAAATTTATGGCGACCAACCAAATTCTGATTCCACAGCCTGGAATCGGATGGAATACAGACCACTGGAAGGATTTATTTATGCCATTACCCCTTTTAATTTTACAGCGATAGCAGGAAATCTTCCGTCAAGCGCAGCAATGATGGGCAATGTGGTAGTCTGGAAACCTAGTGATAGCCAGGTGTTCTCAGCCAAAATAATAATAGATGTTTTCAAGGAAGCGGGACTGCCGGATGGCGTTATTAACGTTATTTTTGGAGACCCTGAAATGATTACAAATACCATTTTGGCCGACGCCCATTTTTCAGGTCTGCACTTTACTGGTTCCACAAAGGTCTTTAAAAATCTTTGGGCAAAAATCGGAACCAACATCAAAAATTACAAAACCTATCCCAGGATTGTAGGAGAAACAGGAGGCAAAGATTTCATACTAGCACATCCCAGTGCAAATATCAAACAGCTTGTCACCGGCCTTGTTCGCGGAGCATTTGAATTCCAGGGACAAAAATGTTCTGCCGCTTCCAGAGCTTATATCCCTCAAACTTTATGGCCTGAAGTAGCAGACCTCCTTATCAATAACATAAAGTCTTTAAAAATGGGCTCTCCTGAAGATTTCGAAAATTTCATTACAGCTGTAATAAATGAAAATGCTTTCGACAAACTGTCGGGATATATTGACCGGGCAAAAAAAGATAATGAAGCCGAAATCATCGTAGGAGGAAATTACGACAAATCTCTAGGATATTTTATTGAACCAACAGTTATTTTGACCACAAACCCAAAATACGTTACCATGGAAACTGAATTATTTGGACCTGTTTTAACAATATATGTGTATCAAGACTCTGAATGGGCACAAACATTGGAACTTGTAGACCAGACTTCTGAATATGCTTTAACAGGAGCTATTTTTAGTCAGGACAGGAATGCAATCATGGAGGCCACAACAAAACTCCAAAATGCTGCCGGAAATTTTTACATAAACGACAAACCAACCGGCGCGGTTGTTGGCCAACAGCCTTTTGGCGGAGCAAGAGCATCTGGAACAAATGATAAAGCGGGATCAGTTTTAAATTTGTTGCGATGGGTTTCTGTAAGAACTATCAAAGAAACTTTTGTTTCTCCGGAAGATTATAGATATCCTTTTTTGGGAGAATAAATTAGCAAGTCAATTGCTTCAAAAAAACCGAATCCTAAAATTAAGATCCGGTTTTATTATTATACATTTTGTGACAAACTTAGCTATCATAGTGGCAAGTGTACCACTTTTTTAGTTTCGAAGAATTCATCATCAAAGTAATCTGCTAAAGCATACTGGGTGGCACTAGGAAAATCCTTTAACTCTTCCGTCAAATCACCGCCTTTCAAATACAGGATCCCGTTTTTCAATTTGTGTTTATTATCCTTTTTAATCTTCTTCTTGATCCAGCTCACAAAATCCGGCATATTGGTTACAGCCCGACTTACAATAAAATCAAAATCTGCTTTTACATTTTCTGCTCGGATTTGTTCTGCTTTCACATTTTTGAGTTCAAGTGTATCAACCACTGCTTGGACTACCCTGATCTTTTTTGCTATTACATCGATAAGATAAAAACGGGTTTCCGGAAAAAGGATAGCCAATGGAATTCCGGGAAAACCGCCGCCTGTACCCACATCCAAAATATAGGCCCCAGGCTCAAATTGCATAACTTTTGCGATCCCCAAAGAATGTAAAACATGCTTAGTATATAAAGAATCGATATCTTTTCTGGAGATTACGTTAATTTTTTCGTTCCATTCGTGATATAAAGCATCCAATTTCCCGAATTGTTCTTTTTGAACATCAGTTAATTCAGGAAAATACTTGAGAATTTCTTCCATTTCATTAATTTTTCACAAAAGTAGTATTTTTAAGTTTGAAATATTTAACTGAATTATACCGCCTTAATTTTTATAAATAATTATCTTTGGGAACTATTTTTGAATTATATGAATAAGGCTGTACCCACATTTGCAAAGCAAGATAATCTGAAGTTTTTCAGAACACTTAACTCGCGGGTAAACAATTACTTCAAAGAAAATAATATATCAAAGACGGGAAACTGGAAACTGCATTTGAAAGCAGCTATACTTTTTACCGTTTTTTTGGTTCCCTATTTTTTAATTCTGACCCTTAATATGCCATTTTGGGCCCATTTATTGTTAGCAATTGTGATGGGTTTCGGAATGGCCGGACTTGGGATGAATGTCATGCACGACGGCAATCACGGATCCTATTCTGACAAAAACTGGGTTAACAAAATCATGGGAGGAACCATATATGTTCTGGCAGGAAATGTATACAACTGGCAGGTACAACACAATGTTTTGCACCACACCTACACTAACATTCCCGGTTTGGACGAGGATCTTGAAGCAGGCCGAATTATGCGTTTTTCAAAAAGTGCAAAGTGGCATAGTTTTCACCGCTTTCAGCATTATTACTCTGTCTTTTTATACGGATTGCTTACATTTAACTGGGCTTTAACTACTGATTTCAAACAGATGAAAAATTACATCAAGAGAAATCTGTCTTACGGTAAACCAAAAAGTCCTAAATTCTTATGGACCACCTTAATAATCACAAAATTAATTTATGCCTCTATTTGGATAATTTTACCCATAGTAATTGGCATTGTTTGGTGGAAAGTGTTAATAGGTTTCTTTGTAATGCATTACACCGCGGGTTTAATCTTAAGTGTTATTTTCCAATTGGCCCATGTTGTTGAGGAAACAGAAAATCCTTCCCCAAATAAAGATGGAGAAATTGAAAACACCTGGGCAATTCACCAATTGTTTACAACCACTAATTTCGCACCAAAAAACAGATTGGTAAATTGGTATACCGGAGGTCTTAATCATCAGATAGAGCACCATATTTTTCCAAATATAAGTCACATTCATTACAGTAAGATTGCAAAAATTGTCAAAGAAACTGCCTTGGAATGCAACTTGCCTTATTATGAATACAAAACCATGCGAAGTGCTGTATTTGCTCATTTCAAGCATTTAAGAGACTTAGGCATGAAACCTGAATTAGCATAATAAAAGATAAAAAACAATAAACAATTACTCTAAAAAATGAATCAACTTTCAGACAGAATTAACAATCTTGCTACATCACAGACATTAGCAATGGCTGCTTTGGCCAGAGAATTAAAAGCGCAAGGTAAAGATATCATCAGCTTAAGTTTGGGTGAGCCTGACTTCAACACACCAGACTTCATCAAAGAAGCTGCAAAAAAAGCGATTGACGATAACTACAGCACCTATTCACCGGTTGATGGATATGGTGACTTGAAAGAAGCTATCTGCAGAAAATTTAAAAGAGATAATGATTTGGATTACAAACCATCTCAAATCGTAGTTTCCACAGGAGCAAAACAATCTTTATACAACATCGCTCAGGTAATGTTGAATGATGGTGACGAGGTAATCTTACCTGCTCCTTACTGGGTTTCTTATTTCGAAATCGTAAAATTATCAGGTGGTGTTCCTGTAGAGGTACCTACTTCTGTAGAGACAGATTTCAAAATGACACCGGAACAATTGGAAGCAGCAATCACACCTAAAACTAAAATGATGTGGTTCTCTTCTCCTTGTAATCCATCAGGATCTGTTTACAGTAGAGAAGAGTTAACTGCTTTGGCTAAAGTATTGGAAAAATATCCAAATGTCTATGTTGTATCTGATGAAATCTATGAGCATATTAATTTCTCAGGAACATTTTGCAGCATCGCATCAATCCCGGGAATGTTTGA
Source organism: uncultured Flavobacterium sp. (assembly GCA_964614445.1). Classification (GTDB taxonomy): domain Bacteria; phylum Bacteroidota; class Bacteroidia; order Flavobacteriales; family Flavobacteriaceae; genus Flavobacterium. The sequence continues at coordinate 14,465 of CAZTLN010000007.1, read as the reverse complement.
AAAAACAATCACTGTAAACGGAGTTGCAAAGGCATTTGCAATGACAGGATACAGAATCGGATATATCGGAGCACCGGAATTTATCGCTAAGGCTTGTACAAAAATTCAGGGACAGGTAACTTCTGGAGCCAACTCTATCGCACAGCGTGCTACCATTACTGCTGTTGATGCTGACCCTTCAGTATTGAACGAAATGGTTCAGGCTTTCCACAGCCGTAGAGATTTAGTGGTTGGATTATTAAAAGAAATCCCTGGAATCAAAATCAACGTTCCTGAAGGTGCTTTCTACGTATTCCCAGACGTTTCTTCTTTCTTTGGAAAAACATTGAGAGGAAAAGAAATCAAAGATGCTAACGATGTTTCTATGTATCTTTTAGCTGAGGCAAACGTGGCAACAGTAACAGGTGACGCTTTTGGTAACCCTAATTGTATCCGTTTCTCCTATGCTACCAGCGACGATTTACTGAAAGAAGCTTTAAAAAGAATCAAAGACGCTTTAGCAGGATAGATATAAAGCTTAAATCTAAATATTATAAAGCCTTGGGGAAACCTAAGGCTTTTTTTTACTTGCAACTTAATTTTTATACTAAACTACCCATACCTTAGGGTTACTACTTTTTAATAAAAGTAAATTTCACTAAGAGAATTATGCCACCAAAAATTCTTTGATTTTTAAATACAAAAAATTCATTGGGATTTGTAATATTGTATCTCTAAACATTTAAAACATGAGTTCTTCTATTGCAATAAGGGATGTAAAATTATTCAAGGCGTCCACTACGCTAAAAAAACCTATTTCAGATGCCACCCATACCCTAACGGAAATCTCATTTTTAGTGATGCGCATTCAGTTAGAAAACGGCATCTTTGGAGAATCTTATTTATTATCATTCCAATATTCTCCTAATGCCATTGCAGGTGCGTTTAAAGACATAATACCGGTTATAAAAGGTTATAATGCAAACGAAACTTCGGCAGTTTATCAAAAACTGGACGATTTAGCTGAATATTTTGGAAATCAGGGTATTTTACGCTGGGCTCAGGCTTCCATTAATATTGCCATGTGGGATGCTTGGGGAAAATTCCTTGGACAACCAATTCACAAAATTCTCGGAACTCACAAAGAAAAAGTTTCTATTTACGGAAGTGGTGGCTGGATATCGTATTCTATTGACGAATTAGTAGTAGAAGTAACCAATTATGCCGACCGCGGATTCAAAGCGGTAAAAATCAAAGTAGGTTCACCAAAAGTGAGCACTGATGTTGAACGTTTGCGTTTAGTTCGTGAAGCTGTTGGGGAAAAAGTTGATATTATGATGGATGCCAATCAGGGAATGGATTTGCCATCAGCAATGAAACTTGCCCGAGAAGCCCGAGATTTAAACATCAACTGGTTTGAGGAACCAATACACCACCAAAACTTCCAAGGTTACGAAATCCTAAAAAACCAAACAGGCATTTCATTGGCTATGGGAGAAAGAGAATATGACACTTTGCCACTACGTGAATTAGTTACCAGAAATGCTTTGGATATCTGGCAACCGGATATTCTGCGAATTGGTGGAGTTGAAGCATGGAGAGAAAGTGCGGCTTTGGCCAAAGGATTTCACTTACCTGTATTACCCCACTATTACAAAGATTATGATGTTCCTTTGGTATGCACCATTTCCAATGGTGTGGGAGTAGAATCTTTTGACTGGGTAGATCCTTTGATAGACAATCCAATGGTTATTAAAGACGGTTATGCAAAACCACATGATTTACCGGGTTGGGGGTTCAGTTTTATTAATGATAAATTAACCGAGATTAAGATATAAACTCACAATCATTTCTGAAAATAGTTTAAGATTTGAAGTAACAATACTCCAAATTTTGAACTATTTTTGCTTTTGTTTAAAATTGCCGACCCAATAAATCCAATTACCTACGGTTTTTAGGCAATCTTCAACGACATAAAATAAATAAGAATGGTAAAAATCCTACTTCTCGGCTCAGGCGAACTCGGTAAAGAATTTGTAATCGCAGCACAGCGCATCGGGCAAACGGTAATTGCAGTTGATAATTATGAAAATGCTCCCGCCATGCAGGTAGCCCATACTTTTGAAGTCATCAACATGCTCGATGGTGAAGCTCTTGACCGTGTGGTTGCCAAACATAAGCCCGACTTTATCGTTCCAGAGATTGAAGCCATTCGCACTGAACGTTTTTACGACTACGAAAAACAGGGAATTACTGTCGTTCCTTCGGCAAAAGCGGCGAACTTCACGATGAACCGAAAAGCTATCCGAGACCTGGCAGCAAAAGAATTAGGATTAAAAACAGCCAAATACCACTATGCAACTACTGCCGATGAATTACGAAAAGCAGTGACTGAAGTAGGCATCCCATGCGTGGTAAAACCATTGATGAGTTCGTCAGGAAAAGGGCAATCTACCATCAAATCAGAAGAAGAAATAGACAAGGCCTGGGAATATGCTGTTGCCGGTTCAAGAGGTGATGTAGTCGAGGTAATTGTGGAAGCTTTTGTCAAATTCAATTTCGAAATCACCCTACTTACCGTTACTCAAAATAACAATCGTACTTTATTCTGTGCTCCTATCGGTCACCGTCAGGAACACGGAGATTATCAGGAAAGTTGGCAGCCTGCCCGAATTTCAGACAAAGATTTATACGAAGCTCAGGATATGGCTGAAAAAGTTACAGAAGCGCTGGGTGGAGCAGGACTTTTTGGCGTTGAATTTTTCATTGCCGATGACGGCGTTTATTTTTCCGAACTCTCTCCTCGCCCACACGATACCGGAATGGTAACATTGGCAGGAACACAAAATTTCAATGAATTCGAATTGCATCTAAGAGCCATTTTAAGTTTGCCAATTGCTGAAATCACATTAGAAAAAGCCGGAGCAAGCGCCGTGATTCTGGCCTCTGAAAACTCAACTAATCCAAGTTTTTCAGGAATAGAAAAAATCGCTGCTCTACCCAAAACCGATTTCCGGATTTTCGGAAAACCAAGCACAAGACCTTACAGAAGAATGGGGGTTGCTTTGGTAAACGACACTTTGGAAACGCCAATTGACGAGGTTGTCGAACGTGCTAAAAAAGCAGCAGCTTTGGTCACAGTACATTATTAGTGGTCAATTGGCTAAAATTATTGGGTAGACCTCATAAATTGAACACTGTGCTGTTCATTTCTAATATATTGATTATAAATTTATTCACTAAAAATTATTAAATTTATTATCCCATGAATAACAAAATATTACACAAAGCAAATACAAGAGGCCATGCTAATCATGGTTGGTTGAACGCATACCATAGTTTTAGTTTTGCAGGATGGTATAATCCGGAAAGAATACAATTTGGAGCGCTTCGCGTATTGAATGACGATACCATTGCTGGAGGTATGGGCTTCGGAACGCACCCTCACGACAATATGGAAATTATCACGATTCCGCTTGAAGGAGACTTAGCTCATAAAGACAGCATGGGGAATGCTGCCACCATAAAAACAGGTGATGTACAGGTTATGAGTGCCGGCACAGGTATTCAACACAGTGAGTTCAACCCGAATGCCAATCAAAGAACTAAACTTTTCCAAATTTGGCTGTTCCCAAAATACCGAAATGTAGAACCGCGATACCAACAGATAACATTAGACCCTTCAGAACAAAAAAATAATTTCGCTCAAATCCTTTCTCCAGACCCTGAAGACAAAGGAGTTTGGATTTATCAGGACGCCTGGTTTCATTTGGCTGATTTTGATGCAGGATTCTCAAAAAACTATGAAATCAAAAAAGAAGGAAACGGCATGTATGTCTTTGTAATTTCCGGTTCTATTATGGTTGATGATCAGGAATTAGAAACCCGAGATGGTTTGGGAATTACCGATTTTACCACTTTGGAGATTAAGGCAATTACCGATGCGAAATTTTTACTGATGGAAATCCCTATGTAAAAGAAACTTAAAATACTATGGAAGAAGAAATAGGCTGCGAACTTACCGGAAATAGTGGTTATTTCTACGCAAAAACGAGCAATTTACTGGAGGCAAAATTGACTTTTTTTTTCTCTGCAAATAAAAAAATGATTGTTGACCATATAGAAATAAAACCAAGTAGTAAAGGGAAGGGCCTTGGAAGAAAATTAATACGAACAGCTGTCGAATTTGCACGGGAAAATGGTATTAAAATTCTTCCACTCTGCCCTTACACTAAAAGTATTTTATTCCAGACACCTGAATTCAAAGATGTTTTATGAAACCAACACAAAAAAATATACACAAAGACTTTAAAATTTTTAAAATTCTTAAAAGAAACAGAAATCTATTCCCACGAAACACCTTTTAGAATTTTAATCATAGTAGGATTCAGACCCAATCAAACAACAATTATTGCTGCTCCTAAAAAAAACATTATTTTTGTGCCCCAGTTACAAAACTAGTTTTAATCATAAAAACAACAATCTTTAAATCACACAAATGAAAGCATATGTATTTCCAGGTCAGGGTGCACAGTTCACAGGAATGGGTAAAGACCTGTATGACAACTCATCATTAGCCAAAGAACTTTTTGAAAAAGCAAACGAAATATTAGGTTTCCGAATCACAGATATCATGTTTGAAGGGACTGCAGAAGAATTGAAAGAAACCAAGGTAACGCAACCAGCAGTGTTTCTTCACTCTGTAATTTTAGCCAAAACATTGGAAGATTTTAAACCGGAAATGGTGGCAGGACACTCCTTAGGAGAATTTTCAGCTTTGGTTGCCAGTGGTGCCTTATCATTTGAAGACGGTTTGAAATTGGTTTCACAAAGAGCTTTGGCAATGCAAAAGGCTTGCGAAATCAAACCTTCAACAATGGCTGCTGTTTTAGGACTTGCAGAAGATGTTGTAGAAGAAGTTTGCGCTTCTATCGAGGGTGTTGTTGTAGCTGCAAATTACAACTGTCCGGGACAACTTGTAATCTCAGGAGAAACGGCAGCAGTAGAGAAAGCTTGCGAAGCCATGAAGGCGGCAGGTGCAAAAAGAGCATTATTATTGCCTGTGGGAGGCGGATTCCACTCACCAATGATGGAACCAGCAAGAGAAGAATTAGCAGCTGCTATAGAAGCAACTACATTCTCTAATCCTGTTTGCCCTGTATACCAAAATGTACCAGCCAGCGCTGTTTCTGATGCAGATGAAATCAAGAAAAACTTAATCATCCAGTTGACGGCTCCTGTAAAATGGACACAATCAGTACAGCAAATGATTGCTGATGGTGCGACTTTATTCACCGAAGTTGGTCCGGGTAAAGTCTTAACAGGACTGATTGGAAAAATTGACAGAGAAGCTGCTACAGCAAACGCTTAGTACAAACTCCAGCAATAAAAAAAATCCCCAATTAGTTCTTAATTGGGGATTTTTATTTTTTAGAAGTGATTATTTATTCAAAAATTCTAAAATACTGTCGGTTATATATTTGATTTGCTCATCGTCTAATTCAGTATGCATCGGAAGAGAAATCACTTCTTGCACCAATTGATTTGTTACAGGAAAGTCCTCCTCATTGTACCTGCTGTCTGCATAAGCTTTTTGCGAATGCAAAGGTATCGGGTAATAAATGGCACATGGAATTCCTTTATCCAAAAGATGCTGCATCAAAGCATTTCTGTCCGCTCCCAGTATTCGTAAAGTATACTGATGAAAAACGTGATTATTATCTTTTTCGTCAAATGAGGGAGTAATAATTTGATCATGCCCCTTCAAAGCGGCATTGTACTTGATAGCCGCCATTCGGCGTGCCTGGTTATAATCATTTAAGTTAGGCAGTTTAGCATTTAAAACAGCTGCCTGAATACTGTCTAGCCTCGAATTCACACCTACCACATCATGATGGTAACGCTCGTACATCCCATGATTTACAATCCCTCGAAGCTTATGCGCTAGTTCATCATCATTGGTAAAAATAGCACCACCATCACCATAGCATCCTAAATTTTTAGACGGGAAGAAAGAAGTTGCTCCAACATGCCCAATGGTTCCTACCTTCTTAATTGTTCCATCAGAAAATTTAAAATCAGCACCAATAGCCTGTGCATTATCTTCAATAACAAATAAATTGTGTGCGGCAGCAAGCTCCATGACCGCCTCCATATCAGCTGTACGGCCAAATAAATGAACCGGCACAATTGCTTTTGTTTTTGCCGTAATAGCTGCTTTTATTCTATCTAAGGAAATATTCATGTTATCAATATCTACATCAACCAATACTGGCGTCAACTGAAGTAACGCAATAACCTCAACAGTTGCAGCAAAGGTAAAATCGGCTGTAATCACCTCATCTCCTGGCTTCAAATCCAACCCCATCATAGCAATCTGCAAAGCATCTGTACCATTGGCGCAAGGAATCACATGTTTAACTCCAAGGTACGCTTCTAAACTTTTCTGAAAAGTATGTACCTGAGGGCCGTTTATATAGGCATTCGAATCTAATACCTCTTGAATAGAATTATCAACAGTATTTTTAATCTTATTATATTGACTCTTTAGGTCAACCATTTGAATTTTCTTCATTGAGAACTTCTTTAAAAATTTACGAATAATACTTCAACATTGCTTCACTTACATTCCTTTGTAATCATATAGCACTATCAATACCATTATAAAATAGGTCACAAAAATAGTTATTTAATGAGTTAAGACAATGAAATTTATATAAACTAACGTATTTTAGCCAACAAATTTTTTGCAATGCTTTTTCTATACAACCTCTTGGTAGTTTTCGTCGGACAGATTCTTAAATTGCTTGCTATTTTCAATCCTAAAATGAACCTTTTCATCCAAGGACGAAAGCATTCCTACACAACCATATCTGAAAATATTAAGCCAGCTGACAAAACCATCTGGTTTCATGCCGCATCTTTGGGAGAATATGAACAAGGACTTCCTGTAATTGAGAAAATTAAAGAAAAGTTTCCTTCACATAAAATAATAATAAGCTTCTTTTCTCCATCAGGATTTGAGGTAAGAAAAAATAATAAGGTAAGCGATGCAACAGTCTACCTTCCCTTGGACACCAGAAAAAACGCTGAAAAATTTCTACAAATTGCTCATCCGGAAATGGCTTTCTTCATTAAGTACGAATATTGGCCAAATTACCTAAATGAACTGCAAAAATTAAAAATCCCAACCTACCTTATTTCGGGAATTTTAAGAGAAAACCAGGTGTTTTTTAAGTGGTACGGTAAATTTTACAGAAATACCCTCAACGCCTTTTCTTTCTTTTTTGTACAAAATGAAAAGTCAAAAAAATTACTGCAAAGTTTAGGCAAGACAAATGTAACCGTTTCGGGCGATACCCGATTTGACCGGGTTACTGCCATTCTGGAAAAAGACAATTCATTGGATTATATAGCAGATTTTAAAAACAAAACAACGACCATTGTCATTGGAAGTTCTTGGCCAAAAGACGAAAACCTTTTGATAAATTACATTAATAATTGCGCACAAAAAGTAAAATTCATCATAGCCCCACACAACATAAAGGAAGACCAAACAGCACATATAAAAAACTGCATATCCAAAAAAACAATTCTCTTTTCTGAAAAAGCTGCCACAAATCTTGCTGAATATGATGTTTTTTTAGTTGATACAATAGGATTACTAACCAAAATATACAGTTATGCCGATATCGCATATGTAGGAGGAGGATTCGGATCACCGGGAGTTCATAACATACTTGAACCCGCCACTTTTGGAATCCCTATTATCATCGGCCCTAACTTTTCGCATTTTCAAGAAGCTACCGACTTAGTAAATTTAGGTGGCTGCCTGAGCATTTCTGACCAGGCTGAATTAAATTCTGCCCTTGATAATTTGATTTTAAGTAAAGCCAAAAGAAAAGAACAAGGAACTATTTGCAGTGAATTTGTTACGAATAACAAAGGCGCCACGGACATTATTCTCAAGGAAATTCTCTAAATAATTTTACTCGTGGACTAAGGCTTTTATTATTGATGAGACAAAGTTTAAATTCTAAAAAATATTTAAGTCAAAAATTCACGAAAAACCCAATTTAAAATTGACTTTTTTAAAGTTTCAGAATTGCAATTCTCTTGCAAAAAATAATCTTAAAAGTACTGATGAATAGTTTGCACCTCTTCGACATTAACCTACAACTCTGATAATCAAAACTTTATAAAAATAAAAAAAATAAAAAAAGTTTGGTTTGATTAACAATTATTAACTCAGAAGCATAATTTATTCAACTTAATACAACAAATCATAATACCCCTGATTATTCTCGAAGAATATTTTAAAAAAAAATTGAAAAAATATATTACATATCAAAAATTTTATATCTTTGCCTCGAATTAATAATTAACCTTTTATAATAAAGTAAGATGAAAAAAGTATTTTTAAGTTTAGCTGTAGTTGCTGTTTTAACTGTTGTATCTTGTAAAAAATCTGAAGCTGCTGCTGAAGAAGTTGCTGCTGATACAACTGCTGTAGAAGCTGTTGACACTGCTGCTGTTGCTGCTGATACTGCTGCTGTTGAAGTTGATACAACTGCTGCTGCTGAAGCTCCTGCTGCTGAGTAATTTTAAATTACAGTAAAAAAACAAGCCGTCTTAGAGACGGCTTTTTTTATACGCTATTTTTGGAAGAATTTATTTCAATTAAAAAACATACTACTGGTTAATCTCAGTCACTAAAAACAAAATTATTATTCGAAAAGTCTAAAATTTCAGCTTTCCCTCCGTATTTCATAATTTCGTCAATACCCTTTTGAACCATCAATTCGGTACTATACTTCCTACTTACTGCGATAAGCTGCCCATCGATCATAACACGAAAAAAAAACTTCCCTTTTGAGGTCTTAAATTTTATGTAAGAACAAGTATCCAAAACCGAACGCAAATATTCAGCATTCGCTTCACAATCCATTCTTAATTCGTAAGCATTACTTGTAAAGATTGTTTTTCCTTTTCTTGAAGTAAATTCAAACTTATAATCACCACTAAATCTTTTACTTATCACAAAGGTCGCCATACTTTTACTTTCTCACATTTAAGTGACAATTTAAATATTTTAGTTTAAATTTCAACTGAATGCACAAATATTTTCCTAGGATAATTTACACAATGCACAAAGATCCAATTGGCGTAAATAAAAAAAGCTTCAAACGTAAGTTTGAAGCTTTTTCAGTACTCAGAGCGGGACTTGAACCCGCACGAACATTGCTGTTCACTGGATTTTAAGTCCAGCGTGTCTACCAATTTCACCATCCGAGCATTATATAGTTTTGGAGCGAAAAACGGGGCTCGAACCCGCGACCTCGACCTTGGCAAGGTCGCGCTCTACCAACTGAGCTATTTTCGCATGTTTCAATTCTCTTAAGAACTGCAAGACTTGTTTCGTATTGCGGTTGCAAATTTAGGACATTTATTCAATTACACAAGCCTTTTTTACAAAAAAATTACAGATAATTCATAACATTCTGATAACGTAACTTTTAAATAAATAATTATTTTCTGGTCAACATTCTTTTGATCTCATTCAGCTTCATTAGTGCTTCCACAGGGGTTATAGCATTAATATCCAGGTTCAAAATTTCATCTTTAATCTCCTCTAAAAGAGGGTCATCTAAATTGAAGAAACTCATTTGCATTTCTTCTTTTTCGGATTTAATTCCACTGAGAACTTCACTAGAATGATCCTTCTCCAATTTTTTGAGAAGTTTTTGAGCCTTCAAAATCACTATTTGAGGCATCCCTGCCATCTTAGCTACATGAATACCAAAACTATGAGCACTTCCCCCCTTTACCAATTTTCTTATAAAAAGAACCGTATCCTTTAATTCCTTCACAGAAACATTATAATTCTGAATTCTTGGTAACAGCTCACTCATCTCATTTAGTTCGTGATAGTGGGTAGCAAAAAGTGTTTTGGGTCTGGATGGATGCTCATGCAGATACTCTGCAATAGCCCAGGCAATAGATATCCCGTCATAGGTACTGGTCCCTCTTCCAATCTCATCCAATAAAACCAGACTTCTATCTGAAATATTGTTCAGAATTGAAGCCGTTTCGTTCATCTCCACCATAAAGGTTGACTCTCCCATCGAAATATTATCACTGGCCCCTACCCGAGTAAATATTTTATCAACAATTCCCATTTTAACACTTTCGGCTGGCACAAAACATCCCATTTGAGCCAAAAGCACTATTAAGGCAGTCTGTCTTAAAATAGCAGATTTACCGGACATATTAGGCCCCGTTATCATTATCAGTTGTTGAGTTTCCCTATCCAAAAAAACATCATTTGCTATATATGGGACCCCAACAGGCAATTGTTTCTCAATAACCGGATGCCTTCCGTTCTTAATGTCTAATTCGAAGGTTTCATCTATTTCAGGACAAACGTATTTATTTTCAATAGCCAACTGTGTAAATGAACACAAACAATCCAGCTGCGCTACCAAATTTGCATTCAATTGAACCGGCTTGATATAGGTTGCTATCCACGAAACTAATTGCTCAAATAATTCCGATTCAATCTTTTGAATTTTTTCTTCCGCGCCCAGAATTTTCGCCTCATATTCTTTTAGCTCCTCCGTTATGTAACGTTCGGCACTAACCAATGTTTGTTTTCTTATCCACTCAGAAGGAACCTTGTCTTTATGGGTATTTCTCACTTCAATGTAATAACCAAAAACATTATTGAAGGATATTTTCAGTGAACTTATTCCTGTACGTTCCGATTCTCTGGATTCGATACCTTCCAAAAAACCTTTACCAGATGATGATATCTCTCTCAATTCATCCAACTCTGCACTTACCCCTTTTGCAATCACATTTCCTTTAGCTAATGCAACCGGTGCATCCTGATTTAAAGTGGATTTTATTTTTTCCCGCAACAATTCACAACTATGCAAGCTGTCACCGATAATTTTTACCGCTTCCTGTTTGCTTTCTAAAGCCAATTCCTTTATGGGAATGATAGCATCCAAAGACTCCTTGAGATTTACAACCTCCCTGGGAGATACCTTACCTGCGGCAATCTTCGAAATAAGACGTTCCAGATCGGAAATTTGCTTTATTTGAAATTGCATTTTATGCAACACTTCGGAGTTCTCCTGCAGATATGAAACCACCTCATGACGTTTTCGCACCTTATTAACATCCTTCAAAGGCAAGGCCAACCACCTTTTCAGCAAACGACCACCCATTGGCGAAAGTGTCTTATCAATCACATCCAACAACGTAACCGCATTTTGATTATAACTATGATATAACTCCAAATTTCGAACCGTAAAACGATCCATCCAAACATAGGCGTCTTCAGCAATCCTCTGAATATTTGTAATATGCTGAACCTTGTTATGTTGCGTTTCGGACAAATAATAAAGTATAGCGCCCGAAGCAATTACCCCCTCTTTTAATTCCTCTACTCCAAAACCTTTTAAGGATACAGTCTGAAAATGTTTGGTCAGAGTTTCAAAAGCATAATCTTCCTTGTATACCCAATCTTCCAAATAAAAACTATGATAATCCTCTCCAAAATTATCTTTAAAGTTACTTTTATTATTTTTTTGGATCAGAACCTCACTTGGGTTAAAATTCTGTAATAATTTATCAATATATTCTGCATTTCCCTGGGCAGTCAAAAATTCCCCGGTAGACACATCCAAAAAAGAAATGCCTATGATTTTGTTAGCGAAATACACAGATGCCAAAAAGTTATTGGTCTTAGACTGCAACACCTCATCATTCATCGAAACACCCGGTGTAACTAATTCAGTAACCCCGCGTTTAACGATTGTTTTGGTCATTTTAGGATCTTCCAATTGATCACAAATGGCAACTCGAAGTCCCGCTTTAACTAATTTTGGCAGATAAGTATTTACGGAATGGTGAGGAAAACCCGCTAAAGCTGTTTCAGTTTCTGTACCCGCCCCCCTTTTGGTTAATGTAATTCCCAAAATCTTGGAAGCTCTTATCGCATCTTCTCCAAAAGTTTCATAAAAATCTCCAACCCTAAACAATAGACAAGCATCAGGATATTTCCTCTTTATTTCATTATACTGCTTCATCAATGGAGTTTCCTTAACCGTCTTTTCTTTAGCTGCCAACTTATTTTGTGTTTTATTAATCTTTTATTATGAAGGCGAATTTAAAAATTTTATAGTGAATACCTACCCCTAAAAAAAATTAAAGCATTTTTAAGGAATTTTTAGAGTGTTGGCATGATTTTTTCTTTAGATTTGTGGTACAATCATAAAATTTAAAAAAATGAAAAAAATAATTTTACTAGCTACTCTAATTGTTTTTGGAATTTCAACTTCAAAAGCTCAGGAAACTAACAAAAAAGCAAAGGCAACTACTGCTAAAATGACAAAAGTAGAAGGAGCCGGGATGGTTTTTGAAAACGAAACCATCGATTATGGAACAATAGCTCATAACGCAGATGGTAGCCGTGAATTTGTTTTTACTAATAATGGAAACAAACCCCTTATCATTTCCAAAACTCAAGGATCATGCGGCTGTACAGTTCCCTCAACTCCAAAAGAACCAATTGCACCAGGAGCCAAAGGTGTTATCAAAGTTCACTACGCTACAGACCGAGTTGGAGCATTTACTAAAACAGTTACTGTAACATCAAATGCTGCCGGACAAGAAACAAAAATATTGACAATAAAAGGAGTGGTTCTTCCTGATGGAGAGACTCCAAAAAGCTAATAATAAATAAACAGATAATTTTAAAAGCTTCCCTTAATCTGGAAGCTTTTTTTATGTAGAAAAATACTTTTGATTAAAATGAGAAAATTGGAAAACAGCGAACTTGAACGCAAGTCTGTCGAAGCATTTAAAGAATCCGAAAAAACTCCCCTTATCCTTGTTTTAGACGATGTTCGAAGTTTACACAATATAGGTTCCGTATTCAGAACTGCAGACGCTTTTTTGATTGAAAAGATTTATCTATGCGGTATTACCGCAACCCCTCCAAACAAAGAAATTCACAAAACAGCTCTGGGAGCCACCGAAACTGTAGCCTGGGAACACTCTGAGAACGTTCTTGACACCATAAAAAATCTAAAAACAGAAGGCATCATTACTCTGGCAATAGAACAGGTAGAAAGCTCAATTTTACTTCAGGATTTTAAAATTAAAGAAAATCACAAATACGCCTTGGTTTTTGGAAATGAAGTACACGGAGTTTCACAGGAAGCGGTTTCTATTTGTGACGGAAGCATCGAAATCCCTCAATTAGGCACAAAACATTCTTTAAATATCTCGGTAAGTGCAGGAATTGTTGTCTGGGATATATTCAAAAAAATGAAGTGGTCTAAATAATATTTTTTTAATTCACTTATAATCATAGATTTGCAAAATGAAACAAATCTATCTTTTTGTCCTATCAATGATATTGCTGAGATCTAGCACTACTTGCGCTACCAACGTTTCAACAACTATCAATGCTAAAGATTTTATTGAAGAAAAAACCACCAAAAAAACTCCCTCTATAAACTCTTTTTTCATAGACCCACCAACCATTACGGCAGAAGGTGATGAAATTTATTGTCCCCAGACTTACATAAAGATCGCAAAAAATGTAAATATTACTCATGATCCAACGGAAAATGAGGTAGCATCCATCAACATCCAGATTTCCTCAGGATATGTAAATGGTCAGGATATTTTAAAATTAAGTAATAGCTTTACAGCTGCAAATCCTGGAATTATAGGCACCTTCAATGTTTCTGAGGGAAAACTAACTATCAAAAGCTCAACAGGAAATTTAATACCTTATACAGCTTTAATTTCAGCAATTGAATCGGTGGAATTTTACAATTCTTCTCCCTCACCATCAGGGGTAAGAAATTTTTCGATAAGTATAGGACAAGGGCAATTAAGTTATCTGCCTCGAAACGGACATTATTACGAGTATGTTCCTTCTTTAGGAATTACCTGGACGGCAGCGAGAGATGCTGCAGCAGGCAGAAATTACTATGGTATGCAGGGATATTTAGCAACTTTAACCTCTGCTGACGAAAGTCAACTTGCAGGAAAACAAGCACCTGGAACAGGTTGGATTGGAGGTTCTGATGCTGAAACAGAAGGAACCTGGAAATGGGTAACAGGTCCGGAAGCAGGAACTATTTTTTGGTATGGAAGCACGAACGGTTACACGCCAAATTATGCATTTTGGAATTCCGGAGAACCAAACCAAAGTGGGAACGAAGATTACGCACATATTACAGCTCCTGGAGTAGGAATCCCTGGTTCATGGAATGATTTATCCAATACAGGAGCTACAAGTGGAAATTACCAACCCAAAGGTTACATCGTAGAATATGGTGGGCTGCCAGGAGATCCCATATTAAACCTTTCCACAGCCACAAAAATAACTATCCCAAAGGTTACTATTACTACTCCTGCTGTTCGCTGTGGTTCAGGATCATTAACGCTAAAGGCAACAGCCT
>CAZTLN010000006.1:79789-175231 GCA_964614445.1 uncultured Flavobacterium sp. | reverse complement strand
TTTAGCTTCGCTCCGTTCGGGCTATGCCCTCGGGTCTTTATTAAACCCTATCCATGACGGATAGGGTTTTTTGTTTTTTTGATTAAGCGACTATTTTGTCGGGGAATAGTATTCTTTTGAATTTTATTTTTTACCACACCTGCTAATATTTATTTTCAATTTTACAAATGAACAATATGAAATGAGGTTGAAGCTAGGTTGTTAAGTGTTGTTAAATGATTTTTCATGTCAATTAATTATTTGTTAAACTAATATTTATGGTCAGCAAGGTTTAATTTGTACATTTGCTTTGATAATAATGTATTATGAGAAAAATTTTATTTGCCTTTGCTGGATTAGTTTTTGGTAATGCGTGGGGACAGGAGAGACCCAAATTAGTAGTGGGGATTGTTGTAGATCAAATGAAGATGGAATACCTCTATAGGTATGCGGATGATTTTAGTACCAATGGCTTCAAACGTCTGGAAAAAGATGGTTTTGTATATCAAAATATGCATTATAATTATATGCCTACATATACCGGCCCGGGGCATGCGTCTATTTATACAGGTACCACACCTGCAATCCATGGTATTGTTGGGAATACATGGTATAATAAAGCAATAGGGAAAAACCAGTATTGTACCAGTGATGAAACGGTATATATACTAGGTAAGGGTGAGACAGAAGAAGGTCAGATGTCTCCTTCATTATTGCAGAGTACTACCGTAACCGATGAATTACGAATGGCTACCAATTTTGAGGGAAAGGTGATTGGTCTTAGTCTTAAAGACCGTGGTGCCATTTTGCCGGCGGGTCATTTTGCCAATTGGGCTTTTTGGTACAGTAATTCCGGGGATTTTATTTCAAGTTCATTTTATGGGACTGAACTGCCGCAATGGGTGAGCAAATTTAATGGCGAAAAACATTATTTGCCCTATCTACAAAAAAAATGGAATTTACTTAAACCTGAAGCCATTTATAATGAAAGCATAGCAGATAATAACCCTTATGAAGGTAGTTTATACAATAGTGTTTTGCCTGTTTTTCCCTATGATTTAAAAGATATGTTTGAAAAAAACGGACCTGAGGTTATAAGGACTACTCCTTTTGGGAATGAGCTTCTGGTTGAATTTGCTAAAACAGCAATAGAAAAGGAAGAATTGGGTAAGGATGATATTACCGATTTTTTAGCTATCAGTTTTTCATCCACCGATTATGTTGGACATTTGACAGGACCACGTTCAAGAGAATTGCAGGACACTTATTTGCGTCTAGATTTAACTATAGCCGATTTGTTGAACTATTTGGATAAGCATGTTGGCAAAGAGAATTATTTGCTTTTTTTGACTGCAGACCATGCAGCAGCAGAGAATGTCGATTTTTTAAAAGATCATAAGTACGCTGTGGAAGCTGTAGGATACAATAATTTGAAGAAAAAGCTGGAGGACTTCTCAATGGAAGCTTTTGGTTGTAATTTGGTAAAGAATTATTCTAATTTCAATCTGTTTTTAGATGAAAAACTGATTGAAGAAATAGGATTTGATATTGAAAAAGTAAATAAAAGTTTTAGGGACTTTTTAATGGCATTGCCACAGGTAAAAAGGGTTTATACCGCCAATGAAATAATGTTTAACAGTGGTAATGATTATTATTTGAATTGTATTTCCAGAGGTTTTGACCCTAAACAAAATGGAGATCTTGTGATTCTTGATAAACCCGGTTTTATGCAACAATTGGGTAAAGGTACAACCCATGGCAGTCCTTATTCTTATGATACTCATGTTCCTTTACTCTTTTATGGATGGAAGGTTAAAAAAGGGGAGTCGTTTGATAAAAAGGATATAACACAAATAGCTCCTACCATTGCTCAAAAAATTAAAATAGCTTTACCAAACAGTACGGAAGCAAAATTATTAACTGAAGTATTGGAATAGCTTAATTAATTCTGTTGCGAAATATAATTTATTAAAAAAGGGACTTTATTTAAGCCCCTTTTCTATTTTGTTATTCTTTCCTTATTATTTTGACAATAATTCGGCGGGTAATCCTATCTGATTTTTTAGTAGGTCTTCAAAATTCTCACGCTCTCTGATTAAATGTGCTTCTCCGTTAATCCATAAAACCTCTGCCGGTTTGTATCTTGAATTGTAGTTTGAAGCCATTGAGAAACAATAAGCGCCCGCATTTCTGAAGCAAAGTATATCTCCTTCTTTTATTTCGGATATTCTTCTGTTATTAGCGAAGGTGTCGGTCTCACAAATATATCCAACTACCGAATAGAAACGTTCTTTTCCTTTAGGGTTCGATATGTTTTCAATCTGGTGGTAAGAACCATAAAACATTGGACGAATTAGGTGATTAAATCCACTGTCTATTCCTGCAAAGACTGTTGAAGTAGTCTGTTTTACCACATTAACTTTTGCTAAAAACACACCTGCCTCACTAACTAAAAATTTACCTGGTTCAAAAATTAACATCAAATCCTTACCGTACTCTTTGCAGAATTCGTTGAATCTTTTTGATAATTTTTTTCCTAATTCCTCAATATCAGTTTCAATATCATCTTTTTTGTAAGGAACTTTAAATCCGCTTCCAAAATCCAAAAATTCTAAGTCTTTAAAGTGTCTTGCTGCATCAAATAATATCTCAGCAGCGTGTAAGAAAACCTCGATATCCAAAATATCAGATCCTGTGTGCATGTGGATACCAACAATGTTCATTTTGGTATTTTCTACAATTCTAACAAGGTGAGGCAATTGGTGAATCGAAATACCAAATTTACTGTCAATATGACCAACAGAGATATTTGAATTTCCTCCCGCCATTACGTGAGGGTTGATTCTGATACAAACCGGAACGTGAGGATGTTTTGCTCCAAATTGTTCCAAAATAGACAAATTGTCAATATTGATTTGAACTCCCAAAGCATGTACTTCTTCTATTTCCTCTAAAGAAACACCATTAGGAGTATAGAAAATTTTCTCAGGAGCATATCCGGCGTGTAAGCCAAGTTGTACTTCCTGAATGGATACTGTGTCCAAACCAGAGCCCATTTCTCTTAAAAGCTGTAAAATGGCGATATTAGACAATGCCTTCATTGCGTAGTTAACACGCAGTTTTTCTACCTTAGAAAAAGCATTTGTTAATCTTTTATATTGTGATTTTATTTTTTCAGCATCATACACATAAAGTGGGCTGCCAAATTTATCTACTAAATCGAGTAAGTCTTTTGATTGCATTGGTTTTGTTTTTTGGCAAATTTATTATTCTTTCTTGACAACACAATAGATTCTTTAAATTCTAACAAATTCTAACAATAAGTTATATAGTTAAGCTAATGTGTTTTTTTGGTAAAATATTCTTTTCCGAAAAATAGTACTCTAGGAGAGGTAATTTTTGTAACCAAGCAATGATAGGATATAAAAAAGGCTGTCTATTTGTTTTTAGACAGCCTTGTAATTTTATGCGTAATTTGATTATACTCCAGGTAAGTCACCTCCGTCTTTGGTAGGTAAATTTGTAGTTCCCATTAAATATAAATCAACCTCTCTTGCTGCTTCACGACCTTCTGAAATAGCCCAAACGATCAAAGATTGCCCTCTTCTCATATCACCAGCGGTGAAGATGTGTGGAACGTTGGTTTGATAGTTGTTTGCTTTATAGTTAGTTCTGAAGTCTGTTTCAAGTCCTAATTGTTCAGCCAAAGTTTTTTCTGGTCCTGTAAAACCAAGAGCCAATAAAGCTAAGTCACAAGGCCAGATTTTCTCTGTTCCTTCTTTTTCAATTAGCTGCGGTCTTTGACCTGGAGTCATTTTCCATTCTACTTCTACTGTTTTTAAACCTGTAAGCTCTCCTTTTTCGTTAGCTATAAATTCTTTGGTGTTGATTAACCAGTTTCTGTCACAACCTTCTTCGTGAGAAGAGGAAGTTTTCAACTGTAAAGGCCAGAATGGCCAAGGAGTTGTGTCACTTCTTCCAACAGGAGGTTTTGGCATAATTTCAAAGTTTGTCACCGATTTTGCTCCGTGTCTGTTTGAGGTACCAATACAGTCAGATCCGGTATCACCACCACCAATTACAATTACATCCTTACCAGTTGCCATTACCTGATCAGGAATTGATTCTCCATAAACAACTTTTGTTTGTTGGGTTAGGAAATCCATTGCCTGAACAACACCTTTGCTTTCGATACCTTTGGTAGGTAAACTTCTTCTTTCGGTTGCACCACCACATAAAACGATGGAGTCAAATTTATTTAACTCTTCGATGCTGTAATTTACACCAACATGAACGTTAGTTTTGAAGGTAATACCTTCAGCCTCCAAGATTGCAACACGACGGTCGATGATCCCTTTTTCTAATTTGAAATTAGGAATACCATATCTTAATAAACCGCCGATAGCATTGTCTCTTTCGAAAACAGTAACTGTGTGACCAGCTCTGTTCAACTGTTGTGCTGCTGCTAATCCGGCTGGACCAGAACCTACAATGGCAATTGTTTTACCAGTTCTTGTTTTTGGAGGTTGTGGTTTAATCCATCCTTCTTTGAATGCACGCTCAACTATGTTTTTTTCAATATTTTCAATTGAAATTGGATTTTTAATGATTCCCAGCACACATGCTTTTTCACATGGAGCAGGACATAATCTTCCCGTGAATTCAGGGAAGTTATTGGTAGAATGTAAAATCCATGATGCTTTTTGCCATTCTCCCTGGTGAACCATATGATTGAAGTCTGGAATTAAATTTCCTAACGGGCAACCGCTATGGCAAAATGGAATTCCGCAATCCATACAACGAGATCCTTGTTTGATGATTTCTTCTTCACTTAAAGGAACTGTAAACTCATTATAATGTCCTACACGCTCTTCAACTGCTGTGTATGATTCATCTCTTCTTTCGAATTCTTTAAAACCTGTTACTTTTCCCATTGTATTATACTGTTAATTCTTCAACCATTGCTTCTTCAGTCTCTAAGCGTTTCAACGCTTTTTTGTACTCTGTAGGCATTACTTTTACAAAATCACTTAGGGTAGCTTCCCAATTTTGTAATAATTCAATACCTCTATCACTGTTCGTATATTCTATGTGTCTTTCAATTAAATTTCTCAAATCGTCGGCATCATTACCTTCTACTGTTTCGAATTCAATTGTTTCAGTGTTACATAATCCGTTTTTGAATTTATGTTCAGGATCATAAACATAGGCTATACCACCACTCATACCGGCAGCAAAGTTTCTTCCGGTCTTACCTAAAACTACAATTTTACCTCCAGTCATGTACTCACATCCGTGATCTCCCACACCTTCAACTACAGCTGTCGCACCAGAGTTACGTACTGCGAAACGTTCTCCGGCAATACCATTGATAAATGCTTCACCTTCGATTGCTCCAAATAAACAAACGTTACCTACGATTGTGTTTTCAGCAGCTACGAATGTTGCTTCAGCCGGTTTCTTGATGATTAATTTAGCTCCGGATAGACCTTTTCCTAAATAGTCATTGGTGTTACCTTCTACAGTAAAAGTAAGTCCGTGTGCGCTGAATGCTCCTAAACTTTGTCCTGCAGAACCAGTAAATTTAACATTCAAGGTATCTTCCGGTAATCCAAGGTGACCGTAAATTTTAGATATCTCATTACTGATGATAGCTCCAACTGCACGGTTTGTATTTTTGATAGGGTACTCTAAAGTCATTTTTTCTTTTCTGTACAACGCTCTGTGAGAGTCTTTCAAAATTTGGAAATCCAATACAGAATCTAAGCCGTGGTCTTGTTTTTCTGTATTTCTAACAGTCATGTGCTGATATTGAGCCGGTCTGTGTAAAATAGACGATAAGTTTAATCCTCTTGCTTTATAGTGGTCAATAGCTTTGTTAGAATTGATTTTATGCGTTTGTCCCACCATTTCTTCGATAGTTCTGAAACCTAATTGAGCCATAATTTCTCTCAATTCTTCAGCAACATAGTAGAAGAAGTTAATCACGTGTTCAGGTGTTCCTTTAAAGTTTTTACGCAATTCTTTGTCTTGAGTTGCGATTCCTACAGGACAGGTGTTTAAATGACATTTACGCATCATAATACATCCTGAAGCTACAAGTGGAGCAGTAGCAAAACCAAACTCTTCAGCACCTAATAAAGCTGCAATGGCAACGTCACGACCTGTTTTTAATTGTCCGTCGCACTCTACAACAATACGGCTTCTTAGGTTGTTTAATACTAAAGTTTGTTGTGCTTCAGCCAGTCCAAGCTCCCAAGGAAGTCCGGCGTGTTTCAATGATGTAAGAGGAGAAGCTCCTGTACCACCATCGTATCCTGAGATCAATACAACATCGGCCTTAGCTTTTGCAACACCGGCAGCGATTGTACCTACACCTACTTCAGAAACTAATTTAACATTGATTCTTGCTTCTCTGTTTGCGTTTTTCAAATCGTATATCAATTGAGCTAAATCTTCAATTGAATAGATATCGTGGTGAGGTGGAGGTGAAATTAACCCTACGAATGGAGTTGAATTACGAGCCTCAGCAATCCAAGGTAATACTTTATCACCAGGTAATTGCCCACCTTCTCCAGGCTTAGCGCCCTGAGCCATTTTAATTTGAATTTCTTTAGCACTTGATAAATAGTGTGAAGTAACACCAAAACGACCAGAAGCAACCTGCTTGATAGCTGAGTTACGGCTGTCACCGTTTACGTCCGGTTGGAAACGTTTTCTGTCTTCACCCCCTTCACCTGAATTTGATTTTCCTCCGATACGGTTCATTGCGATAGCCAAATTCTCATGTGCCTCTCTTGAAATAGATCCATAAGACATCGCTCCCGTTTTAAAACGTTTTACGATCTCAGTCCATGGTTCAACTTCATCTATTGAAATAGGGTCTAAATTATCAAATTCAAATAAACCTCTAATTGTCATTAAGTTTTTAGCCTGATCGTTTACGTTTTTAGCATACAAGTCATAGCTTGCCTGATCACTTAAACGAACGGCTTGTTGTAATTTAGAGATGGTGGTTGGATTAAACATGTGTCTTTCTCCATTACGTCTCCATCTGTAATCCCCTCCAATATTTAATCCTAAACGGTTAGGGATTAATTTGTCTGGGTAAGCATAATTGTATCTTTCGGTAATTTCTTTTTCGATTTCATATAATCCGATACCTTCAATTCTTGAAGCAGTGTAAGGGAAATATTTTTCTACGAACTTAGAATTGAAACCAACGATTTCGAAAATTTGCGAACCTCTATATGAATGTAAAGTGGAAATACCAATTTTATTCATGATTTTTAAAAGTCCAGATCCAATTGCTTTATTGAAATTGTCTACGGCTTTTTGTTCGCTGATTCCTGTAATAAATCCTTCCTGAACTTGTACTCGAATGATTTCGTTAACCATGTATGGGTTAATTGCACTTGCGCCATATCCAAATAAGGTTGCGAAATGGTGTGGTTCACGTGGCTCAGCTGACTCAATGATGATGTCGAAATGAGAACGCTTACGTAAACGGTTCATTTGGTGGTGTACATAAGAACAAGCCAAAAGCGGTGGGATAGGAGCAAATTCTTTGTTTACTCCTCTATCAGATAAGATGATGATATTTGTTCCTCTGTCAATCGCTTTTGAAATTTGAACAATTATGTCTTCTAATGCATTTTCTAATCCATTAAGTCCTTTAACTTTTGGATATAAAATCGCTATAGTTTCTGCTTTGAAATTATCGATAGAAATCGTTCTGATTTTCTCTAAATCTACGTTAGAAATAACAGGGTTTTGAATTCTTAATTTTCTGCATTGTTTGCTTGAAATGTCGAAGATATTTCTATCCTGACCCAATGCCAAGCTGATGTCAGTTACAATTTCTTCTCGGATACCATCCAAAGGAGGGTTAGTAACCTGAGCGAACAATTGTTTGAAATAGTTAGGGATTAATTGCGGTCTGTCTGATAATACAGCAAGAGGAGTGTCAGTTCCCATAGAACCCAAAGCCTCTTTACCAGCCTGCGCCATAGGAGTAATCATCTCCTGAATATCTTCTATGGTATAGTTGAATAGACGCTCTCTTGTCTTCAAGTCAATGGTTTCGATTGGACAAGCAGTATTGGTGTTAGGAACGTCTTTAAGATTTAATCGGTATTGTTTTAACCATTCCTGATAAGGTCTTTCAGAAACAATTTTGTTTTTGATTTCCTCGTCTTTTACGATACGGCCTTCGTTCATGTCCACTAAGAACATTTTTCCTGGTTCTAATCTACCATGGCTTTCAACATCTTCAGGGTCAATTTCTACAACTCCAATCTCAGAAGCCATAATTAATTTACCACTCTTAGTAACAGTATATCTTGAAGGTCTTAAACCGTTACGGTCTAATAAAGCACCTATATAATCACCATCAGAAAATGGAACAGAAGCAGGACCGTCCCATGGCTCCATGATACAAGCATTGTATTCGTAGAATGCTTTTCTTTCCTCTGACATGGTTTTATGTTTTTCCCATGCCTCAGGAATCATCATCATCATGATTTCAGGTAAAGATCTTCCTGTATGAGTTAATAATTCAACAACCATATCCATAGAAGCAGAATCTGACTTTCCTGGAAGAATGATTGGGAATAATTTTTCAATTTGCGGACCGAATACTTCGCTTTTCATGATTTCCTCACGAACACGCATTCTGCTTACATTTCCACGTAAGGTATTGATCTCACCATTTTGACACATGTATCTAAATGGTTGCGATAATTCCCAGGTTGGCATCGTGTTGGTTGAGAAACGTTGGTGAACTAAAGCCAAACGAGTCACTAAATCTGATTGTTGTAAGTCGGTGTAATATGGCCCAATATCCTCAGGCATAATGATACCTTTATATATTAAGGTAGTTGTTGATAAACTTGGAAGGTAAAAATAACTGCTTTGAGAAATTTTAGAATTTGCAATTGTGTGTTCAGTTATTTTTCTCGCAGCATAAAGTTTCGCTTTAAAAATAGCCTCCGTTATATCTTCTGTTTTTCCAACAAAGATTTGTTCAATTGTAGGTTCAGATGCAGCTGCGATAGGTCCTAATTGGGAAGAATCAACCGGTACATCTCTCCAACCAAGAACAGCTAATCCTTGGGCTTTGATTTCTTTTGCAAAAATATCTTTACAATAATCGTATTGGTTTTTGATTTTTGGTAAAAATACCATACCCACGGCATATTCGCGTGGTGCAGGTAGTTTGAAGTCGCAAACTCTATTGAAATATTCGTGAGGGATGTCAATTAAAAGTCCAGCTCCATCTCCTGTTTTTCCGTCGGCACTAACACCTCCACGGTGCTCCAGGTTTACCAGAATTTCTAATGCATCGTGAATTATTTGATTTGTTTTCTCACCTTTAAGGTTGCAGATAAAACCAGCTCCACAGTTTTCATGCTCGAATTCTGGCAAATAAAGGCCTTGTTCTTTAACTTTCATGCTTGATAATTTTTTTTACAAAAATAGATATTTCATTAAATAAAATGCATCCAAATTAGGTGCAGGAAGTTACTTTTACAGGAATAATAGAAAAAAGTATAATAAATAATAATAATGTCATTATTTGAGCTGTGTATTAATAAATTATTAAAAATGAATGTTCTTTAATAGGTAATATTGATAATGTTTATTGTTGTTTTAAGGGTAAAAATTACATTTTATCGGGTAAAAATGACTTTTTTCGTTTTTATTTCTACTATTTTAGGTTTTTTCGCTTAAAAAAAAGTGATAAAAACAACTTTTTATAACTATCTTCAAAAGATATTTTAAATAAAGAAAAAGATTTCTCAAATAAGATGAATTTTTCTACTTTTGTCCCACTTATAACTGAAATTGATTCAGAAAATTAGACAAATTCTTTATTATGAACATACACGAATATCAAGGAAAAGAGATTTTATCAAGCTACGGCGTTCGCGTTCAGCGAGGTATCGTTGCAAATAGCGCGGTTGAAGCAGTTGCTGCTGCCAAACAATTAACTGTTGAAACAGGAACCAGCTGGTATGTAGTTAAGGCACAAATTCACGCCGGTGGACGCGGAAAAGGCGGTGGTGTTAAATTAGCTAAAAACCTGCAACAAGTTGAAGAGATCTCAGAGCAAATCATCGGAATGCAGCTGATAACTCCTCAAACTCCTGCAGAAGGTAAAAAAGTACACAAAGTATTGATTGCAGAAGATGTATATTACCCAGGGGAAAGCGAGACATCAGAATTTTATATTTCTGTATTGTTGAACAGAGCAACAGGTAGAAATATGATTATGTATTCTACTGAAGGAGGTATGGATATTGAAGAAGTAGCTGAACATACTCCGCATTTAATTTTTACCGAAGAAATAGATCCAGCTGTTGGGTTACAAGGTTTTCAGGCCAGAAGAATTGCTTTCAATTTAGGTGTATCAGGAAATGCTTTCAAAGAAATGGTGAAATTCATCGATGCTTTGTATAAGGCATACATAGGATCAGATGCTTCTATGTTTGAGATCAATCCGGTTCTTAAAACTTCAGACGATAAAATTCTAGCTGTAGATGCAAAGGTAAATATTGATGATAATGCCTTGTTCAGACAAAAAGCTTATGCAGATATGCGCGATGTTCGTGAAGAAAATCCAATTGAAGTTGAGGCTAAAGAAGTAGGATTGAATTATGTTGACTTAGATGGTACAGTTGGTTGTATGGTTAATGGAGCCGGTCTTGCTATGGCAACCATGGATTTAATTAAATATGCCGGTTTTGAGCCTGCTAACTTCTTGGATGTGGGAGGTACAGCTGATGCAAAACGTGTTGAGACTGCTTTCCGTATCATCTTGAAAGATCCAAACGTAAAAGCTATTTTGATCAATATTTTTGGTGGTATCGTTCGTTGTGACCGTGTTGCTCAAGGTGTTGTAGACGCTTATAAAAATATGGGTGATGCTATTCAAGTGCCTATCATAGTGCGTTTGCAGGGGACTAATGCAGAAATAGCTAAGGAATTAATTGATAATTCTGGTATGCCTATCCTTTCAGCGGTTGCTTTCCAGGAAGCAGCAGATCAAGTTAAGGTAGCTCTTTCTTAATTGAGAATTAAATTATAATCATTAAAAATCCTGGGTCTGACTCAGGATTTTTTAGTTTATATCTATTTGGAAGCACCATCAATTTTCTCAGAGAAATTAAAGTTATCTTAAAAATAGGGTATAAGCTATTTTATAAAATAACTTTGTAGTACATCGGTTATCTTGTTGTTGAATTAATAATATGATGAAACTAAATTTTAATACCAATTTTATAACAGAATTACCTGCTGATCCTATTGACGAAAATAGGCCTAGACAGGTAACGCAGGCCTGTTTTTCATTTGTTACGCCAAGAGTACCTTCCAATGCTTCATTGATTCATGCTTCTGAAGAAGTAGGGAGGATTGTCGGGCTTTCGGCTGAAGATTTGGGCTCACCGGAATTTATTAATATCTTTTCGGGTAGTACTGTATATCCTGGCACAAAACCATTTGCTCTTAATTATGCCGGACATCAATTTGGCAATTGGGCAGGTCAATTAGGAGATGGACGCGCAATCAATCTGATGGAAGTGGAGCATCAGGGAAATAGCTTTTGTTTGCAGCTGAAGGGTGCAGGGCCAACACCATATTCGCGAACCGCTGATGGTTTTGCTGTATTGAGGTCTTCTATTAGAGAGTATATGTGTGCCGAAGCGATGCATTATTTGGGTGTTCCCACCACAAGGTCACTTTCCTTGATTCTTTCAGGCGATCAGGTAATGAGAGATATATTATATAATGGAAATCCTGCCTATGAAAAAGGAGCGATTGTTTGTCGTGTTGCGCCTTCTTTTATCCGCTTTGGCAGTTTTGAATTATTTGCTGCACGCAGCGATCATGAAAATCTTCAATTGTTGACTGATTATGTGATCAAAAATCATTTTCCCCAAATTCAAGGGGAGGGTATTGGTAAATATTTGGATTTTTTCCATGAAGTAAGTCAGACCACTTTGAAGATGATAGTGGAATGGCAGCGGGTCGGATTTGTGCATG
Source organism: uncultured Flavobacterium sp. (assembly GCA_964614445.1). Lineage (GTDB taxonomy): Bacteria > Bacteroidota > Bacteroidia > Flavobacteriales > Flavobacteriaceae > Flavobacterium. Next base: position 163,207 of record CAZTLN010000006.1, on the reverse strand, counting down.
GAGTTATGAATACCGATAATATGTCCATTCATGGAATCACTATAGATTATGGTCCTTACGGATGGTTGGATAACTACGATCCAAGTTGGACACCTAATACTACAGACAGACAACATCGCAGATACCGTTTCGAAAATCAACCCAAAATAGCCCTGTGGAATCTTGTTAGACTTGCTAATGCACTTTATCCCCTAATTGGAGATGCCAATCCTCTTGAGGCTGTATTGAATGCCTTTGGAACCGATTATGAAAAGGAATACCTAAGTATGATGCAGGATAAACTTGGTTTGCAAAATAAGAAGGAGTCAGATACCAATTTAATTGAGTCCCTGACTCAAATTCTAGAAAGTGTCGAAACAGATATGACTATCTTTTTCAGAAACTTGTCAAAGGTTAACAAGGGGGACTCAGTGGTAGAAGCTATTGAAAAAATAAAAGATGCGTTTTATAATGAAAAAGCTTTGGAAGGAAAGATAATGAATTCGTGGGAGAATTGGTTAAAGAATTATTTAGTAAGGCTAAGTCAGGAAAGTTTTTCTGATTCTGAAAGGAAAGAAAATATGAAAAAAGTAAATCCAAAATATGTGTTGAGGAATTATATGGCTCAGTTGTGCATTGAAGATGCCGACAGAGGTGATTATAATCTACTTACAGAATTATTCAATATGTTGAAGAAACCATATGAAGAACAGCCAAGTTATGAAAAATGGTTTGCTAAAAGGCCGGAATGGGCAAGAAACAAAGTTGGTTGTTCGATGTTAAGTTGTAGCTCTTGATTGATTTTAAATATTAAAAAAAAAACGAAACAAAAAATCCTGATAACTCAGGACTTTTTGTTTTTACCATTATTGAACTTCACTTTTTTAATTATCTCAATTTTTGGAGTAGTATTTTTTGTTTTGGATTTGAAATCCGGTTTTTTCTTAAAAGGGGTTTTGGATTTTGCAGGCTCTTTTTTTTCATTTTCCTTGCCTTTGGCAGGAATCTGGGCCTTGTGTTTTGCTAAGACTTCAGTCGGGTTTTTTGGATTTTCTTTTGTACCTCGTAAATGAATAACCAAACCATTCAGGAAATTGCGTAAAATCTGATCTCCGCATTCCATATAGTTGGGGTGTTTTTCATCCCTAAAAAATGCTCCCAATTCCGATTTAGAAATTCTGAAGTCAACTAATTCCAAAATTTCTATTATTTGGTCGTCACGAAGCATGAGAGCTACCCGAAGTTTTTTGAAGATATCATTGTTTGTCATTTCAATATTTTTTACAAAGGTACACTTAAAAAATCACCACATCGCAATTTAAATTTAGTAATGATTAAGGATTTCAATTATTTTATCCAGATCTTTTTTCTTGTGGTTGGCAGTAATTACGATGCGATTTAGAATTCCTCCCTCATTAGGGTATTTAAAATGTGTGATTATTATATTTTTCGAAAATAAAAAATCATTGAGTTCAGCTATTTTTGGGTAAATAGCGGGATAATTATTATTAAAGAGAAAGTTGTCGTTTGGATTTAATTTTGAGGCAATGTAATTGAGGTTTTCTTTGAGCTTTGTATTTTTTCTGTGGTAAATTTTTTTTGCTGCAGCCAGGGTATTGACAAACGCAGGATTCATTCCTGCGCCAGAGGCAAAAGTATTCGTGTTTTTGATTTTTTCAATAAAAGTGTTATCCCCGGCGATTACTCCACCAGATAGCCCCATTGCTTTCCCTAAAGATGCTACCATTATTTTTCTTTTGATATTAGGTAAGTCGATATAAGAATAAATTCCACCTCCGTTTTTACCCAAAATTCCTAAAGAATGTGATTCGTCTATCAATAGGGTTATTTCTTTGTTTTCGGGAATCATTTTCAATATGGAAAGATCGACTGCGGTTACACATTCTGAAGGGACGGCATCTGTAGTAACCGTAATTTTTTCTTTTTTTTTCGTGAGTAATCTGGGATTAAGTTTTTTCCCTTCAAACAAGGGAATGCTCAATTTGTCTTTAATGGCATTATGGGTATTTGGAAAATGAAAAAAACAGTCAGTTTGAGATTGCAGGGCCTCAATTGCTATTTTACCCGCCAGCATTCCTGATGAAACGGTCAAGGCAGCTTCAGCTCTGATGTAATTGGCCAAAAAGGCTTCTCCTTTTTCATAAGCTGACAACTGAATATTAGCATTTCTTGAACTGCCATAAGCGGATCCCCAAATTGAAATATTCTTGTATAGTAGTTTTTTGAATTTTTTGTTCGATGGTAGACCCAAGTAGGCGGTACCCCCAAAGTATAAATAGTCTTGGCTGTTAATATTGATGGTTCTGTCCGGAAATTCGTTTACTAACATCATAAATCATTTTAAAAGGACACCAGTGCCGGTTATATCTGAATAAAATATTTTTCCATCTTTAATTGTAACTCCTGTTGCTATATCTTCGGCGAGAAGTAAGGAACCGTCCATATCGACATAGTCGAGTTCCGGTAATAGGTGTGCTATCGCTGAAATTCCAACTGAGGACTCGGTCATACAACCCACCATGGTTTTCAGTCCAAGATTTTTTGCCTCTCGGATCATTCTTCTTGCAGGGGTTAGTCCACCGCATTTTACCAATTTAATATTCACCCCGTGAAAGTGATCTTTGCATTTGGCGACATCTTCCTCCAGAATGCAGCTTTCATCTGCGATGACAGGTAAGACAGAATGTTTGAAAACCTCTCTATGTCCTTCCCAATTATCAGCTTTAAGTGGTTGTTCGAGAAATTCGACCCCTAGTTTCTTTAAAGCAACAGCATTATTGATTGTCTCCTCGACTTGCCAACCACAATTGGCATCAATCCTGAAAATAGCATCTGTGTGTTTTCTGAGTTCAGTAACTATGGCTATATCTTCAGGGGTTCCAAGTTTTATTTTATAAATAGGCCATGGCAGTTCCTTCATTTTGGCTACCATTTTTTCAATAGGAGCTATTCCAATGGTATAATCGGTCAAAGGGTTGTTTTCTATGCTGTAGTTCCAGAGTTCATATAACTTTTTTCCCTTTGATCTCGCATACCAATCATTGAAAGCCATGTCAAGTGCGCAAAGAGCAAACATATTGTGTTGTAGAAAAGGATGAATTTTAAACCAAAAAATTTCAGGGGTTTCATTAGTGCAGGATGGTATCAAAGATTGGATATTCTCTAAATCCTGTTTCATTTTAGGGACAGTGATATTGTAATACGGATTTGAAGTGGCTTCTCCAAAACCTGAAAACCCACCTTTTTGTAGCTCAACTATTAAGGATGGTTGAATGTCTATTGATTCCCTTGAGATGGTAAAAGTATGTTTTAGCTGCAGATTAAATTCCCTGATAATTAATTTCATGCATTATATGGTTTGAACATAAAATTAATGTAAAAAAGTTTATGGTCATCGTACTGATGAAATTTTGTTATTCGGATTATTTTCATCTCATTTTGATGATATGATAAAAAATTATAGTCTTAAAAATGCATTTGTTAAAGTGTTATATTATTGTGCTTTTTGTTAAATTTTTTTATGCGATTTTTTTATTTTTTTATTGACAAATAGATATTTCTTTAGGAATTTATCATTAAAAATGATATTTTAGCTAAAAGTATTTAATTATGGGCGTGTACGAAGAAAAGAAAAATTTGCTTCTAGACATGATTTCTTATGCTGCAATTGATGGAAAATTGAGCAAAAAAGATTATGATTTTTTGTTTACGATAGCAAATGAATTACATTTTGAAAAAGGTGATTTTATTGATTTACTTAGTCAGGATTTGCCAAAATTGTCAGACGGTAATGAATTGGTCAGGATATTACAGTTTTACAGATTGGTTTTGTTTTTTCAAAATGAAGGAGCATTGAACAGGCAGGATTCCAATATGATTTATCAAATCGCCATAAGTATGGGGTTAAATCCTGAAGCTGTTAAACGGCTTCTGATCAAGATGAAAAAATCCCCCAGTGCTCTCATTTCAGATGATTTTTTATTTAAGTTGTTTAGAGGAGAGGCTTATTTTTAGGATAACTGCTCCTGTAAATTTTTGATTTCATCACGTAACTTGGCCGCCTGGATAAAATCCAATTCTTTTGCGGCTTTTTCCATAGCCTTTCGTTTTTCGCGAATTTTCTTTTCTATTTCAGGTTTAGAAAGATATGCTGGTGGATTTTCTGCTGCAGCTGTTGCAGTGTGTCCCAATTCGTATTCTACCAGCGGATTTTTTGTGAAGGTAGTATCAATTTTTTTGTTCAAGGGTTGTGGAACAATATTGTTTTTTGCGTTAAAATTGATTTGTTTGGTCCTTCTGTAGTTAGTTTCATCAATTGTTTTTTGCATACTGTCGGTAATTTTATCAGCATACATTATAGCTTTTCCGTTTACATTTCTGGCTGCTCTACCTACGGTTTGTGTGAGGGAACGGTGACTGCGTAAAAACCCTTCTTTGTCGGCATCAAGGATGGCAACTAAAGAAACTTCAGGTAAATCCAGTCCTTCGCGAAGTAAATTAACACCGATTAATACATCGAAAAGGCCTTTTCTTAAATCCTGCATTATTTCAATTCTTTCCAAGGTGTCGACATCGGAATGGATATAGCGACAACGTATAGAAACCTTTGTGAGATACTTGGTAAGTTCTTCAGCCATTCTTTTGGTCAGCGTGGTAACCAAAACGCGTTCATCCAACTCACAACGTTGTTGGATTTCTTCTATCAAATCATCAATTTGATTTAGACTTGGACGTATTTCTATAAAAGGATCTAACAAACCTGTAGGACGAATCACTTGTTCTACCACTACACCCCCGCTTTTTTGCAGTTCGTAATCAGCCGGTGTCGCGGAGACATAAATCACCTGATTTTGCATAGCTTCAAATTCTTCAAATTTCAAGGGGCGGTTATCCATGGCTGCAGGGAGACGGAATCCGTATTCTACCAGATTTTCCTTTCTGCTGCGATCTCCTCCATACATGGCATGAACCTGAGAGAGAGTGACATGGCTTTCATCTACCACCATCAGATAATCTTTTGGGAAATAATCTAACAGACAGAAAGGTCTGGTCCCTGGCTGTCTGCCGTCAAGGTAGCGGGAATAATTTTCAATTCCGGAACAGTAACCCAACTCGCGAATCATTTCCAAGTCAAAATTAGTTCGTTCTTCAAGTCGTTTGGCTTCAAGATGTTTTCCAATTTCCTTAAAGTAGTCTACCTGTTTCACGAGGTCCTGTTGTATTTCCCAAATTGCATTTTGCAGAACATCCGGAGAGGTAACAAACATATTGGCCGGGTAAATGGTCAGTTTATCAAATTTTTCAATTACTAATGAGGTTTGTACATCAAAGCGCTCTATTTCTTCTATTTCATCTCCAAAAAAGTGAATGCGGTAGCCATCATCAGCATAACTTGGAAAAACTTCCACGGTATCTCCTTTAATTCTGAAGTTTCCGGGACCAAAATCAACTTCGGTTCTTGAATACAGGCTTTGAACCAGGCTATGTAATAATTTGGTTCTTGAGATTTGCTGATCTCTTTCTAAGGCAATAACATTTTTTTGAAATTCAACGGGATTACCTATTCCATATAAACAGGAAACCGAAGCCACAACCAAAATGTCTCTTCGGCCCGAAAGGAGAGAAGAGGTCGTGCTTAAACGCATTTTTTCCAATTCATCATTGATGGACAAGTCCTTCTCAATATAAACTCCGGTAACGGGAATAAAGGCTTCCGGCTGATAGTAGTCGTAGTAAGAAACAAAGTATTCCACCGCATTATTGGGGAAAAACTGTTTGAATTCGGAATATAATTGTGCTGCAAGGGTTTTGTTGTGCGCCAAAACCAAAGTAGGTCTCTGTATTTCCTGAATGACATTAGCTACTGTAAAGGTTTTACCGGATCCCGTTACACCTAATAAGGTTTGGTATTTTTCTCCATCATCAATTCCCTGAGCTAGTTTTTCAATGGCCTGGGGCTGATCCCCCATGGGTTTGTAATCAGATACAACTTGGAATTTCATTTTTACGGCACAATATTTAGATTGCAAAGTTACAAAACCTTTTGCTTAAGTTTCTTTTGAAAAGATTTGGGTAATTGAGAAATAAGGATTTTAGTGTTTTTTTATTTTAACCAATTCCAGCGAATTGCCCAATCCTCCAGAATGGCATTTCTCCATTTTAAAATGGTTTTTGCCCCCTGGATTCTTCCATCGTAGGTGGCAGGATCAGCTTTGTCTGTGTACCAGTTAGTTCCTAAGGGATAATCCGTCGGGTGCCTTTTTCCAGGCCATAAATTAGTAACTACAATTTCGGCTTGTAGTCCGTTTATTTCAGGAATTTCAGATCTGAAATTAAAATGTAAATCTTCGGCTTTTTTAGGAACATAGCGCACGGAATAATCGCCATTGCCGAGATAATATCCAGGCCATTTTTGAATTGTTTTTCCATAAGGCACTTCCATCCAAAAACAAATTTGGTCCGACGAAATATTATTTTTAGGTCCCTTAAAATGAAATTCAATAATGGAACAAAAAGCAACTGTATCTCGCAAAGTGGTGGTTCGATTGTAAATTGTTCTGGGACTATAATCAATTTTTTCAAAACTGCCACCCCAACTTTCTCTGTTTGGATTGTCAGGATTACCATCCATCATGTATAATAAGGATGGAGAATCACCCATTTTAATCTCTCCGTTGTAGTATTTTTTAAAATCAGCACCTAAATTACCTGCTCCCTGAATTACACTGTCGTAATAGTCGGAAGTCCTGATTGTATCTGGTTCTGTATTGTTGGAAAAGAACCCATAATAACTCGAGTTAACTTCTAAAAAAAATAAATTTGGAAAATTATTAACTATATAGGCGTAGCTGTTGGCACTCCATTTTTTATTTGGACCGCCTATCCAGTAAATTTTGATTTTATCCTGGATTTCTGGCGCATCGTGCAGGGCTTGGGCGATATCTTCCAGACCTCCCCATCCCAAAATCCATAGAGGTTGGCTGTTTCTTTTTTTTGCACATTTGATAATCCACTCAGAGCCTTCAGTAGCTGTGGTGTATCCTGCATACGGAGCATTACCTTTTAGACCCTGCTTACAAATTGATCGCAAATAATCTGGACTGGCAAGAAATTTATTGTGTTGCATCAATTTGGGCAAGTCTTTTGCATATAAGTCAATCATTCTGTGAATTTCCTCCTTATTTCCTTCACCGTATGATGGAGATGAAACAAGTCCTTCGATTTCAAAAAAATCACTGTTCATGAGCAAATGGATCATAGATTGATTGTCGTCAGGATCTGTTCCGCCTATGTCCGTACTTATCAAAATTCTGGGTTTTGAAGGTCTGGTATTCTGACCCAAAAATAGGATAGTGTAGCAACAGCATAAAATAACTAAAAAGGGAGTTTTCATATTATCAAATTCGATGGATTTAAGAACGGGTAATTGACGTAAAAGAAATAAATTATTTTACTTGATTTAATCATCTAATCCTTGTCCGCCAAGAATTTTGTCGACATATTTTTCAATTCTGGCTTGACGGGTCTTTTCTTGTTTAGCCGAAGAAAAATAAAGTAAATAGGCCTTTTGACGCCCGGGAGTAAGTTTATAAAATGCGCTTTTCAACGCAGGCATATCCTCCAGGGTTTCCCGGAATTCTTGAGGCATGTTAAATTCCGCGGTGGTTTTCATCACGACCTTCAATCCGGCTTTTTCAATTTCGATAGCTTCCTGAATATATGCCTTTATTGCCGATTTTAATTTTTTAATATCTTCGACGTTTTTAAATCGAAGCTGTCGTCTGTCCTGAACATTTTCAGTCTGTTGTATAAGTATCCCCTTATCGTCTTTCATTAAAACTCCTTTGAAGAAAAGTAAAGCGCAGTATTCTTTGAATCCATGAATCAATACAATATTGGCATTGTCCAAGGTATAGCAGGGGTGCATCCATTTGAAGTCTTCTTCCAGATTGCAGGACAAAATGATCTCTCTCAAAAGTGTCATTTCTTCCTGCCACTTTTTGGCTTTGCTTAAAAACTGGTCTACTTTCGAATTCATGTGCATTGATTAGGGGGATTGAAGTTTTTTATGATATGATTTTATCCTTCAAAAATATAAACTTATTTAATCAAAACACTCCATCAGTAATAAATCACCTTCAGTATGTTCAATAATGACCATTCCATCTTGAGCTACGTGGTTACTGCTCCCGGTGCGATAGCCTATTATTAAAGTATCGTCCTTTAGGGGATAAAAAAGGTTTTCAGAGTGAATTCCGGATACGTGCCCAATTGGAATTAGAGAAATGGGAGTATTGGCAGTATACCATTTTTCAAATTTTTTAGGTAATAAAAAAACTTTGGAATGATCGTCTAAAATTACAATCTTTAATTTTTCTCTATACCTTACAATGTTAGTGAGATTGGTAAAGGTATGGTCTGTTCGCCGTCCGGTTGCCCATACCACATTAACTGCGGGTATGTTTCGTTCGATGAGATAATCAAAGGCTTTTTCGAGATCGGTTTTGTTTTGATCCGGAGTATGAACAATTTCTATTGGGAATTGTTTTTCTTTGTAATATTCCGGGTCGAAACCTCTGTCAAAATCACCAAGTAAAACATCTACCTTGATATCCATATCTAACACTCTTTCTATGGCTGAATCCAAAACTACTACCAAGGGAGACCATTCTAATAATTGCCCCAATAATTCAGGATGACAGGAAGCACCATTGGCAATTATTAAAGCCGGTTCTTGGTCGTCGCGTACGATATGGTGTGATGACATCTTTACTAATAATTTTTATTACAGCCGGTCAAAGTGCCGGTGTGCAAAGATATGCATTTGGTACCAATGTTATTTAACCACATACCTTTGAATGTCGCTTTCGCATAGGGAGAAATAGCCCAGGGCAAATTCAGAAGGATTAGTTGTATTGATAATATTCCCTCTTACTGTTGCTGGTGGTGACTGGAAAGGACTACCTCCGGTTTTTCCTGCAATGCTCAAGAGAACATTCATATAATTGTAATAAGTTTTGGAAATTCCATAGTGACTTACGATGACTTCATCGCCCTTCTCAATATTATCGCTCTGGGAAATACTGAAAAAGGAATTACCCTGAAAAAAAGTATCCTCATCAGCGTAATAATTCTGCTTTAATTCGTCTGAATAGGAATATTGGTATAGGTAGTAATTTGTTTCACCATCCGGATCTTCAAAGTAGGATTTTAACTGAATTTGGTCGCCTGTAAATCCGGCATTATTGTTTTGTTCGATTCTTGTAATCGGTGCAACCCCTTTCAGTATCTCTGTGGCCTGAAAAGTCTGCCCATCATAAATAATGGTAAGGGTGTATTTTTCATTAACCACCGGCTCGAAATTGGTACAAACATATTCGCCAGTAGTCGGTATTTCTTCAAAGTGGTAAATGCTGTCCAAGCTGTTTTTTATGTAAATCTCTGCTCCGGAAACTATTGGGGTTGTTGTACTGTAATAGTCGGTTGTGGTACTCAGCTTTATTTTTTGTGCATTACCAGTACTGTTTTTGTACCATATTATAGAAGCTTCTACAACCAACTTTGGTGCTGCCGAATTTAAGTCGATTTGCACCACTTCTTCGCAGCTGTTCAGCAACAATATTGATACTAGCGCTATAATTAGTTTTATATTCTTCATAACATTAGAATTTGAAATTATAACTAACGGCCGGGACAATACCGAAAATGGAAGTTTTTACTGCTTCACTGATTCCTGTATCATCGTTCTGTCGGAAATTAATCGAAGCGGCATTTTTTCGATTGTACAAGTTGTAAATACTAAAAACCCATTCTCTTTTACAGTTGCGATCGGCATTCTTTTTTGGAGTTAAAGTTGCAGCAATGTCTAGATGGTGGTAAGCGGGTAGTCTGTTTTTATTTCGGAGATCGTAACTGGGAACCATTACACCCAGATAGCTGTATTTTCCGTTCGGATAAGTCACTGGTTGGCCCGATTGCAGCATAAAGTTAGTGCTGAAAGACCATTTTGAGTTGAAATTATAATTGCCTGTAAAAGCTAAATTGTGTAGTTTGTCGTAGGCCGATTTATACCAATTTCCATAATTGATTCCGGGTTCGGAAGCAGTTCGTCCGGGAGTTTGCTGTTCCGATTTGGATATGGTATATGAAATCCATCCATTTAATCGTCCTTCTGTTTTTCTCAGCATCAGTTCCAAACCGTAGGATCGGAGTTGGCCATTAAGTATGACCTGCTCAAGTGCTTTGTTTGCAATCAGATCAGCCCCGTCAATATAGTCTATTCTGTTTTTAACTTTTTTGTAATAGGTTTCAATCTCTAATGCGTATTTGTTTTCACTGAAATTTTTAAAATAACCCAATGCAATTTGATCGCCAATCTGTGGTTTTATAAAATTATCTGCAGGCGTCCACACATCCAGAGGGGTGGGTGATGAGGTGTTGGAAACCAATTGAAGATATTGAACCATTCTGTTGTAGCTTCCTTTTAGGGAATTATTTTCATTTAATTGATATGCCACAGAAAAACGGGGTTCCAGATTGTCATAGCTTTGAATTATTTTATTGTTACTGTAGAATTCAGTTCCAACTGGATTTGCTTTCTCATAAATCTGCAGATCAGAATTAAAGATTACAGGGTTGTTGTTGGCATAAATATTTATCGTAGATGCTCCCAAACGGTAAAATAAGCTGTAGCGGAGCCCGTAAGTAAGGTTGAGTTTGTAATTTATTTCCTGCTCTGCACTTAGATAAAGGGAAGGTTCCAATGCATATTTTTTGTCCAATTGATCAAAATTAATTCCCGAATTGGTGTCAGATGGTTTTATGGTTCCTGGGTTAAAGTCATAGTAGATGATGTTGGTGCCGTACTTTAATTTGATGTTATCCGAGAGGTAATTTTTGAAATCGTATTTGATGTTGTAGTTTTTAATTCCTGAATCCCATTGAAAGCCCACGAAGTCAAGGTTAAGACCGTAATAGTAATCACTGTAAATAAGTGATAGGTTGGAAAATAATTTATCAGAATACAGGTGATTCCATCGCAGATTAAGGGTGGAATTCCCATAGATATTTGTGAATGTTTTATTTAACGAAAAAACATCACGTCCAAAATAACCTGAAAGATAAATGGTGTTATTTTGATTGAAGTTATAGCTTAACTTCATGTTAGTATCATAAAAATATGCAGCGCTGTTTTTTCGATCTTCAGAAAGTTTAAGGAACAGGTGTGCATAAGAACTTCGGCCACCAAAGAGAAATGATCCCTTGTTTTTAAAAAGAGGTCCTTCAGCCAATAAGCGACTCGTAATTAAACCAATACCTCCGTTCATGTGGAATTCTTTGCTGTTGCCCTCTTTTTGGTATACTTCCAGGACCGAAGCGGCCCTTCCTCCAAATTGAGAGGGGATTCCGCCTTTGTATAATTTGAGGTCTTTTATGGCATCTGCATTGAATACGGAGAAAAATCCAAAAACATGCGAAGAATTGAATATTGTAGCCTCATCCAACAATATTAAATTCTGATCCGCACCACCACCGCGAACATTGAAGCCCGAGGCTCCCTCGCCGGCATTTGTCACCCCCGGAATAAGGAGAAGTGATTTTAAGACATCGGTTTCTCCGAGAATAACCGGCATTTTTTTTATCGATGAAATCGGTAGCTTATTGATACTCATTTCCGCGGAGCGGATGTCATTTCGGTACCTTCCATCAGAGACTATGACCTCTTTTAAACTTTCATTGTTTTCGTTCAGAGTGACATCAAATTTGAGGTTTTCCGATAGTTCCATTTCATTTGAAAATGTACTAAATCCCACATAAGTTACAATTAGGGTATAACTGCCTTTGGGAAGGGTGATGGAATAAAAACCATACTCATTTGTATTCGCACTGGATTTAGTTTCTGGGATATAAATATTTGCACCAATTAAAGTTTCATTGTTAATGCTGTTTCTGATTGTCCCACTTATGGTGTATTTCTGTTTCACCTCTTCAGAAGTGTTCTGAGCGAAAGTTAATCCATATAATAAAAAAAGGATATAGGTAATTACAATTTTCTTTTTCGTCATAATAGATACTTGGAAATGCAAATTTGGTTAAACTAAAGGCAATAAAGTATTTTACAATTGTTAAAACTGTGTTAACAAAAAAAGACAACTGCTAACAGTTGTCTTTTAATAGTAATCTTTAACTAGAATTAATTATGCTTTTATAGCCGACTCAACTTTTGCTAAAATCGAGTTGAATGTTTCACTTGGACGCATAGCCTTGCTCGTTAATTCAGGACTTGGCTGGTAATAACCTCCAATGTTTTGAGGCTTGCCTTGAGCTCCGATTAATTCGCCATTAATCTTATCTTCATTTGCTCTAAGTTCTTTAGCGATAGGAGCAAATGCTGCCTGTAAGTCAGTATCTTTAGATTGTGCCGCTAATGCTTCTGCCCAGTATAAAGCCAGATAGAAGTGAGAACCACGATTATCGATTTGTCCAACTTTTCTTGCTGGTGACTTGTCGTTTTTAAGGAAAGCATCATTTGCCTGATCCAATGTTTCAGACAATATAATTGCTTTTGAGTTGTCTTGAGTTTGCCCCAAGTGCTCTAATGAAGCTCCCAATGCCAAAAATTCACCTAAAGAATCCCAACGAAGGTAGCCTTCAGTTAGGAATTGTTCTACGTGTTTTGGCGCAGAACCTCCTGCACCGGTTTCAAACAATCCTCCTCCGTTCATTAGCGGAACGATAGAAAGCATTTTTGCTGAAGTACCTAATTCAAGGATTGGGAAGAGGTCAGTTAGGTAGTCACGCAAAACGTTTCCTGTAACGGAAATAGTGTCTAATCCTGCTTTTGTTCTTTCCAAAGTGAAATTAGTAGCTTCTATTGGATTTAAAATACGGATATCCAGACCAGTTGTATCGTAATCTTTTAGGTAAGTATTTACTTTTTCAATTATTTGTCTGTCATGAGCTCTGTTCTCGTCTAACCAGAAAACAGCAGGAGTATCAGATAAACGAGATCTGTTTACAGCCAGTTTAACCCAGTCTTGGATAGGAGCATCTTTAGTCTGACACATTCTGAAGATATCATTTGCTTCCACGTTTTGTTCCATCAAAACACTTCCGCTATTGTCTACAATGCGAACAACTCCGTCAGCTGGAATTTGGAAAGTTTTGTCATGAGAACCGTATTCTTCTGCTTTTTGGGCCATCAAACCTACATTAGGAACACTTCCCATTGTAGTTGGGTCAAAAGCACCATTCTTTTTACAGAAATCGATTGTTGCGGTATAAATACCAGCATAACAACGATCAGGTATAACAGCAAACGTATCTTGTAATTTTCCTTCTTTGTTCCACATTTGTCCTGAAGTACGGATCATCGCAGGCATTGAAGCATCTACGATTACGTCAGAAGGTACGTTAAGATTAGTGATTCCTTTGTCTGAATTTACCATGGCCAAATCAGGACCATTTTCGATAGCCTGATTGATTGCAGCTTCTACTTCAGCTTGCTGAGCCGTACCGGCAATTTTTGCCAATACATCACCTAAACCATTTTTAGTGTTTACTCCAAGTTCAGCAAATAGGTCAGCATATTTTTCAAATACATCTTTGAAATATACTTCGACAATAGCACCGAAAATAATTGGGTCAGAAACCTTCATCATGGTTGCTTTCAGGTGAACAGAAAGTAAGACATTGTTTTCTTTGGCATCTTTTATTGTTTCTGCAACAAAACTTTTCAACGCATTTAAGTGCATCACTGAACTGTCGATTATTTCACCGGCTTTCAGTGGAGTACTTGCTTTTAATACTTTAGCAGAACCATCATTGGAAACAAATTCAATTTTTACCTCAGTAGCTTCGCTTACAGTTACAGACTTCTCGCTTCCGTAAAAATCACCTTCAGACATAGAGGCAACTTTTGTTTTAGAATCTGCAGACCAAGCACCCATGGAGTGTGGATTTGCTTTAGCGTAATTTTTTACCGCTTTGGGAGCTCTTCGGTCGGAGTTTCCTTCACGTAAAACCGGATTAACAGCAGAACCCAATACTTTAGAATATTTTGCTTTGATTTCTTTTTCAGTATCATTTTGAGGGTCCTCAGGATAATTTGGAACCGCATATCCGTGTGCCTGTAATTCAGCAATTGCACCCTTAAGTTGAGGTACAGAAGCAGAGATGTTTGGTAACTTAATGATATTTGCTTCCGGTGAAGTGGCCAATTTTCCCAATTCAGCTAATGAATCTTTTATCTTTTGGTCCGCTTTTAAAAACTCTGGAAAGTTTGCTAAAATTCTTCCCGCCAACGAGATGTCTTCTGTTTCAATTTCAATTCCTGCCGTTCCGGTAATAGCCTGAACAATAGGTAAGAATGAATAAGTGGCCAATAAAGGCGCTTCGTCAGTCAGGGTGTAAACAATCGTAGATTTTTGTGTCATTTTTTTATTTTTATAATCGTATCCGCTCAAGCAGGATTTTAAATGTTTGTTATGCCTGAAATTAGGCGGTGCAAATATATGAAACTCAGATGGAAAACTATCCTGCTTTTTTGCATAAATATGTCTTTTATTAGATACCTAACGACTTAGTTGTAAAATGTTATTTTTCAGCTTGCTAATATTCTTTGTTTTAGTGAAAAAATATCATAAAAAAAGCCGACTCAAAACCTTTTTGAATCGGCTTTTTTTATAGTTAGTATTGTTTTATGAAAGCAGAATCAAAAATAACAATGGGAAAATGATTCCGGCAACAGCCAGTTTCCAGCCACGTTGTTTCCAACTGAACTTTCCCGCTTTAATCATTATTGTTCCGGAAAGTGCAATAGTGATGAGACTCAAAGCGAAAATATCAGAATAGTAAATCCAGAATTTTGAGGTGTTTTTATGCAATTTCATGGCATGACTTACAATTGGGGTCTTGCTGAAAGTAACTATTTCTCCTTTTCCGGATTTAATGTCAATCTCAACATCATTATTTTCAAAAGAAATTTTAAGTGTTCCCGCTTTTACCATCTGACGTCTCATTTTATCGTCGACACCTAATTTTTTTCCTAAATCCTTAGCAAAATCATCGGTTATTTCGGTTTCGTCAGGAAGAGTAACCTGAATTGCTCTGGTTTGGGTAGTGTATTTTTCCGGATGCCATGATTCTCGATGGTTCATCATCAGACCCGAAAAAGCAAAGGAAATAATTAATCCAATGTAAAAATATCCCAGATCCCTGTGAAGATTTCTAAATGTTTGTTTTTTCATTTTTCTATAAATTTTATCCTGATTTTAGATTTAGTAAACCACAAATGGTTTAAGGCAAGGGATAAAGATAATCAAAAACCAATTGTTTTTCAGACCTTGGATTTTTTTAGAATTTATACATTAAAATAGCCATCAACTGTCGGGGAGCTATTGGGTTGGCACTATAATTTTCGTGAACGGTATAATTCAATTCATTTGAGATGTTTGATAATTTGCACATCAAAGAAAACTGTTTCCATTCATAGCCGGCAGAAAAATCAATTGTAGTGTAACCTTTTAAAGGGATTTCTCTATCCTGAATAATTAGATTTCCGGCATTGTTAGGGTCTGCAATGTAGCGGTTGTCCCATCCACCTACTCGATCTCCTATATAGTAGGCTAAGGCTCCAATAGAAATACCTTTAAATTTCCCTGTAACTGATTTGTAAAAAACACTCAGATTGGCTGTGTTGTATGGAGTTCTCGTCAGGCGATGGCCCTCAATCGGACTTAAAAGTAGGCCCGAAGTTTTGGTATAACGCATGTCATTGTAACTATAACCTGCCATTATGCTTAATCCTTCAGTAGGTTTGGCGGTAATATCTACTTCAACTCCTTTGGATTTTGTTGCACCATTTAATGTTTTAATGGTGGAATCTGAATTAGGGGTTACTCCGTCAGCAAGAAATTCAGCCATTTGAGCTAAATTGTTATTGGCTATTTGGTACACGGTTATGTTAGAACTTAATATTCCTCGCCAAAAATCTTTTTTGATACCGGCTTCATATTGGTCAATTACCGAAGGTTTGATGGGGTTAAAGTTTACATTCGTTCCTGAATTGGGAGTGAAAGAATTAGCATAGCTTACAAAGAAAGAAGTGTATTGATCCGGTTGATAAACCAAACCTAATTTTGGTGAAAAAGCTCTGGCCGGTATTTTGGCTCCTTCCGTATGCGTTGCAGATGTTTTGGTGAAATCCTCAATATTAGCCTGCTGTTCTTGCCACGACCAGCGGATACCGGCCAAAACCTTTAACTGTTTGGTAAATGAAATTAAGTCCTGAGAATAAATACCAAAGGAATTTGTTTCCGTTTTAGTTGTTTTGGTTACAAATGATTCCGGAATGTCCGTTCTGCTTGGATGAAAATCAAAGATATTAACCGTGTCATAGGTAATTCCTCCCAGAAATGCGTAGGTATTGGCATTTGTAAATGTATTGTCGAAGTCCACACCTGAAAACAGCTGGTGTTTGATGTTTCCCGTGTAAAAATTACCCTGAATGCTCAATTGTTCCGCAATGATTTGTTCCTGGTTTTTTGTTCTGCCTAAGGGTCTGTTCCAGTCGCCATTAGTAGTGGGTTGGATACGCTCTATACCAATTGAGGCTCTGTCTGTATTTAAAAATGAGGTGTTAAAATTTAATTTCCAGTTTTCGTTCAGGTCGTGATCTATAAGTGTCGAAATATTAGCCTGAGTAGTTTTTCCGTTTGCCCATGTCGCTCCCAAATAGGTGTTTCTTGGTAACTTGGCATATTCCTTACCAATAATCCCAGTTCCAAAGTCTGGTGTCCAATCATAATTCAGGTAGTCTCCCTGCAAAATAATTTCTGTTTTTTGGCCTGCTTTGAATAAAAAGGACGGATTAAAGTAATGCCTTTTGTTTTTTACCTGATCTCTGAAACTCTCCGAATTCTCGTAAGTACCTGTAAATCGGTAGGCGATACTGTTATTTAAGGGACCATAATAATCAAATGAAGGTTTGTAATATGAATAGCTTCCTAACTGCATGCTAAATGCTCCTCCTTGGTTGAAGTTTGGTTTTTTGGTTACCATATTCAAAATTCCTCCGGGAGCTACATTTCCGTAGAGTAGGGCACTGCTCCCTTTTAAAATTTCCACTTTTTCTAGGGAAGCAACTTCTGGTATTGTTCCACTGCTCAGGCGGAAACCGTTTTTAAACATATTGTTAGTTGTCATATCGTAGCCTCGGGAATAAAAAGATTCCTGAGCTCCTCCGCGCGCCGATGAGACATAGACGCCATTAGCGTTTTTTACGATCTCACTCAGTCTGATGGTTTGTTGCTGCGTTATGATTTCATTTCCAATGACCTGTATGCTTTGTGGCAGATCCATTGGTTTTATCCCTGACCTTGTTACTGAAACTTCTTTTTGAGCTTTTCTTCCGTTTATAATTACTTCCTGGAGAATCTCTCCTTTTCTGTTTCTTATGGTATCCATATTGGAAATAATCAATTCATCAAAAATATCATTTTTAGCCGCAGAGGCTACTTCCTGGGCTAGGCTAGATAATGAAAATAATAGCGCCACTGCGGGAAATAATAAATACTTCATATATCGTTTTATTTAGATTTATTAAAAATAACGATGCAAATGTAAAACACTTGATTTGTTTTTCAAAGCTTATTTAGAATAAATAAAAATAAAAATATGTAAAACGGACTTAGATTACTGATTTTGTTTGGGTTATTATTTAAATTTTTTTTCCTTGGTAAAATTGGATCGGAAAGCTTTTTCTTGTTAATAAAATGGTTTTAGATGGTTAGGCTATGATAAACCAGCCTTAATAGTAAGGTTGGGGGTGAAGTGTAAAAAAATCAGGATATTTTATCAGCTGACAATTAAAGAATGGATTAGGTGCTATTCCTTTTTAGGGATTACCCAAAAAAAAACAGCTAAGTAATATTTCTTATTTCGCAATATTATTCTTTCAGATACTCGTCGAAAAATTCATAGAGTGCTTTTAGAGAGGCTTGCGATTGGGGCACAGCGTGTCCCTTGCCGTAGTTTATGATGGTGAAATTTGGTACCTTGAGAGAATCCAGCTTTTTCTTTAGGTAACCAATTTGTTCCTGATAATAGGGTTCGTCATCAGTATTATAGAAAAATAGGGTTGGAGCGGTAGCAGCAGTTTCAACTAGGTAAGCCGAACCCATCGACTCCCATAATTTAAAGTTGTCTTTTAGAGTTCCCCAGACCCAAGGACATCTGGTTTCCAAATTTTGATCTCCATCATTAAGAACATCATAAATTTTGGTGTAATCAAACACTCCCGGTCCTAAAGCCGCAGCCTGTACCTGATCTGAAGTACTGATATGAAAGCCGCTGTTTTCAAATTGTTCAACCTTGCGGTCACCAATAGCCATTGATCCTGCCGTTGAAGCCCGAGAAAATCCATAAACCCCAATATTATCTGACAGACCTAATTCCTGACCCATGGCGCGGAGCGTTCTTACTGCCGATTTTACTTTTTGGGCCGCGTCGGGATTGGTTTCAAAAGACTTATAGGCATCATTGGGTCCATTGATAGGTTTGCCTTTTCCCCACTGGCAATATTTTGGGTGATCTGCAATTGCCCATGCCATGCCGGTTGCCGGAGCTCCTTCAAGAAACGAGTCATTGAAACCCGCCAGGGTATAGGCTAAATTCAGTCTTTGGTCTTTGTAGGCGTCTGTCAGAATTCCTTTTTCTTTATCAAAAAAAGCATAGCTGTTACTATATGAAAAAGATAATAGTGTAGGGACTTTTTCAGCCGGATTGGCAGGGTAGATGATATCCATGTGGAGTGAATCACCCACTTTATATTGTTCAGGGGTATTGTATACCGATGGGTCATCCACGAAATAAGGTACATTTCTGGCAATGCGATAACCTTCAAAAAGAATATAGGATTGGTATACCGAACAATCTTGCAAGCCGCAAAAAGATCCTGCCGCGATTGAATCGTTGATAGCAATAATGTCTTTATTTATTATAGGGGAAACGGCATTTTTGTTTTTGGCATAATTAAGTTCAATGACACGGTAGCCCTTATTAAGTAGCCATTTTAGGTCCTTTTTATAAGGGTTTTGTCCAATTTTTTTAAATGCGAGCTTTTTCAGATAAACTACGGTGACCGCCTTGCCCGACACATCATTAATGCCCAATTTCGGTTTGTATATCCTGTATTTTAAAGGTTGGTTAGTTAGCTGACTTTGCCATTTGCCACTTTGAGCTATTGCTGGTTTTTGAAACAGGAAGATAAAAAATAATATGTTGCGAAGGATAAGGTCGGGTTTCATAAATGGGATATTACTTGTATCAGTTTTCCATCCATACAAATCCTAATTTTATTTTCTGCCGCCATGTGACTATTATAAATGAGGATTTGTAATGTTGGCTAAAATACAAAAGCCTTGGAATAATCCCAAGGTCTTTTTCGGTTGCCAAATGTTCTTTAGCTAAAAAAAAAATCATAAGGCCTAAAAAACTTGATGATTGTTCAATTCCAGAGGTTTTGGATAGTAATAGGCTACTCCCTAAATGCATTTCCAACTCCATCTGCTGTTCTGATTACTTTTTGAATCGTGCCATCCTCATTAAAATAGAGGTTTTCGGCGCAAACGCGACGTTGTTTATCGCCGCAGGAAGAATCATTTTCCAGCCAACGGTGATAAAATAAGACCCATTTTCCTTTAAATTCTACAATGGAATGATGGTTATTGCTTTCGCCTTCCTGATCCATGATTGCCCCCTGATACTTCCATGGTCCTAAAGGCGACTTAGCGGTGTAATAGGTAAGGATTCTGTTATTCTCAGGCATCGTATAATAATAAATATCATTTCGCTTAAAAACCCATGGACCTTCTCTTTTTGGTTTGTAGCCGCCCATGTCCATTTTATGCATTTCGCCTTTTATACTTAGTAAATCATCCGCAAGTTCTGCAACTAGATAGTCTCCACCTCCGTTAAAGTAAACATAGCCTTTACCATCTTCATCTATAAAAAGACAAGGGTCGTTAGCGTAGGGCTGTGTCCATAAGGGTTTGCCGATAGCATCTTTGAAAGGCCCAGTTGGTGAATCGCTAACGGCAATACCAACTCCCATCCACTTGGTACTGTTCTTGGGATTGACACGGTCTTTGAAACCGGTACCGGCAGGAAAGCAAAAATAATATTTTCCGTTTTTGTAGGCACAGTCGGGAGCCCATGCAAAATTATCTGCCCAACTTAGGTCATGAACAGCTAAAATGGCCCCGTGATCGGTCCAGTTAACCAAGTCGGCCGATGAAAAAACGTGCCAGTCTTTCATGAAAAAATCCTTTTGGCATTCTTCGTCATGGGAGGTGTACAAATACATTCGGCCGTCTTTCCACACATGGCCCGAAGGATCAGCGGTGAGTATATTACTCCCAAAGTTGAGTGGATTTTGGGAATTGCAATTGCAATTAATCGCAAGAAAAACCAGTATTGTTGCCAGTAAATGGTTTGTTGCTTTGCAGGGCATAGGTTTGTGTCAATTTTATAATTAGTGGCTGTAAGCTGAAATAGGTCTAATAATCTGAATAAGCTGTTGGATATAAAAATAAGATATCCATATGAGAGACTGTATTTTTGTATTTATCCATTTGAGTTAAGGCTTTCCATTCTGGTGAATTGGAAAAAGCCTTCCAATGTTCGTCGCGACTTTGTTGGTTGTCAAAAGTGGTCATGTACATTAAATTTGGCATTTTGCTGCCTGAAAGTACTTCGCCGTAAAAAACCGCATTGAATTGCAGTCGCTCAAATAATTTAATTTCGCCTCCGGCGTTAAACATATCAACTTTTCTGCGGAATAGGGCTTCGGTTGGGCCTTCGTAACTGCGCAACTCATATACGCGGTTTGGCCTTGGGCTGTCTAATTTTGGAAGAGTCAGGA
Organism: uncultured Flavobacterium sp.; assembly: GCA_964614445.1. Classification (GTDB taxonomy): domain Bacteria; phylum Bacteroidota; class Bacteroidia; order Flavobacteriales; family Flavobacteriaceae; genus Flavobacterium. Next base: position 142,284 of record CAZTLN010000006.1, on the reverse strand, counting down.
GTGGGTGATCGGTAAAAGCCTGTAATAGCACCGACTCAATTCGCTCGTATGGTGGTTGATTATGCGGAGCTTCTAAATAAGCCTTGCCCGCTTCAGCATACTGGGTATTCAGGGCTAATTTTTCATCCAGTTGTATGAATTCCTTGGTAGACGAATACGGGATTAGTACCACAATTTTTTTGATTGAATCTTCGGCAATCGTCCTTGGTTTAAAAACTCCAATTGCTTTGATTCCTATTTTTTTTAAAGCGGGTAGGTAGGCCGATTTCAAAAAGTCTTCAGTAACAGCAAGCTGTTCCTGAGATTTAAAACTGTAGGTTTTAATTTGATAGATCTCTCTGTTTTGCGCCAGGCAGTTGTATCCTGCACCAATCAAAATGAGGCAATAAAAAAGGGTGATGGCTTTTTTCATAAGGGTGTAAATTTCAGCCAAGGTAAGCAATTCTTTGTGGAATTTTAGATTTTGCCCTAGAATAGCTGCTAACGGTGAGTATATGAAGCGTAGCCTGCCGATAGGCGGCTATGATTTCATATACCTTGTTGTAGGTAGGCTTTTTATTCTGTAATTTTTATTTGTTCGTTTAGTTCTAGTATTTTTTCTATAAACAATTCATTTGTATCTGGACTAATATAAATTTCGTTGTACTTGTCATATTTTACAATCAATCCGTTTCTCGCCGTTGCTGGTTTTAGCCCAACCCACAATGTTCGACCTTTTACAATTTCAGTTATTCTATCAATACTAATTCTTCCACGTATAGGTCCACTTCTGTAAACAAGTCCATTTTGCTTGGTCAATTCATAATTAGTTCCAAAAAATAGCCATATTAAAAGTCCAATTACACTGATGACTAAAATCAGACCGAAATATTTTTCGTTTCCCACTTCACTATTTGTAAATCCAATAATAGCCATCACAAGCATAAAAGCGCATAATCCTAAGATTATCGTTGTGAATAGTGTATCTTTTCTACTTTTAATTTTCATTTTATTCTGCTTACCTACAACTTGTTTATATGTATGATAAAACCATACAAAGCCATCCAGATTTGGATAGCTATGTATGATTACTATCAAACTTTATATAAATTCAAATATAAATATTACTTTACAAATTATCGAAGGGGCTTTTTATTTGTTGCAAGTTTTTCGTACTGACGTGAGTGTATATTTCAGTTGTTTTGCTGCTGTTGTGACCTAACAGTTCTTGAATATAGCGAAGGTCTGTTCCATTTTCTACTAAATGGGTTGCATAACTGTGTCTCAACCAATGTTAAGTGACAGGTTTTTTTATTCCTGCTTTTTGTACGGCTTGTTTTAAAACTTCTTCTAAACTTCTGTCATCATAGGGCATTCCTGGTGTTTTACCTTCAAATAAGTACTTGGTAAGTCCGCTCAGCTACTTCCAAATTTCCATATGCAAAAAAAAACGCCTGAATAGAAATTCAGGCGTGTATTAAAAGATCATTAATCTTATTTTGTCTTAACTAGAGTGTATTTTTCTGTACTTGGTTTGTTGAATTGCATTCCCGAGATTTCAGTCACAATGCTATCGGTAGAGACTTTTTTGTAACTAATCTTTTGGGGATAATCATTTTTTGGGTTTTCAAAAACCAATTCGTTTTCCTCATCCACGCTGCTCTCAAAAACGATAGCTTTGTCATTATGCTGCCCTAAAATTATTGTTTTGTAGATGAATTTGTCCGCGGTTTGTTGCAGTTCAATCGATTCGTTGTGTAGGGTATCCGTGCCTTTTAAAAAACAGGCTTTCCCACTTAATGTACTGTCGTTTGCCTGTTGCCAGGTTTCGGTATAAGTGCCAAAATCGGTCTTGGTTTCCCATTTACCCAACAGCCACTGGGCGGCTATTATTTTTTCTTTCTCCTTATCGTTGGAGTTATTACAGGCGGTAAAAGCGATAACTGCCAGCAGAAAAGCAATTTTTGTTTTCATTAGGATGTATAGGCGGAATTGTTGTTAAAATCCGCTGCAATATTATGAAAATAACTGCAATATATGCAGACAAATAGATGTGCTTTTTATGATTTTTTTTAGGTGAATCGAGACTATTTTAATGAAACTGGTTTGGGCTGGTATGGAGTCAGTCCTGGTTTAAAGTATAGAAAGAAAAAATCTGAAAAAAGGGAGCTGAAATTTTTCAATCTTTTTTGTATTTTTGCAACCCAATTATAAGGACAAGTAATATGTTAGACAGACTTCAAATAGTGAAACAACGTTTTGATGAAATTTCGGATTTAATCATCCAGCCAGATGTTATTGCCGATCAAAAACGTTATGTGCAGTTGAATAAGGAGTATAAGGATTTGAAGGGTTTGGTTGAAAAAAGAAATGAATATGTTCTTTTGATGGCCAATATTGATGAGGCTAACGAGATCATAGCTGATAACAGTGATGCAGACATGACCGAAATGGCCAAAATGCAGTTGGATGAAGCCAAAGAGCGATTGCCTATTCTGGAGGAAGAAATAAAATTCATGTTGATTCCTAAGGATCCAGAAGATGCTAAGAATGTAATGATGGAGATTCGTGCCGGAACAGGTGGTGATGAGGCCAGTATCTTTGCGGGTGATTTGTACCGTATGTATACCAAGTATTGTGAGACTCGTGGCTGGAGAACTTCGGTGGTGGATATGAATGAAGGAACTTCAGGAGGATTTAAAGAAATAATCTTTGAAGTTACCGGAGAGGATGTTTACGGAACTTTGAAGTTTGAGGCAGGAGTTCATCGTGTGCAACGGGTACCGCAAACAGAAACACAAGGGCGTGTACATACCTCGGCGGCAACGGTTATGGTATTACCGGAAGCAGAAGAGTTTGATGTTCAAATAGACATGAACGATGTGCGTATCGATTTCTTTTGTTCGTCTGGACCTGGAGGACAGTCTGTAAATACGACTAAATCAGCGGTGCGTTTAACGCACATTCCCACCGGATTAGTAGCCCAGTGTCAGGACGAAAAGTCGCAACACAAAAATAAGGACAAGGCATTGAGCGTACTGCGCTCGCGATTATACGAAATGGAATTGGCTAAAAAGCAGGAAGAAGATGCGGCAAAACGTTCTTCTCAGGTGAGTTCAGGTGACCGTTCGGCAAAAATTAGAACTTATAATTATGCTCAGGGTCGTGTGACAGATCATAGAATAGGTTTGACTTTGTACGATTTGGGTAATATAATGAATGGAGATATCCAGAAAATTATTGACGAATTGCAATTAGTCAATAACACTGAAAAGTTAAAAGAAGCCAGCGAAGTAATTTAAAGCTTTGGGCTTTGAAAGATAAAAACAATGAGAAATGCCATACTCCAAAATCACAGTATGGCTTTTTTTATAAGCTCAAGGATTGCTAAAATTTTAAAAATCTTTATTTTTAAATCTTTAAATAAAAAAAATGACAACACAGCAACTTATTGAACAGATAAAATTAAAGAAATCATTCCTTTGCGTGGGATTGGATGTTGATTTAAATAAAATCCCTACCTCATTTTTAGAATCGGAAGATCCTATTTTTGAGTTCAATAAAGCCATCATCGATGCTACTCATGATTTGGCAGTGGCCTATAAACCTAATACTGCTTTTTTTGAGGCGTATGGAATTAAGGGTTGGCAGTCGCTAGAAAAAACCATCAACTACATCAATGAAAATTACCCTGATATTTTTACCATTGCCGATGCAAAACGAGGCGATATAGGAAATACCTCTTCGATGTATGCTAAAGCTTTTTTTGAAGATTTAAATTTTGATAGTATCACCGTTGCACCCTATATGGGAAAGGATTCTGTAGAACCCTTTTTGGCTTTCGAAAACAAGCACACCATTATGCTGGCGCTGACTTCTAATGAAGGGGCTTTCGATTTTCAGACTTTGAATGTGGATGGGGAGGAATTGTATAAAAGGGTTTTGGAAACTTCAAAATCCTGGAAAAACAGTCAGAATCTGATGTATGTGGTGGGTGCTACAAAAGCGGAATATTTTAGCGAAATCAGAAAAATTGTTCCGGATAGTTTTCTATTGGTTCCCGGTGTGGGAGCACAGGGCGGAAGCTTGTCGGAAGTTTGTAAGTATGGTCTTAATGGAAATGTAGGTTTACTCATTAATTCTTCGAGAGCAATTCTTTATGCTTCTAAAGAAGCTGACTTTGCCCAAAAAGCAAGAGCAGAAGCCTTGAAAATGCAACAGGAAATGGAGCAGATTATGGTGGCTCAGAACTAAGCTGACCCCTATGAAATTATTGGTTGATCAAATCGGTTTTGAACATAGATTAGAAACTTCTCCGCAGCGCATAATATCCTTAGTTCCCTCTCAAACCGAACTTCTTTTTGATCTTGGTTTGGAGTCCCGGATTGTGGGTATTACCAAATATTGTGTGCATCCCTTCCACTTTTTGTCAACTAAAAAAATTGTAGGCGGAACAAAAAAGGTGGAAATATCGGTTATCAAAGAGCTGAAACCTGATATTATTGTAGGTAATAAGGAAGAAAATACTCTTGAAATGGTGCAGGAACTTCGCAAAATTTGTCCGGTTTGGGTAACTGATGTGAAAGCATTGGAGGACAATGCGCAGATGATTACTGATTTTGGCAGGATATTTAATTGCAGGACAGAAGCGCAAAAATGGAATGACAAAATTGTTTTTGCCTTAGCCGATTTTAATAAATTCATTAAGGACAAGGAAAGCAAGAAAGTAGCTTATTTCATTTGGAAAAATCCCTATAGGGTCGCAGGAGCAGCTAATTTTATCAATGCCTTGCTTAAACTGAATCATTTCGTCAATATTTATGAAGACAGAGTAAGGTATCCAGAAATCGAATTAAAAAAGATAAGAATTGAAGGCGACCCTGACTTGGTATTCCTTCCTTCGGAACCTTATCCTTTTAAAGAAGAAGATGCCTTTGAAATAGGTCGTTTTACCCATCACGCAAAGACTATTTATGTAGACGGAGCAATGTTTTCCTGGTACGGCAGCAGGCTCCTTAAGGCGTTCGAATATTTTAAAGCCCTGCATAACAGGATAAGTTAAGTGTATAAAAACCATAAAATCCCGCAAATTGATAAATTATACCGTATACAAGAATGACCACAGTGAGCAGTGGGTTACCTTTGTCCATGGAGCCGGAGGTAGTTCTTCAATTTGGTTCAAACAGATTCGGGATTTTCAAAAACATTTTAATTTGCTTCTGATTGATTTAAGAGGTCATGGAGATTCAAAGGAAATCAATGCTAAAAAGCTTTCCGATAAATATACATTCTCTGGCTTGGCCAATGATATTGTAGAGGTTCTGGATTTTCTGGAAATTGAAAAATCACATTTTGTAGGAATCTCATTGGGAACAATCTTGATCAGGCAATTGGCCCAGTCTCATCCCCACAGAGTTCAGACCATGGTTATGGGAGGAGCAATAATGAAAATGAATTTTCGGTCCCAGATTTTAATGCGCCTGGGCAATACTTTCAAATATTTACTGCCTTATCTGGTGCTTTATCGTTTTTTTGCCTTTATCATTATGCCCCGCGATAATCATAAACAGTCTAGATTACTATTTATAAATGAAGCTAAAAAGCTTTATCAAAAAGAGTTTATTAAATGGTTTAGACTCACTGCCGAAATTAACCCGGTGCTACGTTGGTTTCGTAAAGAAGAATTAAATATTCCCACGCTCTACGTAATGGGTGAAGAGGATTATATGTTCCTGCCTTCGGTAAGAGAGGTGGTACAAAATCATAATCGATCCTCAAGTCTTGTGGTAATAGAGAATTGTGGACATGTGGTCAATGTGGAGAGCGCTTCTGTTTTTAATGAATCGGTTCTATTGTTTCTCAATTCCCTATAAAAACAAAAGCCGGGATTGCATAACCCCGGCATTGTTTACTAACCTAACCAAAAATAATAAAAACCACTTTATTACTTTGCAAAGATTGCACTAATCCAACCAATATGTTGTTAATGTTTTGTTATTAGTTTGTTGTGTATAAGTTAAGTTTTGTAATTGTTTTTAATAATTTGGTTTATAGTGCTTTATGCAGTTAGTGTAGCGATTGATGCTTGTGCAAAAAAAAAATGCTTCTGTCTCGGGAAGCATTTTAAATTTAAGTTTTTTTATGAAAAGATGACAGTTTTGTTGTTGTAAACCATGGTCTTCCGTTCGGCATGGAGCTTTATCGCTCTGGCTAAAACTGCTCGTTCTAAATCGCGTCCTTTGACAATGAAATCCTCGATGGAGTGACTATGGGAAACTCTGGTGATATCTTGTTCAATTATTGGTCCTTCATCCAACTCTTCGGTTACATAATGGCTGGTGGCTCCAATAATTTTTACCCCTCTTTCAAAAGCCGAATGATACGGTTTTGCACCCGGAAACGCCGGTAAAAAGGAATGGTGAATGTTTATGATTTTGTTCTTGTAAAGTTCGATCAGTTTTGGAGTTATAATCTGCATGTACCTTGCTAAAACTATAAAGTTAATGTTGTACTCCTTCAATAATTCGATTTGTCTTTTTTCTCCTTCCGCCTTTATATCTTTTGTAAAAGGAACATGGTAAAAGGGAATTGAAAAGCGTTCGGCAACTCCTTTTAAATCCTCATGATTACTTATTATTAAAGGGATTTCCAGTGGTAATTCACCTGCACTGTAACGACCCAAGATGTCGTATAAACAATGATCGTACTTGGAAATAAATAAGGCCATTCTTGGTTTGTAATCCTGAGTGTAAACTTCCCATGACATTTTGAATTTGTCGGCTAGATTTGCCTGAAAATCTTTTTTTAAATGATTTAAATCCAAACCCTGAGCTTTGAATTGACACTCGAATCGCATGAAAAATACATTTTGATGAGCATCAACATGTTGATCTAAATAAATAATATTTCCTTCAATAGACGCAATATAGTTGGTTACGGAGGCTATAATTCCTTTTTGGTCCTCACAATGTATTAGAAAAGTAATCTTCTGCATTTATTTAATTGTTTAAACGGGTTTTAAGTTGGTTTTCTTACTAAAAGCCCGAAAGATCTTGGTTTAAACATGTTTTAACAGTTTCAAAACTAATCTTATTTTTTTAATAAACAAATGAAATTCATGAGATTGTAATCGCTTTTTCTCAACATAGAAATTTGTTGTAAATGCTTTTTTATTTTAGGTCCTGCAGCGAAAAAACTTTTTGAAGTAAGGGAGTAGTTCTGGCGCTAATATCTGTACGGATATTTTTTTCTTCAACTGCTATCATTTTAAAAACTCCTTCCATGGCTTTGTTTGTGGTGTAATCTGTAAGATCTGGATTTACCTTGCTTACAAATGGAATACTGTTGTACTTGCTGATGATATTTTGCCAAACTTTATCTGCGCCGACTTTTGAAAAGGAGTTTCTAATGACAGGATTGAATTTTGCATACAAGGCGGTGGAGGTGTTATTAATAAGATAAACAGTTGCTGCGTTCTCGTTGCCCATCAAAATTCCTTTGGCATCAGTAATATTCATCCCCTTGATGGCATCTGTAAAAATGGGGGTTGCTTCTTTTACGGCGTCTTCGGCGGCTCTATTTAGCATTTTTATACCGTCATCAGCAAGGGAACTCAGGCCTATTTTTCTCAAACCTGAATCCACTTTTTTTAGTTCGTCAGGTAATAGGATTTTTACGGCTTCATTTTTATAAAAACCATCGGCAACAGCCAATTTACTTACCTGCTTGGCGATTCCGTTGTTCAAAGCTTCTTTTAATCCTGCTCCAATATTCACTGTTCCAAAGCCATTGTTTTGAGGGAATTGGCTGGTTATTTGCTGCATGCTGGCGCAACTATTTACGAATAAGGTGGTCAAAAACATAACAAACAGTTTCATAAGTAAATAAGTGTAGATTACTCTCAAATATAAGCAAAATAGCTTATAATCAATATGAATCGGGGCTGTAACTATATTGCTTAGTATACTAGGTTACTTGATTTTTATCAAAATTAATCATCCAACTAATCCCAAATTTGTCAGTTAGATTTCCAAAGTATCCTCCCCAAAAAGTGTCGCTCATTGGCATAACTACAGTTCCCTCGTGCGAAAGGGAGTTGAAAATTTGATCAGCTTCTTCAATACTATCGGCGCTTATCGAAAGAGTGAAGTTTGTTCCAAAAACCGTTTTCATTCCGAATGATTCATAACTATCACTGCCAGATATCACGGTTTCCTTGCTAATTGGGAGTGCGATGTGCATTATTTTGTTTAAATCCTCCGGTCTGCATTTAGGAGCACCATCGGTAGGCATATCTTTAAATCTGCCCAAATAACTAAATTCACCCCCGAAAATAGATTGGTAAAAAAGAAAAGCTGCTTCGCAATTTTCTTTAAAAATGATATGAGGGTTTATTCTAGCCATAGATTGGTAATAAAAGTTAAAGTTTATGCTAAAATATGAATTTAAGCGATATAGTGGAATGGTTGTGTTGGGTAATGCTGCAATTATTTTGAGGAAACTTGGGTTTGAATTCTAATGTTAAGCTTTTTGCTTTACGGGAATTTCTAGCAGAACTAATAAATAATGGAATACTAGCCAATGTGGTAGCAACACCTGTAAGAGTAAGAATGACGGATGATCCATCAGGAATGCCTAAGGAGTCATCTTCTGAACTACTTTCGATACTTAGTGCTCCTACCGCCGTCAAAATCATTCCTCCGCCAAGCATTATCCATGCTGCATTTTTTTGATTCTTACTTTTTTGTTGGTAATCTTCTTTTGAGAGTATAGATTTTGAGATGTTTTGTGAATTAGCGCTTATTGCCATAAATGACAAAAGCAGCATTAAGGCTAAGTTTTTCATAATGGCTGTTTTTTAATGTTTTTTAGGTAATTGTATGCTGTTTGACGATATTTTTTTTGTACCATATAGTGGCGGTTTCGGCCACTTCTGTCAGTTTTCCGGGTTCTTCAAAAAGATGGGACGCACCAGGAATGATTTTCATTTCTTTGATACATTGCAATTGATCAAAAGCCATTTTGTTCATGCCAATAACAGGAATGTCATTGCCGCCAACAATCAATAAAGTGGGTGCTTTTACTATAGGTAAGGCATTGAGTACCATGTCAGGTCTTCCACCTCTGGACACCACAGCTTTTATCATCTCACCAAAATAAGCGGCTGCCCGTAATGCCGAGGCTGCACCGGTGCTGGCTCCAAAATAGGCTAAAGGTAGTTTGTTTGCTTCGGGTAATTCCTTGAGCCATTCTGTGGTCTCGATTAAGCGACTAACCAGAAGGTCAATGTTGAACCTGTTTTCGTAGATTTGATCTTCTGCTTCGGTCAGTAAATCAAAGAGGAGGGTTCCAAATCTTTGGCTTTGGAATATTTCAGCAACCAAATTATTTCTTGGGCTGAAACGGCTGCTTCCACTGCCATGTGAAAAGATAATAATGCCTCTGGGGTCTTCGGGAATGACTAAGTTTCCTTTTAATATAACCGAAGATAATGGAATGTCTATTTCCAATTTTTTCATGGTGCTCATTTTTAAAATTAGCAATGTTTTTAAAAATTTTGTTAAATGTGATTTGGAGCACCTAATATTTGGATAACTTCTTGATCTTCTACTTGCTGGAATTCTTCATAGAATCCGCCAACTCCTCTGAAAGCTTTTGGAGCCATTAAGTAGATAAATTCATCGGAGTTGTCCTTGATTACTTTTATGGTATTGAAAGGTAAAACGGGAACGGCGACAATTATTTTTGCCGGATTTTTTTTTCGTAGCATGGCTATACTTACCAGAAGGGTATTTCCTGTTGCTATTCCGTCATCTACAATTATTACGTTTTTTCCTTCGATAGATAGGGGGGAACTTTGACCTCTGTAGCGGTCGTATTTTTCTTTTAATAATGTTTTTAATCGGTTTATTTCTTGCTCAAGATATTTATTCGGAACCTCAGGGTGTTCATCCAGCAAACTGGAATCAAGAGATACTGCTCCAATTGCAAATTCTTTATTAAGAGGGTGCCCGATTTTTTTTGAAAGTACAATATCCAGAGGGAGGTTCAGTTTTTTTGCTATTTCAAACCCAACAGGAACTCCTCCTCGAGGTATAGCGATTACAACGGAATTAGTATCCTTATAGTGCATTAATTTGTCAGCCAGAGCTAATCCAGCCTCTTTTCGGTTTTGAAACATTCCGTTAGGCATACTTTTTTTTTGAAAGAGCGAAAAAATTGTTACATAAAGTTAGTTAATTTTTATTGTTTTTTGGTTATGGTATTCTAAGTTTTTTAGGTATATAAATAGATATTTTTCAAGATTCAGGAATGTTTAGAGCGTATTGATGTGTTTAGATACTCTTTTTGTTAATATTAATGTAATATTAGGTGGCGGAATACTGGTAAATTTGTTTTACTTAGGATTTTCCAAAATAAATGCGCTATATTTGTTTATTGAAAATGTAAAAAACAATGAACAATATTAAAAGTGTTTTTAGTATTAAAGATCTGGAGAATCTATCCGGCATAAAGGCGCATACCATACGGATATGGGAAAAAAGATATCATGTGTTTGAGCCAAGCAGAACAGACATGAATATTAGGTTGTATGATTTAGCTAGTCTTCAAAAGCTTCTCAATATTCAATTGTTGCAGCAATATGGCTATAAGATATCGAAAATAGCTACTTTGCCAGAAGGTCAGATTCCTGAAATGGTTAGGGAGATTATCAATAAAAATAATGTAAAAAATTACGCCATCAATGCTCTAAAAATGGCGATGATGAATTTTGATTATGATCTTTTTTACAATACCTACAATTGGCTTGCGGAAGAAAAGTCGTTTAGTGAAATTTTTCTGGAAGTCTTTTTGCCATTGTTAAATGAAATTGGATTGTTGTGGCAAACGGATACCATAAGTATTGCAAATGAGCATTTTATAAGTGGGCTTATTCGTCAAAAAGTGGTTGTTCAGATCGATAGTCTACAGGTTTTAAAACCAACAAAACAGGAAAGGATTTTTGTTTTGTCTCTTCCAATGAATGAAATTCATGAACTGGGACTAATGTTTCTGCATTATGAAATGCTACTCAAGGGATATCATTCAATTTATCTGGGTGAAAGTATGCCTGTTGGAAACCTGAAAGACGTAAAAAAACATTTTAACAACATTGTTTTTGTTAGTTATCTCACCGTTAAACCGGATCCGGATGAATTGGATCAATATGTGCAGGAAATGTCAGAAGAATTATTAGACGAAAAAACAGAGCTATGGTATCTGGGAAGATTGGCTGCGAATATACGTCAGGAAGGTCTTCCGAAGAGCATATCGGTGTTTAACTCTCCTGCTGATTTAAGAGCTCGGTTGTAGCTTAGGTGTTCAATATTATTTTAGTTTTGGTGAACAAATGAAAAAGAAAATAGTAATTATTGGTTCAGGATTCTCTGGTTTGTCAGCTGCCTGCTATCTGGCTAAGGCAGGTCACAATGTTGAGGTTTATGAGAAAAATGCAGGACTAGGGGGAAGAGCAAGACAATGGAAGAGAGATGGGTTTACTTTTGATATGGGGCCCAGCTGGTACTGGATGCCTGATGTATTTGAGCGCTTTTTTGCAGATTTTGGCAAGAAAACAACGGACTACTATGATCTTGTTAAGTTGTCCCCGGCCTATCGTGTCTATTTTGGTGTTGAAGATTTTATCGCTATCGCTGATAATTTGGATGCCATTGTAGCAGAATTCGAATCCATTGAAAAAGGCAGTGGTAAAGTCCTTCGTGAGTTTATTAAAGAAGCGAAGGATAATTATGATATTGCCATAAAAGAGTTGGTCTACAGACCAGGAGTTTCGCCCCTGGAGTTGGTTACAGTCGAAACAGCTATGAGGATTGGCCAGTTTTTTAGCAATATAAGTAGGGATATAAGGAAAAAGTTTAAAAACGGAAAGCTGATCCAGATTTTGGAATTCCCTGTTCTTTTTTTGGGTGCCAAGCCATCAGATACCCCCTCATTTTACAGTTTTATGAATTATGCCGACTTCGGTCTGGGTACATGGCATCCTAAAACGGGAATGTATGATGTGGTTAAGGGTATGGAAAGTTTAGCCAAAGAATTAGGTGTGAAATTTTTTGTCAATTCCAATATTGAAAAAATTATTGTTGAGGATAAAACCGCCAAAGCTATCGTGATCAATGGTCAGCGAATCGATTCTGATATAGTGCTAAGTGGAGCTGATTACCATCATACCGAAACATTACTGGACAAAAAACACCGTGCCTATTCTGAAAGGTATTGGGAAAGTAGGGTGTTTGCGCCATCTTCGTTGTTGTTTTATGTTGGTTTTGATAAAAAGATTGAGAATATATCTCACCACGCACTTTTTTTTGATACTGATTTTTACAAGCATGCCAAAGATATTTATGATGATCCACAATGGCCAAAAGAGCCTTTGTTTTACGCCAACTTTCCTTCGATAACTGATCCGACAGCTGCGCCCGAAGGTATGGAGTCCGGATTCTTTTTAATTCCCTTGGCACCCGGAATTAATGATTCCGAGGAACTTAGAGAAGAATATTTTGAAAAAATTATTACACGATTTGAAGAGGTTACCAATCAAAAGATTAAAAATAATATTATATTTAAGCGATCATTTTGTAAGAATGATTTTGTTGAAGATTATAATTCCTATAAGGGGAATGCGTATGGGATGGCAAATACTTTGTTGCAGACTGCTTTTTTAAGACCAAAATTAAAAAGTAAAAAAGTTCGTAATCTGTATTTTACAGGACAGTTAACTGTTCCCGGACCTGGAGTACCGCCTGCACTTATTTCAGGTAAATTAGTGTCGGATTTAATTGAAAAACAATTATAAAAACAATCAGTATGAAGCAATTATTTGACGATGTTTCCTTCGGGTGCAGCAGATTAGTTACAAAGCGTTACAGTACTTCATTTTCATTAGCAGTTTACATGCTTTCACCAAGTATACGAGATGCTATTTACAGTATTTATGGTTTTGTGCGTTTTGCAGATGAAATTGTGGATTCCTTTCACGGTTACGACAAAGAAAAACTAATCAATGATTTTGAAGCCGAATATTATAAGGCATTTGATTCTGGGATTAGTCTTAATCCCATTCTGAATTGTTTTCAGCATACTGTCAAAAAGTACAATATCAATGACGATTTGATTCAGGCTTTTATGAAAAGCATGAAGATGGATCTGGTTAAATTGGATTACAATTCAAAAGCTGAATATGAAGAGTATATCTACGGTTCAGCGGATGTTGTGGGACTGATGTGTCTTAAAGTGTTTGTGAATGGAAACGACAGTAAATATGAGGAATTAAAAGATCAGGCCATGCGTTTGGGCTCTGCCTTCCAAAAGGTGAATTTCTTGCGCGATTTAAAAGATGATAATTTGATTTTAAATCGCAATTATTTTCCTGGAATTGATTTGAATTCCTTTGACGAAAAGGCTAAAAAAGCTATTATCGAAGAAATTAAAGAAGATTTCAGAATCGCCTATCAGGGAATTGTGAAATTACCTATTGAGGCCAAATTCGGGGTTTATACGGCTTACGTTTATTATAAGAAATTATTAAATAAACTTGAAAATACTCCATGCAGAGAAATAGGGAATGCAAGAATTAGGGTTTCCAATTATACCAAAGCCGGTTTGTTGGCCAAGTCTTTTGTTTCCTATAAATTAAATATGGTCCAGTAGCTTCTTCATTGGACTTAAGCTCAAATTTTAAATGAACTTGTGATGATTTTTTTCTTGATTACCCTTGGTGTTTTTATGTTGATGGAAGGTGTTACCTGGTTAACCCATAAATACGTTATGCATGGTTTTATGTGGTATTTTCATGCCGACCATCATCAGCCGAAATACCAACATGTTTTTGAACGCAACGATATTTTCTTTGTCATTTTTGCGATTCCAAGTATACTACTCTTTTACTACGGTGTGCAGGAAGGTATTAATTATTTATTTTTTATAGGATTGGGAATTTTTCTCTACGGTCTTTGTTATTTTATGATTCATGATGTACTGATTCATCAGCGATTTAAATGGTTTAAAAACACTAAGAACAAATATCTGATTGGCCTTCGCAAGGCGCACAAAGTACATCACAAGCACTTGGGGAAACAAGATGGAGAGTGCTTTGGAATGCTGTTTGTTCCATTCAAGTATTATAAAATTTAGGTTTTCCTCTCGAGGAAATCATCCATTCTTGTGTTTTGTTGTCAAAAAAAATTGAATGACAGAACGTATTGCTACTTCAATTATTTTTAAAATCAAATGAAAGTATATTCTAAACTTACCGTTCAACACGTAAATGCCTCAATTGAGGAATGCTGGGATTTTTTCTCAAATCCGCGTAATCTTGCCAAAATAACACCCGATTCTATGGGGTTTCAAATTACCGATTTCGACGGAAAAAATATGTATGCAGGTCAAATCATTCAGTATAAAGTGTCTCCTTTATTGGGTATTAAACTGCCTTGGGTTACCGAAATTACAACCGTGGTGGAGAACAGTTATTTTATAGACGAGCAGCGTTCCGGCCCTTATCGCCTTTGGCATCACAAGCATTTCTTTGAGCCAACAGAAAATGGAGTGAAGATGACAGATCTTGTTCATTATGCGCTACCACTAGGTTATCTTGGTCGTATAATGAACGCTATTGTGGTGGAAAAGAAACTTAAAGAAATATTTGATTACAGAACTCAAAAAATAAACGAAATTTTCAATTCCAAATAATGAGTAAAGCAGCGGTCAGTTTTTTTTGGTTCCGACGTGATTTAAGGTTAGAGGATAACATTGGTTTATACTATGCTTTAAAAGCCAACAATCCGGTTGTTCCCTTATTTATCTTTGATGATGCTATTTTGGATTCCTTGCCAGAAAATGATGCCAGAGTGTGCTTTATCCATAAAACACTTGAAAATATAAATGAGGAATTAAAAAAAGGCGGAAGTTCCCTTTTAATAAAAAAAGGGACAACCAAGGAAGTCTGGCAGTCACTGCTAAAGGATTATGAAGTGAGGGAAGTTTTTTTTAATAAAGACTATGAACCTTATGCTATTCAGCGCGATGAAAGTATCTGTGAGCTGCTGGAAAGTGAAAATGTCATTACTTATTCATTCAAAGATCAGGTGATATTTGAAGAAAATGAGATTGTAAAGGCTGACGGAACTCCTTATACCGTTTATACGCCATATAAGAACAAATGGCTACAGGAATTTAAGGCTATTTCTCCCTTAGAAGAATATGACACAAAGCAACTGTTTTCAAATTTTCAAAAGAGTAAATATACTTTTCCTACTTTGAAAGAAATAGGCTTTGTGGAAAGTAGTATAAAAGTAAAGTCCTATAGCTTAAAAAATCTGGAGCATTATGAGGAAAACAGGGATTTTCCCGCTGTGGACGCGACTTCTTATCTTTCTCCTCATTTGAGGTTTGGTACCGTAAGTATCCGGAAAATGGTCAATTTTGCAGCCAAAACAAATGACGTATTTTTAAGTGAATTGATTTGGCGTGAGTTTTTTATGCAGATTCTCTACAGTTTTCCAAAAGTGGTTACCCAGAATTTTAAATCGGCTTACGATGGGATAGAATGGCGTAACAATGAGGAAGATTTCAAAAGATGGTGCGAAGGGAATACAGGCTATCCTATGGTTGATGCAGGTATGCGACAACTCAATCAGACGGGCTATATGCATAATAGGGTGCGTATGGTGGTTGCAAGTTTTCTTTGTAAGCATCTGTTAATCCAATGGCAATGGGGAGAGGCCTATTTTGCTGAAAAGTTATTGGATTATGATTTGTCAGCCAACGTGGGTAACTGGCAATGGGCTGCAGGTACCGGCTGTGATGCAGCACCATATTTCAGGGTTTTTAATCCGGATATCCAACTTAAAAAATTTGATGAGAAGGGAATTTATATCCGAAAGTGGATTCCTGAATTTGATTTTGGCTATGCCAAGCCTATGGTAGACCATGCTTTTGCCAGAGACAGAGCTATAGCAACCTATAAAAAAGGGATTTCTAAGTAAATTATTCTGCCAAGGCTTCCAGCATACCGTTGAATATCAAACCATGGAAAGGTAAGACCGAATACCAATAGAGTTTTCCCCATATTCCCTTTGGTTTGAAAGTAGCGGTTTGGTGCAGGACTTCATCTATTATTTCGAATTCGAGCCAGGCCTCACCGGGTAATTTCATTTCGGCAAATAGCACTAGTTTTCCGGATTCTTTGTCGGCGTATAAGACGCGCCAAAAATCGAGTACATCTCCGCAACTGATTTCCGTTCTTTTAGTACGACCTCTTCTGGCACCCACACCTCCTGATAATTTGTCAATGAAGCCTCTGAAACTCCATAACCAGTCACCATAATACCAACCGGTTTCGCCTCCAATAGACCAAATTCGTTCAATAGTAGCTTCTCGATTTTTGATTTTCCTGGTCCTATGGTCGATAAAACAGTCTTTTCGCGGTACATCAAGGTATTGTGAAATATTAAAATCGAATCGACCACTGACCAATGAATCTTTCCAACTCGAAACAACCTTGTCTTCCTGCTCCTTTTGCAGGGCTTTTGACAAGGCTTGTTCGTAAGTCATGGGGGTAATTCCCAGCAGTTCATTTATTCTGTTGTCTTTGCAGACCACTTCCACTTTCATACTACTTACCAATGCTATGGCTAATTTATAAGAGGTAGATGTTACAAAATACAGCCAATAAGAAGATAATTTAGGAGTCATTACAGGAAGAGAATAAATCCAGCGGCGCAGATTTTTGGCCTTGGCAAATCCTAGTAGCATTTCCTTGTAGGTGAGAATGTCCGGTCCTCCTATGTCAAAGCTTTGATTATATGTTACGGGATTTAATAATGATTTTGACAGGAAGGCCAGAACGTCAGTTATGGCTATTGGTTGACAACGGGTTTGAATCCACTTTGGCGTAATCATGACAGGAAGCTTATTGACAAGATCTCTGATAATTTCAAAAGAGGCACTACCTGAGCCAACAATTATACCAGCTCTCAAAGCCGTAAACGCATAAGTTCCAGTGCTTAAAATATCCTCTACATTTTTTCTGGACGAGAGATGTTTTGAAAGGTTATCATCGTTAATAATTCCTGTCAGGTAAATAACCTGTTGGGCTTTAGTCTGATTGATGCGGTTGACAAAATTTTTCGCCGAGATAGCTTCCAGTTCGTCATAATAATTGGACGAGCTGGACATGGAATGTATCAAATAATATGCGGCATCAATATCATCCGGGATGTTCATTAGGCTTTCTTTCCTGAGAAAATCTATTTCAATAATGTCAATGTGTTCCTTAAGGTTATTTGGCGGATTAAATCTGTTTTTGTCCCTCACGCAGCAAACTACTCGGTGACCATCGGCTACAAGAATTGGTAATAGTCGCTTGCCAATGTAACCCGTTGCACCTGTTAATAGAATTCTCATCTGCTTTCTAGTTTAAGTGAAATGATTTAATCCAACTTCTTTCTGCTTTTTATGCAGATAGGTCCACCTTCTAACATTATAAGGTTAGATTGTTGACCGCCTTATTTAGAGTTTAAAAGATACAATACCATAATCCATTTCAAAAATCTGCCCTGACATGGATTTTGCCTTATCTGAAATCAGAAAATCAGCCATCTCTGCAACCTCATTCGGTTTTAAATATCCTTTCATTGGGTGGCGTTCAATCATATTTTCCTTCATTCGATCATTTCTTAAAATATTCGCTGATAGTGTGGTTTCGCAAATAGTAGGAGCAATGGCATTTACGCGGACTGATGAAGCCAGTTCGGCACCCAGCGATTTTACTAGCCCTTCGATAGCAGATTTAGAAGCTGCTACACTGGCATGGAAAGGCATGCCCAGTTTTGCAGCCACAGTACTGAATAATAGAATAGATGGATTTGTCCCTTTCTTAAGCGTGGGTAAGAAATGTTGAATGGTTTTTACTGCACCAATAACATTGATTTCAAAATCGTTTCTGAAATCATCTAAGGACAAGCTTCCTATAGGTTTCAGATTTATAGAACCCGGACAATAAATCAGTGAATCAATGGTCTCAAGTTCCGGCAGGGTGTCCTGAAGGATATCCACAGCATAATGTTGGAGATTTGAATGCTTAATCTCAGGAACGTTGCGGCTGATGTTTATCACCTTATTCTTCTCCAGCTGTTGGCTTAAAATAGCATTGCCTATTCCTTTACTTCCACCTATAATTACTATGTTTTTCATGTGCTGATGTTAAATTTATTACCCAATTATCGTTTGGAGATCTTATTGTTGTTTATTTGTCTTTGTCTGCTGCATTTGAAGCGTCCTTCTGTGAAACTGCGGAGCTTTTCATGTTTTGTTTTTCTGCCCTGAACTCGGGCTCTCCACATTCTGAAACTGGAAGGTTTCATCTCTGTGCGCATCAATTTAATAACCTCCTGTTCATTTAGTCCAAATTGCAAATAAATTGCTTCAAAGGTAGTACGGTCTTCCCATGCCATTTCGATTATCCTGTCTTTGTCCGGTTCACTCAGTATTTTATTTTGATCAGTCATTTAGTATGTCAATAGAATTCGTTCTTTACTTTTTAATAAGTTTTTTAGAAGGTTTCCAAAAAAGGGGCAGCTATTTTACATATATTTTTCGTATTCATTTACCTGAACTTTAGCCTTCAAGTCAAACATAAGGTTATAGAGGCCAAATAATGTTCGATTCATGTATATAAAATGTTTGGAACCTCTATTGGCGTTCATTTTTTTCAAATGGGTATCTTTTGCAAATCGCTCGCCAAGTTGAGCAATATCATTGAAGAATACTGCATCAGAAAAATCAAATGTTCTTGTTTGAAATGGTTTAGTAAAAAGAGAAAGTAAATCGCAAAACATATTCGTGAAATATTCTTTCTCCTCTTTGCTATCGCCGTTCTTCAGTATTTCTAAGTTAAATAATTTTTGCTGAAATAGTTGCTTGTTTTCTAGTAAATCTTTGTTAACTAGTTCAAAGTAGGGGGTATAGAAGTCATTTGGGATTTGTTTCATGCAGCCAAAATCAAGTGCAACCAATTCATTCTTTTCGTTAATCAGGAAATTTCCCGGATGCGGATCTGCATGTACTTTTCTCAACACATGAATCTGATACATGTAAAAATCCCATAGAGCCTGACCTATTTTATTGGCAATTTTAGGATTTTCATTTTTAAACTCAGAAAGATGTACTCCTGACATCCAGTCCATTGTAATGATTTTTTCCGATGAATATTCAGGGTAATATTTAGGAAAAACAAGATTGTCTATTTTTTTGCAGGCCTCTCTTACTTCAGTGCTTTGTTGCAGTTCCAATAAATAGTTGGTTTCTTCGAAAAGTTTGTCTTCGACTTCTTTGAAGTATTTATCCGAATCTTTTCCTTGAAGGTTAAACATTCGGACCGCTATGGGTTTTACCAAAGCCAAATCGGATGATATGCTGTCAGCAACACCCGGATATTGAATTTTGACTGCCAGTTTTTTGTTATCTTTGACTGCAATGTGAACCTGTCCAATGCTGGCGGCATTAACTGAATTTAAATTAAATTCGTCAAATACCTCAGTTGGAGTTTTACCGAAATTAGATTTAAAAGTCTTCAGAACTAGCGGAGGTGATAGGGGAGGTACTGAAAATTGTGATAAAGAAAATTTTTCGACATAAGCCTGAGGTAGAAAATTCTTATCCATGCTCAGCATTTGAGCTGCTTTAAGGGCACTTCCTTTCAAACTCTTTAGTCCATCATAGATGTCTGCTGCATTGTTTTCATTTAGTTTATCCCGATTCAATTCAGAATTCACCATTTTTTCACCGTAGTACTTGAGGTAGTTAACACCTACCTTTGCTCCGGTTTTTACAAGTTTTGTAGCTCGCTCTATTTTTGAGGTTGGTATGTGGTCGATGGTTTTCATTTATTCGGTGTGAAATTTTTCTTTGAAAATAAATTTGCCAAAATCAACGATACTGTTGAGTGGGGCTGTATTTAATAGGTCAAAAGAAACTTTTACAGATTTTTCGATGAAAATATCTGTTTTTTCAAGATTTGGAGAAGCATCTTCCAGCCAGAATTTTAACGTCAAGATAAACTGAAACCAAAAGGATTCTGAGGTAGCTTTTTGGTGAAGCTCCTGAGCCTTTTTAAGTTGGATCCTGAAGTCATCAGTTAGAATTTCCGAAATATAGTTTTTGAATTTTTGTCTCAATCCTGATAAAACAAAAATGTTCAACATTAAGTTTTTATGCTGACTTAAAGTATTTACAACATAACTTCGATTAGCTGTTAATATTTCGTAAAATGTAAAGTAAAAACTCAAGAGTTTATTTTTCATATCGTAATTTTGATAGGCAGCGTCTATTTCCAATAATGAAATTGTATTGTCAAAAAAGACGTTAAAAATTTCTTTTTCTACACTGTCCAATGTGCCAAAAAAGGAATAAAATTCTGATTCTGAAAAGCCGTTTAGTTTAGCAAATTGATAAACGGATTTCGGTTTTTCATTGTGTTCCAGCGTATAATTCATATACATGGAAATAATAGTGTCTTTAGTCAAAGTTGTTTTTTTTGTTGCCATCTTTTGAAAGATTTCAGGTTGCAGGGTAAAGATAAGTATTGTTTAACGAAATTTAAACAATGTTAAACAAAATTAACACTTATATTTGAAAAAATTAACAGCGTAAATTATTTTAAGATGAAAAAAAATGTGCTGATTACCGGTGGTTCAGGATTTGTTGGAAAGCAACTGACACAACTTTTAATTGAAAATGGTTATTCGGTTTCTATATTGAGCAGGAGCAAAAGAGAGCCCAAAGAGAATATCTTCTATTACACCTGGGATGTATACAAGCAGAGAATTGAAGATGAAGCCGTCCTAAATGCGCACTTTGTGATTCATTTGGCGGGAGCTAATATTGCAGAAAAGCGCTGGACTAAAAAGAGGAAAGACGAAATTATTTCCAGCAGGGAACAGTCGGCACAATTAATTTTGGCCACCGTAAAAAAACACAATAAAAAGCTGGAGGCATTTGTTACTGCCTCTGCAATTGGTATTTACGGCGCTGTGAATGGTGAAGAGATTTGTACTGAAGAGACAGCCTACGGGGACGATTTTCTAGGGCTCACCTGCCAGAAATGGGAGGCATCAGCAGATTGGTTTTCAAAATTAGGAATCCGTACGGTGAAAGTCAGAACTGGTTTGGTAATGGGGAAAAATGAAGGTTTCCTTAATAAGTTGGTTCCAATATTCAAGTTAGGGCTGGGAGCTCCTTTGGGTAGCGGAAAACAATACTTGCCATGGATACATGTGGATGATCTGTGCAGAGTATATTTGGAAGCCCTAAAAAATCCGGCTATGCAGGGGGCATATAATGCCGCGATAAATGATAACACCACCAATAAATCGTTTTCTAAGTTACTTGCTAAATTCTATGGGTTTCCCCTTTGGCTGCCTGATGTTCCGAGCTTTATCCTCAAGTTGTTTCTGGGAGAAATGGCTGCTATGGTTCTTACAGGGCGAAGGGTGTCATCATCTAAAATAGAGAAATTGGGATTCAAATTTAAATACAGGGATCTGAAAGAAACCATTCGCTTCTGTCTTTCTAAATAAATTCATTGTAAGACTGCATGAAGACTAATGTTTACATTTTTAGAAATTTTGCTCCTTACTATATATGGAATTTCGATGTCGAAATCATCAGTGTTTAATGAAAAATTAGATTTTAAATCAATTCCTTTTTCTACTTTTTTAATTTTTGCTGGTACTCTGATATTCTTTGTTTTGCCGTGAACATTAATTTTTCCTTTTATATAAAAATCTTTAGGGTTTTCGCCCAGACTTTTTAAGTCAAATTTTTCAATTAGTCCCTTAAAAGTTGCCTTGGGATATTTTTTGCTTTCCATATAATTCGAGTTGAAATGGCTCTGCATCAACTCCCTTTCAAATTCAAAAGCTTTTACGAAAACCACAACCGAGAAATATCCTTTTTTGGTATTGAGAACAGAAAAAACCTGACGGTTTATAGCTTCTACTGGTTCGAAAAAGGGTACCGAAGCTTCAAAAACAATTACGTTATTGTCACTCATTAATTTTTCTTGGGCTCCAATAATATTAATGAAAAATAGTAGAATAATGAGTGCGAGGGGTTTCATGGAATTTTAATCTCTAATGTACTCTTAAAGTTACAAAAAATAGTATAAAATCCCCTTGGCTAATCCCTTAAAATATGGTTAAAATGACTGATAGATGGCCGTTTTATCAGTGTTTTTTATTGAGGGTTTTGTTGTAAATGTATAGGATTTGAATTATGATTCACCGATTTCCAATAAAAGTAAGATTCTAATTTTTCATATTATGTGTTGATATCTTTACCAGCACGCGACAAGATGTTATCGGGTAACGCTTTCTTCGCTTTGGCTCCCATCTTTTTAAGCTTTTCAACGCTGGTAATCAGGTTTCCTTTTCCTTCTACGAGTTTATTCATTGCACCGCTATATTCTGTTTTGGTTTCATCTAATTTTTTGCCAAGCTTTATTAAATCGTTTACAAAACCTTCAAATTTATCATATAAAGCTCCTGCCTGGCGGGCAATTTCAAAGGCATTTTCCTGTTGCTTTTGGTTGGTCCACATGCTGTCAATTGTTCGAAGCGTAGCTAATAAGGTAGCAGGAGTTACTATAACGATGTTTTTTTCAAATGCTTTATTGTACAGACTTGTGTCTTCGTTTAGGGCAAGTGCAAAAGCTGGCTCTATAGGTACAAAAAGTAAAACAAAATCAGGACTTTCTATTTGGTATAAGTCGTGATAATTTTTGTTTCCCAACTGTTCTACATGGCGTTTTATGGAAAGCACGTGTTCCTTCAGGAACCCTGATTTCAAATCATCCTCATCTTCGTTGATGTATTTTTCATAAGCGGTTAGGGAAACCTTTGAGTCCACAATCATTTTCTTACCATCAGGTAAGTTAATCACCACATCAGGAAATACTCGATTGCCGTCTTCGGTGGTAAAACTTTGCTGAACCTCATATTCACGGCCTTTTTCTAATCCTGATTTTTCAAGTACGCGTTCCAATACCAGTTCTCCCCAATTTCCCTGCATTTTACTGTCTCCTTTCAGAGCTTTAGTAAGGTTAAGGGTTTCTTTGCTCATTTGCAAATTCATCTCTCGCAAACCCAGAATTTGCTGTCTTAGAGCGGCATGATAGTCAATACTTTCCTTATGTGTATCCTCGACTTTCTTTTCGAATAGTTGGATTTTATCTTGCAGTGGGGAAAGGATGTTCTTTATATTCTCTTTGTTTTGTTCTGTGAATTTATTTGATTTTTCATCTAATATTTTATTGGCCAGGTTTTCAAATTCTTTGGTGAATTTTTCCTGCAATTGCTCTACTTCGTTTTTCTGTTCTCTGTTTCGCTCCCAAAGATTTTCAAAATCAACTTCTTTTTTTGAAAGTTGGATTGCAAGGCTGTCTTTTTCATTGCGGATGTTTTCTTTTTCCGCATTAGCCTCCAATAAGCGTTTTTCAAGACCCATTTTTTCAGCGGAAAACTGTTCCTTAAGTTGGTTTATTTGAAAAGATAAAGCCTTGAGTTTTTCTTCTAATCCGGTTTTTTCGGCCTGAAAACGTGCTGAAAAAATCAATTTTCCGATATAAATACCAACAGCAAGGGCGATAATAAAGAGAATTAAAAACGATGATAGGGTAGCCATAAGGGTTAAATTAAATATTGGAAGTAAAAGTAGGGAATAATGGCAATATTTCGTATCAAAAATGCTTGGACTAGTTTTATAAAGCGGTAAAATTTTAGTTTTCAGAAATTGATCTGACTTATAATTTCTTATTAGCGCCGTATTAAGTCGCAGATTATGTATTTTTGGTACAAAATTTCCTTATGTCTCATCAGCACTTTATACTTCATAAGCCATACGGTTACTTAAGTCAGTTCATATACGAATTGAAAAGAAAGAAAAAATTATTGGGGGAATTGTATGATTTTCCTCCGGGAACAATGGCCATTGGCAGATTGGATGAGGATTCTGAGGGATTACTGTTATTAACTACCGATGGTAAGGTAAGTGAGCAGATTCGCTCTAAAAAAGTTGACAAAGAATACTTTGTTCAGGTTGATGGTATCATTACGCAAGATGCTATAAACTGTCTAAAGGAAGGCGTTGAAATAGGTTTTAAGGGAAGCAAATACATTACTAAACCTTGTGAAGCCCGATTGCTAAATGAGATTCCTGATTTTAGAGAGAGGGGAAAAAAAATACGTGATGAACGTCATGGTCCAACTTCTTGGGCATCAATAACTGTAAGAGAAGGGAAATTTAGACAGGTACGAAAAATGACCTCTGCCGTGGGTTTTCCAACTTTGCGACTGATACGAGTGAGAATAGGAGATATCCAATTAAACAATTTGAAAGCTGGTGAAGTGATAGAAGTTGAAAATATCTCGGGTTTAAAATAAATTGTACAATATCCAATTCAATTATAATGTTAAACATAGTTTTGGTAGAGCCGGAAATACCAAATAATACCGGAAACATTGGTCGGTTATGCGTGGGAACAGAAAGTCGTTTGCATCTCATTCATCCTTTTGGGTTTGTTATAAATGACAAAAACCTCAAACGGTCGGGATTAGATTATTGGGTGCATCTCGATGTTACCGAATACCAAAATCTGGAAGAATGGATTGCGAAAGTATCTGATTTTTCAAGGGTCTTTCTTATGAGTTCTCATGCCAATAAATCTTATCTGGAGAATGAATTTCAAGACGGAGACTGGTTAGTTTTTGGCAAGGAAAGCATTGGTTTGAGCAAGGAGGTTTTGGGCCGCTTTGACAATCATCTGACTATTCCAATGTCTGATAAAATCCGAAGTTTCAATATTGCGAATTCGGTGGCATTTGTCATTGGGGAGGCCAAGAGACAGATACAGCTCAAGGCGGACCGGTAATCAGTTAATCAAAAATTTACCTTTGCTAGGGTCAAAGCTGATATGTTCATCCTGAAATAGGTTATTGAAACTACCCTTTGTAATCAGATTGCAGGGTTCGTCCTGAACCACTTTTTCCGGAGACATAATAATCATTTCATCACTCAGCTGAATCGCCATATCGATATCGTGGGTTGAATATAAAATACATTTTTGGGTGTCTAGGGTCAGTTTTTTGAGCAGTTTTAACAACTGAACCTTATGTAGTAGGTCTAAATGGGTCGTGGGCTCATCCAAAACAATTAGTGGTGTATCCTGGGCCAAAGCACGAGCTACCAAAACCTTTTGGAGTTGGCCATCACTTATTTCGTAGTGTCTTTTTCTGGCCAAATGACTGATTTGGGTTAACTCCATCGCTTGGTTAATTTTGACCATGTCTATTGAGGTAAGCTTTCCAATCCAATTGGTGTAGGGCTGCCTCCCCAGGGCAATAAGTTCAAAAACGGTGAGGTTGGAAGGAGGTAATTTTTCGGTTAAAACAACACTCAGATTTTGGGCCAGGTCCATAGCCTCCAGTTGATGAATATTTTTATTCAAGAGAGTCACCGTTCCTGAAAGTGGTTTTTGAATTCCGGTTAGGGTTCGCAACAGGGTCGATTTCCCAATACCGTTTGCTCCAACAAGGGCGGTGAGTTTACCCTGTTTAAGGTCAATATTTATGTCAGACGCTATAATGGAATTTCCGGTCCTGTGCTGGTAACCTATACCAATCTGAAAAGCCTTTAAAATAGTTGTATCTGCCATTATCCAATAATTTTTTGTTTACGGATTAATAACCAGATTACAACAGGCGCGCCAAAAATAGATGTTATGGCATTGATTGGCAATATTAAATCTCCTCCCGGAACCTGAGAAAGGCTGTCGCAAATAAGCATAATCGTAGCTCCTAAAAGTAAAGTACTCCAAAATAGAATTTTGTGATTGCTGGTTTGAAAAACAAGTTTGGCAATATGTGGAACGGCAAGCCCGATAAAAGCGATTGGACCTGCAAATGCTGTAATACTTCCGGCCAAAATACTTGTGGAAAAAATAATAATTAATCTGGATTTTTTGTAGTCCAAACCCAGACTTCGGGCATAATTTTCTCCCAAGAGCAGCGTATTTAAGCATTTAATACTGACTAAGCTAAAGAATAAACCAGTTAAAACGCAAAGGAATAATATAAAGACAGAAGTCCAGGATAGATTTCCCAGGTTTCCTAATGACCAAAAAGTGAATTTCTGCAATTGTTCTGCAGTACTGAAGTAGGTTAAGGTTCCTACAATTGCAGAAGTCAGGCTTCCAAACATTAAACCCACAATCAAAATTGCCATAGTGTCTCTAAGTCTTAAGGATACAATTAATACTGACAGTAAAACCAAAAAACTTCCAAGGCTTGAAGCTACGACAATACCAATGGATGAAAGGAGAAATGCACCTATTGACACCGGTAATATTGCAGCACCCATTATCACAATTGCAACTCCTAGACTGGCACCCGAACTCAGTCCCAGAACGTAGGGTCCTGCCAGGGGATTTCTGAAAAGTGTTTGCATAAGCAGACCACTGGTAGACAATCCCATACCCACAAGAATAGCAGTAATTGCTTTGGGCAGGCGGTAATTGAGTATAATATATTGCCAGCTGTCTTTAGAAGCTAAACCGCCGATGAGGCTGTTAAAAACTTCTTTTAGTGGAATTGCCACTGATCCCATGCTTAAATTGAAAATAAATAGGACGATGGTGCCTGCAATAAGGATGAAAAAAAGAACCGTATTTCGATTTGTTGCTGTCAAACTATTCTAATTTCTTAAAGAAAAAAAGTTGGTGATCCGGTAATAATTCGGGATGGAATATCTTAATCAGGTCCTTTAAAACCCAGTCTGGTCGGGTAGGAGACCACTCAAAATATACAATGCCGCCTTTTGCTCCCTTGTTTAAGGCATACGAATATACTTTTTTATTTTTAAATGCTTCAAATTCCTTGTAATGCGGATTGCTGTCGCTCATTTCATTCAAAGAAGAGAAATTGCCGGGGGCAATCCAAAAGGCTGCATTTTGAGCTTTTTCTAAAACCAACTCAAATGGCACTAAAAGGCTTCCCGTTCCTTTGCTGTCTTTCCATAAATAATCAGATTGGGCGTCCTTTAAAAATAAGGCTGCCCAACTTTCGCCTTGTGGCACATACCATTGTTCCTGATACAAAGCACCACACAACACGGTCGGTTTTACAATTGTTTTTTTGGCTAATGACAGTGTTGAATTATATTCTTTTTTTATTTCTGAAAAAATACTGTCAGCCTTATTATCCTTCGCATACAATGCCCCGAAGAATTTTATCCATTCTGCTTTGCCCAATGGGGTTTGTTCCGTCCAATCTCCGTTAAGAATAACTTTTAATCCGCTTTTCTGAAGTTGATCCATTACGGGATTACTGCTGTTTAGGCTAAAGCGTACAATCAATTCGGGATTCATGTCTAATAATACTTCGGTGTTCAGGCTTTCGTTCTTTCCAACATTTCTGATAGCCCCGCTTTCAATGAGATTTCTGGTTTTTGGAGAAGAAATTAAATCCGTATCCGGAAATCCTACAATACTTTTTTCAACCCCTAACAATTCTAAAGCAGGAATATGGGTGGTTGAAGTAACTACTACTGATTTTATAGGAACAGAAATTATGGGAAATCGATTTAAACTGTCGGGAATTATTCCCTTTTTTTCTTTTAAAATATAGGTAAATGATTCAGTAGCATCCGGCCAGGGCTGAGTAATTTTAAGAATTGAAAAACCCTCGTATTTATCTAGTTTAAAACCTTTGGCGAATTTAATCGAGCTATTTTCAGTAGTTCTGGTATCGGTGTTAATATTGCTGTTTTTTTTGCATGCAACAGAAAAAAACAGTAACAAAAGGATTGAAATTCGCAAGTATGGGGGTATCATAGTAATGCTTTACAATTATTGCAAAGGTATAGGTATTCCTTTTTAAAAATCAATTTTATTTTTTTAATCGAATCTTAGGATTACCTTTGTGCCCGTATTGCGGTTGCTTTTTTGATTTTGAAAGAGCATTAAAAGGGAATCAGGTGAAATACCTGAGCTGTACCCGCAACTGTAAGCTAAGATGCTTGTTGTAATCTGCTAAGCCATTGTGCCACTTTTTAGGGGGATGAGAAGGTAAACAACAAGACGCAAGCCAGGAGACCTGCCCATTACATTGAGTATCAAACTTTCGGGAAAAAAGGTTTGGGTATGGGTAATTCTATGCTTTTCTCCCATTTTATTATGATTAGGCAGATAAACTGCCGTATTTTATTATTTAAATGAACAAGAAAAAAGTTCGCTTTATTGGATTGCTTGTCCTAATGAGCGTATGCGCTTTTGCGCAAAAAAATGAGATCAATAATGCTGCAGTTAATGAGTTGGCTGAGGTGGTGGTTTCTGATTCCAAATTCGCTTTACCAAGAGAAAAATCAGGAAAAGTAATTGTGAAAATTACATCCGAAGATTTGTACAAAAAACCGGGACAAAGTTTGGCAAACATTTTAAGCACTATTGCCGGACTAGAGGTAAATGGTAATCAGAGCGGTTCCGGAAAAAATTTGGGTTATTATATTCGCGGTGCGCGCAACCGGCAGACTTTAATTGTGATAGACGGAGTTCCGGTTTCGGATGCATCCGGAATTAATTTAGAATACGATTTGCGCCTGATTCCGGTGGAACAGGTTGAAAGTATTGAAATTATGAAGGGAGCTGCAAGTACATTATATGGCTCCGGTGCAGCAGCCGGGGTAATAAATATTACTTTGAAAAAATCAGCTAATAAGGCCATTTCTGGAAATGTTTATATGAATATTGGAACGCAAACCACAGCGGATCGAAAAAATTATTCGGTAAATGATTATAACCAAGGGTTTTCCGTAAATGGTAAATCGGATATACTGAATTATTATGCTGCTGTAAATAGTACAGAAACAAATGGTTTTTCGGAAGCTCAGGTTGTCAAAGACAGCAATTTTGAAGCAGATCGATTTTCTAGAGTTAATTCGATAGTTAAAATTGGTATTACTCCCAATGATAATTTTGGTATTGATTTTTTTGGTAATTATGATAAACTATTCAATGCGTTTGACGGTACTTTTGATAATTACAGCAATACAGACATAGCGGAAAATACTTCGGTTTCAGAACAGTTTCGATTTGGTTTTTCTCCCAAATTCAAATATGATAAGGGTGAATTTATTCTGAATTCCAGTTTCAACAGTATTGAAAGGAACTACAATACTTTTAATTCGTATATTAATTCAGTTGAGGAAAGCAGTTATCAATCAAGAAGCGTAAATGTTGACGCTTTTAATAAGTGGGAATTCAATGAGCGGCTCTTTGCCATAGTAGGGGGGCAGTTTCAATATCATGATATGAATTCTGTAACTCCATATGATGATATTCAGAATAGACTGGCGAAATTTAATAGTGTAGATCCTTATTTTACGGCGGTTTATAATTCCGTTTTCGGCTTTAATTTGAATGTTGGGGGTCGATATAATATTCACAGTGTGTACGATCGACATTTTGTTTTTAATATCAATCCGTCCTATTCCTTTTCGGAGATTCCTCTTAAATTTATTACTTCTTATAGTACAGCATTTATTACTCCAAGTTTATATCAGCTGTATTCTCCTTACGGTAATTTAAATTTAAAACCCGAAGAAAACAGCACTGTTGAGGCTGGTTTTGAGTTTATAACCCTGAATAAAAAAATAAATTTAAATACGGTTGCTTTTTATAGAGAGGAAAACAATTCTATAGGGTTTTATACCAATCCGGATACCTGGGTTTCTAACTACGTTAATATTGAAGGAACCTTTAACGCAAAAGGGGTTGAGACGATGGTGGATTATAAATTATCTAATAAGATTAAAATAAGTGGAAATTATACTTTTACTGAGGTAGAAAAACCCCTAAGCCGCTTTGTTTCTCGGCATAAAGTAAATGCCGTTTTAGATGTTCAGGCTTCTGCAAGAACTTTTTTTAATATGAGTTATCAATTTATAGATAAAAGGGATGATGCTTTTTTTGATGGAGGAAGCTATGAAACTGTTCCTGTCGTTTTAGATGCGTATCAATTGTGCAATGTAAGTGCTAGATACGAACTGATAAAAAACAGGATGAATATTTTTATGGCTGTCAGCAATTTATTTAACCAAGATTTTGTTGAAAATATTGGTTATAGTACTAAGGGGAGAAACTTTAAATTGGGATTGAATATAAAATTGTAATATTATATCGTGAATTAAATAAAGGCGCCGCAAATTAATTTGCGGCGCCTTTTATTCAAAATAAAAAATCTTTTCAAGTTAATTACTTTTCCATTTGATGTTACAACCCAGACTTGGTTTTTGGTTAGGGTTTATTATTCTGTTGTATAACACACCATCAATTGCATTACGCAAATCACTTCCGCTTACGGGAATTCCGTTTCCTGGTCGGCTATCGTCCAGTTGACCACGATACACTAATTTATTTTGGTTGTCAAATAAATAAAAATCGGGAGTGCAGGCTGCATCATAAGCCTTTGCTACTTGCTGACTTTCGTCATACAGGTATGGAAATTCAAAATTGTTTTCGAAAGCAAACTCTGTCATTAGTTCCGGTGAATCTTGTGGATAATTGATCACATCGTTACTTGAAATTGCTATTATTCCGATACCCTGTACGCGGTAATCATTTGCAATCCTTACAATTTCGTCAATTACATGATGAACAAACGGACAATGGTTACAAATAAAGGCCACTAAGGTTCCTTTTTCACCTCTCAAATCTGCGAAAGAAAACCACTCATTGCCCGATTTTGTATCTTTTAAGTGAAATTCAGGAGCTTCGGTTCCCAATGCCAGCATATTTGATGGAGTTCTTGCCATGATATAGAATTTAGATTTTAAAATTAAATAAAAGATCTTGATTTTTGGTATGTGCCATACCTATGTTTTGTCAATATCAGAATGTTTATTATTTTGAATTCGCTTTTTCCATTTCCATATTTCAATCCAAAGCACAGAAGTTGTGCTTATTGCAATGCATACTCCATATTGTTTCATATCAAGGGGGAAAACGGAAAAAAAAGTGGCCACTGGTTTCAGGTTTAATATTAAAGCCAATAAAATTAATGTCAGAGAATTGGCGAATACCATCATATTGTTCTTATTCTTCAATGAGGTAAAAACTGAATAATAAAAAGATCTGTTGACAAGCGACAGTACCACATTCGAGAATACGAGAGTTGTAAATACCATGGTTCTGGTCACTTGTTCGTTTCCTCCGTTTCCTATGGTCCATTGATAAATGAATAATATTCCGATTGTAATTCCAAGGCCCTGAATGATGCTGATTCCCATTTCTTTAAATGATAAAAAAGTATTACCCAATTGTCGCGGTTTCTCCTTCATTATGTTTTTTTCGGAAGGTTCATTTTCATAAACTATGGAACACATTGGCCCCATAATTAATTCAAGGAATATTACATGTACGGGGGTAAAGATGTCGGGATAAATCCATCCAAAAAACAAAGGCAGAGACACAGTTAAAATAATAGGAATGTGAATGGAAACTATATATTGAATGGCTTTTTTAAGGTTAGCATAAATTCTGCGGCCTGCGGTGATTGCCTCAATCATTTTTGATAAATCATCGTCAATTAGTATTAAATCTGCTGCAGTTTTTGCTATTTCAGTTCCTTTTTTACCCATCGCGATGCCAATATTAGCGGCCTTCAGTGCGGGACCGTCATTTACTCCATCACCAACCATGGCAACTACCTGATGTTTCTTTTTTAATGCATTGATAACTGATAGTTTCGCTTCTGGAAACATTCTGGTCAGCAAGGCTTTATTTTCAATGGTTTTTAATATCTCATCCTCATTTAACTTCATAATGGCTTCGCCCTCTATTATATTTTCATAACCTTTCAAACCTGCTTTTTGCGCAATGGCTTTTGATGTAAGGGAATTGTCACCAGTTACCAATTTTATTTCGATTCCTGCTTCATAGAATTGTTGGATGACTTCCTGAATGTTTTCTTTGGGAGGATCGTAAAAAACTACCAGTCCGACAAAATCAAAGGGTAATTCCTCTTGGTTTATGGGAAAAGTGAACTCTTTGTAGTCTGAATATCCCACGCCCAGAATACGGTATCCTTCGGAAGCCAAATAATTGATTTTAGTCCGTATTTTTTCCAACTGCTCATCATTAAGTGTGGAGACTTTTAGTATGGTTTCGGGACCACCTTTTGCTGAAATAATCCTTTTTCCTTCTGAATTTTGAAACACGTGTGTCATCATGGGTGGCACTCCATCGAGTGGATATTCATGTACCATTGAAAATTGTTTTCGTGTATCATTGTCAGTTATAGTTTCGTAGATGTGATGCAGGGTTTTCTCCATGGGATCAAAAGGTACCGGTTCACTTGCCCACATTGCAGTTTCAATAACTGATTTGGCAGTAGCATCTGTCCATTCATTTTCGTCATATAATTTGTCGGTTTTTATGGAATAGACATATTTGAGGCTCATTTTATTCTGGGTAATGGTTCCTGTTTTGTCAAGGCAAATTATAGTTGCACCTCCCAGCGTTTCTACAGTCCTGATCTTTTTGACAATTACTCCCAATTTCATTAATCGCCAGGAGCCAAGTGCCATAAAAGTGGCAAAGGCAACGGGAATTTCCTCTGGCAGAATTGACATGGCGAGTGTCAATCCTTTTAATAAACTATTCAGAAGTGAATGCGTTTTATAAAAGTAGGTACCCCATACAATTAGGAATACAATTATGCCCATTATCGCCATTACCTTTACAAATTTTTCTATTTGAAGTTGGAGCGGGGTGGGAGTTTCTTTAATCTTTTGAATGGAACTGCTTAGTTTCCCGATTTCTGTTTTGGCTCCTATTTGTGTGACTTTGTAGACTGCCAGCCCAGAGGCGACAAGGGTACCACTGTAAACTAATTTATTATCAGTTTTTTCAGATTTAAAAACTGAGAAAGCTTCACCTGTAAGTATTGATTCGTTAACTGAAAAGTCATTGCTGTGCACTATTTCACCGTCTGCATTTATGGTGTTTCCTTCTTTGGCGATTACAAGGTCGTTTATAACAATTTCTTTTGAAGGTACTTTAAGTGGAATCCCATTTCTGTATACGGTACTAAGGGGTTCGTTCAATTTCTCTAATGCTTCCACTGCTTTCCTGCTCCGGTTGTCCTGGTAAAATGATATTCCAGAAACGATTACAATGGCTACAAGCATGAAATTAGCTTCATTATTTTCTCCAAGGATGAAATAGATAATTGCAACTGCAATCAATAAAATCAGCATAGGTTCTTTTAGAAGTTCTAAAAGTGCAATCCACCATTTGTATTTTTGTTTATGGAACTGTTCATTATTGCCATATTTTTCCCTAGAGGCTATGACTTCATTTTCAGTCAGACCTTTAAAGATATCAGGGATATTGATTCTTTGGGACATTAATAGGTTTTAATTGGAAGTGTATCAAATATAATGTTTTTATTGTTATCTAAATATTTGGTCTTTGGTATACGGCCAAAACTTTTTGGTACCTAATTAATTGAAAATTTAAAAAATAAGTAAATTGGGAAGTATTGTAAAATTGATTGAATTCAGTGGTTTTTCGGATAGCAAGTAAAAAAAAAGTCTGAAAACTGTTTGATTTTCAGACTTTAAAATTTTTTGTGTATTGATTTTATGATTTTAATTCCGGGGCCTTATGGATTACCAATTGAGGGAAAGGAATTTCAATCCCTTCCTTATCGAAGATAATTTTTATCCTTTTGCGAAGTTCCCCCGTTATTTCCATTTTTTTATCAGGAATTACTTCTCCTAATATTTTTAAAATAATTGCAGAATCTGCAAAATCATCCACTCGTAAAAATTTTGGTGTATCCACAATGAAAGGTTTCCATTGGGGTTCATTAGCAAGTTCAAGGCCAATTTTGTTTATGATCTCTATAACATGCTCCAAATCGGTTCCATAGCTGACGCCGATGTTTAAATTTATTCGTGAAAATTCGGTGGAAAGGTTGGATACTTTTTTGATTTCCCCATGTGGAATATGATGGACTGTTCCATCCAGATCTCTTAATGTAGTTTTCCTCAAACTGATTTTTTCTACTTTTCCGGAGGCAACATCAAAATTAACCACATCTCCTACACGATATTGATTTTCTAGAATAATAAACAAACCGGAAATCAAATCTCTGATAAGGTACTGCCCACCAAAACCAAAAGCCAAACCAACAATTCCGGCAGCTGCCAAAATTGGTCCGATTTCGATTCCGAATTCCTCCAGTACCATTAAACAGGTGACGCCTAAAATAACTATTTTTGACGAGGTGGTGAAAATCTGGATTAAGGTGTTTTCTCTTTTCTCCTCTGCTTCTTTGGAAGAATATCCATCTGGGCGCACAGCAATACGCACTGCCTTGTCAATAAAACGGTTGAATATTTTGTTTATCAACAGGGCTGCCCCGACAATGAAAATTATTTTAATTCCGCTGCTCATTACCCATGGGATAATTAGATCGCTGTATTCATTCAGAATTTTGCTTATAGTTTCTTTCATATTAATTTATTGAGGGATGAATTTGTATCTTAAAACAATTTAATGTAAAAAGTCCAAAAACCGGCTGATTTTTGGACTTCTGTATGTAAGTAAGTAGTAAATTTAATTTATGGGAATAAATTAAATATCGTCAAAATCAATATCGGTAAAGCTGGTTGCGTTTGGTAAAGCTTGCTCAGTAGCTACTTTTTCAGTTTCATATTCTTTTTTGAAATCTTTTTGGTGTCTTTCGGAAATTACTTCCTCTCCTTTTTGATTTAAAACATAAGAAGTCATTTCTCCAAGGATTTCAGTGAAAGCGGCAAAATCTTCTTTGTACAGATAAATTTTGTGTTTTTTGAAGTGGAAAGAGCCATCTTCTTCAGTGAATTTTTTGCTTTCAGTAATGGTGATATAATAATCGTCAGCTTTTGTTGCTCTAACATCAAAGAAATAAGTTCTTCTTCCCGCGCGTAAAACTTTAGAAAAAATCTCTTCTTTTTCTAATAAGTCATTTTCTCTCATAATTTTTTCTATCAAAATAATTGTTAATGAAAACCAAAAATGAAAAAAAAATATTTATTAAACAAAAAAATTATTGCAATTCTTTTTCTGAAAGTTGCTTCAAATATAGGGATGCATAATAGCCTTTTTCATTTAGTAACTGGTTATGAGACCCTTGTTGGATTATTTTTCCGTTTTCCAGAATGATTATTTTATCAGCATTTTTTGCTGATGAGACCCTGTGGCTGACTATAATTGTAGTTTTGTTCTTACAAATTGTGTGTAAATTATTCAGAATGGCCTCCTCTGTTTCAGTATCCACAGCCGATAAGCAATCATCAAATAATAGGATGGGAGGGTTTTTTATGATTGCTCTTGCTATAGAAACCCTTTGTTTTTGCCCACCAGAAAGGGTTATACCTCTTTCGCCGAGAATTGTATCATATTGTTTTGTGAATCCCATAATGTTTTCGTGTACTGCAGCATTTTTTGCTGCTTGCTGCACTTCCTCTAATGTTGCCTCTTCTTTTCCGAAACGGATATTGTTTTTGATACTGTCAGAAAATAAAAAAGCATCTTGTGGTACTATACCAATACTGTTTCTTAAATCATATAAGTTCAAGTTACTAATTTCCCGACCGTCAATTTTGATAGACCCTCCAGTCACATCGTACATTCTTGAAATTAAAGAAAGAATTGTGGATTTTCCGGCACCTGTCTTGCCAAGAATTGCGAGTGTCTCCCCTTTTTTTATGGAAAAGGAAATGTTATCAATCGCTTCTATGTTTGTGTCTTCATAGGTGTAGCTCACATTCTCAAATGATATAGTGCCTTCTATTTCTGATTTTTCTGGATTCTTGTTTTGAATTTCCGGTTCAATCTTAAGAAATTCATTTAGTCTTTTTTGTGAAGCTTCAGCTTCTTGAACCATAGAAGAAACCCAACCCAATGAAGCTACCGGCCAGGTTAGCATGTTGACATATAATATAAATTCTGCAATAACACCAATGCTTTTTATGGTACCGTTAATATACATCAGACCTCCAAAGTAAATAACAACCAGGTTGCTTATTCCAATTAATGCCAACATCAGAGGACCAAACAGAGATTGTACTCTTGCCAGATTAAGACTTTTGTCTTTACTTTCGTAGGCAAGCGTAACCATGTTTTTTTGCTGTTTTTCTTCAAGTGAATAGGCTTTTATTACTCGCACTCCTGAATATACTTCCTGAGTAAAACTGGATACCTTTGATAAAAATTGCTGAAAATTTGTACTTCTCTTATTGATTTCAGTACTTAATTTAAATATAGCGTACGACAGTAGCGGTAAGGGAAGGATGGTGTACAGAGTAAGAAGGGGGGAAACTTTGTACATATAAAGAATTACCACAGTGAACCGTATAATTGTGTTGATGGTATACATGACCGCCGGACCAACATACATTCTAACCTTAGAGACATCTTCACTTATACGATTCATTAAATCACCTGTACGGTTTTTTTTGTAAAAATTTTGTGAAAGATTCTCATATTGTCTAAAAACTTCATTTTTTAGATCAAACTCTATGTGGCGGGACATCACAATCAATGTCTGTCTCATAAGGAAGGTAAGAAATCCTGCTATTATTGCTGTACCGATAATGAGTAAAATGTTGTGGATTAATTCTTCCCTTATAACTGCTTTAGTAATGTTGTCATCTTTAGCAAAGTTTTCAATTGCCAGGAAAGATTTGCTTATGAGCTGCGGTGTGAAAAGGAAAAATATCTGAGCAATTATTGTAAAAATTATACCTAATATAAAATGGTATTTGTATTTAACAAAATATTTGTTGAGATAGAGCAGTTCTTTCATTTGTTGGTTTATTCTTAAAGAAGAAGATGATTTTAGAGTTACAAAGATAGAGCTTTCAAGTAATATATATATATTAATTGGGTACGATACCTTGCTATGTTTAGGTCATGACGTTTTGTTGCTACGATAGAGCATTTATCGTATAAAATTAACTGCTCATTTTTGGTAGAATTGTTACTTTGCAGCGAATCAATAAAAGCTTTTTTGAGGTTTTTAATTTTATTTTAAAAAAGGAAATTCATACTTTTGCAGCCTAATTTTATAAAGTTCTTTTGGGTGGTTAATAGACGACACATTCGCGTTAAGGTGATGCAAACGATTTATGCGATGCATAAAAATGGTTCTGATAATATGGAAAAAGAAGAAAAATTTCTTTTTTACAGTATCGATAATATTCAGGATTTGTACCTGACAATGGTTTCTTCCCTTTTGGAGATTTGTAAAAGAGAAAGCGAATTTCTGCATAAATCAAGTCAAAAGCACCTGGCGACTCCGCAGGAGCGAAATCCTAATGAAAAATTCATTAAAAACAGTATTTTTCAGATTCTTGCCGAAAACAACTCGCTTTCAATAGCTTTAGAAACCAGAAAGATAAATGCCTGGACGCTACATGACGACTACATTTTACTATTGTTGAATGAAGTTAAAGCAAGCAGGTTTTATCAGGATTATATGAGCAATCCAGATCGTTCATTTGAGGAGGATAAAAAATTAATCGTCGATTTATTTACAGAAGTAATTGCTCCAAACGAGAAATTGTACGAGTTTCTTGAGGATGACAAATTGACTTGGATAGACGATATTCCAATGGTCAATACGCAAATTATCAAACAATTAAAAGCAATTAAATCTATCGAAAATGATAATTTCAAAGTGCCAAAATTATTCAAAGACGCTGAAGACAAGGATTTTGCTAAAGACTTATTCAGAAAAACTGTTTTGAATGAATCCGATTTGGCAAAAGAATTTGAAAACAAAACACCAAATTGGGATAAGGACCGTATAGCCGAATTGGATACCATTATCTTAAAAATGGCTATTTGCGAACTCCTGAAATTTCCATCTATTCCGGTAAAAGTAACTTTAAATGAATATTTGGAGTTGGCTAAAGAATATTCCACTCCAAAAAGTAGTGTTTTCATTAACGGAATTTTGGATAACCTTGTAAAAGAGTTTGAGGCAAGTAAAAAAATGATAAAAACCGGAAGAGGTTTAATGTAGTAATTCAATCAAATCAAAATAATACTTAACATTTATGGAACAATTAAATCAGTTTTTACCATTTATTCTAATGTTTGTGGTGATCTATTTCTTCATGATCAGACCGCAACAAAAAAGAGCAAAGCAAGAGAAAGAATTTGAAAGCAGCTTAAAAGTTGGTGATAAAATAATAACAAAAAGCGGTATGCACGGAAAAGTGTCTGAACTTGCCGATACTACAGTAGTTATTGAAACTATGGCTGGTAAATTGAAAATGGAGCGTACTTCTATTTCGATGGAAATGAGTGCCTCTTTAGCCAAGAAATAAGACTAAAGTTAAATTAGTCAGTGCAAAAAAGAAAAAAGTCCCTTTGGGACTTTTTTTATTAGCTTCTATTTTTTCTTCTTCGGTTTCAATTTTTCTTCGAGACCAAAATTGGGAAGAGCAGTCATCTGTGCAATTTTTACAATTACTTCTACCGCTTTTTGCATACTCTCTGCGGGTACATATTCGTATTTTCCGTGAAAATTATGCCCCCCTGCGAAAATGTTCGGACAAGGTAACCCTTTATAAGATAATTGCGAGCCGTCCGTTCCGCCGCGGATAGGTTTGATAATTGGTTTGATGTTGAGGTCTTTCATTGCTTTTTCGGCAATGTCTACAATATGTTTTACCGGGAGGACTTTCTCCTTCATATTGTAATATTGATCTTTGATTTCAGTAATAACAATATCTTCTCCAAATTGTTTCGCAAATTTCTTATTGATTTTTTCTGTTATTTTTTCAATCTTTTCTTTACGCTTTTCGAATTTTTTCTTGTTGTGATCTCTGATAATTAATTCCAAAACTGTTTCTTCGATACTTCCGCTAAAGTGATGAATGTGATAAAAACCTTCATATCCTTTTGTTTTTTCTGGGATTTCATCTGCAGGTAATTTGTTTATGAAAGTATTTGCAATAAGCATCGAATTAATCATTTTTCCTTTGGCATAGCCAGGATGAACACTCTTTCCCTTGAAGGTTATTTTGGCACCGGCGGCATTGAAATTTTCGTACTCTAATTCTCCTATTTGGCTTCCATCCATGGTGTAAGCCCATTCGGCACCAAATTTTTCCACATCAAAAAAATGTGCGCCACGACCAATTTCTTCATCGGGAGTAAAACCTACTCTTATCCTTCCGTGTTTTATTTCAGGATGATTGATAAGGTATTCCATTGCGGTCACAATTTCTGTGATACCGGCTTTGTCGTCAGCACCGAGTAAGGTGGTGCCATCGGTGGTAATCAAAGTCTGTCCTTTGTATTGCAGTAAATCTTTGAAATAACCCGGAGATAAAACGATATTTTGTTCCTTATTCAAAACAATGTCTTTTCCGTCGTAATCTTTTACAATCTGAGGTTGGACATTGGCTCCGCTAAAATCAGGTGAGGTGTCAAAATGAGAAACAAATCCGATAGTAGGAACTTCATAGTCGATATTACTCGGTAGCGTGGCCATGATATAAGCTTTGTCATCGATGGTGACCTCTTGCATTCCAATAGCTTTTAATTCTTCAACTAATTTATTGGCTAAATCCCATTGTTTTTTGGTGCTGGGAGTGGTTTCTGTGTTAGGGTCTGATTCGGTGTCTATTTTGACATAACTGATGAATCGGTCAATAATATGCTGCATAGGTTTGAATAAAGTTTTAGCTTATACAAAGATAGTTTTATTTGTTTTAAATTGATTTGGAGTTGCCACCGAAAAATGTAGCAGAAATGATTTTTGTATTATTACTATCAGGTTGATTCTAAAATTTTAGTTTGTAAATAGTTAAAAAATCGCTGATATAATTCTATTTTTGCAGCACAAATAAAAATACTATGTATAAACAGCTAATTCGCCCCTTATTTTTTTGTTTCGATCCCGAAAAAATTCATCATTTTACTTTTTCATTAGTTCGATTTACATCTAAGATTCCGGGAGTTTCATCCATTTACAGATTACTCTATCTGGTTGACGATAAACGATTGG
This sequence comes from uncultured Flavobacterium sp., assembly GCA_964614445.1. Classification (GTDB taxonomy): domain Bacteria; phylum Bacteroidota; class Bacteroidia; order Flavobacteriales; family Flavobacteriaceae; genus Flavobacterium. Next base: position 102,127 of record CAZTLN010000006.1, on the reverse strand, counting down.
AAACGGAAGTATTTGGTTTGAAATTTAAAAATCCTGTTGGCTTGGCTGCCGGTTTTGATAAGGATGCTAAACTGTATAAAGAGCTGTCAAACTTTGGTTTTGGTTTCATCGAAATTGGGACACTGACACCTAAAGGTCAGGATGGTAATCCAAAGAAGAGATTATTTCGTCTGAGAGAGGATTCGGCGATTATCAACCGTATGGGATTCAATAATGGTGGCGTGATGGATGCTGTTGAAAGATTGAAGTCAAATCCTGGCATTTTAATAGGAGGTAATATAGGTAAAAATAAAGTAACACCTAACGAAGAAGCTACTTCGGATTATGAAATCTGTTTTGACGCTTTGTATGACTATGTAGATTATTTTGTGGTAAATGTTAGTTCTCCTAATACACCAAATCTGCGAGCATTACAGGATAAGGAGCCATTAACGCAATTATTGCAGACATTACAAAATAAGAATTTGGCTAAACCGAAGCAAAAACCAATTTTATTAAAAATTGCACCCGATTTGACAGATGAACAATTGTTGGATATTATTGAGATCGTGAAAGAAACTAAAATTGCCGGAGTAATTGCAACCAATACAACAATTTCGCGTGAAGGTTTAGTATCGTCAAATAAAACTGAAGTTGGGGGACTGTCAGGAAAGCCCTTGACAAAAAGGTCTACAGAAGTGATTCGGTTTCTTTCAGAAAAAAGCAACAAAGCCTTTCCTATTATCGGTGTGGGAGGAATTCATTCCGCTGATGACGCACTGGAGAAATTAGAGGCAGGAGCTAGCCTGGTTCAGCTATATACAGGTTTTATATATGAGGGGCCGGCATTGGTTAAAGCCATTAACAAAAAGATTTTAAGCAGCTTGTAATTATAGGTATATGGCTTCTGAAAATTAAAAAAGTGTATTTCTTTAAAAAGCTTTACACTTTTTTATTTTCGTTCCAACTTTATACTAATTGAATTCATCGCTCTTTCCAAGTTTTATTATCTTTGAAGCCTATGGAACCAGTAAAAATTATAGAATGTCCGCGTGATGCAATGCAAGGTATAAAAACCTTTATACCTACAGACAGAAAGGTGGCGTACATTCAGTCTTTACTGAGAGTGGGGTTTGATACTATAGATTTTGGGAGTTTTGTTTCTCCAAGAGCGGTGCCCCAAATGCAGGATACAGCAGCGGTTTTGGAACAATTAGATTTGTCGAAAACCACGAGTAAGCTCTTGGCAATAATTGCAAATATAAAAGGTGCTGAAATAGCTTCACAGTTTAAGCATATCCAATATTTGGGATTTCCTTTTTCAATTTCGGAAAATTTCCAAATGCGAAATACTCACAAGACCATTGCGCAGTCCATCGTGACCCTGCAGGAGATTATCGAAATTGCCGATAAGACCAATAAAGAAACCGTAGCCTATCTATCTATGGGTTTTGGCAATCCTTATGGTGATCCCTGGAATGTGGAAATAGTAGGGGAGTGGACAGAGAAACTTTCGAATATGGGGATTAAGATACTTTCACTTTCGGATACCATAGGAAGTTCTACCCCGGAAATCATAACCTATCTTTTTTCTAATTTAATACCAAAATATCCTAAAATAGAATTTGGTGCGCACATGCATACTACTTATGATAAATGGTTTGAAAAAATAGATGCTGCGTATCAGGCGGGTTGCAGAAGGTATGATGGTGCAGTTCAGGGTTTTGGTGGTTGTCCAATGGCTAAGGACGAACTTACAGGCAATATGCCCACAGAAAAATTACTGTCCTATTTTACAGCTAAAAAAGAGCAAATGAATCTTAATATGATTAATTTTGAAAGCGCATATAATGAAGCTTCAAAGATTTTTAACACCTTCTATTGATAATAAGTTGTAAGATGGGGCGTTATTAGCAATATGATTTTTTTATTATCAAAAAATTAAAATGAAAATACCACTTTTTAAAAAAATAATTCCAATTTCACTCCTGATTTTGACCACAGTGTCATGTTCAAGTAATTTGGATTTTAATCAGGCAAACGACTTAGTTCCTGAACCGGTTTTTGTGGGTAACTTAAGTTACTTTGATGTCCCGGCAACTTCCTTCGTAGCACCTAATGGTATGGAATATACCAAAGCATTTAATGCACAGACCTTTGATATTTTTAAAGATAAAAATTTCAGGAGTTATCTGCAAAAGGTGGAATTCTATCTTGAAATTAATAATACAATAAGGAGGGCATATGGAGTGGATGTTATTCTTATGGATAATAATGATAATCCTTTGTATAACATGCATTTTGATATACCTGCATATTCTGGTGTGGATAATGTAATTACCAAAACTGAAATTTTTGAAAATGCAAAGTTAGAGCTACTAAAAAGTAGTAGCAAAATGGGCTTTTTTGTCTTAATGGCCCCTGGTCCGGCTTTAAATCAAAATAGTGCCGGAAATATAATTTTACGTTCTAATGCTACGGTTTATTTATCCATAAAACAATGAGAAAAGGTTTCTTAACTTTGTTGTTGCTATTGACTTTTTATAGCTTTTCCCAAAACAAACAAATTCTTTATAATTTTACAGCTGTTCCTCAGTCTATGTTGACCAATCCGGCTGCTGATTTTAAATATAAATTTTATCTGGGAGTTCCCCTTCTTTCAGGGGTTTCGTTTAATGGTGGGAATACAGGCTTTTCCGCCTATGATTTATTTGCGGACAATGGGGTGGATTTTAACGATAAACTTCGCAGTGTGGTTTATTCCACAACGAGAAAGGATTATTTGGCTCTAAATGAGCAGCTTGAAATCATAAACGGTGGTTTTAAATTGGGTGATTGGATGGAAGACAAAGGTTATCTTTCCTTTGGGGTTTATCAGGAATTTGATTTTTTGAGTTATATGCCTAAAGATTTGGCCATTTTGACTTTAGATGGAAATCGAGATTATATAGGTAGAATTTTTGAAATAAGTGATTTGTGTGCCAGGGCTGAAGCAGTAACAACTTTGCATTTGGGATATCACAAGAATGTGTCCGATAAGTTAATTCTTGGAGCAAGGGGAAAAATCTATTTCAGTGGTTTCAATGCTAGTTCAGTGAATAATTATGGGACCATAAGTACATTTCCTTCTTCAACAACTTTCTATGAACAAATTATAGATTCTCACGTAAAAATACAGACTTCGGGGATCTCACAGTATACTCCAGATGGAGGATATAGTGGAGATATAGCTAAAGATATCAAGAATCAGGCTCTGTTTGGTGGTGATTTAGGTTTAGGTTTTGATTTAGGATTTACCTATTATCCTAAAGAAAACACGCAGATTACCGGAAGTATCATAGATGTAGGTTTTGTGAAACATAGTAAAGATCCTCAAACATACACCTATGAAGGTTATTATAAATATGAAGGCTTGAATCCGGATTTTACTCAGTTCAATAATCCGGTCAGTATTTATAATAATTTTAATGACGCTATTCCTTTGGATACGCTTTATAATAAGTATACTACTTGGAGACCTATGAAAATCAATGCCTCCTATCAGTACTCTTTTGGAACTTCAAATGGAGGTGATTGTGATTGCAAAGGTGATGATAATGGTTATAGTAATTCCGTTGGGGCACAGTTTTTCATGATGAGTACACCCAGAGAACCAATTGCAGCTTTGACGGCTTTTTACCGGAGGAAATTTATGGATGGCATAGAACTTAAAGCTACTTACACTTTGGATTCCTATTCTTATGATAACATCGGCCTCGGATTATCCGCTAATATTGGTAAGTTTAATATGTATCTCATGGCTGGTAATTTATTGGAATACCAGGATCTTTCTAAGGCGAATTCATTGTCCTTTCAGTTAGGTTTTAATTTTGTTTTTAAAGACAGCAACGAACCTTTCTAGAACTGTTGGATTAGAAATATTTTAAACTAAATAATACGGTGGATGGATTTAGTGCTTTTTTGATTCGTTTTAAGTGATTGGTACAGACAGAAAAAAATAAGGTTATTTCTTATACCTTTTTTTAATAGCTAACTTCCTTTTTTGAATTTTCTGTAAACCTATTTTAAATCAAATTTATTTGCTATATTTGCACGCAATTCAACTAGAAATTGCAACATGATAGCACACAATTCAAAGATCATCGGTGAAGGTTTAACTTACGATGATGTATTATTAGTTCCAAACTACTCTAATGTGCTTCCGCGCGAAGTAAGCATTCAAACAAAATTTTCAAGAAACATAACTCTTAACGTTCCTATTGTATCTGCAGCTATGGATACCGTAACCGAAAGTGCTATGGCAATTGCTATGGCTCAGGAGGGAGGAATAGGTGTTTTACATAAAAATATGACTATCGAGCAGCAAGCTGCTAAGGTGCGCAAAGTAAAACGTGCCGAGGCAGGTATGATTATCGATCCGGTAACTTTACCGCTTACTGCCACTGTTGCAGATGCAAAGAATGCAATGAAAGAATACGGAATCGGTGGTATTCCAATTGTCGACGAAAATCAGGAATTAAAAGGTATTGTTACCAATAGAGATTTGCGATTCGAGAGAAAGAATGCAAGACCAATTGTTGAGGTAATGACCAAAGATAATTTGATTACCGTTGCCGAAGGAACTTCCCTTGGAGAGGCGGAAGTTGTTTTGCAGGGGCATAAGATTGAAAAACTACCTGTGGTAAATTCCGATAATAAATTAGTGGGTCTAATCACTTTTAGAGATATTACAAAACTGACTCAGAAACCTATTGCAAATAAAGACTCTTTTGGACGTTTGCGTGTAGCAGCTGCCATTGGTGTAACTGTTGATGCTGTTGACAGAGCCGAAGCATTGGTAAACGCGGGTGTAGATGCAATTATCATCGATACGGCTCACGGACACACTGAAGGAGTTGTGAATACCCTTAAGCAGGTAAAATCTAAGTTTCCTCAAATAGATGTAATTGTAGGTAATATTGCTACTCCAGAAGCAGCTAAATATTTGGTTGAAAATGGTGCCGACGGTGTAAAAGTAGGTATCGGACCTGGCTCTATATGTACTACTCGCGTGGTTGCAGGTGTTGGTTTTCCGCAATTTTCTGCCGTACTTGAAGTGGCAGCTGCACTTAGAGGGACAGGTGTTCCGGTAATCGCTGATGGAGGTATTCGCTATACTGGAGATATTCCAAAGGCTGTTGCTGCCGGTGCTGACTGTGTAATGTTGGGTTCCCTTTTGGCTGGTACCAAAGAATCTCCGGGAGAAACGATTATTTTCGAAGGAAGAAAATTCAAATCTTACCGTGGAATGGGATCAGTTGAAGCTATGCAGACAGGTTCTAAAGACCGTTATTTCCAAGATGTGGAAGATGATGTTAAGAAACTGGTTCCTGAAGGAATTGTAGGTCGTGTACCTTATAAAGGAGAGTTAAACGAAAGCATGTTACAATTCATTGGAGGTCTCCGTGCCGGAATGGGATATTGTGGTGCTAAAGATATTCCTACTCTGCAGGAAAATGGGCGCTTCGTACGTTTGACTGCCAGCGGAATTTCAGAGAGTCACCCTCATAATGTGACTATCACCAAAGAAGCTCCTAATTATTCTAGATAATTGTCAAATAAATAATAAAATAAAGGCTGTCCATTCGGACAGCCTTTATTTTATTATTATATTTTTTTCAGAATCAGGCTTTTTTGTCATTATCAAATAAATCCCTAAGTTTTGGATTGTAGGAAGCGCTAATGTTTCTTCTTAGACTGTCATCTTTAGGAAGTATGAAGAGGTTATTTTCTTCTTTTCTATCTACAGTATCAGGGTTAATATCTTTAGATAAAGAATTTTTTGATGAGTTTATATTAATTTTATGACCATCACTTCTATTAAAAGCCTCAAACGCCTGGGAAATCCTTGTCTCTTTTTCTTTATCAGTTTCATTGTTTCTATCTCTCATAGTTGTTTGGTTTATGATTAATGTACTGATTTAAAGATAGTTAAAATGTTTTATAATTCTTTCTGTCAGTAAAGGTGGGATTAGTTTTTCAATATATTTTATCGGTATTTGTAAAGAAAAACCTAAGTAATTTGTTCTTGAAATAATTCATCCAGCAATTTTCTGTCCCCAACAATCCAAAGAATGTCATTTTTTTCTAAAATAATACTAGATTCCGGATTTAAAATTCTTTGGCCATTCCTTTCCACACCAACAAGTAGACCCTTAGTGCGTTCTCTTAATTTTGAGCGACCAACGCTTATTCCGATAAATTCATCATTGTTTAGTTCGACTTGCCTTAATATTACTTCAGAGTTTTTGTTTTCCGGAGCAGCTATTTCGCTTGCGGCTAGATAGTTTGAGAATTCTTTAATTTGTGCGTCGGTTCCAATGGCGCATATTTCATCACCTGGAAATAAGCGTTCCAGTTTATTTGGAATTTGGATCATTATTTCTCCCCGCTTGATGAACGCGATATTGATGCCCATAAGTTCCCTCAGCTTTAGTTCGCGAAGTGTTTGTCCTGCAAGTTGAGATTCTTTCGAAATATTAAATGTTGCCATGTGGCCATCCCACGGAGTTAAATTTGCATACCGACGGTCTATTTTTCTTAGTTCCCTTTGGTTAAGGTTTTTAAGAAAATGATTCTCAATTTTATGGTATTGCCGGTGAAGCTGTTTTGGGAAAAAGAAGTATACCGTTAATGCAGTCATCAAAGCAAAAAAAGCAATAAAAGGCGAAAAAAAGATGTTAAGTAAAAATCCTATATAGAAAACGGCAAGTCCCATACGGAAAAAGAATAACATTAAAATTGGTCCCCTGTATTTTCTTTCATGAAATAATAAATCAACTTCCTTGACTGCTACTCTCCGCAGAGATAAGGCCCATAGAAAAGGGGAAATTATTATAATGGTAATTAATGCTGCCAGTGCATTTCCAAATTTAGAATGCTCCACCAAAGGCAGAACATATTTCGAAGACAAGAGTATTATTGAAGTAATGATTATAGCGTGCACGACAATCTGTACCAAATGAGCCCTTATTACAATCTGCCAGGTGCTTACAGCTCTTATTGCCTGAGCATTGGTGCTGTATCGAGTGATTCTTTTAAGAATTCTTCGGGGTAATATTCTTTCCAGAAATGTTGAAAAGGGTACTGCAAATTTCACCATGAAAGGGGTAGTAAAAGTAGTAACTGCAGATACAGCTACCACCACCGGATAAAGAAATTTACTGGTTACATTCATCGACATCCCCAGCGTAGCAATAATAAAGGAAAACTCTCCGATTTGTGACAAACTCATGCCGGTTTGTACACTTTGTTTAAGTGGTTGGCCGGAAATTAATGCTCCAACCGTGGAACTAATGGATTGTCCGAATATGGTAACGAAAGTAAGAATAATTACAGGTACGGTGTATTCATATAAAGTGTGAGGATCAATCAGCATGCCTACTGATACAAAAAATACCGCTCCGAACAGATCTTTGACAGGTTTAACAAGATGTTCTATGTCTTCAGCCTGCTCAGTTTCAGCAATTATTGAACCCATTATAAAAGCGCCCAGAGCAGGGGAAAACCCAACATTTGAGGCAAAAATCACCATCATGAGGCATAATGCTAAAGAGATAATAAGCATCATTTCGTTAGTGAGTAAGGATTTTGTTTTTTTTAATAAAGTTGGGATGAAAAATATTCCGGCCACAAACCAGGCAATTAAAAAAAATGCCAACTTTAATACCGAAAATAATAATTCACTACCCGAAAACTGTTGACTAACCGCCACTGTTGATAACAGTACCATCATTAAAATAGCAACAATATCCTGTACAATCAATGATCCAATTACAATTCCGGCAAATTTTTCGGCTTTTACACTTAACTCATCAAAGGTTTTTACAATAATGGTTGTCGATGAAATGGAGAGGATCACTCCCAGGAAAATGGCATCCATTTGTTTCCATCCCAGCCAGGATCCAACCATAAATCCTACTAGTACCATGGTGATTATTTGGGTCACAGCCGTTATGGATGCAGTACCTCCAACTTTCATTAATTTTTTGAAACTAAATTCAAGTCCAAGACTGAACAACAGAATGATTACACCAATTTCAGCCCATATTTCAACGCTCTTAATATCTTTTACCGAAGGGAAAAAATGGAAATGGTTTCCAGCTAAAAACCCGGCAATTAAATAACCAAGCACCAGTGGCTGTTTTATTTTTTTAAAGAGAAGCACGGCTATTCCTGCAGTCATAAGGATAAGTCCTAAATCACTTATCAAAGGTTTTAGATGGTTTGATGCCTCAGCAACCGTTGCTACCGTACTCATTTTTTATTTTTTTTGTATTGCGATATATTATCCTGTTAAAATTAGTAAATGCCTCTTTGCTGTGCAATCAATTTGGCATTTAAGAGTACTAAATAAAAAAAGCTATCGATTTAGATAGCTTTTTAATAATTTTAGTGTTCTTGTAGTTATATCCCTAAGAAGTTACTAGGTGTAATTTGTAACAATTCAGCCTTGACAGCATCTGAAACCTCTAAGGTGCCAATAAATTCATGAATTGATTTTTTGGTAATTGCCTCGTTGGTTCTTGTAAGTCCTTTTAAAGCTTCATATGGACTTGGGTAGGCTTCACGACGCAATATGGTTTGTATTGCTTCAGCCACAACTGCCCAGTTGTTTTCCAAATCTTCGTGGAATTTGGCTTCATTCAATAACAACTTATTCAATCCTTTTAATGTAGCTTCAAAAGCGATTATAGTATGTCCCATTGGAACTCCAACATTTCGTAATACCGTACTGTCAGTAAGGTCACGTTGTAATCTTGATATCGGTAATTTGGCAGCCAAATGTTCGAAAATCGCATTGGCAATACCTAAGTTTCCTTCAGAGTTTTCAAAATCAATTGGATTAACTTTATGTGGCATCGCAGACGATCCAATTTCTCCGGCTTTAATTTTTTGCTTGAAATATTCCATCGAAACGTAGGTCCAAATATCTCTGTCTAGGTCAATGATAATGTTGTTAATCCTTTTTAACGCGTCAAAAAAAGCAGCAAAGTGGTCGTAATGCTCAATTTGAGTGGTAGGGAAGGAATGGTGTAATCCTAGCGTTTCCTCAACAAATTTTGTTCCGAAGTTTTTCCAATCAATTTGCGGATAAGCCACATGATGGGCGTTGTAATTTCCAGTCGCTCCTCCAAATTTGGCGCCAAATGGAATATTGAAAAGCAAACGCATTTGTTGCTCAATTCTTTCCACAAAAACCGCGATTTCTTTTCCTAAACGGGTAGGGGAAGCAGGTTGTCCGTGGGTACGGGCCAGCATTGGTACGTCCTTCCATTCTGTGCTTAATTCCTTTAATTTGGAAATTAAATTGATTAATGTTGGCATATAAACTTTCTCAAAGGCTTCTTTCGTAGAAAGTGGTATAGCGGTATTGTTAATATCCTGAGACGTCAAACCAAAGTGGATAAATTCTTTGTGTTCAGAAAGTCCCAATTTGTCAAAAGCGTCTTTGATGAAATATTCAACGGCTTTGACATCGTGATTAGTTACTTTTTCAGTTTCTTTAATCCAAAGAGCATCTTCAGTTGAGAAGTTTTTATAGATATTACGTAAATTTTCGAATACTTCTTTATTTACGTTTTGTAGTTGTGGCAAGGGCAGTTCACACAAAGCGATAAAATATTCGATCTCTACCAGCACACGGTATTTGATTAATGCTTCTTCTGAGAAAAATGGAGCTAACGAAAGGGTTTTACTTCTGTATCTTCCATCAATAGGAGAAATGGCATTTAATTCGTTTAAAGTAGTCATTGTCGTGTATTTTTTCAAAGGCACAAATATAAAGAGAAGTTAGAAGTTAGAAGTCGAAAGTTCTGTTTTTTTACAAAATTAAATGGATTTAAAGACAATGAATGGTCTCTATATGTTTAATTTTTCGGTTAAAAGCTTTTTCAAAATAGGAAGTCCTTCAGTGGCGGTCAAAGGTATTGCTTGTAGTGGATTTCGCAGATTGGGAATTTGAACAGGTTTTGGATCTATGTAGAACAGGGGAGTTGTATGAGGAGTAAAATCAATCAGGCTCGCAGCTGGGTAAACCTGTAGTGAAGTTCCTATTACAGCAAAATAATCTGCTGTTTCGGTAATTGAAATCGCTTCTTCAAGAGCGGGAACAGCTTCTCCAAACCAGACAATGTGGGGCCGAAGTTGGTTTTGTGCTATGTCCAAATCGCCTAAATTCAAATCGTCATGCCAGTCTAAAATATGGTTATGATTATTGATACTTCTTACTTTTAATAGTTCTCCGTGAAGGTGTAAAACTTTAGAGCTGCCCGCTCGCTCATGTAAATCATCTACATTTTGGGTTATAATATGAACATCAAAATGACTTTCTAATTCTACAAGAGTCTGATGCCCTAAATTGGGTTCCACCTCTTTAAGTTGTTGTCTTCTTTTATTATAGAAATCCAGGACCAAAGCGGGGTTTTTTCTCCAACCCTCTGGTGAGGCGACCTCCATTACATTATGGCCTTCCCAGAGACCGTTACTGTCCCGAAATGTTTTTATGCCGCTCTCGGCACTTATTCCTGCTCCCGTCAATACAACTAATTTCTTTTTCATCAAATTTTAAAATTTTTGTAGCTTTTAAAATTAATAAATATGGGATTGTAATTTTCTCGATTATTGACTTTTTTCTTTTTTACTATTTTTGCGGCAAAAGAATTATAATGATTGATCTTGATTACCTCAATTATCTGGAAGAAATGCTAACCGAAAACCGTAAGGAGCGATTTTTGGAGGTATTAAAAAACCGTACCAAACATTTTACTGTCGCTGTTGAAGATGTTTATCAGCTACACAATACCAGTGCAGTGATGCGCAGTTGTGAGGTTTTTGGTATTCAGGAGCTGAATGTGATTGAACAACGGTTTGGGAAAAGAATTGATAAACAGATAGCTATGGGGGCCCAGAAATGGGTTGATATTATCCGACATGATTCTGTGTCAGGCTGTGTAAGTACTTTGAGAGAACAGGGGTATCAGATTATTGCGACTACCCCACATGGAAAGGACTGTATGTTGGAAGATTTTGATATTTCGAAACCAAGTGCCTTATTTTTTGGAACAGAAAAGGAAGGGCTTTCAGAAGAAGTCATGAAACAGGCGGACGGTTTTTTGAAGATACCTATGGTTGGTTTTACCGAAAGTTTGAACATTTCAGTTTCGGCAGCAATTATTATTCAGGATTTGACAAATAGGCTGAGGAGGTCTAATCTTGACTGGAAGCTTTCCGAGGAGGAATTTTTACAAAAGCGTTTGGATTGGGCCAAAAATTCCATAAGAGATATTAAAAGGATAGAAGCACGTTATTACGAGGAAAATCCTAGATAAAAAAATCCCCAACTAATTGCTCTAGTTGGGGATTTTCTTTTAACCGGAGAAGTTGTTATTCATTTACCAATATCCATTCTCCGCTGGCCAACAGACTTTCGGCCTTTTTGTATTTCATAGATTCCGTTTTTCCGGTTGCAAGCTGTTGAATTGTAACAGTATCGTTGCGGTTTATCTTTGGCGTATCTCTTACTATAGTTTCTGTAACTTGTCTTTGTTGGGTTTGTCCCGCTTCACGGTTTGCACTTTCGCTATTAGGAATTTCATCTTTAGTCAGCTGTAATTTTTCTTTTGGACGTGCCACTTCCCTTGCTTCAGATATAGCCGGAGCACTTTGCTGAGGTAGGTCTCCTTTGAAAAGGAATGAAATGACTTCTTTATTAATTCCATTCAACATGTTATTGAATAAATTAAACGCCTCGAATTTATAGATTAGCAAAGGATCTTTTTGTTCATGAACGGCTAATTGAACTGATTGTTTCAATTCGTCCATTTTACGTAAGTGTTTTTTCCAAGCCTCATCAACAATTGATAGGGTGATGTTTTTTTCGAAATCGGCAATAAGTTGTTTCCCTTGAGTTTCGTATGCTTTCTTTAAATCTGTTACAACGTTAAAAACTTTAACACCATCTGTAAAAGGAACCACAATACGTTCGAACTGATTGTTTGGGTCTTCGAAAATATTTTTTACAATTGGGAAGGCCTCTCGGGCTCCTCTGTCACATTTTTCATTATAGAATGCTAAAGCTTCTTTGTACACTTTTCCAGTTAATTCCACTTCGGACAATTTTACAAAATCAGATTCGCTTACAGGGGAAGTGATTGAAAAATAGCGAATTAAATCGAATTCGAAAGTTTTGAAATCATTTGTTGCTTTGGTGTTCTGAACAAAAAGCTCACAGGTGTCATAAAGCATATTGGCAATATCCAGTTTCAGACGTTCTCCAAATAATGCATGACGACGACGTTTGTATACAACCTCACGTTGCGCATTCATTACGTCATCATATTCCAATAAACGTTTACGAACGCCAAAGTTGTTTTCTTCTACTTTTTTCTGCGCACGTTCGATTGATTTTGTCATCATCGAATGTTGGATTACTTCGCCTTCTTCAAGTCCCATTCTGTCCATCACTTTAGCAACTCTTTCAGAACCAAACAAACGCATCAGGTTATCTTCCAGAGAAACATAAAATTGAGAGCTACCTGGGTCTCCCTGACGACCGGAACGACCGCGTAACTGTCTGTCTACACGTCGGGAATCATGTCGTTCTGTACCAATAATAGCTAAACCGCCCGCTGCTTTTACTTCAGGAGTTAATTTAATATCAGTACCACGACCCGCCATATTGGTTGCTATGGTTACAACTCCAGGTTTACCGGCTTGTTCCACGATTTGAGCCTCCTGCTTATGCATTTTTGCATTTAAGACATTATGAGTAATACCTCTCATTTTAAGCATACGGCTTAATAATTCAGAGATTTCCACTGAGGTTGTCCCGATAAGTACCGGTCTTCCATCATTTGACAAGGTAGTTACATCCTCAATTACCGCATTAAATTTCTCTCTTGTGGTTTTGTAGATTAAATCTTCTTTGTCTTTACGGGCAATCGGTCTGTTGGTTGGGATTTCAACCACATCCAATTTGTAAATTTCCCATAATTCACTGGCTTCTGTGACAGCTGTTCCCGTCATACCACCAAGTTTACTGTACATTCTGAAATAATTTTGCAAAGTAACCGTGGCGAATGTTTGCGTGGCAGCTTCGATTTTTACATTCTCTTTGGCTTCAATTGCCTGATGCAAACCGTCAGAATAGCGACGACCTTCCATGATACGACCTGTCTGCTCATCGACAATCATAATTTTGTTGTCCATGATCACATATTCTACATCTTTCTCAAAAAGTGTATATGCTTTTAATAGTTGTGTCAAGGTATGAATTCGCTCGCTTTTCACACTGAAATCCTGGAATAATTTTTCCTTTTCTTCTGCTTCAACATCTTTTTCTAAGTTTCTTTTTTCGATGTTGGCGATTTCAGTTCCAATATCAGGCAACACAAAAAAGTCAGAATCAGTATCTCCTGAAAGATATTTAATACCGTTATCGGTTAATTCAACCTGATTGTTTTTTTCTTCGATCACAAAATACAGGGCTTCGTCAACTTTAGGCATCTCGCGGTTGTTGTCTTGCATGTATTGGTTTTCGGTTTTTTGAAGTAATTGTTTGATTCCTTCTTCACTCAAAAACTTGATTAGTGCCTTGTTTTTTGGTAAGCTTCTATAAGCTCTTAACAACATAAATCCACCGTCTTTAGTATTTCCCTCCTTGATCAGTTTTTTTGCCTCTGAAAGGAAACCATTGGCCAATTGACGTTGGGTGCTAACCAGGTTTTCAATTTTAGGTTTCAATTCGTTAAATTCGTGGCGATCACCCTGAGGTACCGGTCCTGAAATAATCAATGGCGTTCTGGCATCGTCAATTAAAACAGAATCCACCTCATCGACAATGGCATAATTGTGTTTTCTTTGCACCAATTCATCCGGAGTATGTGCCATGTTGTCTCGTAGGTAGTCAAAACCAAATTCGTTGTTTGTACCATAGGTAATATCAGCTTCGTAAGCTTTTTTTCTTCCCGGAGAATTAGGTTGGTGATTGTCAATACAATCCACTGTCAAACCATGGAATTCAAATAAAGGAGCCTTCCAAGAGCTATCACGTTTCGCCAAATAGTCGTTTACGGTTACTAAATGTACACCGTTTCCTGTCAAAGCGTTTAGGTATAATGGTAGGGTTGCTACCAATGTTTTACCTTCCCCGGTTTGCATTTCTGCAATTTTACCGGTGTGTAACACCATTCCTCCAATCAACTGTACGTCGTAGTGAATCATGTCCCAGGTAATTTCTTTCCCGGCAGCATTCCATTTGTTTAACCATATGGCATTGTCTCCTTCAATCGAAACGTAACTTTTGCTGGCAGAGAATTCACGGTCTTTTGCAGTTGCGGTAACTGTAATTTCGGAGTTTTCTTTGAAACGTCGCGCAGTTTCCTGTACTACGGCAAAAGCTTCTGGAAGAATTTCCATCAAAGTTTTTTCTGAAAGTGTATATGCCTCTTTCTCTAAATTGTCAATTTCAGAGTAGATATCTTCTCTTTTGTCAATATCCTCAATGCCTTCAACCTCAGTTTTAAGGTTGTGGATTTTGGCATCAAGGCCTGCGCGTGCCTGTTTGATTTTGTCTTTAAAAAAAACAGTTCGCTCTCTTAACTCATCATTTGATAGAGAAAGTAAACCGCTTTCATAAGTCTTAATTTTATTTAAGTAAGGTTGTAAAGCTTTAATATCTTTTTCGGATTTGTCACCTACAAAGACTTTAATAATGCTATTTATGAAACTCATAATGTATTCTATTTCTAATTTTTATTAAGCGTAAATTTAACCAAAAAAAAAGCCTCGCGATGAGACTTTTTCTTGGGTTGTTTTTTAGTATTCATCCTCATTCCAAAGATAATCTTCGTCAGTAGGGTAATCAGGCCAAATTTCTTCCATCGATTCATATATCTCACCTTCATCTTCAATAGACTGTAGGTTCTCTACCACTTCTAAAGGTGCACCGGCACGGATAGCGTAGTCGATAAGTTCATCTTTGTTAGCAGGCCACGGAGCATCACTAAGATAGGATGCCAATTCTAATGTCCAATACATCTTTTGTCGATTTAGTTTTGTGCAAAAATAAATTTTTTACCGAATAACACAAGTAAAAAAACATTTATTTTAAAAAAGATAAGAACGTATTTTTTTTAATTTCGATTTTGTGTTGATTTTTTAATTATTGTTGAAAAAATCAAGCTTTAATTCTTTTTTTGTAAGAATTATTGTATGTTTATTTTCTAGGTATCCATTTGATTTCCTGAAGCTGTAGCTCTTTTGACAACTTTCGTGCCAACACGAAGAGGTAGTCAGATAGTCTGTTCAGATAGATTAGTACAATTTCTTCAACCGCCTCATTATGACTTAGATGCACCGTTAGGCGTTCGGCTCGGCGACAGATGCAGCGTGCGATATGACAATGTGACACAGTTGGATGTCCTCCTGGCAATATAAAATGTGTCATTTGAGGAAGTTCATTTTCCATACTGTCAATTTCATTTTCTAACAGTTTTACATCATTTTCTATGATGCCAAGGTTTTGTAGGCGAGATTGTCCGTTTTTAAGTGTGGATTTATCTTCAGGTGTTGCCAGGATTGCTCCTATAGTGAAAAGTCTGTCCTGTATTTCGGTTAAAACATCTTTATAATGAGCTTGAATGTCCTGATCGCGGACCAGTCCGATATAGGAATTCAACTCGTCAACCGTTCCATAGCTTTCTATTCGGATGTGATCTTTGGGAACCCGGTTACCTCCATAAAGGGAAGTTATTCCTTGATCTCCTGTCTTTGTATAAATTTTCATTGAATGTTTTTTGTAATATCGCTTTCAATTCTGCCATCGCGCAAACGAATCACCCGATGTGCATATGCAGCAATTTCTTCTTCGTGAGTTACCAGAATTACTGTGTTTCCTTGTGTGTGTATGTCATTGATAAGCTTCATGATTTCCTCAGAAGTTTTACTGTCCAGATTTCCTGTAGGTTCATCGGCCAGGATTATTGAAGGTTTGTTCACTAAGGCTCTCGCAACCGCTACACGTTGTCGCTGTCCTCCTGAAAGTTGGTTTGGCTGGTGGTCCATTCTATCGGAGAGACTTACCTGCTCCAGTACTTCGGCAGCTCTTTTTTGTCTGGCTGATTTTGAAAATCCTGCGTAAATCATTGGTAAAGCCACATTGTCAAGAGCGGTTGTTCTGGGAAGTAAATTGAAAGTCTGGAAGACAAAACCAATTTCTTTGTTTCTTATTTCTGCCAGTTCATCGTCTTTCATCTTACTGACATCTTTGCCATTTAAAATATAAGTTCCTGAAGTGGGTGTGTCCAAACATCCCAAAAGATTCATCAAGGTCGACTTTCCGGATCCGGATGGTCCCATTAAAGCCACAAATTCACCTTTGTTTACCTCTAAGTCTATCCCTTTTAAAACATACACTGTTTCGTCTCCCAGTGCAAAATTTCGTTTTATTTCTGATATTTTAATCAAAGGTTCCTTCATGGGGATTTGTATTAAATATTTTTGAGATTCGTTTTCAAACACTCAAAGCTAAACAATCATTTATAAATAAAGGCTTGTTATTGTGAAAATCTTATGATTAGAACATTAAAAAAACTTATTTAAATTCAAACACGAATAATAAAATGTTCTTTGGGCTGTTCTTTTCTGAAAAATACCAAACCCCATTGAAAAGTATCGATAGTAACAGAAACTTTGGGATGGTTTTTTATTGTTAGCCATGCTGATTCCATTTCTTCAGACCAATGAATGTCGTCAAAAATCCAGACAGTATCGTTGGTAATAGTAGGTAGAAGGTATTCGAAGTAGGACAAAGTAGCCTTTTTCGAATGATTTCCGTCGAAATAAATCAAGTCATACCGTGTGTTTGAAAACTCGGTCTTATTAAGATATGTATCAAATTCGGTCGTAATTGGGTTAATATTCTTTAGGTCAAAGGCGGCGAACTGTGATTTGGCTACTTTGATTGTTTCAGGACATCCTTCGAGAGTAGTTATTTTTGCATTTGAATTAGCCACACTCATGGCTACTGTTGCCAATCCCAGAGAAGTGCCAATTTCCAGAATATTGTGCGGTTGAAAATATTTGGTAATTCTGCATAACAACCTAGCTCTTTTACTTGATATGCCAGCTGTATGGGCAATTTTTGATATTTTTCTACTATTTGAATTAAATATTTTGGATCCGGCTCCAAAATCTGTAACCTCAATGAGATTGTTGTTTTTTACTATATTATTTCTATATTCATACAAAAGTTGGTATTCCGGTTTTCCTTTGCTGTCATAAAAACATTTTGTCAAAAGGCTGAACACAAAAGGGGAGTGGACGGCGTGCTCATTTTTGGAATGCCATAGAAATCTGAGATAGGATTTTATTTTAAAAAACATAGCAGGAAGATCGGTAAAAGAAGAATTTGGTTCAGACTGAGGTTTTTATTCGGCAGTTTTTATTTTTATAGTTCTAAAATCTATTGGGAATCCCTCATATTGCAATAAAATCCTTCCTTTTCTAACCGAGGATTCTGTACCCTGATTTACTATTTTGCCATTAAGTTTTTGGGTTATTTTGCCATTGCTTGATATTATAACCAACTTGTTCCATTTGCCTTCTGGTTTTTCAGAGTCTGCAAATCGCTTTGCTACAACGCTTTTGCCGGGTTCTGTTGTATTTTCTTTAATTTTCAGGGTAACCTCCTGCAAAAGCACAAAATCTCCCGTGGCACCTTCTTTTATTTGGAATTGGATGCCTTTTGGCCATAATTCATCCGGGGTGTCGGAAGGAACTAGGTACATGAGACCACTGTTTTTGTTATTGTTTTTTCGTTTAAAACTTGCATCATTATTCCATCGGAATTCTGCAGTTAGTTCAAAATTAGAAAATGATTCTTCTGACATTAAATAGCCAGCTTTGGGTCCAAACATGCGCAAAATATTATCTTCCACGGTGAAAATTTCGGAGGCATTGTTTACTTTACCCCTGTCCTCAGTAAAGGCATACCATCCTTTTAAATCTTTCTGATTAAAAAGATTCTTGTTTTTTTGGGCAATAATATTTTGAGAAAATAGCAGCAGCCAACTACATAGAAAAGGGACTAAACGAATCATTGCAGGTAAGTCTAAATTTTAGCAGATTAAATTATAAAAAATCTTCTCGGTTAGGAGAGAAACTGTCTACCAGTT
Organism: uncultured Flavobacterium sp.; assembly: GCA_964614445.1. Taxonomy (GTDB): domain Bacteria; phylum Bacteroidota; class Bacteroidia; order Flavobacteriales; family Flavobacteriaceae; genus Flavobacterium. Next base: position 83,933 of record CAZTLN010000006.1, on the reverse strand, counting down.
TTACGTATTCAGAAAGCGTTTGGATGCAGTGGTTTAGATTGGACGCAATTTTGAAAACATCTCCTTCGGTAAGAAGGTATTCTCTGTCTTCGACAAATAATTTTAAAGTGCCAGAGGCTACATAAGTTATTTGCTCGTGAACGTGCTTATGAGGTGGATCGGGCTGCTCCATAGGTCCGTTTAAGAATTCCATAACTGTAACCATAAGATGGTCAAGATGAATGATTTTTCTTCTGAGGGAAGGATTGGCGTTGATTGGTTTAAATCCTTCTTCGTTTTTAACTATTTCCATAGGTGTAATAATGTGAAGTTCAAATTACTTAAATTAATTCCGTATATCCCAATTTAAAGTGAAAAATGATTATTCTTTGAATGGGAAAAAAGCGAATCCCTGATTTGAGTACATAAATCAGGGATTCTTAAATTGTGGCAAGATTGCCGTTTTTCCTTTATCGATTCTATTTCATCTGGAAAGTATTCAATGAGTGGGCAGGAAGTTTAACACTTAAAAATTTGCCATTAATTTTTATGTTTAAATCTCTTTCCTCATTGTTGAAGTTACCGGCAAAAACAACATATTTTCCCTGAGGATTTGAAACTGCCATCACTGGAGTTTTACTTTCCTTATTTTCTTTGAATACCATAACCTTACTTCCTTTAGGAATAAATTGGGTGTAGTGTTTTACTGCGTAATATTCGGGAGTATAGATTACATTTTTATTTTTAGAATCCACTCTAATTAAGGCATTTTGTTTCCATCCCCATCCGCTTACACCCTCATCGCATAAGATGGCATTCCAAAAGGTGTACTCTTCGCATCCATTACCTAAGTAGTGGTTAATCAGACCAAAGGTATGTTCTGCGGCGCCCCAGTCAAAAGATCCCCAACCACATTCACTTTCTGTTTGAACATATTTGTAGTTAGGATATTTTGCACGGATTTTAGGTAAGATTTGTCCACCTTCCCATTGGAATCCTACACCTTCAAAAGTTTGAGGTATTCTCGGATCTGATAATACTTCATCGACAGCATCATAACGGTTAGAATTGATAGTTCCAAATATTAATGATGTACCTGGGTGTTGTGCCTTTAAAGCCGGAGCTAAATACTCGGCGTTAAATTTAATGATCCCTTTTGGAGTCCAGGCACAACCTGGGTAGGGAGTATAACTCCATGGTTCATTTTGAAACATCACTGTTGAGACAGGGATGCCTTGTTCTTTATATGCTGTAATGAATTTGCAGAAATAATTAGCATAGGTGGTTAAATAACGAGGGTCTTGAATCAGGTAATCGTTTACCGCCGCCTGTTGGGGAAAAACATTCTCATTCTTTACATTAGACCCCTCATACAATAGATGATTTAATTTTGGATCAAGATTGTTATAGGTTTCGTTGCTTACCACCGAGTAGTAGTGATTTATTTTCATCCAGGATGGAGGTGACCAAGGTGATATCCAGAATTTCATATCAGGGTTGTAAGCCTGAGCTGCTTTAATAAATGGAATTATCGAAGTCTTGTCTCTTTCAATGTTGAAATATTTAAGTTGAAAATCTCCATCAACCTCATCGCAGCTGTACCAATCACGAGCATAGTCGTTAGCATTCATTGAGAAACGACCCATGGAAATACGTAGGTCACCATCAGGTGAGAATAGATTGTCTAGGATTGATTCCTGTTGCTTACGCGGAAGCAGATTTAGAGCGTCCCAGCCTTTCTCATTGAAGCAGGTTCCCCATGCATTAAAAGTGATAATAAAATCTTCTTTGTTGACTTCTAAGTCTACCTTTTGAGTTCCTTTGTTTTCAAGTTTAACGGTTTTTTCATCCCACTTTTTCTTTTCGGTACTGCTTGTCCACCTTACCGACTGTGCATACAATCCAAAGGTGAATAGAGTGAAAAAAGGAATAAAAATTCCGGATTTGATTCCGGTAGATCTTAATTGTTTCTTTTTCATTTTAATCAGTTGATTTTTAGCTTAGTAATTATTTTAGTTTAGCTAAAATGTATTACTTTTTAGTGTAGTTAATAATTGCAAATTTAGTTTTTTCAAATAAGATTTGAAACTAAATTATACAAACCTTCTGGAGGGCTGAAAGCTGAAAAATTGAAATTTGAAATCTTTTATTTGTATAAATAACTGAAAGCCAGTTAAAAAAAAAGACCACTTAGCAAAAAACAAAACTTACATTTTGAGAGTAAATTTTTTGTTTTTTGACCAAGTGGCCTTGAATAATTTATAAGGTATATTTTATTTTATTCGCTTTGCCATGGGTGTTAAATCTGTTAAATCAGTAATTTTTACAGGGTCTCCTGTTTCAATACTGTTCCTGGCAGCAATTCCAATTAAAACAGACATTGCTCCGTCTCTGCTGCCCGCAGATCTTTCGAACTGGTCTGCAACATCGGGAGTTCTGAATATCTTGTCATGCAAGCGTTTGTCACCACCTCCATGTCCTCCTTTTTCAGTTGGTATGGTAACCTTTTCAAAATCTTTCCATAATTTGTGTACAAAAATAGTTTCATGATCAGCATCTTCTAATGCTGATTTTTCCATTTCTTTGGCATGCATTTCAGCTTGATCAACCTGTACATTTTTTTCATATGGAATATCCAGTGAAGCTTCGATACGTCCTTCTGTACCATTAAAAGCAATTCTCCAGCCCTCAAAAGGAGAGTAAGTCGTAAGAGAATAATTTACCACAACATCGTTTGCATATTTTATTTGTGCAGACATTTTGTCGTAGATGTCTATTTCTTCTCTGAAAAGACAATTATCTCTGATGTATCCGTCATGTTTTTCGTGATCTACGTAAAGACTCATCAATTGCTTGTCTTCTGTGATGTCAAAATAATATTCACAGCTTGATTTATGGTCGCAGGTTCTGCAATTAGGTCCTCTGAATGGACCGTTTTTTCCATAATGTTCCAAAGCTCCAAAAGCAAAAACTTCGGTTGGATCAGAATCAATCCACCAATTGAGGAGGTCGAAGTGATGTGTCGCTTTATGAACCCATAATGATCCTCCATTTTCCTTCATACCGTGCCATCTTCTAAAATAAGAAGCACCGTGATAGGTGTTGAGGTACCAATGGAAATCAACTGAGGTAATTTTTCCAATTGTATTGTTTGCCAATAATTCTTTGATTTTAGTGCTGTATGGACTCCAACGATAATTGAATCCTACAATAAGGTTTTTACCTGATTTTCTTTCAGCATTTAATATCTCCTGACATTTGTTTTCATCTGTGGTAAGTGGTTTTTCAGTCAAAACATCATAACCTGATTCTAAACCTTTAATTATAAACTGATGGTGGGTAGCATCTTTAGTTGTTACAATAATCAGGTCAGGTTTTGTTTTTTGCAACATTTCGTCAAAATTTACAAAAGTTGGGCAGTTGACACCGATGTATTTCTTAGCATATTCTAAACGACCCGGATTGATGTCGCTAAGTCCAACAAATTCGAGGATGTCTGAATATTCTTCAACTAATCTTTTTCCCCAAAATCCAGTGCCTCTGATGCCAGTTCCCACAAGTACGATTCTTAGTTTTTTGGATTTATCAAAATCAAAAGAACTTAGAGGGAAGGCTGAATATGCCGCCAACATACTAACTGAAGTTAAAAATTTTCTTCTTGTGATATCCATAATGGTGGTTTTAAAATGGTTTGTTTAATAGAATTCAATTGGTTGTTGTAAATATAATTATTTCAATAAATATTTTTGCAAATGATTAAAAAAGTGGAAGTTTGATTAAACGGTGTAATGAAAATTTGTTTCATTGGAACATTTTCATATTTAAATTGATTTTATTTTTCCAAATTGCCATTAATTAATCGCCAGATTCCCAAAACATTTTTGTCTTTAAGTGCATCTGGTAAGAATGTATTAGGATAATCCTGAAAACAAACCGGACGGACGAATCTCTTAATAGCGTTTGATCCTACTGATGTTGATTGTGGTGCTGTTGTTGCCGGATATGGACCTCCATGAACCATAGAATGGCAAACTTCTACTCCTGTTGGATAACCGTTAATAACAATTCGACCTACTTTCAATTCCAGAATATCAAATAACTCCTGGTATTCCATAAAATCCTCTTCGGTACCATGTATTGTAGCTGTTAAGTGTCCTTCAAGGTT
>CAZTLN010000006.1:76609-79689 GCA_964614445.1 uncultured Flavobacterium sp. | reverse complement strand
AATCTTCGGATTTTTGTATGAATGATAATCCCGGATTTGTACAAAATTGACCAACTCCTAACGTAATTGAACTTGCCAGTCCTTCGGCGATTTTGTCTCCACGTTCCTTTAGAGCCTTAGGTAGGATAAATACAGGGTTTGTACTTCCCATTTCAGCAAAAACAGGAATAGGTTCTGGTCTACTGTTAGCGTAGTCAAATAGCGCCTTTCCAGCTCTAAAAGAACCTGTAAAAGCTACTGCCTTTATTCCGGGATGTTTTACTAAACTTTCCCCAGTCTCATTGGAGTTACTTTGTAATAAAGCGAAAATGCCATCGGGCATTCCTGTTTTTTTTGCTGCTGTAATTATTGCATCTGCAACCATAGCAGAGGTACCGGGATGTGCAGGATGTCCCTTAAAAATCACAGGACAACCAGAGGCTAAAGCAGAAGCGGTATCACCACCGGCCACGGAGAAGGCAAGTGGAAAATTGCTTGCCCCAAAAACTGCCACAGGTCCCATGGGTATGAGCATATGTCTGATATCTGATTTTGGGACTGGAATTCGTTCGGGTATTGCGGTATCAATTCTTGCGTCTACCCAAGATCCTTCGCGAACAACCGAAGCAAAAAGATTTAATTGATTTATGGTTCTTCCCCTTTCTCCCTGTAACCTTGCAATTGGTAGCGCTGTTTCGAAATGGCATCTCTCAAGGAGTGCATCTCCCAAATTTGATATTTCTTCACCAATTTGTTCTAAAAAAAGTGCAATGCTTTCTTTATCTTTTTTTCTGTATTTTCCGAAGGCTTCATTGGCCTGCTGAACTGCTAAATTGATTTGGTTAGTGTCGGCATTTTTAAATGCTCCTTCCAGTTTTTCGTTTGTAACAGGGTTAATACCGTAAAACAAAGTATCCATATGGCTAGTGAATTTATTTTATCAATGTTGATGCATTTTCTATTAATTTTCGAAGTATTTCAACTTCTTCCTGTTTTGGAACAGGTAGGGGAGCGCGAACATCACCGGCAGACTTCCCAACTAATTTTGCTCCTGCTTTTATTAAGCTCACGGCATAACCCTGAGAATTGCTTCTTAATTTTACGAATGGAATAAAAAATTCTTTTAAAATCAATGAAGTTGTTTTGGTATCGCCTGCTCTTAGTGCTTTATAGTATTGGTTTGCCAGTTCAGGGACAAAGTTAAATACCGCCGAGGAATAAGTGTTTACTCCGATGGAGAGGTAAGCCTCTGAAATAATTTCGGCTGTAGGAACACCACCAATGTAGGTCAACCGATCTCCAACCAGTTTAATTGTAGAATTCAGGGCCTCCATGTTTCCTGTACCATCTTTTAATGCAATAAAATTTGGACATTCTTCAGCCAATTTCAGAATGTATTCAGCTGGAAGAATACCATTTGCTCTGTTGTAATATATTACCGGCAAAGAGGTATTTTGAATAATTGTTTTTGCATATTCAAAAACTCCTTCTTTGGCACATTCTGTAAGATAGGGCGGCATCAATAGCAAAGCATCGATTCCCGCTTTTTCGGCAATTGCAGCAAACTCAATAGCTTCAGGAATACTGCGTCCTACGCTGGAAACGGTTGGAACCTTACCGTTTACTGTTTCACCTGTAATTTTTACAATATGAGTATATTCTTCTTTAGAAAGAGAAAAGAATTCACCTGTACCACCAGCCACAAAAATCGCAGCTACCTGATGTGACATAAACCAATCTAATCTTTCTTTATATGTTTCACCATTGAACTGACCTTGGTCATCCATGTCGGTAATAGGGAATGACAACAAGCCATCTCCTAGAGCATTTTTAATTTTTTCAAAGTTTGTATTCATTTTTATTTTATTTTTTTACTATGTTAATGGTCCAGGGTTAAACAAAACTAAATCGTTGTGCAATCCCAATTTGTCTGCGGCAACTTGCGTTCTCCCGCTGGCAACATCTAAAATTAAATGGAAAAGTTCCCAACCCATTTCTTCGATGGTTTTTGCTCCCGTTGCAATTTGTCCGGCATCAAAATCGATTATATCAAACCAACGCTTGCTTAATTTAGAATTGGTCCCGATTTTTATTACGGGTACCATTGATAACCCATAGGGAGTTCCTCGGCCAGTCATAAATAAGTGTACGTTCATACCGGCGGCAAGCTGCAGGGTACCACAAACAAAATCACTTGCAGGTGTTGCGGCAAACGTCAATCCTTTTTTTCGTATTTTTTCACCGGGTTTTAAGACATCGACTATTGGGCTGGTTCCTGATTTTACCACCGAACCCAATGATTTTTCAACAATAGTACTTAAACCACCTTTTTTATTTCCTGGTGTTGTATTTGCACTCCGGTCTGCACCTCCCTGCAACAAATAATTATCATACCATTCCATTTCATCTATTAGGGCCTTGGCAACTGATTTGTCTGAAGTTCGAGGAACTAGTAAATGAACTGCATCTCTTACTTCGGTTACTTCAGAAAACATTACGCTACCACCGGCTCGAACAATTAAGTCAGCTGCAAATCCTGCCACAGGGTTAGCAGTAAGGCCAGAAAAAGCATCGCTGCCGCCACATTGCATTCCCACCACTAAGTCCGCTGCTGGGCATGTTTCTCTTTTGCGCCGGTTTAATTTTTCCAAATGAATTTTGGCAATATTCATTATACCTTCTACCATTTCATTAAATCCTTGGAAAGATTCATCTTGCATGTAGATTACAGAATCTCCCTTTGATGCATCCTCACTAACCAAACGCTCCGGTCTCAACTTTTCACATCCCAGACCCAAAACCATAATTTCGTTTCCAAAATTAGGATTTCTGGCTATATTTTGAAGGGTTCTAATTGGTACAATTGCTCCAGGAGCTTCTATTGCAACACCACAACCATAATGGTGATTGAGCGCTACCACATCATCAACATTTTTGTACAATGGAAGCAAATCTTTTTTGATTCTTTTAATTACATATTCAACAGTACCGGCAACACATTGCACACTACTTGAAATTCCCAATACATTTTTAGTTCCTACGCTACCATCCTCATTTTTGTAACCTTCAAAAGTAAAGCCTTCTAAAGGTATCCTTTCGTC
>CAZTLN010000006.1:700-76509 GCA_964614445.1 uncultured Flavobacterium sp. | reverse complement strand
ACATTATCAATAGGATTAGTTTTTATTAATATGTTTTTACTCATATTTAATTAAATTAACGGAAATAATTTTGACAAAATCATAATAGCAAGCAAACCGGAAAATGCCATTACCATCAAAAGTAAGGAGAAATGTCGAATAGTTTCCTTTTCGTCCATACCGCTCATTTTAGTTATTATCCAAAATGCACTATCGTTCATCCATGCAAAGATTTTGGAGCCGCACCCAATCGTTAAGGCCAAATATACCGGATGGAATACCAGTCCATTACTGGCTACACCACTCATAATGCCGATCGTTGTGACCATAGCTATAGTTGCCGATCCCTGTGCCGATCTGACGGCTGCTGTGATAAAAAAGGCCATTGGTAAAATAGCCATTTGATAGTGTGCTGACAATTCCTGTATCCTTATTCCTATACCTGTTTGTTGCAACATCTGACCAAAAACACCTCCTGAGGCCGTAATTAAAATTATCATGCCCGCACTGGTTAATGCTTCGTAAACGTATTTTTTAAAAAGATCGATTTCTTTAACTTTTGACCACATCAGATACATGGCAATAAATGCTGCCATAAAAAGTGCAATATTCGGGTCTCCCATAATTGAGAAAAAAGCCAATATTGCTTTTTGGAGTGCTGTTTTGTTTTCAATACCTTTCAATAACATTTTGGAAAATGTATTCCCTGTAATCAAGATTATTGGCAGCACAACGGCTAATAGTGATATGCCCAGATTAGGTAAATCTTTGTTGTCCTTCTCGGCTATCTCGTTTAATTCCTCCACGCTTATGTCTGCAGTACTGCGAACAGTTAGTTTCCATTTTAAATTTGCCCAGATTGCATAAAGGTAACCAAATAGGACGGTAATTAAACCTATTATTAATCCGCCAATCATCATGGTTCCCAGGTCGATATTCATTGATTCGGCAACAAACAAAGGCCCGGGGGTAGGAGGGATAAGTGAATGCGCCATTACACCACCTGCAATGACCACCATCAAATATAAGCTGTATTTTCTCGGATTTTTTATTCCCATTGATTTTATTATAGGTATCATCAGATAAAATACAGTATCAAAAAAAACGGGAATGGCGAGTGTAAAACTGCTAAATAATAAAGCGATTGGACTATTCTTTTTTCCGAATAATTTCAACAATGATCTTACGATTCTTTCGGCGCCACCACTTCGCATTAAGGACGTTCCGACAATAGAAGCCAAGGCAATAAGTATCCCTATTTTTCCACTGGTGTTCCCAAAGGCTTCTCCCAATCGTTCCCCTATATTCATTGCAGATTTATCTAAAGCATCCTGATCATTCATTCCGCTGTTAATTGCATATTTATAAATAAGTTCCTGCGAAGTCATTAAGCCAGTGACTAAGGCTGCCAACAATAGAGAAATTACTGCGTGTAATCGCAATAGTATAATGCAAACTAAAACAACTACTGTACCGGTTAAAATAATTACAATTGGATCCATATTTTCTATTTGTTTAATTCAATTGCGGCCAAAATAAAAGGACCTAAGCCATGTGAGTTATCAGTTACAATGGGTTCGCTTAAATAGTATTCGTATGAACCATCTCTGTAAGGGTCTCCTCCCAATCCGGCACTTTTGCAAATGCGATGGATATGTACCTCCCCGTCAAGATCGACCGTAATGCATTCTTTTATCAGTCCATCAAAACCTTTGGAAGCAATATTTTTATATTCTTGTGGTAGATAAGCCTTTGAAGCACCCTTCGCAAAAGAATAGATTAACATAGCTGATCCGGAGGCTTCCAGGTAATTACCTTCTTTGTTTGGTAAATTTGGAACCTGATACCATAAGCCGCTTTTGTCCTGAAATCTAATTGAAGCTTGAGCCAGTTCATTTAGGTATTGAACAAGTAGCTTGTGATTAGGATCGTCTTTAGGCATGAAATCCAAAACATCAACCAGTGCCATGGAATACCAACCCAAAGCCCGTAGCCAAATATTTGGTGCGGTACCTGTTTTTTTATTGGACCAAGGCATCATTTTACTTTCATCCCAGGCATGAAAATATAAGCCCGTATTTTGGTCAAAAGCATGTTCATGTAATAATTGAAACTGAAGCATGATATCCTTGAGATACTTCCCATTTTCATATGTAGTTGTGTATTGAGCGTAAAATGGTTCCCCCATATATAAACCATCTAGCCACATTTGATTAGGATAAATTTTTTTGTGCCAAAATCCTCCCGAAGGTGTTCTGGGCTGACCGTCCAATTGTTTTCGCAGGGTCTTCAGAGCATTTAAGTATTTACTTTCCTGAGTCGTATTGTATAGATTAAACAATAATTTTCCTGAGTTTATCAAATCTATATTGTAACTATCCAAATCATATCCTTTGATTGTGCCATTATTGTCTACAAAGGTGTCAACAAAGTTTTTTATGTAATTAAAATAAACTTCTTTTTTGGTTGTGTGGTATAGGTTTTCAAAAGATTTTAAGACCAGTCCCACCTTATATTCCCATTTAGGTGCTGCCAAATGGTCAATATTCCAGGCTTCAGGGTTACGTTTCATGATGGAAAGCGCCATTCGTTCTGACCATTTTAAAGAATCAGGAATCACCTGCTGCGTAAAGTTGTTTTCTGTAAAGGTCAGGCTATTTGATTTATTGATGGAATTTGAAAATATAGCCGAACTGGTGGTGGTAAATAAAATAATCAGAGACTTATTAAATAATTTCATAGGAACTATTTTTAGTAATTCAATTCCAGTTAGTTATGATATCTGAAAAATAATTATGGTTAGCGTGTAGGAGCAGAAATAGTATTTTGCATATAGCCCATTTGTCATTTCAGAATAAAAAACCCGCTACCATTTAGCAGCGGGTTATTTTTGGATAATAAACTATAATTATTCTGAAGCGTGTCCGTATCCTTGGGTTAAATTACCATTTGAGGTACTTAAGGTTGAATAGGATAGAGGCATGATATAACGAGGAGGTACACCTGCTGCATAAGAACCATCTGGATAACCTAAGAAAAAGTCGTCAGTATACTCAACTTTATTGGCTACCAGGTTAGATCCCCAGGCAACTTTTTTATAACCCGCAGCAACTAAATCTGCTGCTTCCTGACTTGCAGGGTCAATATATCTGAACATACCTTTGATAGCAAGGTGATTGTTTTGTAATGTTGCAGATAAGGTACTTAAATAAGTTGCCCAGCCATTGTTGGTCCCTCTCCATCCTGGAACCAAAACAGAATATTTTGGATCCGATTCAGCCAATCCTTCAGGTGTTTGATACGTCAGTAAATCCAAAGTAGGATCGATATCTTTAATTTTAACGGCTTTGGTATAAACATAGCTTGAAATTTGTACACCATTTGGAAATGTATAGTATCCATTAGTTTCTAAACCAGCTATCATTGCTCTCATGTTGTCGCGCATTTCCTGAATGTGTTTTGTGAAAGTTCCGAAAAGTATGGTATCCCAACGTCTTTTTCCTTCACCACCGGTTTCAAGTTTTAATTCTTGTTCGATACCTTCCAATAAAGTTTGTCCTGACATTCCGTCTACATATGCAGTTACTTTTGAAGCCTGATTAGCTGAAGAGAAGGCACGGGCACGAACTTTTTTGAAGTAGGTTTTAGCTGTAGCCTCATCATTAGTTGCAGCAGCTGCATAAGCAAGATCTAACATAACTTCCCCTAATCTAACTTGTTGCCAGTTTACCCCAGATTGACGTTGTTTTGGAATATAAGGATCACTCATACGCGCTTCGTCAAATTTGTTTGTAGTCATACCACCTTTTTCACGATTACCACGGGCAAAACTCATTAAGATTTCACCAGCTTTTCCTGTGTTTCCTGTAAAACATCCTGTTACATCGCGACGTTTGTCAGCAGGGTCAAAATCTCCAAAGATATAATAAGGATTTACACGTCCTTGTCCATAACATTTGTTTGGATAACTGTTTGATCCTCCTCCTCCTGAAGGACGACCCCAAGAGTATGGCCAGTCAGAGTTTTGTGTACGGGTATAACCGCACTCAAACAAAGACTCTGGACTGATTTGTAAATCCAAAAGGTATTGGAAGTTTCTTTGAAATGGGTTGTTAAATTTAGCACCTCTTTCATCTGTTTCAATCAAATGCGCTGTACCTGAATTGGTTACCGCTTTTAAGAAATATTCTTTGGCAGTAGCCATATAGGTTTTCCAATTCGAATTTCTGACATATTTAGCCTTCCATTGGGAACTTTCTTGACCTAATTGTTCAAAGCTGATACCAGGGTATTCTAAATCAGTACGTCTCAACTGATATCCTGCGGCATCAAATGCTAACCTTCCGGTTAAGTAGTATGCGTAAGTTCCTGAAAATTTCTCAGCAGTAACTTTTGCTCCCAAAGGGTACATCAAAGGAGCCGCTTGTTTAAGAGCTGCAATTTCACTGTCATATATTCTGTCTCTAATGGTATAACCTAAAGTATCTGTTTGACTTGTACTTCTAATTGGATAGTCAAAATAAGGTACATCACCAAAGTAGCTTATTAATAATTTGTAATTAGTAGCTCTATGGCACAAAGCCTCACCATACAATTGTGTCCATTCATTTGGAGTTCCAGCGGCCACTGCAGCCTGATATTCAGGTTTAGACGCAATGGACTCCATAACAATATTGGCTCTGTTAATAATTTGATAACCTTCATTCCAGGTATTCAAAGCATTTCCATCGTTGATATCGTATGGTACAGGAAATAAGCCCATAGGGATGTGTCTCGCCTGTGCTGAATAAGGTTCAGGGTGATGCTCAGAATCTGAACCAACAGATACCACATCGTAATACAAATTTTTGTCTAAGTCATGCCAAATGTCGTAAAGACCCGCTAATACTTTAGTAGCTTCCTGAGGAGTTCCAAATACAAAATTATCGTCAACACTAGAGGGCGCTTGCACATCTAGAAAATCTTTCTCACATGATATATTCATCAGAACAATTGCTGTGAGTATAACAAAAAATATCTTTTTCATAACCTTATTGTTTTTTTAAAATTCAATATTTAAACCAAATGTAAATGTACGTGGACGCGGATATGCGTTCAAATCAAGACCAGGAGTAGGTAAACGGAATGGATTTAAAGCTCCACCAGAATTACTGTTTTCGTTAACATTTATTTCAGGATCAAATCCTTTATATCCGGTAATTGTGAAAGCGTTATAAACAGAACTGTACAACCTTAATTTAGCAATTTTTAATTTATCGATTACATTTTTAGGGATAGAATATCCTAAAGTAAATGTATTTAATCGAAGAAATGAACCATCTTCAATACCGAATGACGAAGCAACACCATTCTCAGGATATGGCAAGAAAGTGGTAGCATTTGCATTTAGAGCGTCTAATGCTGCCGGTTCAACTACACTTGTTAATTGACCATTTACCACATCATAGATTTTATATGCTCCAGCCAATTCCTGATATCTGTTTCTATACAAACCTGCTTCTTTTGTTCCCTGATAAGCTTCTACGTGAGATGCATTGTAAAGGTCATTACCAACGCTCCATGTAAAATCAAAATTAAAATCAAATTGTTTGTAATTACCTGCAAGGTTGAATCCACCAGTATGAGCAGGATTAGCATCACCAATTACGGTAATATCATCTGCATTAATAATTCCATCACCATTTAAATCTTTTACTTTCATAACCCCAGGGTATTCAGACTGTCCTGCCGGCTTGTATGCTTGTGTGCCATATACAGTTCCTAAAATACCAGGAGCGTAACTTGCTACACCAGACTTTGTAGTGTAAGTTTGAGTAGTGGCATTGTAATCAAAATCAGCAGTGGTGTACCATCCATCATAAACAAAACCGCGGAATTGTCCTACCGGTTTACCTTCTTCAAGATAGTAGTCCTCTCTTGGATAGAAATACACTCCTCCAAATCCAGAACTATATTTCCCATCGATACTTGGATCTAATTGGTCAACATTTCCTTTGTTAACATTGATATTAATGCTTGCCATTAAATTGAAATCTTTAGTTTTAACCAAATCAGAATTCAAGGAAAGCTCGATACCTTTATTACTTGTCTGACCAATGTTAGCATAAGCATATTGGAATCCAGTAAGAGGTGATACAGGCTGAATCATCAATAAATCCTTCACAGTATTTTTGTAAAGTTCAAATGTACCATTTAATTTTCCTTTAAACAACTGAAAATCAATACCTAAGTTTCTTGAAACTGTAGTTTCCCATTTAAGGTTTGGATTTGCGATACTGCTGGTAGCAGGTACATAACCTGGTTGTTGCACATCATTTAAAGACCATCTAACTGTTGATTGTGCCCAGTTTTGCTTCCAAAGCTCAGCGCTAATTCCATCGTTACCTACAGAACCGTAAGAAAAACGAACTTTTAAATCGTTAATCCAACTTACATCTTTCAAGAAATCCTCCTGAGAAACTCTCCAAGCAACCGCTGCTGCCGGAAAATATCCCCAACGGTTAGAAGGAGCAAATCGGGAAGATCCGTCAGCACGAAATGTTCCTGTAAGTAAATATTTGTCTTGATATCCATAATTTACACGACCAAAGAAGGATTCTAAGCGATTTGGTGTTCCTCCGGATGTTGACAAATCAAAGAACTTGCTTCCAGGCGTTTGATCATAAGACCCCATATTATTCCAAGCGCGATTATAATCAAATGAAAGCGGGAAATATTGCCCTGATACTGAAACTGTTTCCGAACCTGAATCCGCTACCTCAAATCCACCTAAAGCACCCAATTTATGGTCGTCACCTAATCCTTGTACATCATAATTTAAAGTACTGGCCCAGCGGTAGTTCCAACCTTGTTTTTGTGAAACACTAGCGTCACCACCCTGCAAAGGAATTCCGTCGCTTGACAAACGGTTCGTTGCTGCTGGACCTCTCCAAGATTTTGAAGTTGACCAACCAGTAACTAACTGAATCTCTGATTTAGCTGTTAAACCATTGATAACTTCATAACTCATAGAAGAACTTGTTATTAATGAACGACTCAAACCAACATTTTTCGAATCATTCAAAATAGCAATTGGACTGAAATCATCTTGTAGAATACTATTATAATCTCCCAATTGTGTATTGCTTGTAATGTCGGAGTCTCCTAAAATATATTCAGAGTTGATAGGTCGGAAATAATATGCATGTGAATCACCTCCATTGTTTCCTGTACCAATTTGTGAAAAACGAGTATTGAATGAAAGTTTTAATTTAGATCCAATATTTTGATCCAATTTAAATTGTGCATTTGTTCTCTTAAATGATGAACCCACTTTGTTACCCTCTTGATCAAAATGGTTTACTGCAACAAGATATTTTGTATTTTCAGTACCCCCAGTTACGTTAACGTTATGGTTTTTAGTAAAGGCACCATTGTATAGCTCTTTGTTGTAATCTCTACTTGGTACAGTTTTATAGTAATCTACACCTTGACTATTGCTTCCTGTAAAACCGCCTATTGCCCATAGTTTTTCCCAAGCGTCTTTATATCCGCCACCCATAGCAGCAGCATAACCCCAGTTGTAAGTGATGTACTCATAACCATTCATAATAGGAACGTAAGATGGGATTTGGCTGTACTGCGTATAGCCGTCGTAAGTTACTTTTGTCTTACCAACACTTCCACCTTTGGTGGTAATAATAATTACCCCGTTGGCACCACGAGCACCATAAATAGCACTTGAAGATGCATCTTTTAATACATCAATACTTTTTATTTGGTCTCCCGGAATGTCACTGATAGTGGCAACTGCAAATCCATCCACGATAAATAACGGTTGGTTACTTTGGGTAATTGACCCTCCACCGCGTACACGGATAGCAATGTCTGCACCGGGACGTCCATCTTGAGTAACAACTCTAACACCTGGAAGTTTACCCTGCATGGCTTGTGCCGCATCTGCTACCGGAACAGCTGCAATTTTTTCTCCCGAGATGGATGCAACTGCACCAGTCACATCACGTCGTTTGGCTGTTCCATATCCCACTACAACCACTTCATCCAATTGCTTGCCTTCGGTATTCAATGTGATATTGATTGTGGTTTTGTTGCCTACAACTACTTCTTGAGTAGTAAAACCAATAAAGCTAAAAGAAAGAACATCCTTAGATCCTGCATTTATGGAATATTTTCCATCAAAGTCAGTTACTGTACTTTTTTGAGTGTTTTTAATAATTACAGAAACCCCAGGCAAAGGCATTCCCTCGTCATCAACTACTGTTCCCTTGACAAGCGATGCGTTTTGCGCACTTACTGACAAGGAAAATATTACTCCCAGCAATAAGAAATAATAATTTAATTTCATTTTTGTCTTCATACTTTTTACAGTTTTAAGTTAGATTTTGTTAAAGTAAATAGAATTTTTTGATTGTTTCATGGTTCTTATTATTATTTTATTAACAAAGAAAGCCGTAAAACCTTCGAATTTTGCTCCTGCAAATCAATAAAACAGTTGCCTGAATTTGATTTTTTGATCGTGCAATCGATTACGCAATATTACAATTTTTTTAATATCTAACAAAAAATATATTCTTAATTAAAAAAAACCTCAGTATTAATAGATTAAATGTTTTTTCAGTATTCTTTTAGTGAATTTGTAATAATTATGTAAGGTGTAGTTGTTTCTTTTAGTAATTTGTTAATGAAATGTGAATTTTTAAAATTGCGATTAAATAGACAATCTGTTTTTTTTTTTATGTAGGGCTGCTTTTATATCTGTTTTCTGTTTTTTTTATAAATAAATATTTTTTTGTAGCGTTAACCAACATAAAAAAAATCACCTGTTAATAAAAAAATTATTACAGGTGATTTTTTTGAATCTGATTAAGAGGATTATACTAACTTTCCGATAGCTGATTTTTTCTCCAAAAATTGGCCAATAAAGAACCCGACACATTCATCCAAGGACTGAAAACTGCTGCTGCGAGTCCAACGGTGGCTAGTTTACCCATGGCTCCTGCTAAACCAGAAGCCATTCCTCCATTTTGAAGGCCTACCTCGAAAGCTATTGTTCTGCTGCTGTCTTTGTCTAATCCGCTGGCGCGGCTGAGCCAGTAACCAAAAAAATAGCCGGCACTGTTGTGTAATATTGCAACAATGATCAAAAGAAATCCTATTTCTAACAAATTGTCTCTGCCTGCAGCAGTGGTAACCAAGGTGAAATATATAATCCCAAACATCGAAAAGTACGGCATTAGCGTATCTATTTTAGGAAAGGCCAAATAGGCAGTATGATATAGTTTTCCAATAACAAAGGCTCCGGCTATGAAGATGCTTATTTCGATTGAATATCCTGTAATACTGCCTTCATCGTATGTTGCATATGGAGTAATAAATAACATTAAAACTATCCAAATAAGGGACAAAATACTTAGAATGTTAATTCTCTTTTTAGCTTTTGTTCCGTAAATCTTAAGGGCATCATGAATCATAGCAGCAGATAGTGGAATTAAAACTATTTTTATTATCTCCATCATCATATTGAAAAAATGGACTTCCACCATGGTACCGGCAAAAATTTTCATCAAAAATGGTGTCATTAATGGTGCCATTAATGTAGAAATTGCAGTAACGGTTACAGATAAAACCAAATTTCCCTTGGCAATATAAGTCATGACATTTGATGCCAGTCCGCTGCTGCAGGAACCAATGAGGATTATTCCCGCTGCAATTTCGGGTTCAAAATCAAAAGTTTTTGCGAGTAAAAATCCGGTAATAGGCATAATGGTAAAATGCCCTAAAAGGCCTATAAGTACTCCCTTGCCTGATTTGCGGATACCTGTAAAATCATCAATACTCATTTGGGTTCCCATTCCAAACATCACCAACTGGATAATAATAAGAATTAACCATTTATTGCGTAGGTCAATTGCTCCGATGTGTAAAAATGTTTGAGGGTATAACAATCCTGCACAAACGGCAACAATAATCCATAAGGTATATTGATAGCCACTTAGTACTTTGCTATAACCAATTCCAAAGGCAAGACTACAAAAGCCAATGATAAGGCCTACTTTCCAAATTTCCTCCATTTGAAAAAACCATCCAATATAGGCCATAATGAAAATCAGGGGAGAGGCAAACAGAATAGATTTTCTCATGGTCTATTTAAAATAAGTTTCGGCTAATTTCTTCATGGCAATTTTCGGACTGGCCAAAATTGGAACCGTTTTTTCAGCTTCAGTTAAACTTTCAACGACACGAGCCATTGAAGCTTGGGCCAAGACTATAACACCAACTTCCTGCATCAGTTCCTTTAAGGCTCTTGAAACCATATCGTCGTGTATGGCAGCATCCCCGCTCATTAAGGCTTCGAAAGCACCCTCACACAATTTTGATACAATGTTCACTTCTTTTCCTGCAGCCAGGGCTCTTCTTCGTACCAAATCACTTGTTGGTTCCAAAGTTGTTGGCAAAGTGGCAATAACACCAATCTTGTCACTTATCTGAACAGCTTGATCGGCCATGGCCTGGTCAACTCTTATGACTGGGACTGAACTCAAGGTCGCCGCTGTTTCGATTGCGGCACCAATCGAAGAACAGGTTACTAAGATTATATCTGCACCTGCCTGCTCTGCTGCTTTTACATGACTGACTACTCTTGAGGCTGTATTTGGTGTTAATTTTCCTTTTTTGATCACATCTTTTATTAAGCTGTCATCTACTATATTGAAAGTATCAATTCCTTGTGCAAATTCAGAACTCAATTGTTGAAAAAGAGGGACAAGTGTTGCTGAGGTATGCACGAATCCTAATGTTTTTGGTTTCATCTATTTAATTATTTTTGGTTTTAATTAGAATTTTAAATCATCATTAGTCTATATTTTTTTCGGTTAAAGCCTTACTCCATTTAATACTTTTATAAAATAATCAGGAGTACCCACCTGGCCACCTTTAAAGTTTAATTCCAGGCCGTTTACCAGTTCATCTGCAGAAATTGCCCTGCACAAGGGAGCTCCCGGAGCTAAAGGAGCAATCATTTCTAAAGCAAAAATTCCCAATTCGGAAGCGGCGTAGCTGGAGGTATCACCTCCGGCAAAAAGGATTCTTTGAATTTTAACCTCTTTCAATACCTCCTTTATTATTAGTCCTAAAACCCGGCCGTAAATTTTGCTACTCTGTTTTTGAACTTCTTCCTCTGTTAAACCGCTCTGTTTTAAATAGGCTTCAGTTTCTTTTATTCTTAGATCATTGTTACCTATCGAAGTGTGCAGAATTGTGCTTTTTCCTGCTTTTAATTTTGCTGCTAAATTAAAAGCAACTTGCTTAATACTTTTTTCCTGATATTCATGATGCATTACTTTGCTTTCGAGAGCCATACTTTCAAAGCCGTTTGAAGTTGCATGCTCTATTTGTTCACCTGTAACGGGTGAACAACTTCCTGAAATCACCAAGAGAGGAGAGGCAACTCCGGGCGGAGTATAGGTGAAGGTATTAACTGTTTTCTTGTCTTGTTTCCAGGCAAATCCCAAAGCCATTTCCACCCCGGAAGAACCTACGGTAAAGAGTGTTTTTTCTTTCCCCATTTCATGAAAAACCTTTCCAATAACTTTAAGGTGGTCTTCATTATGGCCGTCAAAGAATAAAATTTCCTTTTCTTCCTTAGTTTTTAATTCCTGAAACACGGCTTCGGTTCCCTGTTCGATCGTTGTGATATTGATTAAATCAATGGATTTTTGAGTTTGTTTTGCCAAATGTAATCTTAAGTCGGCCTCGGTAGCAGGAGTCACGGGGTGTTTACACATGGAAGGGTGGCGGTCAATTCGATATATTTCACCATTTCCGGCTGTTCCCATCTTTGCAAATAGATTTCCAAAAATAAAATATCTTCCCAGATGCGGAGCAGCAGGGGAGATGAAAGTACGTTTTTGGTTAAATACTTCTGCGCCTATATCGATTGCCTTTCCAATGTTGCCCACATGGGGAGCGGAGTCAAATGTTGAGCAAACTTTATAATGCACCTGTTCTGCATTGAAATCTCTTAGGGTTTCAAATGCGGGGTAAAGTTCCTCTTCCATTTCAGTCGGTGACATTGAGCGACTTTTTCCTGCCAGGCCAATTGCCTGTACTCCCGGAAAAAGCTTTAGATCTTTGTGTAACGGACTTCGGAGAAAAAGTATTGTTTTTATCCCTGCCAAGGTCAGAAATTCTAAGGCATCTGTAGAGCCTGTAAAATCATCTCCATAATAGGCTAATAATAAAGGATGCGCTATATTCATTATTTTCCGAATTTTTTTACTGAGGCTGCGAATTCAGGATATTGCAGAGCTGCTTCTTCAACAGATAATCCGTCAACAGCAGCTTTCCATGCCTGTTGTAAGGCATTTACACCAGCAGTAGCCCCCATAGGATGCGCTAAGATTCCGCCGCCTGCCATATACAACAAGTCGGTAGTTTGTGTTCTTCTGTAGGTTTCCGGTGCCTGACCTCCCCATTGTCCAGATGAAACTACAGGTAAAGGATTGTTGCCACAAACAAATGGTTTTAAGCAGGACTGAATTGATTTTACTACAGAATCGTCTGATTCCCAGAATTTATTCTGTATACCGTTTACATGCATTTGGTCTACACCTGCCAAACGCCATATTTTTTGGTAGGCAGGAAATTCAATACCTAACAATGGATGACGGTTCAACATTCCCCAGCCATTGCGGTGTCCGTGGATAACCAAATCACCTTGGTCACAAATTTTCTTGGTCGCGGCCAACCCCACGCTATTAATGCTAATCATGGCGCAGGTTCCTTCGTGTTTTTTGATTAAGTCATATTTTCTTTGCATTGCATCGATCTCATCACTGATGTTGAATGCATACATTACTTTCTTGCCGGTTTTCTGAGCATGATTCTTAATTACCTTCATGATAACGTTTACACGGTCATCGAAAAGAGAGTTGGCCGTCGATCCCATTAACTCATCATCCTTAATAAAGTCGATCCCAGCTTCGATTAAGGTTTGTACTAAAGCCGCAGTTTCTTCAGGACTCATCCCAACGCTTGGTTTGATAATGGTACCAATCATCGGTCTTTCGTTTACACCGCAAGAGGCCTTAGAACCCGGAATTCCAAAGCGAGGTCCTTTGAAATGGTTTTTGAAAGATTCCGGTACCTCAAAATCCATTAATTTCAAACCAGTAAACTGACTGATTTCGTATAGATTTCCCTGTAAAGTACTAATTAGAACCGGTAAATTGTATCCGAAATTCTCAATTGACCAACTCACCTGAACTTTGGCTCTTTGGTATTTTTTACCAGGAATAGAATTTCCGGGAATAGAAGGTTCGGCAACAATATCCAGTTTTTCAATATGTTCTACACGGGCAGCAAAACGTTGTTTGAGTTCAGCGGTTTCCCCGGGTACGGACACAAAAGTTCCAGATGACTGTTCGCCAGCCAAAACCGCTGCCGCCTGTTCTACTTCATTAGGGGTTTCAATGTAATATTCTGCAAAAATTCTTTCCATATTTTTGATGTTGCTTCGTGCTTTTATAAAACCTAAATCTGGTGCTTACTATTTCTTCAATTTCTAGTTGGTACGATTTCTTAAAATTCAATTGGGTAAAAATAAAATTAAAATATAATTATTCTACATCAAGTGCTATTTTTCCTGGTTTTATGCCTTTTGCTTTTGCCTCAAAAGTCAGTTTGCCTGCTTTTTCCCCTGCTTGCACAATGGCGGTTAACTGTCCGTTGAAAAGGTGCATCTTTGGCAAGTGGAAGAGGTCAAGACAAGTCGGGTCACCATTGGCTGCAGCCTTGTAATTGCCTGATCCATTGGCTGAAAATTGAACTAAATCCTGACTATTTGGACAAAGGTTACCATCTTTATCCACCATTCTTACCGTGACGTAAACCAAATCTTTTCCATCTGCCTGCATTTCTTTTCGGTCAGGAACTAATTCAAGATGATGGGCTTTTCCTGCGGTGCGAACAATTTTTTCGGCTTTTTTGTTGCCATTGTCATCATAAGCGATCACTTTTACTTCACCCGGTTCGTATTTTACGTCAATCCACATCAGGCGGTATCGATTTTCGGTGGTAGAATCATTTTTAGTTTGTTTGCCATAGCTTTTTCCGTTGACAAATAATTCGGCTGTTGGGTAATTGGTATATGCAAAAACAGGAACAATTTGCCCTTCTTTGCCTTCCCAGTTCCAGTGTGGCAAAACATGCAGGGTTTCGGCATTTTTATTCCAAACACTACGGTACAGATAGTAACGGTCTTTAGGAATACTGGCTAAATCAATAATTCCAAAAAGGGAACTATGATTCGGCCATGAATTGATGCTATAAGGGCTTGGTTCTCCCAAATAATCAAAACCGGTCCATACAAATTGACCTAAAGTCCAGCTTTTGTCATCTGCCATGGCAAAATCTAAATCAGGCAGATTTGACCAGGAACAGGCTTCAAAATCATAAGAAGAAGATTGATGATCGTCGTATTTAGCATCTAACTTTTTTTCGACAGGAAATTTATAAATACCACGCGAACTTACCGTTGAGGTCGTTTCGGAACCTAAAACCAGATTCTGAGATAATTTGTTATATGCTTCCTCATAACGATTCACGCGGTAGTTGAATCCCGGAAGATCAATCATATTGGCAAAACCATTTTCAAGTACACAAGAAACCTGATCCATACCACAGGTCACCAAACGGCTTGGGTCTTCGCGGTGGCAGATATCCTGTAGAAACTTCGCCACTTTGTATCCGTCAGGGCTGCATTGCGTTGGTACTTCGTTTCCTATACTCCATAAAATTAAAGACGGATTATTGCGGTATTGGTGCAACATATTAATCATGTCTTTTTCAGCCCAATCTTTAAAGTAACGGTGGTAGCCATTCTTACATTTGGCTTTGTCCCATTCGTCAAAAGGTTCAATCATCATCATAAAGCCCATTTCGTCGCATAAGGCTACTAATTCGGGAGCCGGCATGTTGTGAGCGGTACGTATAGCATCACAGCCCATGTCCTTCAATAAAGCCAGCTGACGTCGCAGCGCAGCCACATTTATTGCAGCGCCTAAAGGGCCTAAATCGTGGTGGTTACATACCCCCTGAAATTTTCGTAATTGTCCATTCAGGTAAAAACCTTTATCGGCAACAAACTTAATGTCTCGTATTCCAAAACGAGTGGTATATGTATCAACTAATTTCTCTTTCGAATAAATTTTGGATACCGCTTTATATAAAACCGGAGCTTCAGGCGACCATAAAGAAGGATTGTTTACAATTAAATTTTGAACGAATGGTTCTCCATGGTTCATTTTACGGTTGTCATTTTTTAAACATACTATATTTCCGTTTTGATCAACAATTGAAGTTTCTATTCTCACTTCTGATTTGGAGGGAACATTTTCTAATTGGGTTTCCAATCTCACAGAGGCATATTCAGCAGATACAAAAGGGGTTGTTAGATAAGTACCCCAAACAGGAACGTGAACAGAATTGGTTACCACCAAATGGACATTGCGGTATAATCCAGCACCAGGATACCAACGGGAGGACTGCTCTTGGTTTTCCAGACGGACAGTAAGTAAATTGTTTTGTCCATTTTCTGTTAATAATTCGGTTACATCAACATGGAAAGAATTGTAACCGTATGGCCAAAATATTGCTTCTTTTCCGTTGACGGAAATTAGAGCTTCACTCATGGCACCATCAAAAATCAGACTTACGCGCTGCCCTTTTTGATATTCAGGAACACTGAAATTGGTTCTGTACCAGCCCACGCCCATATAAGGTAAACCTCCGGTTCTTCCGGTTTGGCGTTTGGCTTCTTTTTCTAAATTTTGAGTAATGGCTACTTTTTGCAAGTCATTATTTTCGTCAAAAGGTCCGTAGATAGCCCAATCATGAGGGATTGTTACCGATTCCCATTTTTTATCATTGAAAGCTACATGATTAGCGTCTTTAAAATCGCCTTTAGAGAATTTCCAGTTTTTGTTAAGTAGAATTGATTTTCTAATTTCCTGCGCATTAGCAAAGGAATGAAGATTTAAAATGCATATGAGTAAAAGCAGTTTTCTGTAGTTCATCGCTGGGTTTCTTTCTTGGTTTTAATGGTGTGCAAAATAGAAAAATATTTTAGCTTGGGAATCCTGCTTACATATAAAAAAATCCGGCTTGTAAAAAGAAGCCGGATTTATATTTATTTTCAGATTTACAATTACAAGTGGATAACTTCTCCGTATGCATCAGCTACAGCTTCCATCACAGCCTCACTCATGGTTGGGTGGGGGTGAACTGCCTTCAGGATTTCGTGACCTGTAGTTTCCAGTTTACGTGCTACAACTGCCTCAGCAATCATATCAGTTACTCCGGCACCAATCATGTGACATCCTAACCATTCACCGTATTTCGCATCGAAAATTACTTTAACAAAACCGTCAGCAGCACCTGCAGCTTTAGCTTTTCCTGATGCAGAAAATGGGAATTTACCTATTTTCAATTCGTATCCTTTTTCTTTAGCAGCTTTTTCAGTCAAACCTACAGAAGCGATTTCAGGAGTAGCATAGGTACATCCAGGTATGTTTCCGTAGTCAATTGGTTCTACGTGTAATCCTTTGATTTTTTCCACACAGTTGATACCTTCTGCCGATGCTACGTGAGCTAAGGCCTGACCTGGAGTTACATCACCAATTGCGTAGTATCCCGGAATATTGGTTGCATTAAACGCATTTACTAAGATTTTATCTCTGTCGGTTGCGATTCCTACTTCTTCTAATCCGATATTTTCAATATTTGTTTTGATTCCAACTGCCGACAATAAAATGTCAGCTTCCAAAACCACTTCACCTTTTGCAGTTTTTACAAAAGCTTTTACTCCATCTCCAGCGGTGTCTATGCGCTCCACAGATGAGTTGGTCATAATATTGATTCCCGCTTTTTTTAATGAACGCTCAAATTGTTTTGAGATGTCTTCATCTTCTACAGGAACAATGTTTGGCATAAATTCCACAATAGTAACCTCGGTTCCCATTGAGTTGTAGAAATGAGCAAATTCTACTCCGATTGCCCCAGAACCAACAATAATCATTGATTTTGGTTGCTTTGGTAATGTCATTGCCTGACGGTATCCAATAACTTTTACACCATCTTGAGGAAGATTTGGTAATTCACGAGAACGAGCACCGGTGGCTATGATAATATGGTCAGCACTATATTCGGTTACTTTTCCGTCTTTGGCAGTAACGTCTAATTTTTTCCCAGGCTTTAGTTTGCCAAAACCTTCGATAACGTCAATTTTATTTTTTTTCATCAGGAATTGAACTCCTTTGCTCATTCCCTCAGCAACACTTCGGCTGCGTTTTACCACAGCACCGAAATCTTTGTCAAATTCAGAAACAGTCAAGCCGTAATCGGAAGCGTGTTTTAAATAATCAAAAACCTGAGCCGATTTTAGAAGTGCTTTTGTAGGGATACAACCCCAGTTCAAACAAACTCCGCCTAAGTTTTCTTTTTCAACTACGGCTACTTTAAAACCCAATTGTGATGCTCTGATGGCTGTAACATATCCACCCGGTCCACTTCCTAGAACAATGATGTCGTATTTCATTTCTTTCCTTTTTATTTTTTGGTTGTAAAATGAATGCAATGGGCGCACTTCATTTTTTTATGATTTCTAAATATTTGATGCCGCGAATTTATGAATTTATTCTGTTTTTTTGAGGGTAGCTTGGCTAAGTTTTTAACAGAAAAGGGTTTTTGGAAGTATTAATTCTTAATTTATAACAAAATCATAGTCTATTTTTAAATAATTTTATCAAAAAAGCAATCCAATTATTTGACAGATCTTCAGTAGAAAATAAAAAAATTGAAGCAGCGTATTTTGCAGCTTATTATTCTGCTAAAGAAAACTGAGAATCGTACAAATTTCTGTAATAGCCTGATTCCTTATTAATAAGTTCCTGATGTGTGCCCTGTTCAACAATTAAACCTTTATCCATTACTACAATTTTATCGGCATTTACGATAGTTGCCAAGCGGTGCGCAATCACTATCGAGGTTCTTCCTCGGGTAATCGTTTCAGTTGCTCGCTGTATTAATTCTTCCGAATAGGTGTCGATGGAAGATGTAGCCTCATCCAGGATTAAAATACTGGGATTGCTGACATAAGCTCTTAAAAAAGCAATCAACTGACGTTGCCCAGAGGAAAGCATTACTCCTCTTTCTTTTACATCAAAATCATAATTATTCGGCAGTGTCATAATAAAATCATGAACGCCAATTTCCATTGCAGCAGCTTCTACTTCTTCCAGGGAAATTTCAGGATTTTTCAGGGTAATGTTATTGTAAATAGAATCTGAGAATAAAAATACATCCTGAAGAACAACAGCGATTTGTCTTCTTAGCGAACTTAATGTATAATTTTCTATATTTTCACCGTCTATAGAGATGGAACCGCTTTTTAACTCGTAAAAGCGGTTGAGGAGATTGATAATGGTTGATTTTCCGGCTCCTGTAGAGCCCACAATGGCTATAGTTTCCCCTGCTTTGACATCCAGTGTGATCCCTTTAATTACTTCTTCATCGTTGACATAACTAAAATGAACATCTTTAAATTCTATATTACCCATGAATACCGGAGCTTCTATCTTTCCGGTATCCTGAATATGGTCGTGGGTATCTATGATTTCAAAAACACGATTGGCAGCAATCATCCCTAATTGCATCTCATTGAATTTATCTGCAATCTGTCGTAAAGGGTTGAATAACATTCCTATGAACATCGTGTATGAAAATAAATCACCGAAAGTTGTGAAATTATCTCCGTTAAGAATTTTAAGTCCTCCATACAAGACTATAAAACCCAGGGTTAGTGATGAAATGATATCGGCAATAGGGAAGAAGATAGAGTTGTAGAGTATGGTTTTTATCCAAGCCTTTTTATGTTTGTTGTTAAATCCTTTGAATTTCTCTAATTCAATTTCTTCACGGTTAAATAACTGTACTATTTTCATTCCTGTAACTCGCTCCTGCACAAAGGTGTTCATATTAGCAATTTCGGCACGTACTTCTTCAAAGGCTACCTGCATTTTCCTTTGGAAAATTCTGGTGACGAAAACCAAGATTGGCATTGCCACAATCACGATCCACGTAAGTTTCCAGTTCATATAGAACATAAAAAGCAATACCACAACCATTTTCATAAGGTCACTTATAATCATAAAAAGTCCCTGACTGAAAATACGAGCTATGGATTCAATATCCGAAACTGAGCGAGTGACCAATTGACCTACGGGAACCATGTCGAAATATTTCATTCGAAAGCTTAAAATATGGCGAAAAAGTTTGATGCGAATATCTTTTACGATATCCTGTCCCAGCCAGTTGGCCCAAAAAACAAAATAGAATTGAGAAAAAACTTCTGCTATAAGAACTATTCCCATTAAGGTGATGTATAGTAGGAGTCCGTTTGCATCTTCTGTTTTGATATAGCCGTCAACTGTCTCCTTCAATAAATAGGGGCGTAATGCTGCAAATATTGAAAGTGAAACAGCAAAAACAACTACTCTGTTAAAACGCCATTGGTAGGGTTTAGAGTATTGTAGAATTCGTTTAAATAGACGAGTATCAAATGCTTTTGCTTTCATTTTTTTTCTGAATATATTTCAGTAATTAATTTGTTTTTCAGAACTTTAATTTACCATATTTTCTGTTCTTCGTTAAGACAGGAAATTGATTCT
Organism: uncultured Flavobacterium sp.; assembly: GCA_964614445.1. Taxonomy (GTDB): domain Bacteria; phylum Bacteroidota; class Bacteroidia; order Flavobacteriales; family Flavobacteriaceae; genus Flavobacterium. Next base: position 56,806 of record CAZTLN010000006.1, on the reverse strand, counting down.
GATGTTTTTTGTTTTTAATCTATTCATTAAAATAGGGGTATTCAATCTTAGTTAAATAGAGTCCGTGCGCCGGCACTGAAAAACCTGCTTTTTCTCTGTTTTTGCTTAAAATGATGTCATTGAAATCTTCTAAAGTAATTTTTTGTAAACCAATAGTAACCAAAGTGCCTACTATGGAACGAACCATATTTCGCAAAAAGCGGTTAGCTGAAATTGTGAAAATTAATGAGCTGCCTTCCTGCTTCCAATAGGCTTCAAAAATAGTGCAATCATATGTGTTGACGTCAGTGTTTACTTTAGAAAAACACTGAAAGTCGGTATGATTAAATAACAATTCGGCTGCTTTGTTCATTATCTTCAGATCTAAATATTGACTGAAATACCAACTTTTTTCTTTTGAAAAAGGATCTTTGATGGTGTTGATATGATATTCATATGTTCTTTTAGTTGCGTCAAACCTGCAATGTGCCTCTTGGGAAACCGGAATAATATCATAGATTACGATATCGTCCGGTAAATAAGAGTTGAGTTTGTAAAGTAATTTAGGAATATCAAGCGGAGTTTCAAAATCAAAATGAGCATACATTAGGCGTGCATGTACCCCAGTATCTGTTCGTCCGGCTCCCATCAAACAAATTTCAGATTTGAGTAAAACAGAAAAAGCTTGATTTAAAGTTTCCTGAACGGATGAGGCATTAGGTTGTATCTGCCAGCCGTGATATAGAGTTCCGTTGTAGGCTAATTTTATAAAATATCTCAAAATTCCAAAATTAAAGTTGCAAAGTTACAAAGATTTTGAGACCACCGAATTAAACTTTTAAAAACAAAAACACTCATTTTTAGTTTGTAATTTTGTTTTTTGAATTTTTAGCAGATGAAAAAAATACTTCTCCTTTCTGACACTCATGGTCATATTGACGAGATCATATTGAAATATGTTAATCAAGCCGATGAGGTTTGGCATGCTGGTGATATTGGTGATCTGACTGTAACGGATACAATTAAAAAATTAAAGCCATTAAGGGCTGTTTTTGGGAATATTGACAATCATCAGGCTCGACTGGAATTTCCTTTACATAATAGGTTTCTGTGTGAAGAAGTTTCTGTTTGGATTACTCATATCGGAGGATATCCCGGGAAATACAGTAAAATTATTAAGGATGAATTGAAATTGAATCCTCCTCAATTATTCATTTGCGGTCACTCTCATATCTTAAAAGTAATGTTTGATAAACAATACAATTTATTGCATATGAATCCCGGAGCATGTGGGAAAAGTGGTTTTCACAAGGTGCGTACAATGTTGCGTTTTGCGATAGAAGGCAATCAGATTAAGGATTTGGAAGTAGTCGAAATCGGTAATAGATCTTAATTTTTTAAATTGGTGATAGGTACAATCATTTGGATGAAAGTACCTTTGTTTTTATTCGAAAGGATTGTGATATCACCTTTCATTTGTTTAACTCTTGATTTTATTTGATTAAGGCCAAAACCTTTTGTAAAACTTTCTTCTTTTTTACTGAATCCTATTCCATCATCTTTGATAGAAATTAATAATTTTTCTTTGGATTCAATTACCGTAAGAGTTACGTTTTTAGCCTTACTGTGTTTTATGGCATTGTTCAGTAATTCATTAATGATATAGTAGATTCTTGTTTCAAAATCAGGATCATATCTTTTTTCGGGGGGTTCCACCGAAGAAAAATTTATTGAAATTTTTGAGTTGGAGTATTTTTTACATAAATCTTCCAAGGCATAGTATAATCCAAAATGCACCAAAAGGGATGGAAGGAGGTTATGAGAAAGTTCACGGATTTGGTTATGCGCGGTACTGAGGATCTCTTTGCTTTTTTCAATTTCATCAAAGGATTTGTTGTTTTCGGAGGTAAAGACAGTGAGATGTAACCCTGCAGCTGACAATGATGCACTGATGTTGTCATGTAAAAAATGGGCGATTTTTTTTCGTTCTGTTTCCTGACCATCCATAGAAGCAGCTATCAGTTCATCTTTCCTCTGATTTTCCAGATGGTGAATTTTGCTTTTTTGTAGTAATTGCTTATTTCTAAATAAAAAATAGAGTAGTACAATTGTCAACATAAGCAGGGCGATAACAATGATGCCCGCTTGTTTGTTTTTGTGTTGTTCTGCAAGAAGTGTTTGTCTGTTTGACTCAATTTTTTCCAGTTCTCTTTTGTATTCATCAATTTCCAGATTTATTCCTGCAATTTCTAGCTTTTTTAATTTTTCATCATAAGCGAGTTCGGAAACGAGTTTGTTGTAATTTCCGAGATTTTCATAGGCCTTTTTGTATTGTTGGTCTTTAAAAAGGAATTTTGAATATTCCTCATAAGTAAAAGATAAATCGGACTTTAGATTGTCCCTTTTTCCAATAAAAATTGCTTTTTCAAAAAAGCTAGCGGCCCTAGGATAATCATGTTGGTTGGCGTGATGCATTGCGTTGAGCATATATATTGCCACGATGTTTGCCGGGTCACCGTATCGTTTTTGGTATTTGTTGATATACAATAAGTAAGGGATTCCTTCTTTGTAATTTCCTATTTCAAAATAAGCCCAGGTGATATTTAGTTTGGTTAGCAGAATTTCAGATGTGTCAGCAGATTTTTTGCTGTATTCAAGGGCTTGGAGGTAATGATGAATTCCTTTGGTGTAGTCTTTTTTGTCAAAACAATATATATTTCCAAGATTGTTGTTTAGCCAATTTTTTAGATGGTTATTATTTGTTTTGTTTGCATGAATAATTCCCTTTTTATAGTAAAATAAAGCTCTGTTATATTCTCCCAGATCATCAAAATTGGCTGCAATTGTATTATAACAATTTGCTTGAAGATCGTCATCATTAATTGTATTGGCATATTTCAGAGCTAATCTTGCCTTGATAAGAGAATTTTCATATTTTTCTGCTCTCATAAGCTCATTAGCTTCTTTTGCAATAGCTGCAATTTCGGTTTTAGAAGGAGTTTTGGTTTGAGCAACGAGAATATTGCCAAATAAACTCAGCATGATAAAAAACAATAAAAAAAATCTTGTTCTTAACATCAAAAAGTTTCTTGGCTAGTAATTAAGGGTTGATTAAATTGTATTTTAAAGCGAATTTTACCAAACTGATGGTGTTCTTTGCTTTTAATTTTTTCATTATCTTTTTCCTGTGAGTTTCCACTGTATTGGAACTTATAAAGAGTTTTTCGCTGATTTCTTTACCGCTGTATTCTAAAGCAATTAGGGTAATAATTTCTATTTCTCTCTCGGTGAGGGAGTGCTTGTATAATTTTGGTTTATCAATGTTTAATTTTGCAATGTCTTTGGTAGCAAAGAGGAAAATATTCTCTCGCACCGGATTACAAAAATATTCCTGTCCTTCTAAAACCACCCTGATTCCTTCGACGATATTTTCGCCGGCACACTGTTTTGTCAAATAGCCGCTGGCTCCCAAACTCATAACTTCTTTAATAATTTTTACATCATCATGAGTTGAAAGGATTATCACTTTGCATGGAAATCCTTTTTGAGAAAATTCTTTAAGAACTTCAATTCCATTCTTGTTTGGTAAACTAATGTCTAAGATAAGTATATCTGCTTTGTTTTTGTTTACATCTTCATATATTGAAGATCCTTCGAAGGAAAAGCCGACAACTTCAAAATCCGGAATGGTGCCCAGTAGGATCTTCATTCCTTCAATCAGAACTTGATGATCATCGGCAAGATGAATTCTTATTTTACTGTTCATAGTTTAATTGAGTCAAAATCAAAAATAGAAAAAAAAATGACAATCATTTTGTCTGCCCATAAATTTTCCTGCATATCAAAAAAAAACCCGAATGATAGAAATTCGGGTTTTGGTCGCACATATAAATTAAAATTATAGGTCTACCTCAATCTGTCCACAGATTTTACAAGATCTTCATCCTTTTTGATTGCCTTGTTAGCTAATGCTATAAAGACAATTGCAATTACAGGTAGAAGCATCCCAATACCTTTCTCAGAAACATTTACGGTTTCTCCAGATAAATTTAGCGAACGATAAACAAACAGTCCTAATAAAATCAAATTTAATATTATGTTCAATCTGCCGATAACAAATTGATTTTGTCTTTTTTTATAGGAAACGATACTAAGAATAGTTAGTGTGGTGCTTAATCCAAACAAGATAACATAAAGCTGACTATTCATAAACATGTATTCCGTGTTGTCTTCCATTTTATACAGTGGAAATACAAATGGCAAAACACCTGTTATTACAAATGCCAGAATTAAATAAACGGTCTGAATTCTTTGTATCATTTTGTTAATATTGCCGTACAAAAATATATTTTCTTTTTAAAAAATGCTATTGTAACATTAAATTTTATTTGTATTATTGCATTATAATACCGTAAGCACTTCATACTGCGGTTAATTCGAAATAAAAAAATATCCCCGTCTTTTAGTATTACCCGTTTTAATTAATATCAAGGAACATTCATGTTTGACATTTCTGCATTAAAAGGAATGAAGCTTTCTGAGCTTCAACAAATAGCTAAAGCAGCTAAAACAATAAAATATACTGGTGTAAAAAAAGAAGCTCTTATAGAGAGTATAATTGAACTTCAAAATGCAACTTCTGAATCAGTAGAGAGTGAGGTTGTTCAAAACTCAGTTTCTGCTGATAAACCCAAAAGAGCAAGAATTACTCAGGAGAAAAAGACTACAGCTCAAAATCCGGCAGATGAAAATTCTGTTGAATCTAGGGTGGCAGAAGAAAAATTAGATATTCCCTTAGTACATCAAACGCCATCAGAATCTGCGGCTTCAAATAAAATCCATAATAGATCTGATGCATCAGTTACCGATCAGGGGAAGAGAAAAAATCAAAAATTCAATAAACCTTCATTAGACAGGGATTTATCATCGCAAAACGAAAATGAATCTGATGATGAACCGGTAAGCAGTAATACTGAAATAGCCGAGGGCAAAGAAGATGAAGTTTCCGAAAAAGGTGGGCATTCCAATCAGAAGAAAGGAAATGCAAATCAATCCAATAAACAAAATCAGAACTTTAAAAATAAAAAGAGCAATTTTAAGGATTCGGATTTCGAATTTGATGGAATTATTGAAAGTGAAGGAGTGTTGGAAATGATGCCTGATGGATATGGTTTTCTGAGATCTTCAGATTACAATTACCTGGCCTCTCCTGATGATATTTATTTATCTACTTCTCAAATCAGACTATTTGGTTTGAAAACAGGGGACACGGTTAAAGGAGTGGTTAGACCTCCAAAGGAAGGAGAAAAATTTTTTCCATTGGTACGTGTACTTAAAATAAACGGACACGATCCTCAGGTTGTTAGGGACAGAATTTCTTTTGAACATCTTACGCCTGTTTTTCCTACCGAAAAATTTAAGTTAGCCGAAAGACAAAGTACAATATCTACCAGAATAATTGATCTTTTTTCACCGATAGGAAAGGGGCAGAGAGGGATGATTGTGGCGCAACCTAAAACTGGTAAGACCATGTTGCTTAAAGAAATAGCTAATGCAATTGCAGCCAATCATCCTGAAGTATATCAAATAGTTTTATTGATTGATGAACGCCCGGAAGAGGTTACAGACATGCAACGAAGTGTTAGGGGAGAGGTTATCGCATCCACATTTGACCGAGAGCCACAGGAGCACGTTAAAATAGCTAATATTGTATTGGAAAAGGCAAAACGATTGGTGGAATGCGGACATGATGTTGTTATTTTGCTGGATTCCATTACCCGTTTGGCCAGAGCTTACAATACGGTTCAGCCTGCTTCAGGAAAAGTTCTGAGTGGTGGAGTAGATGCAAATGCGCTGCAAAAGCCTAAAAGATTTTTTGGTGCGGCACGAAATGTTGAAAAGGGTGGTTCCTTAAGTATAATTGCAACCGCTTTGACTGAAACTGGTTCGAAAATGGATGAAGTAATCTTTGAAGAATTCAAGGGAACCGGTAATATGGAATTGCAATTAGACAGAAAAATTGCTAACAGAAGAATTTTCCCTGCTATTGATTTGACATCTTCAAGTACAAGAAGAGATGATTTACTTCTTGATAAGGATACAATTCAAAGAATGTGGATTATGCGTAAGTATCTTTCTGATATGAATCCTATTGAAGCCATGGAATTTATTAATGACCGTTTCAAAAAAACCAGAAACAATGAAGAGTTTTTGATTTCAATGAATGATTAATAAATTTAAATTCAGCTAAAAAAAATATTAAAAAAAACTCCAATTTCAATATTGAAATTGGAGTTTTTTATTTTGCTGTTTTTTATGGATTATTTTTTTCTTTCCAGTAGTGCCATATAAAATCCGTCAAATCCTGATTCAGAGGCCAGAATTTTTTGATCTTTAACAAAGGTGAATTCTTTTCCAATTTCGGTGTTCAAAAAACGTTCCACTTGCTCTTGATTTTCAGAAGGTAAAACTGAGCAGGTTGCGTAAACCATTTTCCCTCCTGGCTTTACAATTTTTGAATAGTTTTCTAAAACTTCAGCCTGCACTTTACGAATATTGTCAACAAATTCCGGTTGTAATTTCCATTTGGCATCGGGATTTCTTTTTAGGACCCCTAAACCGCTGCAGGGTGCATCAATGAGTACTCGATCTGCTTTTTCGTGGAGTTTCTTTATGACTTTTGTGGTATCAATAATTCGGTATTCTACATTAAAAACGCCGTCTCTTTTTGCTCTTAACTTTAGCTGTTTTAATTTACTTTCGTACAAGTCCATTGCAATAAGTTGACCTTTGTTTTCCATTAGAGCAGCGATATGAAGCGTTTTTCCGCCAGCACCAGCACAGGTGTCAACTACTCTCATGCCGGGTTTTACATCCAGAAAAGGAGCCACTAGTTGTGAGCTAGCATCCTGAACTTCAAAAAGACCTTTTTTAAAGGCATCTGTTAGAAAAACATTTGCTCTTTCTTTTAAAACCAAAGCATCCGGTTGGTCCGGTAGATATTCTGTTTCTATATTTAAATCCATCAGGGTAGCCCTTAACGCTTCTTTGGTAGTTTTAAGAGTGTTTACCCGAAGAATAACTTTTGCAGGCTGATTTTGGGCAGCAATTTCCTTAGACCAAACTTCTTCTCCCAATTCCTTTGTCCCCAACTCGTCCATCCAATCCGGAATAGATTCTTTAAAAACTCGTCTTTTCGACAATTCGTCAAAGCGCCCTTTAATTTTTCTTTCAGGTGTCCCTTCTAATTGGCGCCAGTCTGGAATTGGGTATCCTCTTAAAACCGCCCAAACTGCAAAAATCCTCCATAAGTTGTCCCTGTCAAATGGCTCTTTTACCTCTGCTATTTCAGTATATAGCCTTTTCCAACGAACAATTTCATAAATGGTTTCTGCAACAAATTTCCTGTCTGAACTACCCCAGCGTTTGTCTTTTTTTAATGCACGTGCAACCACTTTATCAGCATATTCACCTTCGTTAAATATAGCATTAAGAGAATCAATGGTGGTATAAACTAAATTTCTATGTAATCTCATTTTATTAAATTGTGTTGCAAAGGTACTATTAATTGACTAAAAGTTTATTGTAATTTTATTATATAAAAAAACACTGAATCGAAATGCAGTGTTTTTGGTTTAGAAAAAAATATTTTTAAAATACTCTTGTTAATTCAATGTTTTCAGGTGGATGGAGTACCATTGGGAATTTTTCAATTTTTACCGAACTACTATCTAAACCAAAAGCTCCTTCTTCAGATAAACTAAGCTTTTTAATTAGGAAATAAGAGTTCATAATTATTTTTTCATGCCACTTTAAATCACTGTCATTTGAAAGAAATTTTTCGGATAACACGAATTTGAAGTCTCCTAAGATATTGTTTTTATTTAAAGATTCGTATCTGCTGGTGATGTCAACTTCACCTTCTTTTACCATGTCTTTAATTACTTCTTTAAACATTAGGTTGATTTTTGTAGGTTCCCTGAAGCCGAGGTTGAAATCAATTCTGTATATGTCGTCCTTCAGTATTTCCGTAACCCTGTATTCGGTTTTATAGGGTTCAGTTAAAATGTTAACGTGCACAAACCAATAGATATCAGCTCTTTTTGGTCTTTTCTGCAGAATAGAATACATAACCTTTTCCTCAATTTCATCTGCCCTTCCGGCATTTGTCATGTATACAAGGTGTGTTGCATATTTAGGTATTGACAAGTCAACACTCAATTCACTTAATACTTTTTTATAGTCGTCTATCTTGACTATGTTAGTGTAGTTTTTATTGATTTTTTTTGCAGAATACCAAATGGACATTATCGAAATTAATATAATTGCAATGATGAGAGTAAAGTAACCGCCCTCTGAAAATTTTGTAATGTTGGCAGCCAAAAAACTAAATTCAATAAGCAGGTAAATAGTGATGAGAGGAACCATAAAGTATAATTTTACCCTCTTCATTATTAAATAAAAATTAAGTAAAATGGTTGTCATTATCATGCAAAGGATGATGGCCAACCCGTAAGCGTGTTCCATGTTTCCGGATTCCTCAAAGTGCCAAACGATTCCGACACATCCTATAAATAATAGCCAATTTATTGATGGAATATAAAGTTGTCCTTTTAAATCGGTAGGGTATTTTATTTTAACTTTTGGCCAAAAGTTTAACCTTACAGCCTCATTTATTAAGGTAAATGAACCACTTATCAAGGCCTGAGAAGCAATGACAGCTGCGAGAGTTGCGATCACAATTCCTATGGGTTGAAACCAATCTTGCATAATTAAATAAAAAGGATTCCCATTTGCTCCGCCTAAGCTATGCAGTGTTTCTCCTTCGTGATGTATTAAATAGGAAGCCTGTCCAAAATAATTTAATACTAAAGTTGACTTGACAAACAGCCAACTGATGCGAATATTCTTTCTTCCACAGTGTCCCATATCAGAATATAATGCTTCAGCTCCTGTTGTACATAAAAATACAAAACCTAATACGAAAAATCCATCAGGGTGAATTGAAAGTAAGTGGTAGGCATAGTATGGATTTATGGCCTTGAATACTTCAGGATATTTTGAAATCTGAATAATTCCAAGTATTCCAAGCATACTAAACCAAATCAACATTATTGGAGCAAAAAACCTACCAACCAGTTTCGTTCCGAATTGCTGAATTACAAAGAGGGTAAACAATATTCCTATTACTATTGGTATAGTATTTATCTCCGGATAATAAGTTCTAATTCCTTCAACCGCAGACGAAACAGAAATTGGGGGAGTGATAATTCCATCGGCCAGTAAGGCACTTCCTCCAATTATTGCCGGAACAATTAACCATTTAATTTTTGTTTTTTTAACCAAAGCATAAAGGGCAAAAATACCTCCTTCACCATGATTGTCCGCATTTAAAGTTATAAGGACGTATTTAATTGTTGTCTGTAGTGTTAAAGTCCAGAACACCGCTGAAATACCTCCTAACACCTCGTCAACTTTAATCGTGTGTTCTCCAAGAATGGCTTTCATTACATACAAAGGAGAAGTACCAATGTCGCCATAAATTATACCAAGTGTAACAAGTAGTCCCCCTAAGGTTAATTTGGTGTGTAAATCTCTATGCGAAATATTCATTTTATATTATTAAAAAAAAGCAGAGCAAATTTACAGTTTTTTATATGAATGATGTGCAAGCATTAGGTAAAAACAATAAAATAAGAAGGGGGGGTGTGCGGACTTCCTTTTTATATTGTATCAATATTCTTCTTCCCGCTAAAGGACAGATTCACAATAGTAATTGTTTAATTAATTGAGATACCTATTCAATGCTACTCGCGTTATTGTTTTAAAAATAACCATTTACAGCTCTTGTGTAAATCGTACTTTTGTCAGGGTTTGGAGATGCTGTTTTATCGAGGATGACGTACGTTATGTGACAAAAAAAAACCGTACTCACTGATGGAAACGGCTTTAATTTTATCGATTTAGAGAGGTGTGATTATTTTTTAGGTCCACGATCTCTGTATTGCTGCAAAAGTTTTCTGTTGAAATCTTCTTCAGATTTTTTAAGTTTTAAAATCTTCACAGCAGGGAGAATTTCTTTCAAGTTGCTGTTAAATTTTTTACGAAGATTAAATAATTCTGCATCCGTACTCTCTATTTGAGAAAGTAGGGTGCTTGCGTCTTTATCGGACATTTTGCTTAAGGCATCATTGTTTAGCTTGCTCTTGAAGGCTTTCATTTTTCGATGTCTCAGATCAAACTGTTTGTCGTCGAAGGTGTTGTAAATTGGCCAGAATTTTTCTGCTTCTTGAGGTGTCAGATTAAGTTCGGTGGTTAAAAAAGCCACTTTTAAGGTTCTGATCTGTTCTTTTTTATCTTTCATATTTTTGTCTTGGGCGATAATAGTTGCCGACAGTAACAAAAAAAGCAGGATTAAATATTTGCTGATTTTCATAATATTATGTTTTATTATTCTAGAATGAAGTGTTCTAAATTGTTGTTATTAACTAAGATTTCCTCAATAGTTTGGTCTTCTAGTGCTATATTAGTTTCGATGTTTTCGATATCCTCAAAATCAAGAACATTTATTAAATCAAATTGATTTATATTGGATTGGTAACTTAAATAGTTTTCCAAAGTTGTTCTGTCAATGTCTGTTGAAGTATATGAGGAAGTTAACAGGGACGGAATCGTTAAAGCAATTATAAAGACTGCTGCAACCATCATAAGGATTCTGGTCTTGTTTTTATAAAATGGTATAACCTGAGGGTTGTTTTTAGGCAATTGCTCTAAAATAGATTTTGACAGATTTTCAAAATAACGATCATCCGGGGTTATAAATCCGGAACTGATTTTTGGCTGTTTATGTAAATTAAATTCATTCATGTTAACTATTAGATTTAATTTAGGGCAAAAGGTTTAATCTATGAATACAAGGGTTTCTATTTTTTTCACTGCATGATGATAGGATGCTTTTAGAGCTCCTACCGATGTTCCTAGAATTTCTGATATTTCCTCATATTTTAATTCTTCAAAATATTTCATTTTAAATACTAGCTGCTGTTTTTCCGGCAGACTTGCTATTGCCCGATGTAAGGCAATTTGAATATCATCACCATCAAAATATACATCTGCTTTCAAATTGTCAATAGCTCTATTTTGAAGAGTTTCGGAAGATATTCCGCTTTTTTTTGATTTTTGGTTTAAGAAGGTTAGGGCTTCATTGGTGGCAATACGATACATCCATGAGAAAAGTTTGCTTTCCCCTTTAAAATTTTTCAGATTTTGAAAAACTTTTATGAATGTGTTCTGAACAACATCATTGGTGTCATCGTGGTTCAAAACAATATTTCGGATATGGTTGTACAAAGGTTTTTGATAGGTATACAAAAGCTTCTGAAATGCTTCATTTTGCATTTTAGGGTTTAATAATTGCTCTATGAATTCCTTTTCTTCTTGCAAAGTCTGTGTTTTCTGTTATTTAGAATGGAATTTCGTGATTAGGTTTAATCAACCAAAAAATAAAATTTGCTTCTGTGCTTTTGACTTTTTATTTTGTCAGGAATTAGAGCCCAAATTTGTTAAACCTAATGATTTTTTTTATTCTAATTAATGTTTACGGTTATGGAATCATTTATTAGTTGATTTTCATTCTTATTCACAGGTAGATTTGGTTTTGGAAGAGGTGTTTCCTGTGAAATTATGGGAATATAAATATCAGTTTTCCATTTAGAAGGGTTTTTTATTTCTGTTTTGCTAATAGAATAGACTTCGATATGATCAAATATTGGGCTAGAATAAAGGGTGTTTATATCTAGGAATTTTAAAGTGTTATTGTAAGCTTCTTGAGTGTGATTGTAATCGCCGGTTAAAATTGTTTTTACAGCGCTGAAGTTGTCAATTTTACCGGCTTCGATATCGCTTCCTGGGCTTATTAAAATTTCTTCTTTGATAGGATATCCAATAGTTACTTTTGCTATACCATTATTGATGTCGAAAGTGTGGTATATAATAAAAGGTTTGCCGCTTATTTGGATATTGTTTTGTTTACAAAATTTTAAAATTTTTGAACTTACAATTTTAAAATTCTTGTTCAATTTACTTAATTCACTTGTGAAGGATTGTCCAGTGTAGTAAAATGCGTTTTGTTTAACCTGTCCAATAATTTTGATATTATAGGTGTTTATTTCATAATCAAGGGCCCGATCTAAATTTGCTAAATTTTTTTCATAAAGGCTACCTAAAACTTTATAAACGCCACCTTTCCAAGCAGAAGAAACTTTGAAGAAAAAATTAATTCTGCCTTTAGCTGTAGAAGTAACTTTTGTTCCACCTATGGTGTCTTTGAAACTCCAATGAAGTGTAGAAGGATTTCCGTTGTATTCCAATATTTGAGAAATACTGTCGGTGTCTTTTATAAAATTCGTTTGAATTCTGCCTTCATCCTCTTCTCCAGACCAAGAAAAAAAAGCGTTTTTGCCAATGGTGCTAGTTGAGTATGAAAATTTCATCTCGGTATCATCCATAGTCCAATAACTAAAATCAGTCCAATTTCTGTAATCATTTACGAAGTTAAAGACGGAAGTTTTTGGTGAGTTTATAATTTTACTTCTAGTGATAACGAATTCACTTTTTTGGGTCGCTATAAAAATGGTTAAAGCAACGATGCTAAGCAAAATTAAAAGGAATATGTATTTTAAAATCCTCATAATAATTAGTGGTTTTATGAGGTAAAGGTAGAAATTTTATTAATGTTTTAAGCTCGCAGGTTAAAAAATGAAAAATATGATTAGCAGATTGTGAAATAATATTCTATATTAATAAAATAAAAATATTTGAGAATATTGTGGTTTTAAATATCGGTTTCAAGATTGGTTCGACAGTCGGTTCTCTGTTTTTAATTTTTGTCCTAAAAAAAGGGATTTTCATATTTTTCTATGCGACAGATTGTGTATTTTGAATTTTAGATAAAAATTTACTCTCAGCGCTTTAAAAATATTTTTATGATGAAAAGAAAAACTATAAAAAGGAAGAATCCTATGAGGATTTTAAAGTTTCCTTTATAAAATATTTTGTGAGTTTTGATATCCTTTCGATATGAAAAAAACATTGCAAGTACAAATGCAATAAAAAAACAAAGTGCAAAAATAAATTGTCCTTTTGAAAACATACGTTGAAAATTTATGGCAAAAATAATTAAATGTTTAATAATAGTTGCTATTTTGCGCTTCAATAAATTAAAGTCAATTATGCAAAAACAAATAAATTCAGTTAAGGAATTTCATACTGCATTTGGAATTGGTCACAGTGAGATTCCAATTGCTGATTTGGGAGATTCAAAAAAAACACTTCGCTACCATTTAATGAAAGAAGAAAATGAAGAATATCTTGAAGCTGTAAAAAATAATGATTTAGTCGAGATTGCTGATGCTTTAGGAGATATGATGTATATTCTTTGTGGCACGATAATAGAACATGGGCTTCAGGATAAGATAGAGGCTATCTTTGATGAAATTCAGAAAAGTAATATGAGTAAATTAGGGGATGATGGTAATCCTATCTACCGGGAAGATGGTAAGGTAATGAAAGGACCAAATTATTTTAAACCGGATTTTTCAAAAATACTTAAAGACTGTATGTAATAGATGAAAACATAAAAAAAAGAGACGCAAATCGCGTCTCTTTTTTTATTAACAGATTGTTATACTTTTACTGTCCAGCCAAATTGGTCGTCAATAAGTTTGTGTTGAATACTGGTTAATTCTTGTTTGAGCTGACCAGCATATGAATTATCAATTTTAGGTATTTCATAATATTCATCTTTGTACGAGAATCCACTTATTGGGTTTACAACAGCGGCGGTACCGGCACCAAAAATTTCTTTCAATGTTCCTTTTTTTGCAGCCTCTACTATTTCTGTAACTAATACAGGACGCACTTGTACGTCAATACCATCAGCTTTTGCTAGGTCTATGAGTGATTTTCTGGTAACACCATCAAGAATCCTTTCGCTTACAGGTGCGGTAAATAAAGTGTCGTTGATTCTAAAAAACACATTCATTGTCCCTGCTTCTTCCAATTTGGTATGTGTGGCATCGTCAGTCCAGATAACTTGCTGGAAGCCTTGTTTGTTTGCTAGACTAGTAGGGTAAAACTGTGCAGCATAATTCCCTGCTGCTTTGGCAGCCCCAATTCCTCCATTTGCAGCCCTACTGTAATGTTCGGCAATAAGTACTTTTACTTCTCCGCTGTAATACGATTTTGCAGGAGATAAAATTATCATAAACTTGTAGTCTTCAGAAGGATTTGCTACAACCCCTTTACTTGTGGCAATCATAAAAGGTCTAATATAAAGAGAGTCTTCTTTTCCTTTTTTAATCCAAGCTTCGTCAATTTTCAACAGTTGATTCAAACCATCCATGAAAATGTTCTCAGGAACTTCTGGCATTCCCATTCTGATTGCTGAATTATTGAAACGTTTAAAATTTTCGTCTGGTCTGAAAAGCCAAATATCATCATTATCATCCTTGTATGCTTTCATTCCTTCAAAAATTGCTTGACCATAATGGAAAACTCTGGCTGAAGGATCCATTAAAAATGGGGCATAGGGCTTTATTGTTGGGTTTTGCCACTCACCATCTTTAAAATCGCATTCAAATAAATGGTCAGTGAATACAGAGCCAAAGCTTAAATTATTAAAATCAACATCGTTTATTTTAGACGATGTTGCTTTTATTATTTCAATTTTGCTTGTTTGAGATGTACTCATAATAATGTAATATTGTTTTTTGTGTAGTAAATAACCAGCTTATGAAATATCACTTTTCAGCGTATTAAGCTTTAATTCATGCAAAATTAAATAAAAATGAATAAAAACCTTGCTAAAAGTTTATTATTTGTCTTTGTTGGGTGTCATTTCTTTATAATTTAGTTTAATAGAAAAAATACTGTTTTTTTATAAGAAATATTCAATAAATCAGGTTTATTTGCAATTATTATCTATTGGGTTTTAATTAGTTTTGATTTGATTTGAGTGGGTTTTAAATAAATACAGTAAAAAAATACATTGAAAAGAGAGATTATACATACTCAGGATGGTTCAACCACTATTTATCTGAATGATTGGAACGAATATTATCATTCCAAACATGGAGCGATACAAGAGGCAAAACACGTTTTTATTAAAAATGGACTTGCTTTATTTAATGATTGCGAAGTTTCTATTTTGGAAATAGGTTTTGGTACGGGCTTAAATGCTTTTATTACTTTTTTGGAAGCTCCAAAAATGAATCTCAAAATCGACTATGTTGGAATTGAAGCCTATCCGGTATCAATTGAAGAATTAGATTCAATGAATTATGTTCAAGAATTAGGGGCAAAGGATTTTCAGAATATTTTCGAGACAATGCACCAATCGGAATGGGGGCTACCAACAGGAATGAGTAAGGATTATTTATTAACTAAAAGGAAACAATTTTTTCAGGAAATAAGTGACATTGAAAAATATGATTTGATTTATTTTGATGCATTTGGATTTAGAGTTCAGCCCGAATTGTGGAGTACGGCTATTTTTGAAAAAATGTACCTTGCTTTGAAAAAGAAGGGGGTTTTGGTGACTTATGCTGCCAGAGGAGCGGTAAAACGAAGTATGGTAGAAGTTGGATTTAGTGTAGAAAAATTGGAGGGGCCTCCCGGTAAAAGAGAGATGTTCAGAGCAACGAAAAAATAAGATTTTATCTATATTTTTCAAAATATTAATGCTGTTTATTTGTGTTTCTTAAGTTAATTCTTTTACTTTACCTCATCGGTTCTTTAAAAATTCTACCCGATATTTTAAAGTACAAGTTAAATCTCAAATCTTAATTTATTATGTCCCAAATTATGTTTGATTATACAAAATCGATATTGGAAAGAGTTAGCTTTGATCCGCTTCTTTTTTGTAGAGAGTTAGAAAAGGCGATTAAAGCATTATTGCCCTATGAGATGGATAACCTGCGAGAATGGTTGGTGGATTATGTAGCGGATAAACCCGAATTAAGTGAATCTTTATTAATTTTTGATACTAATCGAAAAGAGCCTGCTTAGGTTCTTTTTTTTTGTTTTTATAATTTCCTTATTTAAATTAAAATCATTGTTGTTTTTGGAGTATTTATGTCAGAAAATATTCTTGTTTTGTTATAAAACGTGTATTTTGTCGATTATTTGTGTGTTTTTGTCTATGAAGTAGAATATTTGACTAATTTTAGAACACTTTAATTTTTTTATAATTTTAATACATAATGTTATGGCACGAATGATTTATGATTATACAAAAGTGGTGCTCGAGAGAGTTAGTTTTAATAGTGATTTATTCATTAAAGAACTAAAGAAGGCTGTGAGGAATTTATTACCTTATGAAATTGAAAATTTGAAAAGATGGCTTTTGTTTTTTACAAGCGAAAAACCGGAATTGAGAAAGTGTCTATTTGTTATTGAATAAAAAGAATTAGAAAAGATAAAGAAACCTAAAAAGGTTTCTTTATTTTTTTTGTAAAGGACTTATAATTTGTACATTTTGAAAAACAATTGCTCCCTTAATCACTCCTGCTATGGTACTTCTTAGTGCCTCAATAATCTGAATTTTCAATTCACTTTTAGGAAAAATTAGGCTTACTTCTCGAGCAGGTTTGGGTTCAACAAAATGGCGTAGTTTTAATTTATCAGAATCTTTAAGATCCAAGGTGTGTAAATAGGGAAGCAGAGTGGTTCCCAAGCCTTCATCTGCAAGTTTAATTAAAGTTTCGAAACTTCCACTTTCAATTTGAAAATGACTGTTGATTTCATTTCGACTGCTATTTTTACAAAGGTTCAAAATGCCATCTCTGAAGCAGTGACCGTCTTGAAGTAAAAGTATTTCGTCAATGTTTAAATCAGAAATTTCAATTTCCTTTTTCTGATATATTTGATGTGATTCTGGGATATAGGCAACAAAAGGTTCAAAATACAATACAATTTCTTTTATTTTTTCCTCCATCAAAGGCGTCGCTGCTATTGCTGCATCTAAACGACCGTTGTTGAGTTTGGCAATGATTTCTTCCGTGTTTAGTTCCTCAATAATCAGTTTTACCTTTGGATATTTCTTGATAAAATTGTTTAGAAACATTGGGAGCAGAGTCGGCATAATCGTTGGAATAATTCCCAGTCTGAATTCCCCGCCAATATAACCTTTTTGTTGCTCTACAATATCCTGAATTCTGTCAGCTTCATTAACTATGTTTTTAGCCTGATTTACAATCTTTTGTCCTATATCAGTGAGCTGGATAGGTTTTTTTGTTCTATCGAAAATTTGAATATTTAATTCTTCTTCAATTTTTTGAATCTGCATGCTTAAAGTAGGCTGTGTTACAAAGCATTTTTCTGCAGCAACTGTGAAGTTTTTGTGTTCGGCAACTGCCAAAACATATTTTAGTTGGGTAATAGTCATAAATAGAATAATTTGATGCAAATATAAAAACAATCAATTTAACTTATGGAATTAATTATAGAATTTTGTAATGTAAAGCGATAATATTCGATTATTAGCTTTGGGTACTTGAAGAACTGATTTTGTAAAAAATTATAGGAGAATCGAAATATGGTCCATATTGTTATTTGTTCTTTTCGTGCATTTATTTTAAATGGAGTGTTTTTTTTGCTTTTAATCGCAAGTAATTATGTCCTGACACTTTTTTTGATTGTTAAAATTTTTTAAAAAAGATTCCACATATTCTTATTTTCCATTATTTATGATTTATTTTTGGGCATATGAAACGGATTTCATACATATTAGTTTTTATTTTTCTAGCGTTTTTATCAACTCCTACAATTATAACTTTGATAGAAAAGACGAAAAATAGCACTTTGTTTTTTGATATTTCAGAAGAAGAACAGGGGCAAAAAGAAATTAAAGAAATTACATATTATGTATATGATCAATTTTTGTTTCAATTCGAGATAAGGACCGCAAAGTCTAAACTCATCCTTTCTGAAAATTTATCCAAGCACGATAACGTGACTAGGTCAATATTTAGTCCACCACCAGATCTGGTATAATAAATATTCAAATTTTTTAAAATAGTTAGGTGGCATTTTATTAATGCTGCCGTTGTATATTTATTATTTACGTTTATGACAAAAAAAATTAATCTTTTTGCAAACCTTAAATCTGATTTCGCATCTGGTTTAGTGGTTTTTCTGGTGGCCTTGCCACTTTGTTTAGGTATTGCTATGGCGTCAGGAGCGCCTTTGTTTTCGGGTATAATTTCAGGCATTGTGGGTGGTATCGTCGTTGGCTACTTGAGCCAATCACATATAAGTGTTTCTGGGCCCGCTGCGGGATTAACAGCGATAGTTCTTACAGCAATAACAGAATTAGGTGCCTTTGATATTTTTTTGGTTGCTGTTTTTATTGCTGGGATTGTTCAGCTGGCTCTGGGGTTTATTAAAGCTGGAAGTATTTCTAATTACTTTCCTACTAATGTGATTGAAGGAATGTTGGCTGGAATTGGGGTAATAATAATTTTAAAACAATTGCCCCATGCTTTTGGTTATGATAGTGATTTTGAAGGCGATCTTTCCTTTTTTCAAATAGACGGGGACAATACGTTTTCGTCTTTAATTAGGATTTTTAGTTATTTTCAGTTGGGGGCAATAGTAATCACTATAGTTTCGTTGGTTATTCTAATTGCTTGGGATAAGGTTTCTTTTTTCAAGAAATTTAAATTAATACCTGGAGCATTGATTGCTGTAATTTCAGGAATTATTATAAATGAAATTTTTATTGCATCAGGAAGTTCTTTGGCTATATCCAACAATCATTTGGTTTCACTACCTATACCAAAATCTATCGATGATTTTAAAAATATCATTATAACACCTGATTTTTCTAATATTCTGAACCCTGAAGTTTGGACGGTAGGAATAACAATTGCTATTGTTGCATCTATCGAGACATTATTGTGTATCGAAGCAGCAGACAGGTTGGATGTACAAAAGAGGTATACTAATACCAACGTTGAGCTGAAAGCTCAAGGAGTGGGGAATATTTTAAGTTCGCTTTTAGGTGGATTACCAATGACTTCAGTTGTTGTTCGATCGACTGCTAATAACAGCGCAGGTGCTAAATCAAAAATGTCTACAATAATCCATGGAGGATTACTATTATTAAGTGTTTTGATAATCCCTGCTATTTTGAACAAAATTCCACTGGCTACCTTAGCTACAATTCTGATTTTAATAGGATATAAATTGGCAAAGCCGGATACTATCAGACATTTTTGGCAAAAGGGAAAATACCAGTTTGTACCTTTCATCTCTACTATGGTTGCCGTCGTTGCCACTGATTTGTTGAAGGGAGTTACCCTTGGAATCATAATCAGTATTATTTTTGTTCTGAAGGGAAATTTGAAAAGGGCATATACATTTAAAAAGGAGGAATACGAAGATGGAGACATAATACACATTGATTTGGCACAGGAAGTTTCATTTTTAAACAAGGCTGCTATTAAAAGTACGCTGAATGCAATTCCCGAAAATTCAAAAGTTGTGATTAATGCTTCAGACACGGTTTATATTTCACATGATATTTTGGATTTAATTAAGGAATTTAAATGTATTAGGGCAGTAGATGAAAATATCAAAGTGAAATTGAAAGGATTTAAAAAGGCCTATCAATTGGAGAACTCTGAAGAAATTCCAAACCATGTTACTATTGAGCATTATTATGATGTGGCAAAAAGAGAAATGGTAAAAAGGGAAATAAGCAAAGAAGTATTTTAATTCCCTGAAATTAATGTAGTGAAAGTTATAGATATATTATTTAAAATATATTTACTTTACATTGTAAAAAAATAAAATTATAATAGAAGTTTAGATAATTAAATATGGACGATTTTTATAAAAAAATATTAGACAATAATAAGGAGTGGGTTGAAAATAATTTGGCATTAGATCCAAATTATTTTGCCGATTTGGCCAAAGGACAAAATCCACCTTTGTTATGGATTGGATGCTCTGATAGTCGTGTGCCCGCAAATGAGATTATAGGAGCAAAGGCCGGAGAAGTTTTTGTTCATAGAAATATTGCTAATATGGTAATACATTCTGATATGAATATGTTGAGCGTGTTAGATTATGCTGTAAATGTATTGAAAGTAAAGCATGTAATTGTTTGCGGGCATTATGGTTGTGGAGGTGTAAAGGCCGCTATGGGGAATGACTCTATAGGTATTATTGATAACTGGATTAGGCATATTAAAGCTATTTATCGCTTACATGATAAATATCTGAATTCAATTCCAAACGAGGATGATCGATTTAACGCTTTTGTTGAAGTTAATGTAAAAGAGCAGGTATTTGATCTGGCAAAAACTTCAATTGTTCAGGCAGCATGGAAAAATGGTCAGGATTTAACTTTGCATGGATGGGTATATGGTTTGAATTCCGGTTATGTGACAGATTTGAAAGTTAATATCAGTTCCAATACTGAATTGGACGATGTGTACCAATTAAATTTATAAAAAAGAAAATCGCCAAATGGCGATTTTTTTTATAAAATATTTTTTAATCACTTTCTAGATTTTCATTGAAAGCTGAAGGTAATAATTTTGGTATAAATTTTATCAAAATTGGCAATAGCAAACTTCCTCCGGGAAGTAAAAAAATAGTTAAAGAAGGTATTGTTTTGCAAATATCCAATAATTGCTTTTTTACCTTTTTCTTCTCTTTTTCGCTTAGATCTCTTGTGGTGGAATAGGCTAATAAAACCATTAATTCCTTACTTTCTACAATTTCTTTTACTAATCTGTTTTTATTACGTGTAATAAGAGTGATTACACTTTGGGTTGTTTGGTCATAAAAATGTTTGACCGGATTGGAATAATTGAAATAAGGGATTTCCTTCTGATATTTAATTATAAAATCATCTATGCTGTCAATACTTTGGTTAACAAAGGTTTCTGTCACTTTGATAATTTCAGCTAATTTATGTAAAAAGTATTTTTCTTCATTTTCAATTTCACCATCGCTCCACAGGGCCATACCAGCCATATCAATTAAATAATACTTTTCTAAACTGATATTGAAATAATCTAGCTTGAGGTCTTCTAAATTTTGAACACTTACTTTTGAGAATTTACTGTATCTTACAGATGCTTCAAAAAGCTTTATCAGCAAATTATCGTATTTAGATTTGTTGGACTTTATTTTTAAAGCCAGGGAAACAATACTCAAAACTGCTTCTTCTATTTTTTTTAAATATTTGTCGGGAATGCTACCATGCGTTAAATAACGATTAAAAGCCAAAACATCAATAAAAAGTAGGGCGTTTGTGACAATATGAGAAAAGTTTTTGCTAATGATGTCTATATTAGTCTGAACCCTACTATCAATAATTTTTTCCAGATTTAAAGTTGGAGAACCTTCAGGTAAAACTTTTTTGAACAGATTAAAGCCTTGAGGGTGCATCTCGTTGTAAAATGCTAAAAGTTTGCTTACGAATTTTTCAGGATTTGCTTCTTCTGTGTTTAATCCATAAACAGAAAATAATGAATTTAATAGGGCAACTTTGGGGATTTCATTTTGTACCCATCCGCTTGTATCTACATAGTGAGGAGTTTCAAAAGAAACTATATGTCCATAAATAAAACCTGTTTCCCTAACTTTTGTATAAAACAAATCTGCACTTAAAAACACATTTTCTTCTGTGAATTTTTGTGTTGTGAAGAATTTATCAATCCAACCTGGTGCCGATGGGTTAATCATAATTTACTTTTAAAACTGCAAAACTATATACTTTTTGCGATAGTTGTTCTTTCAAAAATTGAAAATCCGGCGCTATTCGAGTTAGTAGAAACTATTTGTTATTTAGGCAGCGTTATTTTATAATGGCAGAACAGGCAACTCTGGCACCAGCATTTCCAGCCGGTTGGGATGTAAAGTTATCAGCTTCCTGATGGACAATTAATCCCTTACCTAAAATATCTTTGGTTTGATCACCACATCCTATGCACCATTCGTCGGTTGTTAAACTTATGTGGCCATTTCCTTTTTCATCTGTTATGAAATTACCTATATCTCCTTTATGATACTCTCCAACTCCCCATTTGCCGTGTTTTTTAAATGTAGGATTCCAATGTCCCCCTGCTGAAGATCCATCAGGGGATGAACAATCTGATTTTTCGTGAATATGAATAGCATGTATACCTGGTTTTAAACCAGATAAAGAAGCCTCAAAAGTTACTTTTCCGTTTTTTTCAATAAAAACAGCTGATCCTACAACACCGCTATTGTTTTTTGCTTCAAATGCGATATTTAATTTTTTTTCATCAGCAGATTTATTTTGAGTTTTGCATCCTATTAATACTGCAAAAGTGGTAAGTACAGAAATCGCCAGTTTTTTCATGATTTTTAATTAAAAGGGAGTAGATTATTTTTTTTTCCTTGAGGTATTTAATGATTTTAAATTCTAAAAGTAATAATTATTTTGATTTTTCACCTATAAAATGATTGGAAGGAGATTTAAAAAGGATATTGAATGAGGTTAAACTTCCATAAATACGGGTAATAAATTGTTGTAATTCAATTTTTTCAATTTCTTTTAAGTTGCTCGAATTTATCTTTTGTTCCATAACTCGAAGACGGTCCCTAATCATAACTATCTTGTGAAAAAAAGTATCAATGGGGATTTCTTTTGATGTCAAATTGGTTTGGCCTGGCTGCAATATCAGTTTGCCTCCTTTCCATTTATCACCAATGGGAACAATTTCAGATACATCAGACCACCTTTTTAAAATTTCTTTTAAACTTTTCTCTACATCGAAGAAACTTACAGTATCAACCTCATTTTCAGCAGCCTCTATTATTTCGAAATTTTCATTTAAATCAATAGTCTCTAAACCATTTTCAATAAATGTTACCCAATATTCTTTTCCGGATACATTTGTTATTACCCCTTTTCCAAATTCATTATGTTTAATTCTGGAACCAATACCCAATATTTTCATATTTTTTATTTTTTATCTAATGTAGGTACATTTTATTACAAATTATAAATACCATATATTAAAAAGACATTATCCATTGGAATAATGTCTTTTCACACTACTTATGCGAATTGCTTTTAAAAGCAATAGCTGTTTTCCTTTATTATTTTTGCACTAATGGTTCTTCTAAGCTCTACAATATTTGGCATGTTGGTATATTTTGTATATCGTTTTAAGCCCATTAGCATCATTCTTTGTTCATCTCCCTCTGCAAATGAAATTATACTTTCTTTGCCTTTTTGAAATGTAATATCAACAGCTTTATATAAATACAATTTGGCCATGGCTATTTGCTCTTTGGTTTGGTTTTCTCCTTCTTTTTTTACTAATTTTTCAGTTCTTAGAATTGTTGATTCGGCCATATATATTTCTATTAGCATGTCTGCACAATCTATTAAAAGTTGTTGCTCATTGTCTAAGTTGGGACCGTACTTTTGAACAACTGCACCGGCTACCATTAAAAATGCTTTTTTCAATTTGCCAATCATTTCTTTTTCCTCGGCAAATAGCTCTGAATAATCAGGCGTGTCAAAAGATGGAATACTCATCAGGTCTTCTTTAACCTTTGAGGCAGGTCCAAGTAAATCGATTTGTCCTTTTAGACCTTTTTTTATTAGCATTCCTACTGAAAGCATGCGGTTTATTTCATTTGTGCCTTCGTATATTCTGGTAATTCTGGCATCCCTCCATGCGCTTTCCATGGGAGTATCTTCGCTAAATCCCATCCCTCCTAAAATTTGAATTCCTTCATCCGAACAATTTTGTATGTCTTCGGAAAGAGCTACTTTTAAAATAGCGCATTCTATGGCGAATTCTTCTACTCCTTTTAATTCTGCTTCCTGATGAGATGCGCCCTCATTTTCGCGTATTGCTATTCTTTCCTCAATACTTTTAGCCGCTCTGTAAACGGCACTTTCTCCTGCATAGCAAGTGGTTGCCATTTCTGCAAGCTTGCATCTTATGGCACCAAAATTTGAAATAGGAACATTAAATTGAATTCTTTCATTTGAATATTTTACTGCTCCTGAAATAATTCTTCGTTGAGCATCTAGACAAGCGGCGGCAAGTTTAATGCGTCCCACATTAAGTGCATTCATCGCAATTTTAAAACCATTACCTCTCTCAGACAGCATGTTTTCCACAGGTACCTTTGTTTCATTGAAGAAGACTTGTCTAGTCGATGACGCACGAATTCCTAATTTGTGTTCTTCTTCATTTGTAGAAATTCCGTTTTCCGGCTTATTTTCAACTATAAAACCTGTGATATTTTTATCATCTTCAATTCGAGCAAAAACTATGAATAGGGAACAAAAGCCGGCATTTGTAATCCACATTTTTTGCCCTGTAATTTTGTAATGTGTACCATCTTCAGATAAAACGGCTTTAGTTTTTCCTGAGTTGGCATCTGAACCAGCACCAGGTTCTGTTAAGCAATAGGCCCCAAACCATTCGCCTGAAGCCAATTTTGGGACATATTTTTGTTTCTGTTCCTCAGTACCGTATAGGGTGATAGGTAAGGTTCCAATTCCCGTATGCGCTCCAAAAGCACTGGCAAATGATCCCGTAGCCCCAGAAATATAGTCGCAAACAAGTATTGTTTCGGTAAAACCCATGCCCATGCCACCATAGGCTTCGGGAACTGATATGCTTAATAGTCCCAGTTCGGCGGCTTTATTCATGCATTCAATTGTAAATGCAAAATCCTTATTTTCAAAACGTTTTTTATTTGGCCAGATTTCTTTATCAATGAATTCTTTGACCATATCTCTCATCATTTTTTGTTCCTCTGTAAAATCCTCAGGGATAAAAATGTCTTCACATTTGGTTTCTTTGACGAGGAATTGTCCCCCGCGAGTGATATCTTTCATTATATATGTATTTAATGGTGAAATTATATTCTTTTAATAGGTCTTTTGTCGAATGTAGGTTAATCATAAAATCTCAAAAATTCCAGCTGCTCCCTGGCCGGTACCAACGCACATGGTAACCATACCATATTTGTTACCACGCAATTTCATTTCATCAAATAGCTGAACAGACAATTTTGCCCCGGTGCAACCAAGAGGATGACCAAGTGCGATTGCACCTCCGTTAACGTTTACAATGTCTGGGTTTAGACCAAGTTCTCTGATTACTGCAATTGATTGTGAAGCAAAGGCCTCATTTAGTTCAATTAATTCTATGTCGTTTAATTGTAAGCCTGCAAATTTCAAGGCTTTTGGAATAGCTTCCACAGGACCGATTCCCATAAATCTTGGTTCAACCCCGGCAGAGGCATAGTTTACTAATCGGGCTATGGGTTTCAGATTTAATTCCTTTACCATTTCTTCGTTCATAACCATGACAAAAGCTGCGCCATCGCTCATTTGCGAAGAGGTTCCTGCAGTAACGGTTCCGTCAGCAGCAAATACCGGTTTTAATTTGGCTAATAACTCAGCAGATGTATCAGCTCTTGGGCCTTCATCTTTATCTACGAGATATGTTTTTGTTTCCTTTTTACCATTTGAATTTATAAAAGTTTCTTCAACTGTGATGGGAACAATCTGATTGTTAAATTTTCCTGCGGATTGGGCTCTTAAAGCCTTCATGTGGGACTGAAAAGCAAATTCGTCCTGATCTTCTCTGGTTACTTTGTATTTTTTAGCAACTGCTTCAGCGGTCAGTCCCATTCCCCAGTAATAGTCTTCATGTCCGTCCTTAGCAAGTTTGTAATCTGGTGTAGGTTTATAACCTCCCATTGGAATGTAACTCATACTTTCAGCTCCTCCCGCAATAATGCAATCTGCCATTCCAGATTGGATGCGTGCTGTTGCCATTCCTATGGTTTCCAAACCTGAAGCACAATATCGATTTACAGTAACACCCGGAACATCTTTTATCCCCAGAGCCATTAGTGAAATAAAGCGGCCAAAATTCAGCCCTTGTTCTGCTTCGGGCATTGCATTTCCTACCATTACATCATCAATTCTTTTTTTGTCTAAATCAGGTAATTCATTAATCATATATTGTATGGTTTCCGCTGCCAGTTCATCTGGTCTTTTAAAGCGGAATAAGCCTCTTGGAGCTTTTCCTACGGCTGTTCTGTATGCTTTTACTATATAGGCTGTTTTCATTTTTATTATAATTTAATTGAAGAATGAATTTGAGAAAATAGCGGTGTTTTTTTAAGAGGTTATTTTTATTGTTGCTCAGGTATAAATTAATTTCTTAAAGGTTTTCCGGTGGTTAACATATATTGAATTCGTTCCAATGTTTTTCGCTCTGTGCAAAGAGATAAGAAGGCTTCTCTTTCCAGATCCAATAAATATTGTTCAGAAACTAGTGTTGATTCAGATAAATCACCTCCAGCCATTACATAGGCCAGTTTGTTTGCAATTTTTTTATCATGATCTGAAATGTAGTTTCCGGCTAGCATTTGGTCAGTTCCTACGTAAAACATTCCCAAAGCCTGTTTGCCAAGTACTTTAATGTCGTTTCGTCGGATTGGCTTTGTATAGCCTGCTTCGGCCATTAGCAGGGCGTGTTTTTTTGCCTCCGCTATTTGTCGATCTCTATTTACTACAATGACATCTTTTCCTTTTTGCATTAGCCCGGTATCAAAGGCCTCATATGCTGAAGTGGAAACTTTAGCCATGGCAATTGTGAGGAAATGGTCCTGCAAGGCGTTTAATTCGATGTCGTTTTTTCGATATATATCTGAAGCTCTTAAGGTCATTTCTTTGGAGCCCCCTCCACCAGGAATAACTCCAACGCCAAATTCGACAAGACCCATGTAGGTTTCAGCTGCAGCAACCACCTTATCAGCATGTAAACTCATTTCACATCCGCCGCCAAATGTCATCCCATGTGGTGCTACAACGACCGGAATTGAAGAGTAGCGAACGCGCATCATGGTGTCCTGAAACATCTTTATAGCCATATTCAATTCGTCAAATTCCTGTTCAACGGCCATCATGAAAATCATACCAATATTAGCACCAACAGAAAAATTCGGACCCTGATTACCTATTACAAGACCCTGATATTCTTTTTCAGATAAATCTATAGCTTTGTTGATGGCCTGTAAAACATCTCCACCAATGGTGTTCATTTTTGAAATAAATTCTACATTTAGTATTCCATCTCCAAGATCTTCGATAATAGCTCCACTATTGCTCCAGATTTTTTTATTTTCCCTTATATTATTAAGTATGATAAAAGAATCTTGTCCCGGTATCTTAATTTCCGATTTTGTAATGATATCATAATAGTAAGTAGCTCCATCAATAACTTTATAAAAATTGGTGATTCCTGAATCAAGCATTATATGTACCCAAGGTGCAGGTTCTAAGCCTTCAGCTTTCATGATTTCAATTCCTTTTGCAACGCCAATAGCATCCCATATTTCAAAAGGGCCGTTTTCCCAACCAAAACCTGCTTTCATGGCATCGTCAATCTTATAGAGTTCGTCTGCTATTTCTGGAATTCTGTGGGAAACGTAGGAAAATAAGCCTGCTAAATTTTTCCGGTAAAACTCTCCAGCTTTGTCCTGTCCTTTTACAAGGATTTTGAACCGATCAATTGGTTTTTCAATTGTTTTTGTAAGTTCCAAAGTAGGAAATGAAGCTTTTTTTTGAGGGCGGTATTCTAAGGTTTTCAGATCAAGTGTATATATATCTTTTTCTACTTTTTTGTAAAAACCCTGCCCTGTTTTGCTTCCCAACGAATTGTTATCAACCATTTTTGAGATAAAATCAGGAAGTTTAAAAAGTTGATGAGCTTCATCTTCCGGGCAGTTTTTAAAAAGACCATTGGCAACATGGACTAGGGTATCCAATCCCACTACATCTATAGTCCTGAATGTTGCTGACTTTGGTCGTCCAATGACAGGCCCTGTCAATTTATCGACCTCTTCAACAGTTAATCCCATTTCTTTTACAAGGTGAAAAAGGCTCTGTATACCAAATACCCCGACACGGTTACCGATAAATGCAGGAGTGTCTTTGGCTACCACGGATGTTTTACCAAGGAATTTTTCTCCGTACATTGTCAGAAAATCGATAACTGATGTGGAAGTTTTGGGACCCGGTATTATTTCAAATAATTTAAGATACCGTGCAGGATTGAAAAAGTGCGTTCCGCAAAAGTGTTTTTGAAAATCATCTGAACGTCCTTCACTCATAAAATGAATGGGAATTCCTGAAGTATTTGAAGTGACCAAGGTTCCTGGTTTTCTAAATTTGTCGATTTGTTCGAAAACTATTTTTTTTATTTCAAGGCGTTCAACTACTACTTCAATAACCCAATCGACATTCTTAATTTCAACCATATTATCAATGGTGTTTCCGGTGGTAATTCTTTCGGAAAACTTTTGGTTAAAAATAGGGGAAGGCTTTGATTTTAAAGAATTGGACAAGTGCTCGTTTACAATCCGATTTCTTACTGCCTTACTGTCGATAGTTAAGCCCTTTTTTACTTCAGCTGCCGTCAATTCATTTGGGACTATATCTAATAATAGAACTTCCACTCCAATATTTGCAAAATGACATGCTATTCCCGACCCCATTATGCCGGAACCAATTACGGCAACTTTATTAATTGTGCGTTTCATATTATTATTCATCTGATTAGTTAAATATATTTTTATCTTGAGTAATTGAGTTGATTATTTCCGTCACCTCAATAAAATGCTGTAGTTTTTTTTCGGGTATTTTTTGCCTGATTGCCTCATTGAATTTAAGCACTGTGTTTTTCGATTGTTCCCTTTGTTTCTTGCCCAACTCTGTCAAATGTATAAGTACTCCTCTTCCGTCAATTGGATTTTTTTTCTTCTCTATCAATCCTTTTTCCTCCATAGATTTTAGAGTGCGGGTAAGGCTTGTGGATTCTATTCCTATTTTTGGTCCCAAGGAAGTCGATGGTGTTCCTTTTTCTTTATCTATTGAAAGCAAAACAAATCCGGTAGCCATTGTTGCTCCGTGTTTTGCTGCTTCTTCACTGTACATTCGGGAAATTCCTTGCCAGGTTGCTCTTAAGATGTAGTCAATAAAGAGGTCTTTCATGATTTTTTTTGGATTATAACCTTAATATAGCTTTAATACGTTTTGATTACATTCTGTTTTTCAAAAGGTACTATTTCAAATATAACAAAAAAAACTATGCATGCATAGTATATTGGTTTTTTTTTAGGTACTTATTTGTAAAAAAAAAACTCCTCAATTACGAGGAGTTTCTGTTTAAAAATTGTTTAATTCTTATTTCCGTTTTCGTCATAGATTTTGTGGAATAGTTTAATGTTTTTTTCCATAACATTTTTTCTTTTTAATTTCAGGGTGGGGGTTAGGTGGCCTCCTTCAACTGACCAGATTTCAGGTGTCAGTTCGAAACGTTTTATTCGTTCCCAGTGTCCAAATTTCTCATTTATCTTATCGATCTCTTCCTGTATCCTTGCTATAACTTTTTCATTGGCAACAATTTCATTCATACTACTGCCAATTTGGATGTCCTGCAGTTTTGCCCAATTTTTTACATATTCAAAGTTTGGTTGGATGAATGCTGCAGGCATTTTCTGTCCCTCTCCGATGACCATTATTTGCTCTATAAAATTTGACTGCTTCATTGTGTTTTCGATTAATTGAGGGGCTATATATTTTCCACCGGATGTTTTGAACATTTCTTTTTTACGATCCGTGATTTTTAAAAATCCCTCTTCATCCAAATGTCCAATATCTCCAGTGTGGAAATAACCATCGGTTATTACTTCGCTGGTAAGTTTTTCATCCTTATAATAACCTATCATGACATTGGGGCCTTTACATAGAATTTCTCCGTCTTCAGCAATTTTGACCTCTACATTTTCAATTACTTTTCCCACAGTACCAATTTTGAAACCATGATCTTTAATATCGTTTACTGCTATTACAGGAGAAGTTTCAGTTAAACCATAACCTTCCATAACGGGGATATCTGCAGCAGCAAAAATTCGCGATAATCTAGTTTGAAGAGCTGCACTTCCTGAGACAATCAGTTCCAGATTTCCTCCCAAAGCTTCCTTCCATTTACTAAAAATTAAGCGTCTTGCTATTTTTAATTGGAATTCGTACCATAAACCATTTGCTCCGTATGGCTCGTATATTGTACCTAATTTAATTGCCCATTGGAACATTTTCTTTTTTAAACCGGTTAATTCATTTCCTTTAGTGTATATTTTGTCGTAAACTTTTTCGATTAATCGAGGTACGGCAGTTATTACTGTTGGCTTTACTTCCCTAATGTTTTCACCAACTTTATCGAGGGATTCACCAAAGTATATTGAAACGCCATAATATTGGTAGAGGTACACTACCATTCTTTCAAAAATGTGACAAATGGGAAGGAAACTTAATGCTTTACTTTTTCCTGCTTCAAATGGTATTCTTGTTGAACTTCCCAAAACGTTTGAAACAATATTTTTATGGGATAACATCACACCTTTAGGTTTTCCTGTCGTCCCAGAGGTATAAATAATTGTTGCCAGATCGTCAGTTTTTATCTTGTTTTTTTGAGATTCTAAATCTGTTTGGTTGTCTTGGTTTTTACCCAATTCCAGTAATTCGTTCCAATTTATGCATTCGTTAATTTGATCAAAAGAGTATATTTCTTTTAAATATGGTACTTTCTTCCTGATAGAATTTATTTTTTTAAATAATTCTTCATCTGAAACTATGCAAAAACTTGCCTCACAGTGATTGAGAATGTATTCGTAATCTTCTGGGGCAATCGTTGGGTAAATAGGTACGGTCTGAGCACCGGTTTGTAGGATACCTATATCCATGATATGCCATTCTGATCTATTGTTTGAGGAAATAATTGCAACCTTATCATCTTTTTTCAATCCCAATCTAAGAAAGGCTCTTGAGATGGTATTAGCTTTAGATATGTATTCCTCTGTCGATGTTTTTATCCATATACCATTTTGCTTTGTCGAAAGGGCGTCAGGGATTGAAGTGTATGTGTTTTGTTGGTAATAAGGGAAATCAAATATTCTGGTAATAGCGGTCATCTTTGCAATTTTGGGTTCTAATGCAAAGTAACTAAAAATACTGAATAAATATTTTTTTGTCAGTAAAATTTTATCTATTTTCGTTTTGACTGGACTATAATGTGAATAGTCGTGTTTTTTTCAATTCCTTAGCCTTCCATTTTGGCAGATAGTTCAAACCAACGTTCCTCTTTTAATTCAATTTTACGGATAATTTCTTCAAGTTCTTTTGCTTTTTTATCTATGTTGTCACTGTCAACTTTTCCTTCAGAAAACATGTTTTCAATTAAGGTTTTATCATTTTCCAAATTTTGAATTTCTTTTTCCAATTTTTGAAATTCTTTCTGCTCATTGAAACTAAGGTTACCGCTCAGGCTGTTTTGTTTCCAGTCTTTTTTATCGGTTTTGTTTTCCTCTTTGACTAATTGTATATCTGCGCTGTCTTCATAAGCTCTGAAATCAGAATAATTCCCCGGGAAGTTTTCAATAAAACCTTGACCTCTGAAAACAAAAAGGTGATCAACAATTTTATCCATAAAATAACGATCATGCGAAACCACAAGTAAGCAGCCTGGGTAATCCAAAAGGAAATTTTCAAGGACATTTAAAGTTACTATATCCAAATCATTTGTCGGTTCGTCGAGAATGAGAAAATTAGGATTTTGAATCAAAACGGTACACAGGTACAGGCGTTTGAGTTCACCACCACTTAATTTTTCAACATAGTCATATTGCTTTTTGGCATCAAAAAGAAAGCGTTCCAATAATTGTGAGGCAGAAATGATTTTGCCTTTTTTTAAGGGTATAAATTCACCGAATTCCTTAATGATTTCTATTACACGTTGTCCTGGTTTAGGGTTGATTCCACTCTGCGTGTAATAACCGATTTTTATTGTTTCTCCCCTAATAACTTTACCTGAATCTAGCGGAAGGACTCCGGTTAATAAATTTAGAAAAGTGGATTTACCTGTACCGTTCTTACCAATTATACCAATGCGCTCCCCGCGTTGAAAATCATAGCTGAAATTATCCAGAATAATATGATTGTTGAATTTTTTGGAGATTTTGTGGAGTTCAATTATTTTGCTACCCATCCGCTCCATGTTGATTTCTAATTCAATTTGATTCTCCTTTCTGCGGCTTTGTGCCTTTTCTTTTATGATGTAAAAGTCATCCTGACGTGATTTGGATTTTGTTGTACGAGCCTTAGGTTGACGGCGCATCCATGCAAGTTCTTTGATATACAGATTTTGAGCCTTATCAATACTTGCATTTTCAGAGGTAATTCGTTCTTCTTTTTTTTGTAAATAATAGGAATAATTCCCTTTGTATTGGTAGAGTTTTCCATTATCTAATTCCAATATCTCGTTGCAAACCCGTTCCAGAAAAAATCTATCGTGGGTAACCATGAAGAGTGTAATATTCTCCTTTGAAAAATAAGCCTCCAACCACTCAATCATTTCCAAATCCAAATGATTGGTAGGTTCATCTAAAATGAGTAAATCTGGTCGGTTAATTAATATTATAGCGAGTGACAAACGCTTCTTTTGTCCCCCTGAAAGATTTTTTACCTTTAGTTTGAAATCTTCTAATTTTAATTTGAACAGAATCTGTTTGTACTGGGTTTCGAAATCCCAAGCGTTGTGACGGTCCATTGCATCAAAAGCCTTTTGGTAGGTTTCTTGATCTTCAGGATTTTCTAATGCCTTTTCGTACTGTTCAATGATTTTAAGGGTTTCATTATCAGAAGCGAAAATACTTTCTTCGATAGTCAATTCTTCCTGTAAATTATTGTCCTGTGATAAAAAGGCCATTCGAATACCCTTTCGTAAAACTACCTTCCCCGTGTCCGGTTCATCCACACCATTTAATATGTTCATGATGGTAGTTTTACCCGAACCATTTTTTGCTATGAATGCTATTTTTTGGTCTTTATTTATTCCAAATGATATGTTTTCAAAAAGTGTCCGTTCTCCAAATGATTTGGATATATTTTCTACTGATAAGTAATTCACTGCAGTGCTTTTTTTGCAAAAGTAAACTAATTAAAATCTATTTTCGCATTGTTTTTTGTAGATATGAATCAGAATATTACTTTTTTTTGATACTGTGCTTTTGCAGAAGTTTTTTATTAATTGTAATGAGGATTTTTATAAGTTCATATAAAGTTATTTATATGTATTTCATAGAGAGCAACAGGAGCAAAATAATGTTTTTAAGTTTGATTTTCTTTAGTTTATATAGTTTTAAACTAGTTTTTACGGTAATAAATTAGTGGAGGTTTTATGAGTTATGGTCCAAAATATGTATTAATTTAATTTGTCAAAAAATAAAAAGTTCTACCTTCGGAGGGACTATAAATTGATGATTAAATGATACGCTATTAAAAAAATAATTTTAATTCGTTGAAAAGGTATTTTATCTTTGCTGAATAATAGAATAATTAAAAGTTTAATTTTGATGTTTTGAATAAATCACAATTATTTTTAATTAAACATTATAATTCTTTTTTAAAAGTGTGATGGTAGGGGAATTGATAAGTATTCAAATTAAATTTTAATTTGCTATTGAATAGTTATTTGTTACCGAAATATAAAAGTTAGAAAAACTGCTTTTAGGCATTTAATATGGCAAGATTTGAATTAAAACTTCCCAGAATGGGAGAAAGTATAGCGGAAGCAACCATTACAAACTGGTTGAAGCAGGTTGGTGATAAAATTGATGCCGATGAAGCTGTGCTTGAAATTGCCACAGATAAGGTGGATAGTGAGGTGCCTAGTGAGGTTTCGGGTGTTTTAGTAGAACAGCTTTTTGCAGTAAATGATTTAGTTGAGGTTGGACAGACAATTGCAATTATTGAAACGGATGGTGATAATGGTGTTTCGATTGTTGAGAATGAGGTTGGTTCTGAAATAATAGAAAAAGTTGAAAAAATTGTGGATGCTGCCATGGAAAGTGTTGTGGCTCCCACAATATCAAAACAAGTAAATGGTTCGGATTCTGAAAAGTTTTTTTCACCCTTAGTTAAAAATATTGCTGCTACCGAAAGTGTTTCGCTGGAGGAATTAGAACAAATTCAAGGCACTGGAAGTGACGGAAGAGTTACCAAAAATGATATTTTGGAATATGTTAAAAATAGAATTAAACCAGCCGAAAATATTATCGTTTCACCAACTGTAGTTAAGAAACAAGAGCCTGTTACATCACCAAAATCAATACCGGTTTCTGTAAGTGGTGGAGATGAAATTATTGAGATGGACAGAATGCGTAAGCTGATTTCTGGTTATATGACTAATTCATTACAAACATCTGCTCATGTACAGTCTTTTATTGAAGTTGATGTAACTAATATTGTGAAGTGGAGGGATAAACATAAAAACTCTTTTGAAAAAAGGGAAGGTGAAAAGCTAACTTTTACGCCTATCTTTATGGAAGCTGTCGCTAAATCTCTAAAAGATTTTCCTGGAATGAATATATCAGTTGATGGAGATTATATAATAAAGAAGAAAAATATTAATTTAGGTATGGCCGCAGCTTTACCTAATGGAAATTTAATTGTACCTGTAATTAAGAATGCTGATCAATTGAATTTGGTTGGTATGGCTAAGGCTGTAAATGATCTGGGGAACCGGGCTAAAAATGGAAAGTTAACTCCTGATGATACACAGGGGGGGACATATACAGTGACTAATGTCGGTTCTTTTGGGAGTGTTTTTGGAACTCCTATTATTAATCAGCCTCAAGTTGGGATTCTAGCCATAGGAGCGATACGAAAAACTCCTTCGGTTATTGAAACCCCCGAAGGTGATTTTATTGGCATTCGTCAAAAAATGTTTTTATCGCACAGTTATGATCATAGGGTTATTGATGGAGCATTAGGAGGTAATTTTGTAAAAAGGGTAGCTGAATATCTGGAATCATTTGATATCAATAGAGATATTTGATTTGTTGATTTAAAATATATTAATAGACCCGATAGGATTAAAAACTATCGGGTTTGTTTTTTAAACTTAATATAGATTCAGGCTAAAGTTTTATATTTGTGTAGAATTTAAAATAAATAATGGAGCTGAAACTTAATAGACCAATTTGTTTTTTTGATCTGGAAACAACTGGGATGGATATAGG
Organism: uncultured Flavobacterium sp.; assembly: GCA_964614445.1. Lineage (GTDB taxonomy): Bacteria > Bacteroidota > Bacteroidia > Flavobacteriales > Flavobacteriaceae > Flavobacterium. Next base: position 21,661 of record CAZTLN010000006.1, on the reverse strand, counting down.
AAAAGATAGGATCGTTGAAATATCAATATTTAAAGTTTACCCAAACGGAAATAAGGAAAGTAAAACTTGGTTGGTGAATCCAACTGTTCCAATTCCACCACAGACCACTGCTGTTCATGGTATTACTGATGAAAAAGTAGCTAATGAACCAACTTTTAAAGAATTAGCATCACAGATTCATAGTCTAATTAAGGATAGTGATTTGGCTGGTTTTAATTCGGATCGTTTTGATATACCGCTTTTAGCAGAGGAATTGTTGAGGGCAGGTGTTGATTTTGATATGAAGAATAGGGTGTCTGTTGATGTGCAGACAATATTTCACAAAAAAGAGGAGCGGACTTTAAGTGCTGCATTTAAATTTTATTGTGGAGAAAGTTTGGAAAACGCGCATTCAGCAGAAGCTGATACTATGGCAACCTATGAAATATTGAAAGCTCAATTGACCAGATATTCTGATTTGGAAAATGATGTGAAAGCCTTATCTGAATTTACAACAAGAAAAAAAATAGCCGATTTTGCGGGTATGATAGCTTTTGATAAAGATGGTGATGAGGTTTTTACTTTCGGAAAACATAAGGGTGCAAAAGTTGAAATTGTATTAGAGAAAGAACCGGGTTATTTTAATTGGATTCAAAATGCTGATTTTCCTTTATATACAAAAAAGGTATTGACGGCAATAAAGTTGAGGAAGTTAAATACAAAAGTATAAACGCTAGGTCATACAAACCATTAGATAATTGTTTTTTGTTAATCAAGTAGAAATATGAAAATAATTTGTGTTGGTAGGAATTATGCCGCCCATGTTGAAGAATTACAAAATGAACGACCGGAGGAGCCTGTGATTTTTATGAAGCCGGACTCTGCTGTTTTATTGAAGCAGCATCCCTTTGTAATTCCTGAATTTTCTGAAGAAATTCATCATGAGATCGAGATAATTGTCAAAATTAATAAGGTTGGTAAGTATATTGATACGAAATTTGCTCATAAATACTATGATGAAATCAGCGTTGGGATAGATTTTACAGCACGAGATTTACAGGCCAACTTAAAGGCAAAGGGTTTGCCTTGGGATAAAGCAAAGGGTTTTGATGGTTCTGCAGTAATTGGAGATTTTTTACCAAAAGAGCAGTTTAGTTCATCAGAAAACCTTACATTTGAGTTAACTAATAACGGAAAAACTGTGCAAATGGGTAATTCTGCAAATATGTTGTGGAAAATTGATGAATTAATTGCATATGTGTCTCGGTATTTTACGTTAAAAATAGGTGATATTATTTTTACCGGGACACCGAAAGGTGTCGCGGCAGTACAGCCCAATGATGTTTTAGAAGGGTTTTTAGAGGGTAAAAAACTATTTAGAATACAGGTGAAATAATGGCTTTAAATTACAACTTAGCAAAGGTTTACGCCCTTTCGGATAATGATCCGGAATTTGTAAATGATATTTTGACTTTATTTGTTAATGAGGTTCCAGATGATTTGGCGCAAATCAAGGAAGGTATAAAAAAGAAGGATCACAAGCATGCTTATGCTTATGCACATAAAATAAAACCGACCTTGGATCTTTTAGGGATGAATGTTGCCTTTCAGGAAATTCTTGAAGTTGAGGCATGGACTAAAGCCTTAGGTAAAAGAAAAGATATTGAACACACCTTCGAAAGTATAAAAGAGCAGGTTAAAAATGCTATAAAGGAAATAAAGAAAGATTTTGATTTGTAAATAAAATCTTTTGGAAAAAAAATGTAAAAACAGAATCAACATTCAATTTATTGGATGTTGATTTTCTTTATAGGATAAACTCTAGATAAAATATTTTAATAGATGAAAGCAGTAATTGTCACAATAGGTGATGAGATTTTAATAGGGCAAATTGTTGATACTAATTCGGCGCATATTGCCAAGTCTTTGGATAAGATAGGGATTGAGGTCTCTGAAATGGTTTCAATAACCGATGATAAGCAGCATATCCTAGATACCTTTTCCAAATTTCAGAACAAGGTTGATTTTGTAATAATTACAGGAGGGCTCGGTCCGACCAAGGATGATGTGACAAAGAAAACATTTTGCGATTATTTTGAAGATGAATTGGTTGTTGATGAATCTGTTTTGCAACATGTTACTAATTTGATTGAAAGAAGTCATAAACGTGCTATTACCCAAATTAATAAAGACCAGGCACTTGTTCCGTCAAGGTGCACAGTGCTGCATAATCAGGTTGGAACTGCTCCAGGTATGTGGATGAAGAAAGAAAGGACCGTTTTTATTTCTCTACCAGGTGTACCCTTTGAAATGAAATTTTTGATCGAAAATGAAGTGATTCCAAGGATTGTTAGTGAATACAATCGGCCTTATATCATCCACAAAACAATATTAACCTATGGCCAGGGTGAGAGTATGGTCGCAGAGCGGATTGAAGATTGGGAAAACAGTTTGCCTGATTTTATTAAGCTGGCCTATTTACCAAGTCTAGGTAGAGTTAGGCTTCGACTTTCTGCCAGAGGAACAAGTAAAGAAATGCTGGAAAATGCTTTGTTAGATCATATAACTATTTTGAACACCATTATTGATGATATAATCGTAGGGTTTGATGATGAGGAGACTATTGAGGTTTTGGTAGGCCAAATTCTTAAAGATAATGGTAAAACTATTGGCACGGCAGAAAGTTGTACAGGTGGGAAGATCGCGGCAACAATAACATCGGTTCCTGGTGCTTCGGCTTATTTTAAAGGAGGGGTCGTGTCTTATGCGACTGAAACTAAAATTAAAGTGTTAGGTCTTGAAGAAAATTTAATAAATAAGTATTCCGTGGTAAGCGCTGAGGTTGCTCAAGCAATGGCATTAAAAGTAAAGAATTTGTTGGGGACCGATTATGCAATTGCGACAACAGGAAATGCAGGGCCTTCAAAAGGAGACGAAAATGCCGAAATAGGAAGCGTATTTATTGCTATTGCTGGACCGGATCAAGTAATTGTGGAGGGGTTTAATTTTGGTCAACCCCGTGAAAAAGTGATAGATAGAGCTGTTGTAAAAAGTTTGGAAATGCTCAGGAAAGAAATTTTAAAAAATGTGCGGTGATTTTTTTGTTTCGTCAGTTTATTTTTCTTTACTTTGCACCCTGATTTTGAATAACGATAAAAGATAAAGAATAATGTCAAGAGTTTGTGACCTTACAGGTAAAAGAGCGATGGTAGGAAATAACGTTTCTCACGCTATGAATAAAACTAAGAGAAAATTTTCTGTAAACTTAGTTAAAAAGCGTTTTTATCTTCCAGAAGAAGATAGATGGATTACTCTTAGAGTAGCAGCATCTACGATAAAAACAATAAACAAAAATGGAATTAGCGCTGTTTTGAAAAAAGCACAGGCTCAAGGTTTTATTAAATAATCTTTTTCCAAAATAAATATAAAGCAAGATGGCAAAGAAAGGTAATAGAATTCAGGTAATTTTAGAGTGTACTGAGCACAAAGCTTCAGGTGTTCCTGGTACTTCAAGATATATAACAACAAAGAACAAAAAAAATACTCCGGACAGATTAGAGATTAAAAAATTTAATCCAATCTTGAAGAAAGTAACAGTTCATAAAGAAATTAAATAATATAAGTCATGGCAAAGAAAACCGTAGCAACGTTACAAACGTCTTCTAAGAGATTGTCAAAAGCCATAAAAATGGTTAAATCTCCAAAAACTGGTGCATATACTTTCGTAGAAACTATTATTGCTCCTGAATTAGTTGATGAGTTCTTGAAAAAGAAATAATTGATAATACAATATATAGAAAAGCTACTTTCGTCGGAAGTAGCTTTTTTATTTTATATATTTACGTGCCAATGTTTTAATGGTTTAATAAGCTGTTGACTTCATAAATAATATTTAAATACGATGAGTTTTTTTAAAAGAATTTTTTCTTCAGAGAAAAAAGAAACGTTAGATAAAGGTCTTGAAAAAACAAAGACTACTTTTTTTTCCAAATTAAGTAAGGCCGTTGCCGGGAAATCGAAGGTCGATGATGATGTTTTGGATAATTTAGAAGAAATTTTGGTTACATCGGATGTTGGAGTAGATACAACATTGAAAATAATAAATCGTATAGAAAAACGTGTTTCCGAGGATAAATATTTGGGAACATCTGAATTAAATCAGATTTTACAGGAAGAAATAGCTGGCTTATTATCTGAAACAAACAGAGGTGAAGCTACTGAATTTGAAATTCCAAACAATAGTAAGCCTTATGTTTTAATGGTGGTAGGTGTCAATGGTGTTGGTAAAACAACAACAATCGGTAAATTGGCATACCAATTTAAAAAACAAGGTTACAAAGTAGTGTTGGGAGCTGCTGATACTTTTAGGGCTGCGGCGATAGATCAATTGCAAGTTTGGGCAGACAGGGTGGATGTACCAATTGTAAGACAAAGTATGGGGTCTGATCCTGCTTCCGTAGCGTTCGATACCTTGCAGTCTGCCTTAGCACAAAATGCAGATATAGTTATTATTGATACTGCAGGTAGATTGCATAACAAGGTAAATTTGATGAATGAATTATCAAAGGTGAAAAGAGTGATGCAAAAGGTTGTGTCTGATGCGCCTCATGACGTTTTACTTGTGCTCGATGGTTCAACTGGCCAAAATGCTTTCGAGCAGGCAAAGCAGTTTACAGCTGCAACTGAAGTGACCTCACTTGCTGTTACCAAGCTTGATGGAACGGCCAAGGGAGGTGTGGTTATTGGAATTTCTGACCAATTTAAAATTCCAGTAAAATATATAGGTGTTGGAGAAGGAATAGAAGATTTGCAAGTCTTCAATAAGTACGAATTTGTGGATAGTTTTTTTAAATAATACCTTAAAATGTTTCCGTTTATTAAAAATTTAGCCCCTATTTACCTTTACCTCATAAGTGTAATTTGTTTTGTGATAGCAAATGTTATTAGAGATTATTCATTGGCTTTTTACTCCATCCTCCTATTTCTGGGACTTGTTTTTTTTGCAATAGGATTTAGAAACAGGACTAAAGGTAAATAAGAATATTTTAAGTTTTTTACATGCTTGATGTTCATTTCAAATTATATATTTGAAAGTTAAGAATCACTAAGCGCTATACTAATGATTTTCAATAAATAAGGAGAGATCTTTGTTTTGAAATACATTCTTTATATTTAATAGCTTTTACAAAGTTGTAGTTTTTCCAATAGAGATAATGACTGTGATTTGATATAATCGGATTAGCACCTTCATTAAAAAAATATAATATGAAAAATTTATTTCTAGTTTTTATTTCAAGTTTGTTTTTGTTGTCTTGTAAACATAAGATTGGAAAAAATGATATTCAAAAATTGAATGGATATTGGGAAATTCAAAAGGTAACTTTTGAAGATGGTGAGGATAAGGATTATAAGGTCAATGAAAGTTATGATTATTTTGAGATTAAGAATGATAATAAAGGCATCAGGAAAAAGGTAATGCCTCAATTGGATGGTTCTTTCAGAGTTAATGATACATACGAAAATGTAATTGTGCGGTTTAAAAATGACAAGGTTTTTTTGGACTATTCGACTTCTTTTTCTAGATGGTCAGAGGAATTGCTGCAGCTTTCAGATGAGGGATTTAGGGTTAGGAATAAACAAAAAATGGAGTATTATTATGTGAAAACCGGACCAATAAATTTGACAGGAGATGGCGAAAAGACTAAATAATCAAAATAGCATTGCTGATGTTTTGAAAGAAATTATCGAGGTAAATAAATTGCATTCTGGATTAGATCAGATAAGTGTTGCTGACGCCTGGAAAAATTTAATGGGGAACGGGGTAAACAGTTACACCAGAAATATTGCTCTGAAAGGTAATATATTATATGTGGAATTAACCTCATCAGTTTTAAGAGAAGAATTAAGTCATGGAAAGTATAAAATCATTGCAATGATAAACGAGGAATTAGGGCGAGAGATTGTAAAAGAGGTGGTGCTGCGTTAAAGAATTTACAATTAGTTCGGCAACAAAAAAAATCCAGTATCATTTTGATCTGGATTTTTTTGTATTGCTAAATTTAAAGTGTTTATGTTAAAACAGTTCGCGACCCGCAAAATGGAAATTGCTTTCAATTTCGGCATTTTCATCACTATCAGAACCGTGAACAGCATTTTGACTCATTGATGTTGCAAAAAGTTTGCGAAGCGTTCCCTCCTCGGCAGCTTCAGGATTGGTTGAGCCAATCAATTTTCTGAAATTTTCCACAGCATTTTCTTTTTCTAAAATGGCTGCAACAATAGGTCCGCTTGACATGAAATCCACTAAACCATCATAAAAAGGTCTTTCAGCATGGACTGAATAAAAAGCCTTTGCGTCAGCTACTGTAAGTTGTGTCATTTTTAAAGCAACAATTCTAAAACCGGAATTAGTTATCATTGCAAGTATGTTTCCGATGTGTCCGTTAGCGACGGCATCTGGTTTAATCATCGTAAATGTTCTATTTGTTGCCATTTTGCTTTTTTTTATCAAAAATAGTTTTTTTCTTGTATTATTAGATTCTATCAATAATTAATTATAGAATGATGATGTTAAATTCTTGTTTTAATGGTTGAAGATTTTCCATCAATAGAGGAATTAAAGTATTGCCTCTTTCCAGATAAAATTCTGAAAAATTGAGTTGTCTTTCCTGTAAGCTATTGTTGGGAAATAATTCATTTTGAAGTTCGGAAATCCGACTTAAAACGTCTTTCTTTTTTATCTTTTGTGCTTTTAGGAGTCGTTTTTCCAGTTTTTCCAGTCCTTTTGTTTGCCTTTGTTCTTGCGCTTTTAATGCTCCTAGGAATGAGGGGTCAGTTTTTTTTGCGATTTCATAAAGTTCTAAAAATTGCTTTTTTAGTTGGTCTTTGAGTAAGTTTAGATCTATATGAAACTCAGATAAGGTTGCAGTTTTTTTATTTATTAATTCACTTTGTTTCAAAAAAAGGTCATACCAATTTAGTCCCAATTTAGTTGCTTTATTTTGTTGTTTGTTTGTTGCTAGTAGTACAGAATTGCGAATTTGCAGGATTGGGAAAGTAATATTAACTGCTTCGAAATATGATTTCAGTTCAAGCCAATAGGCAATTTCCCCGCCACCGCCAATATAACAAAGATTGGGTAAAATTACCTCCTGATATAGAGGGCGTAAAATTACGTTGGGACTGAATTTTTCGGGATCAGTATATAGTAAACTTAGGATTTCCTCTTTAGAAAAATTTAATGAAGTATTTTTTATATGGTATTTACCGTTTTCGAATACAATTCGTTCTCGAACTTCATTTTCAATATAAAATAAGTTAATATTTCTTGGGTTAACCTGAATATTATAGTTCTGTAATTTGTTGATGGTTTTAAGTACTTCCTTTTGGGCAGTTCGATTTAATAACTCGTCCTTTATTTGAGGAATAAATAGTTGCTTTAAATCCTTGTTGTCTCCATTTAATACTATTAAACCATATTGACCAAATAGTTCATTTGCAAAATATAGTGTTGCCTCGGTCAAGGTTTTGTGTTGTAAATAGGAGTTTTTAAACAGTTTTTTTAGATATTGTGCATTGGTGCTCGAGCCCAATTCCTGTTCGAAAATTTGGTAGAATTCACTCAGTCCTTCAGTAGATAACCTGCCAACTGGACCTGAACTTTCCCTATTCCATCTGAATTTCTTTCCTTTAAAGTTAAAATAATTTATTTCTTCAAAATCGTGATCCTCTGTCGCCATCCAATAAATTGGAACAAAGTTATATGCCGGATAGGCTGCCTTGAGCTCTGAGGCTAATTTTATGGTAGAGATGATTTTATATAAAAAATACAAAGGACCGGAAAATAGATTAAGTTGATGTCCCGTTGTAACGGTAAATGTATTATTAACTTTTAATGCCTCAATGTTTTGTTGTGTCAAGGAAGAGGTGTTCAGGTTTACATACTGTTTTTCCAGTGCGGAAACCAAAACTGCCCGATTCGCAGCGCTGAAATTTGTTTGCTTTTCTGCGATTTGTTCTTTAAAATTTTCCACAGATGGGAACCTGTTGTAAAAAGCTTCTATGGATGATTTTTGATCTAAGTAATCATTTATTAAGGTAGAAAAATATCCGGATTTTTGATAGCTAATACTTTCGTTGGGCATAAGGGATTATATTTAGCGTAAAATTATCGAAAATTATTGGAACAAAATATATTTCTTACTTTTGAAGGCTTTATTCAAAAATATTTTTATTCAAGTATATGGAACAAGTTGCTAAATCCCAGAAAATTAATTCGTTAAAACATGTTCTCTTTGGTAGTTTAATAGGAACAACTATTGAGTTTTTTGATTTTTATATTTATGCCAATGCAGCAGTTTTAGTTTTTCCCCAATTATTTTTTCCGGCAGCAAACAGCACTAGCTCAATGTTGGAATCTCTAGCTACTTTTTCAATTGCGTTTCTTTCAAGGCCTTTGGGATCAGCTTTTTTTGGTCATTTTGGTGATAAAGTTGGACGGAAAGTAACTCTTGTGGTTTCATTGCTGACTATGGGGGTTTCAACTGTCTGCATCGGTTTTCTTCCAGGTTATGCCAGTATAGGAGTTGCGGCACCCTTGCTGCTAATATTGTGTCGATTTGGTCAAGGAGTTGGTTTAGGTGGCGAATGGGGAGGAGCAGTATTGTTGGCAATAGAAAATGCACCAGCCAATAAAAGAGCTTGGTATGGAATGTTTCCTCAATTGGGAGCTCCAATCGGCCTGCTGCTCTCGGGAGGAACATTCTTATTATTGACTGACGTAATGACAAATGAGGATTTTATGGATTATGGGTGGAGAATTCCCTTTATTGCCAGTTCGCTTTTAGTTTTGGTGGGCTTTTATATAAGATTGAAGATTACGGAAACTCCTGCTTTTGAAAATTCAAAATCAGAACAGGAACAGGTGAAAATTCCATTTGTTACCTTGGTTAAATCATACAGAAATGAATTGCTTTTTGGAACGTTTGCTGCCATAACAACTTTTTTGGTTTTCTATCTAATGACCGTTTTTACTCTAAGTTGGGCAACTACCGAATTGGGATATAGTAAAAGGGATTTCTTGTTACTTCAACTTTTTTCAGTGTTGTTTTTTGCTTTTCTGATCCCTGTTTCTGCGATGATAGCAGATAGGGTAGGAAGGCGAAAGATGTTAATAGTTGCCACAATTCTCATTGCAATTTTTGGATTCGGGTTCTCCTATTTTATGAATTCAGGAAGCACAATTTTAGTAGCATTATTCTTATGTTTAGGCATGGGGCTGATGGGGCTTACTTACGGTCCGTTAGGAACTTTCCTTTCAGAATTGTTTCCAACAACAGTTAGGTATTCTGGGGCTTCACTGACTTTTAATTTGGCAGGAATTGTCGGAGCAGCCTTTGCACCCCTGATTGCTATTTGGCTAGCAAGTACCTACAGTTTGTCTTATGTTGGGTTTTACTTAACCACTGCAGCATGTATTTCTTTGGTTTCTTTACTTTTAATTAACAAAAAGGAACATAAGTTTTAGTATAAAGTTTCTTTTAATTTTGTTATAGGGGATTTTTATCCCCTATTTTTGTAGTCCCTATTAGAGGTATTATCAGTTCTCTTTTTAAAGAAAAATTAGTTTAGAGAATAGAGATAATTAAAGTTGTATGCACATGAAACCGAGACTTTTTTTAATTACACCACCATTCACTCAGTTGAATACGCCCTATCCGGCAACCGCATATATAAAAGGTTTTTTAAATACAATCAATGTAGATTCAGTTCAGGCTGACTTGGGTATAGAGGTGATTTTGCAATTATTTTCTAAAAATGGTTTGGAAGATTTGTTTTCACATGCTCAGGTAACTGTTTTAGAAGCATCAGCTAATTCAAAAAGAATTTTTGCACTCAGGGAGGAGTACGTTAAGACGATAGATTCGGTTATGAGTTTTTTGCAAGGAAAAAACTCCACCTTATCCTTGCAAATTTGTCAGGATTCATACCTGCCGGAAGCTTCACGTTTTGAGCAGTTAGATGAATTAGATTGGGCATTTGGTGCGATGGGGACCCAGGATAAGGCAAAGCATTTAGCCACTTTATATCTGGAAGACATCTCAGATTTTATTGTTGAATGTGTTGATTCGAATTTTGGTTTCAGTAGGTATGCTGAGCGACTGGGACGAAGTGCAAATTCATTTGATGAACTTTATGAGGCCCTGCAGTATGATCTTTCTTATATTGATAGAATCCTAATTTCCATTCTGAAAAATAAGATTGAGGAAGTCAAACCAAATTTGTTATTGATTTCAGTTCCTTTTCCGGGGAATTTATTTTCCGCTTTTCGTTCTGCTCAATGGGTCAAAAAGCATTTTCCTGAGATTAAAATAGCAATGGGAGGCGGATTTCCCAATACAGAGTTACGTTCTTTGTCAGATGCCAGAGTGTTTGAGTTTTTGGATTTTATCACCTTAGATGATGGGGAATTGCCAATTGAGTTATTGTGCTCGCATTTGGCCTCATCGGATTTAGGGTCGTCAGAATTTAAACGTACTTTCATGCTTGAAAATGGGGAGGTGCTATACAAAAACAATAGCTCCAAACATGATTATAAACAATCTCAGGTTGGTACACCTGATTATTCTGATTTGCTGTTGGACAAATATATTTCGGTTATTGAAGTTGTTAATCCCATGCATAGGATGTGGAGCGATGGTCGCTGGAACAAACTTACGATGGCTCACGGTTGCTATTGGGGTAAATGTACTTTTTGTGATATTTCTCTTGATTATATAAAGGTATATGAACCAATTGCAGCAAATCTTTTGTGCGATCGAATGGAGGAGATGATAGCACAAACCGGCGAGAATGGATTTCACTTTGTGGACGAGGCAGCTCCTCCAGCTTTGATGCGTGCCTTGGCCTTGGAAATTTTACGCAGAAAGTTATCTGTGACCTGGTGGACAAATATTAGATTTGAAAAGAGTTTTACAGCTGATTTGTGTCGCTTATTAAAGGAATCAGGCTGTATAGCAGTTTCAGGTGGGCTAGAAGTTGCTTCGGATAGATTGTTGAAACTTATAGATAAAGGAGTAACGGTAGAGCAGGTTGCAAAAGTAACCAGTAATTTTTCTGAAGCCGGTATTATGGTGCATGCCTATTTAATGTACGGATATCCAACACAAACTATTCAGGAAACTATTGATAGTCTGGAAATGGTCAGACAATTATTTGAGGCAGGTACACTTCAGTCTGGTTTTTGGCATCAGTTTGCCTTGACCGCTCATAGTCCGATTGGTATGAATCCGGAAAAATTTGGGGTCTTGAAAGAAACTGAAATAATTGGATTTTTTGCAAATAATGATATTAATTTTACCGATGTAACAGGTATTAACCATGATAAATTTAGCTATGGATTGAAAAAGTCACTCTTTAATTATATGCATGGAATCTGCTTTGATTTTGATTTGCAGGAGTGGTTTGATTTTAAAATTCCAAGAACCACAATTGATCCTGATTTTATTTATAATGCTATTCAAAATGATGAATTGCCAGAGGTAAAACCGTCAGCTAAAATTGTTTGGTTAGGCGGGAGTCCTATGGCAGACTATTATATAAAGACCAAAAAGGGAAAGTCATGGGAAATGATGCAATTAACTTTTCATGATAAAAAGGTTTCTTATAGTATTCAGGTAGGGAAAGAGGAGGGGCAATGGTTGGAGGAAATTCTTTCTAAAATTTCAGTTGGTAATTCTGTGCTCAAATCTTTTCAGTATATAAAAGAAGATTATGAATCAAAATTTGAAAACTTTGAATTGTTTTGGTATTCCAAACCTATTTCAACCCTTCGGAAGTATGGTTTGTTAATTCTTTGATTCAACTTTATGCCTTATTAAGGAAGTATTAGAATTGGAATGCTCCTTTTTTTGGTTTCTATTTGCCCACTTCCGATTTTAGTTTGTTTGAACAAAACAATAGCTTGATGTTTCTATAAGTAACAACCTAGATACTTCTCCTGAGTTATAACTCCTTATCTGTTTAATACGTGAAACACTCATTTTGTTTGATTCTAATAAATTTAATGTCAGTCGAAATTAAATAACGGAAAGTTGGGTTGTCTTCTTTAAATAAATTTGTTTTAATATTTAGTCACCCCCTTTCAAAAATAGGGGTGTTGGTTTTTTTTAAGTAAAAAAAATGCTTATAAACATGAATTTAGGTGTGGTTTTTTGCAACTAAGGTGTTTTTTGTAGGGTAAATTCAAAAATGGATATAAAGAATATTTTTTTTTTAGGTTGTAAATTTAAATATTTTGTAAAATTTTCAAATGATTTTTGTTTTTTGATAATAGTGTCCAAATAAATTCAAAAAGTCAGGTTTTTTTTATTTCGATTTGAGAATAGTTTATAAATTTGTTCAAGAAAGAAGTTAAAAATGTATTAAAAACTAAGAATAATATGTTAATATCGTCTTTTCGATAAAAAATAGTCAAATAATCAAAACCTAATTCAACATGAAAAAAGCACTTTTTATTTTAGCTTTAGCGCTAGCGGGAAACACAACATTTGCACAAGAGGAATCATCTCCATTAGAGATTTCTGGATCTGCAGATCTTTATTACAAGTATGACTTTGCTAAAACAGCAAACATACCAACCAGTTTTGCTACCGATCAGAACTCTGTGTCTTTAGGTATGCTGGACGTAGCTTTGAAAAAAACTACCGGAAAAACTTCATTTGTGGGTGAAGTATCATTTGGTCCTAGAGGTCAATATCAATCAATTTTAAATGGTGATGGCGTAGATGGTAATAGCTTCCATATTCAGAATTTATACGCAACATATGAAGCAAGTGATAAATTAAGTTTTACAGCAGGATTTATGGGTACTTTTATAGGGTATGAGGTAATCTCTCCTGTAGCTAATTTCCATTACTCTACTTCTTATCTCTTTACCAATGGTCCATTCCAAAATGCAGGGGTAAAAGCAAATTATACAATTTCTGACAAAGTAGGAATTATGGTTGGGGCATTTAACGATCAATGGAATGTATATATGGCAGATCCAGCATTTGGGCTTAATGCTATTGGTGCGCAATTGTCTTTAGCACCTGCTGACGGTATAAGTGCCTATTTAAACTTTATGGATGGTTCTGTTAGTGGTACTATTTTAGATTTAACGGCTTCATTTCAAGTTACTGATGAGTTTATGTTAGGTCTTAATGCAGCAGATTATTCGAATGATGGTAAGGTAGGCTATACAGGTGTTGCTCTTTATCCTTCTGTTTCGGTAACCGACAGTTTTGCTCTTGGTTTAAGAGGTGAATATTTTAAATTAAAAGAAGGTTCTGGAGATTCTTCAGTTACTGCATTTACATTGTCGGCAAACTTGAAAGCAGGTGGTTTGACAATTATTCCAGAACTTAGACTTGATAGTGCCAAAGATGAATGGTTTGTTGATTCTGATATGATGGGTGCAAAATCTGCTACTCAGGCTGCTATAGGGGTGGTGTACGGATTCTAATCTAGAGATTTATAAAACTGTGTAAAAAACACAGATTTAAAAGACATAATTTTTTTTTGACTGCCAAGATGCTTTTAGGGGTATTTTGGCAGTTTTTTTAAGGATTATCCGGATAATTTAAGATTTAAGTAATGGTCTGGTTGTATTATTTTTAATTATTTGAAACAGGGTTATTATTGGTTGTTGTTAAAAAAAAACAGTTCTCACGTTATATAAAGAACTGTCCTCTAAGTATTTTTTGTAAAAAAAATATTTATTGTTTTAGATAGATGGAATAAATAGTATTTATGGTATTTTCATCTAAAACTGAGTTTACATTATCCTGAATGAAATGTAATTTAAAAGCTGTTATTGCCGCGGCAAGATTTTTTGTGTTGTAGCCTATAATTCTCAGAGCCTGTTCGGGGTTAAAATCCTTAGGGGCAATAGGTAAAATGTCATCTTTCCAAACTCCAAATCCGTTTTCAGCTAAGGTTTCCCAGGGGAAAAAGGAGCTCGGGTCTTTTTTTCTTGTAGGGGCTATGTCGGAATGACCAATTATATTTTGAGATGGAATCCCGTATTTTGTTTTTAATCTGCTCAATAAAGCCATTAAACTGCTTATTTGAGGTTCGGAAAATCCTTCCTTTCCGTTGTTATCCAACTCAATTCCTATAGATGAAGAATTTATGTCTGAATTTTTACCCCATGTTCCGATGCCGGCGTGCCAGGCGCGTAAGTAATCATTTAACATTTGTACAACACTGCCGTCTCTGCCTACAACGTAGTGAGCACTTACTTGTGTTGTGGTTCGGGTAAATGTTTTGATGGTTTGCTGTATGGAATCCTGAGCAGTATGGTGAATTACTATAAAATTAGGTTTGCGCAGGTTGAAATTTACCGTACTTATCCATTTAGTTTCAATCCCTTTTTCCAATGAAGTTGGATCCATTTTTGAAAGGCTGTCTTTGAAAGTGTATAATTGTTTTGTATACATATTGTCTATTGCCAAAGTTGTCTTGGTTACAATAGGTAATGGCTCAGGTTCTTTGCTGGAAATCTCTTCTTTAAACGTCTTGAGTTTTAAATTGTATTCCTTTTCACTTTTTTTATAGGGATTTATGGAACATGATATCGATATAATTGCAATAATTAAAATGTTAAGGACTTTAGTCATTTTTTTGCTTGCTTTTTTTCTTCTTTGATTTTTTGTTTGTTTGGCCTTTTTCCTTGAGTGACTTGTAGGTTTCTTTTTGCTCCTCGTTTAAGTATTCTTTTATTCTTCTGTCCGTAACTTCATTTAGAGCCTGAATTTCTTTCGACTTATCTCCTTGAGAAATACTTTCCGATTTTATAATTGCAGATTGAGATTTGATGTTTTCAATCAAAACATTTTTAATAGCAACTTCCTGCAAAGCATCTAAATTAAGTTCAGGTTTTAATTTTTCAAGTACCTTAGTGGCTGTTTCTTCTGCCGGAATTTCTTTTGGCTTGTCGGGAGTTTGGTCCATTTGGCTCATGCCTCTGTTCATGCCATAACCGTAACCATTACCATAACCATAACCGTATTGAGCGTGAATGAGGTTTATGGAAAAAATGGATATCGTTAGAATTAAAAAATGATGAATGGATTTTTTCATGGTTTGGTAGATTATTAAGGGTGTTTTTTTAGGTTGATTTTAGATAGGTTCGCCATAAAGATCATATTCCGTTGCCTCAGTGATTTTAATCATAACGAATTCGCCGGTTTTCACATAGTGTTTCGCAGCGTCAATCAATACTTCGTTGTCAACGTCTGGACTGTCAAATTCAGTTCTGCCAATAAAATGACCACCTTCTTTTCTGTCAATTATACATTTGTAAGTTTTGCCGACTTTTTCCTGGTTCAGGTCCCATGAAATTTGAGATTGCAATTCCATTATTTCATTAGCGCGATCTTGTTTAACTTCGTCTGGAACATCATCATTTAAA
Source organism: uncultured Flavobacterium sp. (assembly GCA_964614445.1). Classification (GTDB taxonomy): domain Bacteria; phylum Bacteroidota; class Bacteroidia; order Flavobacteriales; family Flavobacteriaceae; genus Flavobacterium. Next base: position 6,228 of record CAZTLN010000006.1, on the reverse strand, counting down.
GCGTATGCATGAGTGTTTTCTTCGTGGGAATAAGCAAAACATCCCAAACGGTCGAATTTCATCTCCTGAACAAAATTTTTCAAAATTTCAAAATCTTCTTGGGTTTCTCCCGGATATCCAACAATTAAAGTCGTTCGAATTGCGATACCCGGAACCGCTTTTCGGAAATCTTTAAGTAATTGCGTGGTTTTTTCCTCTGTTGTTCCACGTCTCATTGATTTTAAAATCGAATCCGAAATATGTTGTAGCGGGATGTCGATATAATTGCAAATTTTAGGTTCGCGTTTCATTATATCTAATACATCCATAGGGAAACCGGTAGGGAAGGCGTAGTGTAAACGTATCCATTCAATGCCTTCTACCTTGACTAATGCTTCAAGTAGTTCAGCAAGATTTCTTTTTTTGTAAAGATCTAAGCCGTAATAAGTTAAATCTTGTGCAATTAATATCAATTCTTTTACACCGTCTCTTGCTAAACCTTCAGCTTCTTTTACCAACTTTTCAATTGATTGAGAAACGTGTTTTCCTCTCATAATAGGAATTGCACAAAAGCTGCAAGGCCTGTCACATCCTTCAGCAATTTTGAGATAGGCATAATTTTTTGGAGTGGTGGTTAGTCGCTCCCCCAGCAACTCATGTTTGTAATCGGCACCCAAAGCTTTTAATAATTGAGGAAGTTCAGTAGTTCCAAAAAACTGGTCCACATTTGGTATTTCTTTCTCTAAATCTGGGCGATATCTTTCTGATAAACAGCCGGTAACAAATATCTTGTCAATTAAACCTTTTTCTTTTTTATCGGCATATTCTAAAATCATATTTACTGATTCAGCTTTTGCATTGTCAATAAATCCACATGTATTGATAACAATTATATTGCCTTCTTTGTCAGCGGGCGCTTCATGTTCCACATCTTTTCCGCTTGCGCGAAGCTGTCCCATTAATACCTCGCTGTCATATATATTTTTGGAGCACCCAAGGGTGATAACGTTTATTTTATTTTTTTTTAAAGACTTGGTTCTCATAGATTTGTAAATTGGAGAGCAAAATTACATTTTTTTATCCAAACAAAATTGTTTTGGACAGGCATTATGCTTTTTTTAGCGTGGTATATGAACTGTATTCTATAGAATTAATCGTTAGTTCAAGCTGTTGTTTTCATTAGGTAAAAAAAATCCGTTCCTTAATTTGAAACGGATTAAAATGTGAATGTTATTTGTTTATAATTCGAATAACAATGTAAGTGAAACTGTGTTTGTAATACTTTCAATTGAAGGTCCGTCGGTTAATCCCTGATCAAAAAATCCTTGTTTTGAATTTCTCCTTCCGTAGCTATATGCTAAATCTGCTTTTGTAGATCCAAAATTATATCCCAGTCCTCCAGAGTAACTGTTTAAATGTCCTACCGTTGAATTGTTTTTGTATGGACTGTCTTCGTAGCGAAATCCTCCTCTCAAGCTTAACCGTTGAATTTTGTATTCACCACCTATTCTTAATTCATTTGTATTAGTGAGCATAGTGCTCATGCTGTTGTTTAATCCCCTAAAATGGGAATCGTACTCCGGTTTGAATTTTGTGCTGCTGTAGTCTTTATAGGAATAATCCATACTGATTAATCCGGATTTACCGAAAATATATGCAAAGCTGGTGGTTAATTTGCCGGGTGTTTGCAGTTTATAAGGGGCATAAACATTAGTTATCCTCGGGTCGACCACATCTGCGGGTAAGGTTCCGTCAAGGTTAGCACTTACAGCAATTAATTTTTGTGATAATTCATCGTACAATTTATACCATGTAGGTGATTGATAGGATAATCCCAATCGAACCGATTCAGTTGGTTTTGCAATTGCTCCAATTTGGAACGAAAATCCGGAGCCGTAGGTGTATAATTCATTGTTAAACTGGATTTTATTGACCTTGTAATCTACATCAAGATTGTTGCTGTTATCTTCATAAAATACTGAGGATTGGGTGTAATCAACAAAATGGGAATTTAAGTTTAGTCCGATATAAAAATTATTTTCATATGACGCAGCTGCATTAAAAGAAAGTTTTCCGTTATATCCGTTCGAGAATATGCTGTTTTCCTGATAATAATTTCCGCCTTCTGCTACATTTGATAAATATATGGTGTTGTCTGCATTGGTAGTTAAGGGGTCTATTAGGTAGGCGTTATAGGCTAAAAAGGCTTGTTGAGTACCACTATCTAAATCTTCATAATAGGAGTTCTCCAACTCAGAAAGGGGAACGCCGTTTGCGTGACTCAGAAAATAATGACCAATAGAGTTGGTTGGGTTAATGCCGAAGGAAGCAATTGAATTGTTGAAATTATTTGCATTCTCGTAGTTAATCCCAAGCGAGATTTTTTTCCATTCTCCGGTTTCATCATAGTTTTTAAAGACAAATACCATTCCTGCTTGATTTAAATCTAGACTCGAGTTATTGTCGGAAATATAGGAGCCAAAATAATTTGAATTATTTTTAGTTTCATAATTACTTAAAGTCACCGTTAGTTGGTTATTTAAAAAAACTGCCGAACCAGCCGGATTAATATTTAGAGAGGAAAGATCACCTCCAAGAGCGCCAAATGCCCCGCTCATTGCTTTAAATCGGGCAGTTCCACAAATATTTTCCTGGCTATATCGTACAGCATCTTTTATCTCCTGGGATTGAGTAATCCCAAAGGTTAGGCCTGTAATTAAAATAAATATTGACTTTTTCATTGCTTTCAAATCTTATTTGGATTAAATAGTTTGATAATTTATCCGGTTAACGTCTGCCTGAAGAGGATGATCTTGTGCTTCCTCCGCTTGATCCTCCATCGCCGCCAGAAGAGGAGGATCTTCCGGTACTGTAGCTGTTGCTGGAGTTGTTGTATGATCTGGAAGGGGTGTAGCTATTATTATATTCGCTAGAATTTTGTGGTCTACTAATGGTTCTGTTTTGTAGAGATCTGTTGGTATTAGAACTAGTTTGAGTTTCAGTTCTTCTTGTAAAAGTAGGGGCAGGACGTGATTCTACAGAATTTCTATTATAAATACTGTTGTTGGAGGAAGTACGACTTGTGTAATTTCTGTTGGAAGAGTAATTTCTTGCACTTGAAGAATTGTCTGAGTATATCGATTGAGAACCTCTTCTGCTGGAATTGTAAGAGTAATTTCGATTGTAATAATAAGGTCTGTAATTGTTATAGTAGTTATAACTATAATATGGGTAATTCCATCCGTAATAATATGGGTTATACCAATTATAATAGTTGGAATACCAACCGTAATAATAAGGATAATCGAAATAGTACGGGTATCCCCATCCGTAATAAGGGTGTCCGAAACTATAATTCATTCCTAGCCCCCAGCTCCAGCTACTTGGGTAAATATTGATATCGGTTTTGTTATAGTTACTACCCCAACCTCCATAATTAGAATTTGGCGAGGAGATTTCATCGTTGAATTCGTAACTGCTGTAATTGTCAATATCTGTAAAAATTTCATTAGAAGGGTATTTGTCCTTAAGGGAACCGAAATACTCTGTGTAATAGTTGGAGTTGTCGTGAATTTCTTTTGCTGAATAGGTAGCATCAGAATTATATATTCCGTCATTTTCATAATAGGAACTATTTTGAAATGAACTACAAGAAATCATAAAAAGCGCGAGCAATCCAACTGAAAGATATTGTGATACTTTTTTGAAAGAAGAAAAATTAGTTTTCATATCTGTTGGTTTTTTATTGTTGCACATTACAAAAATAGTTAGTTTTGCCAAACTATTTAGATAAATAAAATTTAAACAAAATTTGTGCCAAATTATTCAATATGAGTAAGAACCTTACTACAAGATCAGAAGATTATTCAAAATGGTATAACGAGCTGGTTGTTAAAGCGGATTTAGCGGAAAACTCGGGGGTTAGGGGCTGTATGGTTATCAAGCCATATGGTTATGCTATCTGGGAAAAAATGCAGGCAGAGTTGGATAGGATGTTTAAGGAAACAGGACATCAAAATGCCTATTTTCCTTTGTTTGTCCCAAAAAGTATGTTTGAGGCTGAAGAAAAAAATGCGGAGGGATTTGCAAAAGAGTGTGCGATAGTGACTCATTACAGATTGAAAAACGATGCTGAAAAACCAGGCAAGTTAATAGTTGATCCTAAAGCGAAATTGGAAGAAGAATTGATAGTTAGACCAACAAGTGAGGCGATCATTTGGTCAACATACAAGGGGTGGGTTCAGTCTTACAGAGACTTACCTCTTTTAATAAATCAATGGGCAAATGTTGTTCGTTGGGAAATGAGGACCCGTTTGTTTTTAAGGACGGCTGAGTTTTTGTGGCAGGAAGGTCATACTGCTCATGCTACAAAAAGTGAAGCTATTGAGGAGTCTGAAAAGATGATGAATGTTTATGCTGATTTTGTTCAGAACTTTATGGCTATTCCGGTAATTAAGGGTCTTAAAACCGAAACGGAAAGGTTTGCCGGAGCTGAAGAGACTTATTGTATCGAAGCTTTAATGCAGGACGGTAAAGCTTTACAGGCAGGGACTTCTCATTTTTTAGGTCAGAATTTCGCCAAGGCTTTCGATGTTAAATTTGCCAATGCCGAAGGGAAACAAGAATTTGTTTGGGGTACTTCTTGGGGGGTGTCTACAAGATTGATGGGGGCTTTAGTTATGACTCATTCCGATGATAAAGGATTGGTTTTACCGCCTAACTTGGCTCCAATACAGGTGGTAATAGTGCCTATATATAAGACCGAAGAACAATTGTCTGAGATTACCACAGAGGTTAATGGTTTGATTGCTGAGCTGAGAAAACTGAGGATATCTGTAAATTATGATGACAGGACCACTCAAAAACCAGGTTTTAAATTTGCAGAGTGGGAATTGAAAGGGGTTCCGGTTAGGATTGCAGTTGGTCCTAAAGATATAGAAAATGGGACCTTCGAAGTTGCCAGAAGGGATGCTTTGACTAAAGAAGTAGTTTCTAAAGAGGGTATTTCTTCTCATATTTATGATTTGTTAGAGCAAATTCAGTTCGAGTTGTTTAACAAAGCTTTAGAATATAGAGAAAGTCATATTACCGAGGTAAATAGTTTTGAGGAGTTTAAAAAGGTTTTAGATGAGAAAGGTGGTTTTGTTAGTGCACACTGGGATGGTACTCCGGAAACAGAAGAAAAGATAAAAGAGCTGACAAAAGCAACTATTAGGTGTATTCCTTTGGAAGGTTCTCTAGAAGAAGGAAGTTGCGTTTTTACTGGCAATCATTCAAGTAGGAGAGTGCTTTTTGCTAAGGCATACTAAAAAAAATATTTTTTTTTCCATAGCTATTGTGCGTGTAAAAAATAGTTGTATTTTTGCATCCGCAATAAAGAAGCAGGGTCCGTTCGTCTATCGGTTAGGACGCCAGGTTTTCATCCTGGTAAGGGGGGTTCGATTCCCCCACGGACTACAAGTGAAATAAGATTCTTGAATTTATCAAGAGTTAAGGTCCGTTCGTCTATCGGTTAGGACGCCAGGTTTTCATCCTGGTAAGGGGGGTTC
>CAZTLN010000006.1:0-600 GCA_964614445.1 uncultured Flavobacterium sp. | reverse complement strand
GATTCCCCCACGGACTACAACATAAATAACCAATATAAAGAGTTATTTGTAACTTAGAGGAATAATGGTCCGTTCGTCTAGGGGTTAGGACGCCAAGATTTCGTCTTGGTAACAGGGGTTCGATTCCCTTACGGACTACGGATAATAGAAGTTAGTAAAAAGAAAAAAAAACATAAAGTAAGATGGCAAATCATAAATCGGCTCTAAAAAGAATTAGAAGTAATGAAAAGAAAAGAGTGTTGAATAGATATCAACATAAGACTACTCGTAATGCAATCAAAGCGTTAAGAATATCTACTGATAAGGCTGATGCTAGTGCTAAATTGTCAAGTGTAATCTCTATGATTGACAAATTAGCTAAGAAAAATATCATTCATGATAATAAAGCTTCTAACTTGAAGTCTAAATTGACAAAGTTTGTAGCTAAATTGTAATTTTACAATTAGAAAAGAATAATGAAGCTCCTTTTAAGGGGCTTTTTTTGTTGATGATTATTGCAGGAAATATTTTTGATTAGCTTTTTGAAAATGTTTTTTTGGTTGTTAAAAAATAATCAATTGCAACCCGCACGCTTCCAATCACTTGCAAAATACTTTAGAA
>CAZTLN010000005.1:92144-189092 GCA_964614445.1 uncultured Flavobacterium sp. | reverse complement strand
TAGGACCGTACTCATTAATTACACAACAACCACTTGGTGGTAAAGCACAATTTGGAGGTCAACGTTTTGGAGAGATGGAGGTTTGGGCACTTGAGGCTTATGGAGCATCTAGTACCCTTAGAGAAATCTTGACAGTGAAATCTGATGATGTGATAGGTAGAGCTAAAACTTACGAGGCTATCGTAAAAGGAGAATCTATGCCAGAACCAGGATTGCCAGAATCATTCAATGTATTAATGCATGAATTGAAAGGTCTTGGACTTGATATTAGATTAGAAGAATAAATCAGTAAAGAGTTATGAGAATTGAGTTAATAAATGCTCAATTCTCAGACTCAATACAACTAATAAGTTTTCAGTTATCAAAAATTCAATAGTGTTACTATGATGAATAATAGAAATAATAAAGAAAAAAATCTTGTAAAAAGGTTTGATAAAATTTCGATAGGATTGGCTTCACCTGAATCTATTTTGAAAGAATCAAGAGGTGAGGTTTTAAAGCCAGAAACTATCAACTACCGTACTCATAAACCAGAACGTGACGGTCTATTCTGTGAACGAATTTTCGGTCCAGTTAAAGATTTCGAATGTGCTTGTGGTAAATATAAAAGAATTCGCTATAAAGGAATCATCTGCGATCGTTGTGGTGTTGAAGTCACAGAGAAAAAAGTACGTAGAGATAGAGTTGGGCACATTAACCTTGTAGTTCCAATCGCTCATATCTGGTACTTCCGTTCTCTACCAAACAAAATAGGATATATCCTTGGTTTGCCATCTAAGAAATTAGACATGATTATATACTACGAAAGATATGTAGTAATCCAACCAGGTATTGCTAAAAATGTTGATGGTGAGCCTTTGGAAAAATTAGACTTCTTAACTGAGGAAGAATATTTAAATATTTTAGATACACTTCCTGCAGAAAATCAATATCTTGATGATCATGATCCAAATAAATTTGTTGCCAAAATGGGAGCAGAATGTATTATGGATTTATTGGCGAGAACTGATCTTGATGCCTTGTCTTATGAATTGAGACACGGGGCTAATAATGAAACTTCTAAGCAAAGAAAAACAGAAGCATTAAAAAGGTTACAGGTTGTTGAGTCTTTCCGTGAATCTAACTTGAACCGTGAAAATCGCCCAGAGTGGATGATTATGAAAGTTATTCCTGTGATACCACCAGAATTACGTCCGTTGGTGCCACTTGATGGAGGCCGTTTTGCAACTTCTGATTTAAATGATTTATACCGTCGAGTAATTATTCGTAATAACCGTTTAAAAAGGTTAATGGAGATTAAAGCTCCAGAGGTAATCTTGAGAAACGAAAAACGTATGTTGCAGGAATCTGTAGATTCGTTATTCGATAATACTCGTAAAGCTTCTGCAGTAAAAACAGAATCAAACAGACCATTAAAATCTTTATCTGATTCCTTAAAAGGTAAGCAAGGACGTTTCCGTCAAAACTTACTGGGTAAACGTGTGGATTATTCTGCTCGTTCGGTAATTGTTGTTGGACCTGAATTGAAAATGTATGAGTGTGGTCTTCCTAAAGATATGGCTGCTGAATTGTACAAACCTTTTGTAATCCGTAAACTGATTGAAAGAGGTATTGTAAAAACAGTTAAGTCTGCTAAGAAGATTATTGATAAAAAAGAGCCTGTAGTTTGGGATATCCTTGAAAATGTAATTAAAGGTCACCCAGTATTACTTAACCGTGCTCCTACTCTTCACAGATTAGGTATTCAGGCTTTCCAACCTAAATTAATTGAAGGAAAAGCTATTCAATTGCACCCATTGACATGTACGGCTTTCAATGCGGATTTCGACGGGGACCAGATGGCAGTTCACTTGCCATTAGGGCCAGAAGCAATCCTTGAAGCTCAATTGTTGATGCTGGCTTCTCACAATATCTTGAACCCTGCTAATGGCGCTCCTATTACAGTACCTTCTCAGGACATGGTTTTGGGTCTGTATTATATGACCAAAGAGCGTTTGTCAACTCCTGAAAAGAAAATTTTAGGTGAAGGACTTACTTTTTACTCTGCTGAGGAAGTAAATATTGCATTAAATGAAGGCAGATTAGAATTGAATGCTCGTGTGAAAATCAGGGCAAAAGATTTTAATGAAGATGGAGATTTAGTATACCAAATTATTCAGACCACAGCTGGACGTGTATTGTTCAACGAAGTTGTTCCTGAAGCTGCCGGATATATCAATGATGTATTGACAAAGAAAAATCTTAGAGATATCATTGGTCACGTATTGAATGCTACAAGTGTTCCAGAAACAGCTGCTTTCTTGGATAACATGAAAGACATGGGTTATAAGTTTGCCTTTAGAGGAGGTTTATCTTTCTCATTAGGTGATATTAGAATTCCTGAGCAAAAAACACAATTAATTGCTGATGCAAGAGAGCAAGTAGATGGAATTTCTATGAACTATAACATGGGTCTTATTACTAATAATGAGCGTTACAATCAGGTTATTGACGTATGGACTTCTGCAAATGCTCAATTGACTGAATTAGCAATGAAAAATATTAGAGAAGACCAACAAGGTTTTAACTCGGTATACATGATGCTTGATTCTGGAGCTCGTGGATCTAAAGAGCAAATTCGTCAGTTGACCGGTATGCGTGGTTTGATGGCTAAGCCTAAAAAATCTACTGCTGGTGGTGGTGAAATTATTGAGAACCCGATTCTTTCTAACTTTAAAGAAGGTCTTTCTATCCTTGAGTACTTTATCTCTACTCACGGTGCCCGTAAAGGTCTTGCAGATACGGCTCTTAAAACTGCCGATGCGGGATATTTAACTCGTAGATTACATGATGTTTCTCAAGATGTTATCGTAAATATCGAGGATTGTGGTACCCTAAGAGGTGTTGAAGTTTCAGCTTTGAAGAAAAATGAAGAAATTGTTGAATCATTAGGTGAAAGAATTTTAGGACGTGTTGCCCTTCAAGATGTGGTTAATCCATTGACGAATGAGGTTATGGTTGCTGCAGGTGAACAAATCACTGAAGGAATAGTTAAAGTAATTGATGCTTCTCCGTTGGAGAAAGTTGAAGTACGTTCCCCATTAACATGTGAGGCCTTAAAAGGTATTTGTGCTAAATGTTACGGAAGAAATCTTGCAACAGGAAAAATGACTCAAAAAGGTGAAGCTGTTGGAGTTATCGCTGCTCAATCTATTGGAGAGCCAGGTACACAGTTAACACTTCGTACATTCCACGTTGGAGGGGTTGCTGGAGGAATTTCTGAAGAATCAAGTATTGTAACTAAATTTAACGGTAGATTAGAAATCGAAGATCTTAAAACTGTTAAAGGTGAAGACAACGAAGGTAATTCTGTTGATATTGTTGTTTCTCGTTCAACTGAGTTGAAATTAGTTGATGAGAAGACAGGTATCGTTTTAAATACTCACAATATTCCTTACGGATCTAGCATCTTTGTTAAAGATGGTCAGTCTGTTGCGAAGGGAGATGTTATTTGTAAATGGGATCCATATAATGGGGTAATTATTTCTGAATTTACCGGTAAAATTGCTTATGAGGATTTAGAGCAAGGTCAAACTTATATGGTTGAGATTGATGAGCAAACAGGTTTCCAGGAAAAAGTAATTTCTGAAGCAAGAAATAAAAAATTAATCCCAACTTTATTAGTTTATGGTAAAGATGGTGAATTAATCAGATCATACAATTTACCTGTTGGTGCTCACCTGATGGTAGAAAATGGGGAGAAAATTAAAGCAGGTAAAATATTAGTTAAAATACCGCGTCGTTCTTCTAAATCTGGGGATATTACTGGAGGTTTACCTAGAATTACTGAACTTTTAGAGGCTCGTAATCCTTCAAACCCTGCTGTGGTTTCTGAAATTGATGGTGTTGTTTCTTTTGGTAAAATAAAAAGAGGTAACCGTGAGATTGTAGTAGAGTCCAAATTTGGAGAGGTTAAAAAATACCTGGTAAAACTTTCAAGTCAAATTCTTGTTCAGGAAAATGATTTTATAAGAGCAGGAGCTCCACTTTCTGATGGTGCTATTACTCCAGATGATATCTTGAGAATTCAAGGGCCATCTGCTGTACAACAGTACTTGGTAAATGAGATTCAGGAAGTTTACCGTTTACAAGGGGTGAAAATTAATGACAAGCACTTTGAGGTGGTTATTCGCCAAATGATGCGTAAAGTTCAAGTGCAAGATCCGGGAGATACCTTGTTCCTTGAAGATCAATTAATTCATACAAAAGATTTCATTTTGGAAAATGATAAACTTTATGGTATGAAAGTAGTTGAAGATGCTGGTGATTCGGCTAATTTGAAACAAGGTCAAATTGTAACTCCTCGTCAATTGCGTGATGAGAACTCACTTTTGAAACGTAACGATCAGAATTTAGTCGTGGCTCGTGATGTTATCACGGCTACCGCAACTCCAATTTTACAAGGTATTACCAGAGCTTCTCTTCAAACCAAGTCATTCATATCGGCTGCTTCCTTTCAGGAAACTACCAAAGTCTTGAATGAGGCTGCTGTAGCTGGTAAAGTTGATGAGTTAGAAGGATTAAAAGAAAATGTAATTGTAGGTCATAGAATTCCTGCAGGTACGGGAATGAGAGATTACGATCATACTATTGTTGGATCTAAAGAAGATTACAATGATATGATGGCAAACAAGGAAGAATATATTTACTAATAGCAGATATGTTTTAGATAACAAAATAGAAAGATTACCCTGTGTAGTCTTTCTATTTTTTCTTTAATGGCATATTGTTTAATACTTTGAGAAATGAAAGAACAACAAGAACAAATAAATATAGAATTAGACGAAAAAACTGCCGAAGGAATTTATTCCAATTTGGCAATTATAAATCATTCTGCTTCAGAGTTTGTATTGGACTTCGTGAGTATAATGCCGGGAGTGCCAAAAGCTAAGGTAAAATCCAGGATTGTACTGACACCTCAGCATGCCAAAAGACTGCTTAAAGCCCTTGGTGAAAACATTCATCGTTTTGAGGCGGCACACGGTCACATAAAAGAGACAGAACAGGCTCCTATACCATTAAGTTTTGGACCTGCTGGTCAGGCATAAGGAATTAAAAAAAAGACTTTCAAAACATGAAAGTCTTTTTTTTTACTGTAGATTTTTTTATTGATTATGATTTTTCTTATCAAATTTTGGTACCCACAGAGTGCATTGGTTTCTAAACGAGTTTTGGGGCTGTTTATCGAATAAATTTTTTTGTAGTTAGGGCTTAGGTTAGATTTGCTATCAAATAGATGATGCCCCAACATCAAATATAGATAAGAATCCCAATATGAAGAATTTTAAAAGAAATATAGACAATCAAAATTCTAAAAATGCTTTTTGGCTGTTTGTATTTCTTTTAGTTTTTAATTTTAGCAGTTTTGGACAATCTACCGCTTCCACCTCCAATGCCATTTTAAATGGCGAGGGCAATCAAATACAAAAGTCAGAGGATCGTGGAAATTCTAAAATTGCTTCCGAAGTTGAATTTTTACTTTGGTTTATGGGGTCTAAGCAAGATCCGAACAGTTTGAAATCTAATGATAAAATCAATACCAGAAGAGGAATCATTACCTCAGGTTTTGCTCCTAATCGAATTTTGCTAAAAGCTTTCTTAAAGAAAGTGGTAAATTGTGAAAAGTCAGTAGCCTAAATAATTATCTTGTATATTAGTAAAAAAGCCGCCAAATTGGTAATTGGTGGCTTTTTTTGTACGGTAAAGATTTATTATTCAAACTCCGAAGTGAAGTATAGTTTTACACTTGAATATTTGTTTTGGGTCATTTGAATGGTGAAGTCAGAGTCCGCTAAAAACACCAATTGGTCATATTTGTCTTTTGCCAGGAATTTTTGTTTGATTCTGCGGAATTCTTTAAATTCTTCATTTTTTGAATCATCTGGTTTAACCCAACAGGCTTTGTGCACAGGAAAATTTTCATAGGTACATTTTGCGCCATATTCGTGTTCGAGACGATATTGAATTACCTCATATTGCAAGGCCCCAACTGTCCCAATTACTTTTCTATTGTTCATTTCCAAAGTAAACAATTGGGCAACACCCTCGTCCATCAATTGGTCAATACCTTTTTCGAGCTGTTTCGCCTTAAGTGGGTCTGCATTGTTAATGTACCTAAAGTGCTCCGGTGAGAAACTTGGAATTCCTTTAAAACTCATTATTTCACCCTCGGTTAATGTATCCCCGATTTTAAAATTTCCGGTATCGTGTAAACCAACGATATCTCCAGGGTAGGAGATATCTACTATTTCTTTTTTTTCTGCAAAAAAGGCATTGGGACTTGAGAACTTCAAATTCTTCTTTTGGCGTACGTGGTAATAAGGTTTGTTTCTTTCGAAAGTTCCTGAAACAATTTTTATGAAAGCCAGCCTGTCTCTGTGCTTAGGATCCATATTTGCATGTATCTTAAATACAAATCCTGTCATTTTTTCCTCTATAGGGTTAACTAATCTTGTTTCGGATTCCTTAGGTCTAGGAGAAGGAGCAATCGAGATAAAACAATCTAGCAATTCCCTCACGCCAAAGTTATTTAAAGCTGATCCAAAAAATACCGGTTGCAATTTTCCGTCAAGGTATTCCTGTTGGTCAAATTTCGGGTAAACTTCATCAATTAGCTCTAATTCTTCTCTTAATTTTTCCGCCGGCTTTTGTCCAATTATTTTTTCCAATTCGGGATTTTGAACGTCAGAAAATGCAATGGTTTCTTCTATGTTTTTCCGACTATCTCCGCTAAAAAGATTGATATTTTGCTCCCATAGATTGTATATTCCTTGAAAATCGTATCCCATCCCTATAGGAAAACTAAGAGGGGTAACAGTGAGTCCTAATTTTTGCTCTACCTCATCCATAAGGTCAAAAGCGTCCTTACCTTCCCTATCCAGTTTATTAATAAAAACAATTATAGGTATTTTACGCATACGACATACAGAAACCAGCTTTTCCGTCTGTTCCTCAACTCCTTTTGCAACATCAATAACAACAATTACACTGTCCACTGCCGTCAACGTTCTGAATGTGTCTTCAGCAAAATCTTTGTGACCTGGTGTGTCTAGTATGTTTATTTTTTTGTCCTTGTAATTAAAAGCCAATACCGAGGTAGAAACCGAAATACCCCTTTGACGTTCAATCTCCATGAAATCACTCGTGGCTGCTTTTTTTATTTTATTGCTTTTTACTGCTCCTGCTTCCTGGATTGCACCACCAAAAAGGAGTAATTTTTCAGTTAATGTGGTTTTACCGGCATCTGGATGTGAGATAATTCCAAACGTTCTTCTTTTTTGTATTTCTTCTAAAAAGCTCATATTGATATTAAATGGTTTGCAAAAGTACTATTTAAATATGCTTTTTGAAAATAAATAAGGATAGGCTTTATTTCTACAGTATGAATTTGTATTTTCTTAAAGTTTACAAACTTTAGAATTTGGATAGGTGAGGTTTTCTTGAAATTTCGGATTAGAATAGCGTTGAATTTTGTGTATAATTTTTTGTTAATACTATATCTTAATCTTGTATAATGTAATTGAATTGCTATTTTTGTTCGCCTTAACTACTAAAAAAGTTATTAAAAACGATCCGCATGAAATCCAATCATATGACAAATACCATTTCTTCATTTTTTATGTTATTTTTTTTCTTTAGTCTTAGTGCTCAGGAAATTATTAAAGACTCAGTTGAAGTTCCTGTTAAAAAACTAAATCTAAGTCAAAGACAAAAAGTTGATGGTATCATAGCTACAGTGGGTGATTATATTGTTTTAGATTCGGATATCGATAAAGCTTTTATTGAAATTGCCAGCCAAGGAGGTTCGATAAAAGACATTACAAGATGCCAAATGTTAGGTAAATTGTTGGAAGATAAATTATATGCACATCAAGCAATTCAGGATAGTGTTCAGGTCACTGATTCTGAGATAAAAGGAATGCTTGAAGAGCGACTTAACTATATGGTGGAACAAATTGGTTCCATGGAAAAGGTTATTAAATATTATAAGAAAGATTCCGAGGAAGAATTTAGAAGTTATTTTTTTGATATATTAAAAGAAAATAAATTGACTTCTGAAATGCAGAAGAAAATTGTTGATGAAGTTGAGATAACCCCTGAAGAAGTTCGGAACTTTTTTAAGAAAATTCCAAAGGATGAACTGCCTTTATTCGGTGCCGAAATGGAGGTTGCTCAAATAGTAGTTGTGCCAAAGGTATCTGATGAAGAAAAGCAAAAAGTTATAGACCGCTTGAATAGTTTTAAAAAAGATATTCAGGAAGGTTCCAGTTTTGCTACAAAAGCTGTTTTGTATTCGCAAGATCCGGGTTCCAGATCTAGTGGTGGTTTTTATAAAATGAATAGAAAAACCCCTTTTGTAAAAGAATTCAAAGATGTCGCTTTTAGTCTTGATGAAGGAGAAATTTCTGCTCCATTTGAAACGGAGTATGGTTTTCATATTATAAAGGTTGAAAAAATTAAAGGACAGGAGTTGGAATTGCGACATATCTTGCTAACACCAGTAGTTACAGAAGAAGCTTTAAATGAAGCAAAAGAGAAAATTACGCTTATTAGAAAGAGAATAGTAGATAAGGAGATTACTTTTGCCGAAGCTGCCAGAACGATGTCTGATCAAAAAGAAACAAGGGCAAACGGCGGTGTTTTAATTAATCCGCAAACGCAGGATACACGTTTTGAATTGACAAAGATGGATCCTACGCTATATTCACAGGTTTCCAATTTGAAAGATACTCAAGTTACGATGCCAATTTTGGATGAAACCCAGTCAGGGAAAAAAGAGTATAAGATTATTACAGTTACCAATAGAATAAATGAACATGTAGCAGACTATGCACAGGATTATACTAAGATCAAAGATTTGGCTTTGAAAGAAAAGCAAATCAAAGCCATTGGGAAATGGTTTGATGAAAAAATCAAAGAAACTTATATTAAGATTCAGGGGGAGTACAGAGACTGTGAGTTTACAAATAATTGGTTAAAAAAATAATTTTTACAAAATAGATAAAAAGAGTTAGCTTTATAAATTCGTAGAGTTAGCTCTTTTTTAATTTAATATAACTTTAAAATGTCCGACGTAACAGCTATAAATAATTTGGTTCAGAAACGAATTCAACTTAAAGAAGAAATATCGAAGGTGATTGTAGGGCAGGAATCTGTAATTGATCAAATATTGTTGAGTATCTTCTCTGGCGGACATGCGCTATTAATTGGGGTTCCGGGATTGGCTAAGACTTTAATGGTTAATACTATTTCAGAGGCTTTAGGCTTGAATTTTAAAAGGATTCAGTTTACTCCCGATTTAATGCCTTCTGATATTCTTGGAAGTGAAATATTGGATGAAAACCGCCAGTTTAAATTTATAAAAGGCCCTGTTTTTGCGAATATAATTTTAGCCGACGAAATAAACAGGACTCCCCCTAAAACTCAGGCTGCTTTGCTAGAGGCTATGCAGGAACGATCAGTAACGATTGCCGGGCATAATTATAAGTTGGATTTGCCTTATTTTGTTTTAGCAACACAAAATCCAATTGAGCAGGAAGGGACCTATCCACTTCCGGAAGCCCAATTGGATCGCTTTATGTTTGCTATTAAACTCGAATATCCTTCTTTTGACGAGGAAGTCCGTGTAGTTAAGATGGCTACATCGGATATGATTGGGGAAATTCAGCCTTTATTTTCAGCTCAGGAAATTATAGATTTTCAACAATTGATTAGGAGAATTCCAGTTGCAGATAATGTTATTGAATACGCCGTGACATTGGTCAGTAAAACCCGGCCTGATAGTTTTTTAGCTACAAATTTTGTGAAAAATTATCTTGATTGGGGTGCTGGTCCTCGAGCTTCTCAAAGCCTAATTTTGGCAGCAAAAGCTCATGCTGCTTTTAATGGCAAATATTCTCCCGATATCGAAGATGTGCAGGCTGTTGCATTGGGTATTCTTAGACATAGAATCATAAAAAACTACAAAGCAGATGCTGAGGGAATTACAGAAGAAGTCATTGTTTCCAAATTATTGTAGTTTTCCTTTCTCCTATTTTATTCAGGATAGATTATAACTAAAGCCTTTTAATTTGTTAAAAAGTTTAAATTGAATTGTATAATATTTAGTTTTTTGGTTAAAACATGAAATTTTCATAAATAAATTTCTGATAATTTGATATTTTTCAATAAAAGAAAATCCAAAACTTGGGAGTACTAAATTTTTTTTAATATTCAGGTTAAATATCTAAATTTGCAGCTCTAATAAATAGAAAGCACCTTTATTTTAACTTTTGGTAATAGAAAATATATCAGATTTAGAGGTGTTAACATTGAAATTATTCAATTATGAACTTGTATAACGATTACATTAAGGAAATCGAAGAAAGAAAAATTCAGGGACTTCATCCAAAACCTATTGATGATGCCGAATTATTAAGTGAAATCATTGCTCAAATAAAGGATTTGGATAATCCGAACAGAGCAGATTCTCTACAATTCTTTATTTATAATACTTTGCCTGGAACAACCAGCGCAGCCGGAGAAAAAGCTAAATTTTTGAAGGAAATCATTTTAGGTCAGGCCATTGTCGAAGAAATTTCTCCTGCTTATGCCCTAGAGTTATTGTCGCATATGAAGGGCGGTCCTTCAATTGAGGTATTATTGGATCTTGCTTTGGGTAATGATTCTTCCATAGCTAAAGACGCAGCTGAAGTACTTAAGACACAGGTGTTTTTGTATGATGCAGATACCAGTCGTTTAAAAGCAGCTTATGAGAAGGGGAATGCTATTGCAAAGGATATTTTGGAAAGCTATGCTAAAGCAGAATTCTTTACCAAACTACCTGAAATTGCTGAAGAAATAAAAGTTGTTACTTACATAGCAGGTGAAGGAGATATTTCAACTGATTTACTTTCTCCAGGAAATCAGGCTCACTCGCGTTCAGATCGTGAGCTTCATGGTAAATGTATGATTTCTCCTGAAGCACAAGAAGAAATTAAAGCTTTACAAGCCCAACATCCTGACAAATCGGTAATGTTAATTGCTGAAAAAGGAACTATGGGAGTAGGTTCATCTCGTATGTCAGGGGTTAACAATGTTGCACTATGGACTGGTAAACAGGCAAGCCCTTACGTGCCGTTCGTAAATTATGCGCCAATAGTAGGTGGGACAAATGGTATTTCTCCAATTTTCTTGACAACTGTTGATGTAACCGGAGGTATTGGTATTGATCTTAAAAACTGGGTTAAAAAAGTTGATTCAGAAGGAAATGTAGTTCGTAACGAAGGTGGAGAGCCGGTTCTTGAGCAAGCTTATTCAGTTGCTACCGGCACAGTTCTTACTATAAATACAAAATCAAAAAAATTATATAATGGGGAGCAAGAATTAATCGATATTTCAAGATCATTCACTCCTCAAAAAATGGAATTTATCAAGGCCGGAGGTTCCTATGCCATCGTTTTTGGTAAAAAACTACAAACTTTTGCAGCCAAAACTTTGGGGGTAGAAGCGCCTGTTGTTTTTGCTCCTTCAAAAGAGATTTCTCATGAGGGACAAGGTCTTACAGCTGTTGAAAAGATTTTTAACAGAAATGCTGTTGGAACTACACCAGGAAAAGTACTACATGCAGGTTCAGATGTGCGGGTAGAGGTAAATATTGTAGGGTCTCAGGATACTACAGGTTTAATGACTGCTCAGGAATTAGAGTCAATGGCGGCTACTGTTATTTCTCCAATTGTTGACGGGGCCTACCAATCAGGTTGTCACACAGCGTCGGTTTGGGATAAAAAAGCACAGGCTAATATTCCTAAATTGATGAAGTTTATGAACGATTTCGGTTTGATTACGGCTCGTGATCCTAAAGGAGAGTACCACGCAATGACCGATGTAATTCATAAAGTTCTTAATGATATCACAATAGACGAATGGGCCATCATTATTGGTGGAGATTCACACACAAGAATGTCTAAAGGTGTTGCTTTTGGTGCCGATTCAGGAACCGTTGCTCTTGCCTTGGCTACAGGAGAAGCTTCAATGCCTATCCCGGAATCAGTTAAAGTTACATTCAAAGGTGATATGAAAGGATACATGGATTTTCGTGATGTTGTTCACGCAACCCAAGCGCAGATGTTAAAACAATTTGGAGGAGAGAACGTATTCCAGGGAAGAATTATTGAAGTTCATATAGGCACCCTTACCGCAGATCAAGCCTTTACATTTACAGATTGGACTGCTGAGATGAAGGCTAAGGCTTCTATCTGTATTTCTGAAGATGATACTTTAATTGAATCTTTAGAAATTGCTAAAGGTAGAATCCAAATCATGATAGATAAGGGAATGGATAACGGTAAGCAAGTTCTTCAAGGCCTAATTAATAAAGCTGATAAAAGAATTGCTGAGATTAAATCTGGTGAAAAACCAGCGTTGACTCCAGATTCAAATGCTAAATATTATGCAGAAGTTGTTGTTGATCTTGATCAGATATCAGAACCTATGATTGCTGATCCAGATGTAAACAATAAAGATGTTTCTAAGCGATATACTCACGATACAATTAGACCGTTGTCCTACTATGGTGGTGAGAAAAAAGTAGATTTAGGATTTATTGGTTCTTGTATGGTTCATAAAGGAGATATGAAAATATTGGCACAAATGCTTAAAAATATTGAATCACAACAAGGCAAAGTTGAGTTCCGAGCTCCTCTTGTAGTTGCTCCTCCAACATATAATATAGTTGACGAACTTAAAGCTGAGGGTGACTGGGAAGTTTTACAAAAGTATTCAGGTTTTGAATTTGATGATAATGCTCCTAAATCAATAGCTCGTACCGAATATCAAAACATGCTGTATTTAGAGCGTCCTGGATGTAATCTTTGTATGGGAAATCAAGAGAAGGCAGAAAAAGGTGATACGGTAATGGCAACTTCAACTCGTCTTTTCCAAGGTAGAGTTGTTGAGGATTCAGCGGAGAAAAAAGGAGAATCTTTGTTATCTTCTACTCCTGTTGTTGTTCTTTCTACAATTTTAGGTAGAACACCTACCATTGAAGAATACACTGCTGCAGTTGATGGAATCACACTTACAAAGTTTGCTCCACCACATAAACTTCTTGTTCATTAATAGATGGAATAATATGATTGGAAAAGCCTAGGTCAAAGACCTGGGCTTTTTTATTGCTGAATTATTTTTTGTAACTTGTAGTGTTGTAATGAGATAAAAATATTTAAAACATAAATGTTATGGCATTCGATATTGAAATGATTAAAAAGGTGTATGACAACATGGCAAATCGTGTTGATGCAGCACGTGAAATTGTTGGTCATCCGCTCACATTGACGGAAAAGATTTTGTACAGTCATTTATGGGATGGAAGTCCAAAGGATGCTTACAAACGAGGTGTGGACTATGTTGATTTTGCACCGGATAGAGTTGCTTGCCAAGACGCTACTGCACAGATGGCTTTGTTGCAATTCATGCATGCGGGTAAATCTAAGGTGGCAGTACCCACTACAGTGCATTGTGATCACCTAATCCAGGCAAAGGTTGGAGCTGAAAAAGATTTGGCAGTGGCCAAAACGCAATCTAGTGAGGTTTTCGATTTTTTGTCGTCTGTCTCCAATAAATACGGGATTGGTTTTTGGAAGCCGGGTGCAGGTATCATTCACCAAGTGGTTTTGGAAAATTATGCATTCCCTGGAGGTATGATGATTGGTACTGATTCTCACACAGTAAACGCAGGTGGTTTAGGGATGCTGGCAATTGGAGTTGGTGGAGCTGATGCCGTTGATGTAATGTCAGGAATGGCTTGGGAATTAAAATTTCCAAAACTTATTGGAGTTAAATTGACAGGTAAATTATCAGGATGGACGGCAGCGAAGGATGTTATCCTTAAGGTGGCTGATATTTTAACCGTTAAAGGAGGGACTGGTGCAATAGTTGAATATTTTGGTGAGGGGGCTTTGAATATGTCTTGTACAGGAAAGGGTACCATCTGTAATATGGGAGCTGAAATTGGAGCGACTACCTCTACTTTTGGATATGACAATTCTATGCGCAGGTATTTGGCAGCAACAGGTCGTCAGGATGTCGTGGATGCAGCAGATAAAGTTGCAAATTATTTAACAGCAGATCCGGAGGTTTATGAGGATCCAGAGAAATATTTTGACCAACTTATAGAAATTAATCTTTCCGAATTAGAGCCTTACATTAATGGGCCATTTACTCCTGATAGAGGGACTCCGGTGTCCAAAATGAAAGAGGAAGCTATTGCAAATGGTTGGCCATTAAAAGTTGAATGGGGGTTAATAGGGTCTTGTACCAACTCTTCATATGAAGATATGGCACGTGCGGCCTCAATTGTAGAGCAAGCAGTAGCTCATGGGATAACACCTAAGGCTGAGTTTGGGATAAATCCGGGCTCGGAGCAGGTGAGATATACCATTGAAAGAGATGGGATCATAGCAACGTTTGAAAAAATGGGTACTAAGGTTTTTACTAATGCCTGTGGACCATGTATTGGTCAATGGGATAGGGACGGTGCCGACAAGGGGGAGAAAAATACTATTGTTCATTCATTCAACAGGAACTTTTCAAAAAGAGCGGATGGTAATCCAAATACACATGCATTTGTAACTTCACCGGAAATGGTTGCTGCATTGGCTATTTCTGGAGATTTAACCTTTAATCCACTTACTGATTCACTTTTGAATGACAATGGTGAAGAAATTAAATTGACTGCTCCCTATGGAGATGAATTGCCGAAAAAAGGATTTGATGTGGAGGATCCTGGATACCAGGCTCCGGCAGAAGATGGTTCTGATGTTCAGGTCGTAGTTGATGAAAATTCGGAAAGACTGCAATTGTTGGCTCCCTTTCAACCATGGGATGGAAAAAATATCTTTGGTGCAAAATTACTGATCAAGGCTTTTGGTAAATGTACTACTGATCATATATCTATGGCTGGTCCTTGGTTGAGGTTTAGAGGTCACTTGGATAATATTTCAAATAACATGTTGATAGGTGCTGTTAATGCATATAATCAGAAAACGAATTTAGTAAAAAATCAATTGACAGGTACCTATGACGCGGTGCCAGCTGTAGCACGTGCGTATAAGGCCGCTGGTGTTCCTTCGATTGTGGTAGGAGATCAAAACTATGGTGAGGGATCCTCACGCGAACATGCTGCAATGGAACCGAGATTTTTGGGTGTTAAAGCGGTTCTTGTAAAATCATTTGCCCGCATACACGAAACTAATTTGAAAAAACAGGGAATGTTGGCATTGACCTTTGCTAATGAAGCGGATTACGATAAAATTCAGGAGAACGATACCATTAATTTTCTTGATTTAGTTGACTTTGCTCCCTCAAAACCATTGACATTAGAATTTGTGCATGAAGACGGATCTAAAGACGTTGTACTAGCAAATCACTCCTATAATGAAGGGCAAATTGGTTGGTTTATTGCAGGTTCGGCTTTAAATCTTATAGCAGCCGGAAAAGCATAGATTTTAATTTTAAAAAAAATAAAAACGCGCTATTTATTATAGGGCGTTTTTTTTGTAGACTTATGTATAGTCCAATATTATATTTCTTAATTTCAAGTTAGTAGATGTTTTACAGAAAATTGTTGAAAATTTAGTGTAGCTCTTTTTTTAATGAATCTTGTCATTTTAAAGTTGAAATTATACCTTTAGCCATTATTTGCGGTTTAATTAAGGTTCTACAGATTTTTTAATGATTTTTAAGAGGCGGTTTTTTGGGCTTTTCATATTTATTATGTGCAATGGGTTTGCAACCTATGCGCAGGAAAAATTTATTAAGCATATTGTTTCTCAGGGTGAAACCGTTGGTGAGATAGCACAAAAATATAAAATTTCAAATGCTGTTATTTATGGGCATAATCCAGAGGCTAAAAAAGGCTTAAGGCTGCAATCTTTGTTACTGATTCCTGCAGCTAGCTTGGTAGAATCAAAAAATAATGAGGGTCTTCTGGATTCAGAATCTCTGGTAGTGGTAAAAAAACACGCAGTATTACCAAAGGAAACTATTTATGGGATCACAAAACAATACGGTATAACTACTGAAGAATTGTATTTATATAATCCATCTTTAAAAAAATCAGGATTACAAAAGGGGATTGTGGTTAAGATACCACTAAAGAATTCGTCTTCAAAACCGTTTGTTTCTCCCTCAGATGAATCGAAGGTGACTGCGGGTAAAAATAATTCGCCAATCGATACCCCAAAAAACGAGAAATCGCGTAATAAAATAGAGATAGATAATTCAATATCCGAAATTGTTCGTGAGGTCCTGCCACAGGAAACAAAATATGCTATTGCCAAACAATACAATATAACTATTGCTGAATTAGAGAAGTTTAATCCTATTTTAAAAGTAAAATCATTAAAAGTGGGTCAGAAATTAGTTATTCCTGTCACCAAGCAAAATAGTTCTATCATTAAAAATGTTGTAACTGAACCAGAAGCTAAAAATATTCATCCCATAAGTAATCAGATTCAATTAAACATCACGGCTAACTCTGATTCTTCTATTTTGACTGATGAAGGTTTATATGCTGAGTTTGTCCATGAGGTATTGCCTAAAGAAACCAAATATGGTATTGCAAGGGAATATGGTTTGTCCGTAGAAGATTTGGAATCCCAGAATCCGAAAATTGTTAAAAAACTTTTGGTTGGTCAAAAATTAAACATCAGGACATTAAAGCGGTTTGTAGCTGAAAATGGAAGTGACAAAGAAGAATCTAGCCTTTTAGAAATAAATCAATTCCGAAAGACAGAAAACAAAATGAACTTATTTCTTGGATCTGAGTTTGTTGATCAACTGATTTCTTTTGCCTCTGAAAATATCGGCGTAAAATATCGTGCAGGGGGTAATACTAAGGAAGGTTTTGATTGTTCTGGGTTGATATGTTCTACATTTAGTGCTTTTGATATTCAACTGCCTAGATCCTCTGTGGAGCAAGCACAATTTGGTGTGAAAATAAAAAATGAGGAAGCCAAAAAAGGTGATTTGATTTTTTTTAAAACTAATGGAAGAGGAAGAATTAATCATGTGGGTATGGTTGTGGAAGTAACGGGAGATGATATAAAATTTATACATGCATCCTCGAGTGGGGTGATTATTTCTTCAGTTAAAGAGAAATATTACAGTAAAAGACTAAGTCAGATAAATAGAGTTTTATAGTTTTTATTGAAAAGGATTAAAGAATTTTCTCTGCATGCATAACTTTCTAATTGCAGTAAGCTATGGAATTATTTTTAACTAATGTTTGTTTTAAGGCCATACTTTCATTTATTACAAATTGGATATAAATAAAAACAGCCAACGTTTAGTCGGCTGTTTTTAATAATTAAATAATCTTATTAAATAATCTTATTAAATAATTATTCTAATTATCTCTCCGTTTTTGTTAAGCATTTCTATGCGGACACTTTGTTGTTCATCTTTATTTTGTAATTGTTTAGAAACACTTTCTATATCTTTTACCTTGATATTGTCAATACTCAAAATAATATTTCCTTGTAGTTCGTCGATGTATTGATTTAGGTTTTCATTGTTGATTGATTTAATCTTTACCCCATAGTCAACATGGAACTTCTTTTTGTCTTGAGCAGAGATATTTTCAAGTTCAATTCCTTTAAACTCAGTAGTGAAAAATTCATTTTTACTCAAAGTCACTGCAATTGTTTTTATTTCACTGTCTCTTATGATGGTAACATTTACCTTGTCATTAGGTCTCTTTGTATTGATGTAGCCTGAAAGATCAGCAAAAGTGGCGATTTTTTGATTGTCAATATTTACTATAATGTCGCCCTTTTTTAAACCAGATTTTTCGGCACCTGTATTTTTTCTGATATTATTAATATAAAAACCTTCCGTTTGGCTGATACCCAATTCTTTGGATGCTGTTGCGTTTAATTCTCCTCCCTCAACACCTAGAATTCCTCTTTGAACGTTTCCATATTCCATAATATCTTCTATAATTTTTCTGGTAATATTTGATGGTACTGCAAAAGAATATCCGACATAGGAACCCGTCATAGAAGTTATCATGGTATTAATTCCTACTAGGTCTCCTCTGGTATTTACCAAAGCCCCTCCGCTATTTCCGGGATTAACTGCGGCATCGGTTTGGATAAAAGATTGAATACCGTCATTTCCTAAATTTCTTGCTTTTGCAGATACTATACCGGCAGTTACAGTTGAGGTTAGATTGTAAGGATTTCCTACTGCAAGCACCCATTCGCCCACTTTTACAGAATCTGAGTTGCCAAAAGTAGTATATGGTAATTTTTCTTCAGCATCAATCTTTAAAAGAGCAATATCCATTTTTGAATCGGTACCGATAAGCTTTGCTTTATATGATTTTTTATTATTGAGCGTGATCTCAATTTCCGAGGCGTCTTTTATGACATGGTTGTTAGTAACAATATATCCATCCTCTGAAATAATAACTCCCGAGCCTGTTCCGACCTGCTCTTGAGTTTGTCCGCCTTTATACCCGTAAAAAAATTCGAGCATTGGATTAGAAATTTTTTGATAAGACACATTTTTTACGTGTACTACCGTATGTATTGTTTTCTCGGCTGCTTCGGTAAAGTCGAGGGTTTCAGGAGATAATCCTACTTTTTTGTTGTAGGAATCATTCACTGATGCAGTGACTGGTGATTTGTATTCTGACAAAACACCTCTGTTTTCAAATAAAATTTTGTAAGCCCCTAATGTTGTGGCTCCACTCAGTAAAGACACTAAAAATAGATTTGAGAATCGTTTCATAAAGACATTAATTTTAAAATTTATAGAGTAAAAATAGTGAGTAGTTTTATTGTTAAAAAATGGTTTAACGCTCTTTAACAATGATTAACTTTTCATTAATAGTTTGTACTTTTGTACCTAATAATAGTATTCTAATGAAATTACATTTTTATAAATATCAAGGTACAGGTAACGATTTTGTCATGATAGATAATCGAAGCAATTTTTTTCCAAAGGATAATAGAGATTTGATATCGAATCTGTGTCACAGACGTTTTGGTATTGGTGCTGACGGTCTTATTTTGTTGGAAAATGATTCTGAAACTGATTTCAGAATGGTATATTATAACTCTGATGGTAATGAAAGTACTATGTGTGGAAATGGAGGGCGTTGTTTGGTTGCCTTTGCAAAGCAAATTGGAGTAATAAAAAATACTACTACTTTTAATGCAGTAGATGGATTACACTCCGCTTCGGTTGGTGCCGATGGAATAGTTTCTTTGCAAATGATAGATGTGGACACAATTAACCAGAATGCGGGTTATACATTTTTAAATACTGGTTCACCGCACCACATTCAGGTGGTGGATGATTTAAAAAACTTTGATGTAAAGCAAAAGGGTGCCGAGATTCGTTATGGTGACTTGTATGGAAACGCAGGAAGTAATATCAATTTTGTAAAAAAGATTGATGAAGATACTTTTTCGTTGCGTACTTACGAGCGTGGAGTAGAGGATGAGACTTTAGCTTGTGGTACTGGTGCTACTGCAGCCGCTATCGCGATGAATGCAACTGGTCAGACGCATGCGACTTCTATTAAGATGAATGTTGAGGGAGGTAAATTGTCTGTTACATTCGATAAAGAGGGGGAGAAATATACTAATGTTTTTTTGAACGGTCCGGCAGAATTTGTGTTCGAAGGAACCATAGAGATATAAAATAATCTCATTAAAATGATAACTCTTAAAGGAGAAAATATATATATTCGAGCATTAGAACCCAATGATTTGGAGTTTATTTATGCCATGGAAAATGACCAGAGTGTTTGGGAAGTGAGTAATACCCATACCCCTTATAGTCGGTTCCTTATAAGGCAATATTTAGAGAATGCCCATCAGGATATTTATGAAGCAAAACAACTTCGTTTGGCAATATGTCTTGATCAGGATTTTCCAGCAATAGGTTTAATTGATTTATTTGATTTTGATCCCAAAAATAACCGTGCCGGTGTAGGGATTGTTATAATGGATACTGAAAATCAAAATAATAAAGTAGGATCTGAAGCCTTGGCCTTATTAATTCAATATTCTTTTTACCATCTCAACCTACACCAGCTGTATGCGAATATTGGTATCGATAATAAGGCGAGTATAGGTCTTTTCACAAAATTTGGCTTCCAATTAATTGGAGTGAAGAAGGATTGGAATTACGTCAATGGAACGTATAAAGATGAATCAATTTATCAATTAATAAATCAACAATTTTAATATTAACAGGTTGAATGCAAAGAAATTAATTTCGATAGCAGCTATTATCTTTATTAGTGGACTAATAATATATGGTTTTGTTTTAATAAGTCAGATTTTTTCTGAAAACACAAATTTTGATGAGGATCAAGTTTATGTATATATCCCCACTGAGGCAACTTATGTTGAAGTGCTGCAAATTATTTCTCCATATGTGAAGGATATAGATCGTTTTGAAATGGTTGCAAAAAAAATGAGTTATAAGTCTAATTTCAAACAAGGTCGATTTTTATTCAGTAAAGGAATGAATAATTACGAATTGGTGAAAACCTTGAAGAATAATATTCCTGTAAAGTTAGCTTTCAACAACCAAGAAAGAATCGAGAATTTGGCTGGTCGTGTGGCTTCGCAAATCGAATCGGACAGTATTTCACTGATTACTTCTTTCAGGGATTCTATTTTTTTGAAAGAAAACGGATTTACCGAGGAAAATGTTTTGGCCATGTTTATTCCAAACACCTATGAAGTATATTGGAATACTTCTGCTGAAAAGTTTAGGAACAAAATGATTAAAGAATATCGCAATTTTTGGACTAGGGAACGGGTAGAAAAAGCTCAAAAGCAAGGTTTAAATCCGATTGAAGCTACAATATTAGCCTCGATAGTACATAAAGAATCTGTTAAAAAGGATGAAAGGCCCAGAATTGCAGGTGTTTATCTTAACAGATTAAAACTAGGCATGCCGCTGCAGGCTGATCCAACAGTTATATACGCAAAGAAAAAACGGGATAATGATTTTAATCAGGTAATCAAAAGGGTTTTGTTTAATGATCTTAAGATGTCTTCTCCTTATAATACATATATAAATGCAGGTTTGCCTCCTGGACCTATTGCAATGCCCGATATTACCGCAATTGAGGCAGTGTTGAATCCTGAAAGACATAATTTTATCTATTTCTGTGCCAGCGTTGACCGTTTTGGGTATCATGAATTCGCTGAAACATTGAAAGAACACAGTCTAAATGCAAAAAAATATTCTGCCTGGATAAATGGACAGGGTGTTAACAGATAGTTTTTTGAGAATTTTCAGGTTTGTACGTAAAATGCATTTGTAGGGTAATGTTTTTTTGAGATTATTTCACCCTGTTGATTTGGGTATTTTTAGATGTGTTTTTTTTAAACAGGGTATTTTTTTGGAAGTTTTTTAGCGTTAGCTGGTCTTTTTTGCCCAAAAAAAAGGGATAATTTTGTTTTCAATTTTGAAACTTTATAGCAATAAAAAAGGTTATATTTTTTATGATGAACCCGTCAATTTGTGTATTTAACCTGTTTTTATTGGGCTTTAAACGGTTTTAAATTGCTAAAATTTCGTTTTAATTAATTTGTTGTATCTTTGGGCCGCAAAAATTTCTATACGTTTGACGTTTAGAAGAAAAATAATTTATGATTAAGAAGTGGAATTTTTACACTGGTTTAGTCCTTATTATTGCTTTTTTGAGCGCAGGGTTTAAACCTCTTAAAATTGATACTAACCAATGGTTTCTTATTAACCATACTGAAGGAAAAAAATATTTGTTACCTTCATTAGAACAAAAAGATTACACTAATTTAAATTTTCCTTATACCGGAAATCTATTTATTGGATTCAAAGAGGCATTAGGAAATAGCGAATCCCAGAACAAATATAAAAAAGTCAATTCGTTAGGTTATTTGGGAAAATACCAGTTTGGAAATGAAACCCTAAAATCTATCGGAATTCAAGATACTGGTAAGTTTTTGAAAAGTCCCAAGATGCAAGAAAAGGCTTTTGTGGCGCTGTTGGCAAAAAACAAATGGATTTTAAGAGATATAATAAAGAAATACGATGGGAAGGTAGTGAATGGAATTCTGATTACTGAGTCAGGTATTTTAGCCGCAGCGCATCTTGGAGGGGCGGGCTCAGTAAAGAAATATTTTAAAAATGGTGGTAAAAAATATATAAGAGACGTATATGGTACATCGGTTAGGAGTTATTTAGAGAAGTTCGGAGGCTATGATACATCTTTTATAGTGCCAAATGTTAAAGCAGTTGCAGTTTTAAATTAATCTATTAACTTTTGCTTTAACTGGTCTTGGAAAATTTATTATTAAGAAATAAAAAAAGGGGAAAATTTAAATTTTCCCCTTTTTTTTCTATTCTTAGGCTGTTATCTAACTTTCAATATTTTACCATCTGATCTGACTTTGAGTTTCAAAGTTTGTTTACCCTTTTCGATTGTTATGTTATATTGATTTCTTTGTATGTCTCCTTCTTCCTGTGAGTATAAAAACTTATCATTTACAATTTTCCATTCTGGATAGGTTTTGTAAATTGAGAAAATCACTTCGTTGGGAAGTTTTACATTTTTGTAATTTTCAACTACACGAACCAACTTTCCATTTTCGTCATAAGTTGCACTCAAGGAACCGTCATTTGTTTCAAGAATCAATAAATAATTTTCAAAACCTTCATAGTCTTTCCCGATATCGTAGGCAACGAATTTTTTTTCCAAATTTTTAACATTTGGATCGTTGTTACTGGACGGAATATATATTGAAAAATCAGTTCCTGCTCTTTTAATTACAATTGCAGGCAATTCCTCTGCTTCAATAGGTCCTTCTTCTTCCATCATTTTGTCTTGAGAATAAGATGTGAGGCTCAGTCCTAGAAATAATAAAGTTGTAATAAATGTTTTCATGATATAAGGGTTTGAATTAATAATCTTTTTTAAGTAACCAATGATGATTTTGTATTCAATAATCCTCTATAGATTTTTTTTAAATTCCCTTGATTATTGTACCATCAGCATGTACTATTATTTCCTGAATTTTACTTTGATTTTTTATTTTTAAATGATATTGTTTTTTTAATATATCCCCCTCTTTTTGAGTGTATAAGTACCGGTCTTTAACTATCGTGTAACCTGGAAAATTTTTGTATACAGAATAAATTACCTTGTTGGGCAGTTTAATGTTTTTATAATTTTCGACTACGTGAATAAGCTTTCCTTTTTCATTGTATGTTGCGTGCAAAGATCCATTGTTATCCTCTAAAATTACGAGGTACTCATCATAACCTTCATAATCTTTTCCTAATCGGTAAGCAATAAATTTATCTTCAAGTCTTCTTATATTTTTATCAGGATTTCTATCTGGTAGGTAAATCGAGAAATCCTCACCCGCACTTTTTATAACTACGGCAGGTAATTTTTCAAATTGCACAATTTCATCATCATCGTCAATTGTTTCATCTATTTTATTTTGGGAGTAAATAATACTCGATAGCCCAAAAACAAATAGCATTAATGTAATAATGGCTCTCATAATTTCTATTATTTATTATTTTTTTAATAAAAATAAATTTGAGGCAAACCATTTGATTTTTTATACCGGAACAAAAAAATATATTAAAGATGTTTTTTTATTATTCTGAATATTAGTAGTTTAATATTAAAGGTAGTGTTTTTTTTTTGTTTCCACTTTGGATGGGATTGTAAAGTTATGTTAAAGAAAATAATCGATAAAATCATATTACAGTAATAGGAGGTATAATTGAAGGTTTCAGAACTTTGAAAATGGCAGGATCCAATAAGCTGAAATAATTTTTAATAGAAAAAACTATTTATTCCTCAATCAAAATTTCAAGGATTTTAATTGCGATTTCACTGATATTTGTTCCTGGTCCGAATACAGCGGCCGTTCCTGAATCAAATAGAAATTGATAATCATGTTTGGGAATTACTCCACCAACTACTACAATGATATCTTCACGGTTGTATTTTTTTAGCTCCTCAATGACCTGTGGGACAAGTGTTCTGTGGCCTGCGGCGAGGGAAGAAATGCCTAATATATGAACGTCATTCTCTACTGCCTGTTTAGCAACTTCATAAGGTGTTTGAAAAAGGGGGCTAACATCAACATCAAAACCAATATCGGCAAAAGCGCTCGCTACTACCTTTGCTCCTCGGTCGTGTCCGTCCTGACCCATTTTGGCAATCATAATTCTAGGGCGACGCCCCTCCTGATTAGCAAATTTATTTGCTAAATGTTGAGCCTTTTGGAAATTTTCATCATCTTTTATCTCTCTGCTGTACACGCCATTGGATGTTTTAATTACTGCAGTATATCTGCCAAATACTTTTTCTAATGCCTGAGTGATCTCACCCAAAGTAGCCCTCTCTCTTGCTGCGTCAATCGCCAGCTCCAAAAGATTTTCTTTGCCCGTTTCTGCGCCTAAAGTTAGCTTTTCAAGAGCCTTATTTACCTTATTATGATTTCTATTTGCTTTAACTAGTTGAAGTCTTTCTAATTGCTTATTTCGAACTTTGTCTATATCAATATCTAATGTGTTAAGTAGGGGTTCTTTTTTTAATTGATACTTGTTAAGGCCTACAATAATTTCTTGTTTGCTATCGATTAAGGCTTGTTTTCTGGATGCAGCCTCTTCTATCCTTAATTTAGGAATTCCCGTTGCAATAGCTTTAGTCATTCCTCCCAAATCTTCTATTTCTTCAATCAATCGCCAAGCTTTTTCAGCAATTTCACTTGTAAGGCTTTCCAGATAGTAACTGCCTGCCCAAGGATCTACTGTTTTGGTGACTTTTGATTCCTCTAGTAAAAAAAGTTGTGTATTTCGTGCTATACGCGCCGAAAAATCCGTTGGAAGAGCCATTGCTTCATCCAGCGCATTTGTGTGCAGGGATTGTGTTCCTCCAAATATTGCCGA
The DNA here is from genome assembly GCA_964614445.1 of uncultured Flavobacterium sp. GTDB lineage: Bacteria > Bacteroidota > Bacteroidia > Flavobacteriales > Flavobacteriaceae > Flavobacterium. The sequence goes on along the minus strand of CAZTLN010000005.1, from coordinate 164,090 downwards.
ACATGCTTCAATGCATGTTCTACTTACATTGTTGAAGGGATCTTGAGCTGTTAAACTCCATCCGCTTGTTTGACAATGAGTCCGTAATGTTAATGACTTAGGGTTCTTGGGGTTAAAAGCACTTATTAATTTGGTCCAAATCATTCGCGCGGCACGCATTTTTGCAATCTCCATAAAATGGTTCATTCCTATTCCCCAAAAGAATGATAATCTGGGGGCAAATTCATCGATTTTCATACCGGTAGACAATCCGGTTCTGATGTATTCTAAACCATCACATAAGGTGTAGGCTAGTTCAATGTCGGCTGTTGCCCCTGCTTCCTTCATATGGTATCCGGAGATTGAAACAGGATGAAATTTTGGCATTTTTTTGCTTGTATACCCAAAAATGGAAGCAATAATTTTCATTGATGACTCGGGAGGGTAGATGTAGGTGTTTCGAACCATGAATTCTTTGAGAATGTCATTTTGTATCGTTCCCGACAGTTCTTCTGGTTTTACACCTTGTTCTTCAGCGGCCACAACAAAAAATGCCAATATTGGAAGTACGGCGCCATTCATCGTCATTGATACAGACATCTTATTTAACGGAATTTCGTCAAACAGAATTTTCATGTCTTCTACCGTGTCGATAGCAACGCCGGCTTTTCCAACATCACCAACAACTCTCTCATGGTCTGAATCATAACCTCGGTGTGTGGGCAGGTCAAAGGCAACGGACAGTCCTTCCTGTCCAGCATCAATATTGCGTTTATAAAAAGCGTTGCTTTCCTCTGCAGTTGAAAATCCTGAATATTGACGAATGGTCCAAGGTTTTTGCACATACATTGTGGTATACGGTCCTCGCAAAAAAGGAGGAAATCCTGCAGCAAAATCTAAATGATCCAGATTTTGGATATCTTTTTTAGTATATTTTTTTTTGATTGCAATTCCTTCTGTGGTACAAAAGTTTGAATTTTCCTCAGCAAAAATGGCGTCTGATAGGCTCTTGACTGCCGATGTCATATCGTTAATTTGAATATGTGAGAGGTCTTTTCGAATCATCTTGTTACTTTTCGTGAATGAATTAGTTGATTTATTTATTCAGAAGCCAATCGTTGTTGTTCCAGCTTTTCAGCCAATCGTTTTTCAATAATGGGTGTAATAAGGGTTTTTCTGGGTTTAATTTTTACAAACGGGTATAACTCAATGTTTTCTTTCATTTTATCCTGAGGGTTTACGTATTTATTGCTACCAACCAAAACTTCTTTTTCAAGGTCAAATAAAATTTGTTCCTGATCAGCACTTTCCTGAATTTTTCGTTTGATAGTTCCCTCATTTAATTGTTTCAGAAATCCTCCGTTAGCCTCAATTTCTTTAAAAAGTAGTAATGCTTTATCCGCTAATTGGTTAGTTAGGGTTTCTATATAATAACTTCCATCTGCAGGATTATTAACCTTATCAAATTGGCTCTCGTTTTTTAATATGAGTAATTGGTTTCTTGCAATGCGATCTCCAAATTCATTGTTTTTGTGAAATAGAGAATCATAAGGTAAATTTGAAATGGTGTCAGCTCCGCCAAGGATTGCTGACATACATTCTGAAGTGGTGCGCAGCATGTTGGTGTGACTGTCGTATAGGGTTTTGTTGCGCCTGCTTGGAGTCGCAAAAATATGGCAATCAACAATGTGTCCGTATTCTTTAGCAACGGTTTGAAATAATAATCGAAGTGCTCTTAATTTGGCTATTTCAAAAAAATAGTTACCTCCAATCGCAACTTGGAAAACCAGAGGTGTTTCAATATTTGAAATTCTGTTAAAATATTCATTTGCATGTGCTACACCATAGGCAATTTGCTGAACCATATTGGCACCTGCATTCTGATATAAGGCTGTATTAATGCTTATAAACGAATTAGTTTTTATAGGTTTTGAAAGGAGATTCAGTGTTTCAAAATTGCTTTTTTCACTTGAAGGGAACCAGTTTCCGTCTTTGGCTAATTGTCCTATTGGATCTATGTTAAAATATACAACTGACTTTTTCTTTTGAATAACGCTGCTAACTGTTTTTACAAACTCAACAGATAAGAATTTTAGATTAAAATAAATAGCTATGTCTTCCAGAGGTAGTTTTTCCAAAAGTTGGGCAATGGCTAAAGAACTGTTTTCGACTGTAAAACACAAACTTTCGGCACCTCTTTGTATTGAATCTAAAGCTCTTGCAGTAGATTTTTCGATATCAAAAACAAAAATTTCCTGACAAATTTTGAACGATGAAGCATTGGTCCTGATAGTATATGGTTTAATATTGTCATCCCCGTGGTAAAATGGTTTTACTTTTATATTTTCGGGTGAATTCCATACTAAATATTCATTGTAATCTTCTCCATCAAGTTCAAACTGGATTTTTTGTTTCCATTGTTTTGATGAAATCGCTTGAAAATCTTTGAAGAGATGGCTGTTCATTATGGATTTGATTTTTCAAGATTGATTACTTTTTTTCTACTGAATCCTCCTCAAATTCAATAATATAAATATCCTCGTTTTCTTTTTTCATATAATATTTTTCACGAGCATATTTTTCTGTTTGAGCGGGATTTTTAAGTTGCTTTATCTGATGTTCATCTTTTTTTATTTCTTCCTTGTAGTATTTTTTGTTGTCTTCCAGTTCCTCTATCTCCTTATCTAATATCCGATGGTCAAAATAGGAATAGTTGTCTAAAAACACCATCCATCCAATAAAAAACATTAAGGACCAAATGTATTTATTGCCCAAAAATTTAAACCAGCTTTTTTCTTTATTTGGTTTTTTCATATGCAAATATTTCAATTAGATTAGTTTCGCAGGGTTATAAAAGTACAATAAATTATAGAATCTTTTGGTAGATTACAGAACAAACAAGTTCTACCGCTGTGCTATTGAATTGGTTGTTAGAGATTATGATATCCGCATATTCTTTAGTTGGTTCTATAAATTGCTGATGCATTGGTTTTATGGTTGTTTGATAGCGATTTAAAACCTCTTCCATATCACGACCTCGTTCTGAGATATCTCTTTTGAGGCGACGAATTAATCGCTCGTCTGAGTCGGTATCAATAAAAATTTTGATATCCAATAAATTCCTCAAATCTGGATGTGTAAAGATCAAAATCCCTTCTATTATAATTACCTTTTTCGGAGGTGTCGTTATTGTTTCTTCTGTCTGATCGTGCAAGGCAAAAGAATAAACCGGCTGTTGAATAACTTTATTGGCTTTAAGATTTCTTAGGTGTTCAATGAGTAAGTCAAAGTCAATGGAACTTGGGTGATCAAAATTTATTTTAGCTCTTTGGTCGTGATTTAAAGATTCCAAACTTTTGTAATAGGAATCCTGTGAGATATAACCCACTTCATCTTCTGGGAATTCATTTATTATTTGATGGGCTATGGTTGTTTTTCCGCTAGCTGTGCCTCCTGATATTCCTATTACTAACATAAAATATTCCTGTATTTTTTTTATCTGAACAAAAATAAAAATTTTATGAGAAGGTTATTTTTATTTATTGCTATTTATTCTTTTGTCTATAATTAGTTTAAACTAAGCTAAAAAAACAATTTTGTTGTAAAGAAAAAATTAGAATGAGTCTATTTCAGATTTGCTTGGTGTGAAAATCAAAAATGTTTGTTGCTAATTAGATTTAAAAGAAAAAAATCAGTTTAAATCGTACATAGCTGAGATTGGTACATTTATTTACGGAGATTTTTTTTTGGTGGCATGGTGCCGAAAATTATGTCCCAGATAGGAGAACTAACACCGTATGCTTTATTTTCGTAGAGATAATGATGTATTGCGTGATGTCTCCATAGGTATCTGAAAATGTTTTTTGGAGGTTTTTGTGCATGTACAATATAGTGGATGTAGAGGTAAACGGCATATCCAAGAAAAAATCCAGGCCAAAAAAAGTAGGTGTACTCTGCCATTATAAAGTAAAACAAAAGAAAAAATATTGCAGCTAGAATCATAGCCAAAATGATTGGCATGGCCAACAGGCCTTCATCTCTTGGATGGTCATGGTGTATGCCGTGAACTGTATATTGCCAATTTGCTTCGTCTTTGTAATCTTTGCCTGAATGGTATAAAAATCTGTGGGCTACATATTCAATAAGGGTAAAAAAAAGTATTCCTAAAACTAAAACCAAAAAGTTGTTGATTCCATTTGTATGAATGTTTAGAAGTCCATAGGTAAAAACCAAAACAGATATTATAATATATAAAGAAACAGCTACGAGAGAATTAGTTTTTGGGATCTTAATTTTCATGACAATATAAATTTTGGGATAGAGGATTACTTAAATCTAAATTGGATTTATTTTGGGATACCAATGATGATTTCGAATTTTTTCAAAAAAAAATTAGGTATCAAAATATTGTCTATTAAATATAATAAAATATTCTTACAGATTTTTAAGCTTTTTATTCTTTTTACTTTTTAACCAATAGGTTCTCGGGTTAAGACTCGGATTTTTATTTAAACAACTGATTTAGGAGTTATTTATCCCGAAAACCTTATTTATCTGTGGTATAGTGAAGTTGAACTGAAAAATAGAGTGTGCTATTTGTTCTTTTTGGATCTAATAATCATTTCAAGCTGATCCCATAGTTCGCTTGGAATTTCTTCCAGAATATTGAATTGTCCGGCTCCTTTAAGCCACTCACCTCCATCAATGACAATCACTTCTCCATTAATATAAGCAGAGAAATCAGAAACTAAATATGCTGCGAGATTGGCCAGTTCCTGATGGTCTCCAACTCTTTTTAAAGGGACTTTTTTGGCAAGGTCAAATTTATCAGCAAGATTCCCTGGTAATAACCTTTCCCAAGCGCCTTTGGTCGGAAATGGGCCAGGTGCTATGGCATTTGTTCGGATGCCGTATTTTGCCCACTCAACAGCAAGGCTTCTGGTCATTGCCAAAACGCCTGCTTTTGCAGTAGCGCTGGGAACTACATAAGCTGAGCCCGTCCACGCATATGTAGTAACTATATTGAGAACTGTTGCAGCGGTCTGTTTAGTATCAATCCAATGTTTTCCAAAAGCGAGCGTGCAGTTTTTAGTGCCTTTTAAAACAATATCAATTATGGTATCAAAAGCATGAGCCGATAATCTTTCGGTAGGGGAAATGAAATTTCCTGCCGCATTGTTTAATAAAACATCAACATGACCAAAAGATTTTAAAACTTCATTGAGCATTCGTTCAACTTCATCATAATTCCTGACGTCGCACTGCAGGGGCAGGCAAATGCCTCCTGTTTCAGATTCCAGTTCTTGTGCGGTATTCTTTAGTTTATCCAAATCACGTGAAGTGATGGCAACTTTTGCCCCAAGTTCCATGAAATATTTAGTCATCGCTTTTCCCAATCCGCTGCCACCACCGGTAACAACAATTACCTTGTCGGTTAATGCATCGTCACGTAACATTTTCTTGCTATGATTCATATTTTTTGGTTTTATTGTAAATATACGAAATCAACTACAGATGATGAACAACCAATTCTAAATTTTACAAAGCCTTCGGGCCGCTTCTTCCAGAGTGGTATTGGTCTTTGCAAAACAGAAACGAATTAATTTCAAATCTTTGTTGTTTTTATAAAAGGTAGAAATGGGAATTGCGGCAACCCCATGTTCAGTGATTAAGTGTTTGCAAAAATCTACATCATTTTCGTTTGAAATATCTTCATAAGAAACCACTTGAAAATAAGTTCCTTCACAAGGAAGTAGTTTGAAACGGCTTTCGGATAATAATTTTCTGAAATAGTCTCTTTTTTCCTGATAAAAACCACCGATATCTCTTACAGGGGCAATGTCCAGGTATTCACAGATGGCGGCTTGTGAAAGACTGTTTACACTAAAAACTAAAAATTGATGGACCTTTTTAATTTCTTTCATCATATTTTCAGGGGCTGCTAAATAGCCAACTTTCCATCCTGTTACATGAAATGTTTTGCCAAAGGAGGAAACAATGATACTGCGGTTTCGAATAGTTTCCCGGGTATGAATGGATATGTGTTTTTGCTCAAACGAAATATATTCATAGACTTCATCAGATAAAAGTTTAATTTGAGGATTCTTGTCTAATATTTTTTCTAATTGTTGAATATCACTAATGGTTAAGATTTTACCTGTTGGGTTATGAGGGTTGGTAATGATAATCATTTTTGTTTTTTCATTACAGCCTTGTTCTATCAAATCCCAATTTGGGGTGTAATCATCATTTAAAGGGATACGAATGGGGATTCCGCGTGCTATTAATACATTTGGCTCATAAGAATCGTAACTGGGGTCCAGTATGATAACTTCGTCACCAATGTTTATCAGGGCTTGTATCGCAGTATAAATTCCCTGAGTGGCACCAGTAGTTACTAAGATTTCAGTTTCGGGATTAAGGTTTCTGCCGTAGGTATCAAAAGTTAGTTTTGCTATTTTGGACATCAAAGGGGGGTAGCCCGGCATAGGAGTATATTGATGGATGTCTTTTTTTGCCAATTTGGAAACTATTTCCGTTAATCTTTCATCCACGGAAAAATTAGGAAAACCCTGCGAAAGGTTAATGGCATTGAATTCTACAGCCATTTTTGACATTATCGTAAATATACTTGTGGTGATATTTGGAAGTTTTGACATACTCTTATTTTGAAAAGTTAAAAGTAATCAAATGCTTCAAAGTAGAAAATAATTTCAGCTGACTACATTTTGTGAATTATAAAAATCGTGGGACGCTTGTGTAAATCTACAGCTTCCTTTTTCCAACCGGAAATTTTTTTAGTTTTGATATATTCAGTTGGTAAAGTGATATCGGCAGCCACACACAAATAGGTTTCGGGATTTAATGTTTGAATTAAATCTTCCATTAATTTATTGTTGCGGTAGGGCGTTTCGATAAAAATTTGAGATTGATTTTTTTCAAAAGAAGTGCGTTCCAGATTTTTAAGAGCTGCTTTTTTTTCAGTTTTTTCGATTGGCAGGTAACCATTAAAGGTGAAACTTTGTCCATTCATTCCCGATGCCATCATAGCCAATAAAATAGAAGATGGTCCAACCAAAGGAATTACTTGTATCCCTTTCTGATGGGCAAGTTTTACTATGTCTGCTCCCGGATCGGCAACGCCAGGACAGCCTGCCTCACTCATGAGCCCCATGTTTTTACCTTCTAAAAGAGGCTTTATGAAGTTGAGGTGTTCCTTTGTTTCAGTATGTTTGTTAAGGGAAAAAAGTACTAAATCGGATTGCTTTTTTTCAGGAGAGACTGCCTTAATCGATCTTCTGGCGGTTTTTTCGTTTTCTACTATAAAATGATCAATGAAATCAATACTTCTTTTAATTGTTTGAGGTAAAACATCCATTGGGTCGCTCTCTCCCATAGTGGTGGGAATTAAATAGAGTTTTCCTAAAAGATTTTTTAATGTCATTTTTGATATTGGATAATATAAACAATCTTCTTTTATATGTTTGAAAGTGTCCTGAGTGGTTTAAGAGTGCTTGGCTAATAATTTTTCAGAAATCACATCGCAGACTTCATCCAGCATTCTATATACCATTTCAAACCCGTTTGGTAGTCCATAATAGGGATCTGGTACATCAACATTTTCCCTGGGATATAATTCGTTAAGAATTATTTCGACCTTGTTTCGGTGTTTGTCATTTTCAGATAATTCAATTACATTATCATAATTGGATTTATCCATAACATAGATGTAGTCGAAAGTCTCAAAATCTGCTATGGTGAACTGTCTTCCTCTTTGATTCGAAATATCCAAATTGTGTTTTCGTGCAACTGCTACCGAACGAGAGTCAGGAGAGTCGCCAATGTGCCATGAACTTGTCCCGGCTGAGTCTACAAAGAATTTGTCTTTTGGTAGTTTAGAGGCTAGAATTCCTTCGGCTAAAGGTGACCGACAGATATTTCCTAAACATACCATTAAAATCTTTACAGACATAAGCTTTTATAGCGTTAGTTTTTTGTGGATATCTTCTACAAATTTTTTGAATTGTTTGTCAGTAGCTACCAAGTTATCAACCGTTTTGCATGCGTGTAAAACAGTGGCGTGGTCACGATCTCCAATTTGGGAACCAATATTAGCTAAAGAAGATTTTGTAAATTTTTTAGCGAAAAACATTGCTAGCTGTCTGGCTTGAACGACGTGTCTCTTTCTGGTTTTTGATTGTAAAGTATCAATGTCCAACTGGAAGTAATCGGATACTGTTTTTTGAATGTAGTCGATTGAAATTTCCCTTTTTACATTTTTTACAAATTTTTCAACGACACTCTTGGCTAATTCAATGGTGACTTCTTTTTTGTTGAATGAAGACTGGGCAATAAGTGAAATTATAGCTCCTTCTAATTCACGAACATTCGTCTTTATGTTCCGTGCAACATATTCAATAATGTCTTCCGGCATATCAACTCCATCACGATATAAGATGTTTTTCAGAATTGAAATTCTGGTCTCGTAGTCAGGTTGGTGTAATTCTGCAGATAAACCCCACTTGAAACGTGACAATAATCTTTGCTCGATATCCTGCATGTCTACTGGAGCTTTGTCAGATGTTAAAATTACCTGCTTACCGTTTTGATGTAAATAGTTAAAAATGTGGAAAAATACATCTTGTGTTCCTGATTTGCCTGATAGGAACTGAACATCGTCAATGATTAAAACATCAATTAGTTGATAGAAATGAATGAAATCATTACGAGTATTTTTCTTTACCGAATCAATATATTGTTGGGTGAAAATTTCTGCCGAAATGTATAGTACTGTTTTTTCTGGGTATTTATCTTTAATTTCAACACCTATTGCATGAGCTAAGTGAGTTTTACCAAGTCCAACACCTCCAAAAATTAATAAAGGGTTGAAAGAAGTACCTCCGGGTTTGTTTGCTACTGCCATACCAGCAGAACGAGCTAATCTGTTGGAATCTCCCTCTAGGAAATTGTCAAAGCTGTAATTAGGGTTTAGTTGAGACTCGATTTTTAAATTTCTGATTCCCGGAATTACAAATGGATTTTTTAATTCAGGATCTATATTTCTGATAGGAGCATCGACATTTTGAGGCTTCATCGATGTTCGGTTAGCACTTGGCAATTGTTCCGTAAACGGTTGTTTATTGCCATAAGTGTTTTCCATTTTAATTTTATAAAGTAACTTTGCGTTTTTTCCAAGTTCTTTTGTTAAGGCAACCTTTAATAATTTTACGTAGTGTTCTTCTAACCATTCGTAGAAAAATTTACTTGGTACTTGAATATATAATGCGTTATCGGTAAGTTCAACTGACTTGATAGGTTCAAACCATGTTTTGTATGCTTGGTCTTGAATATTATCTTTTATAAAAGACAAACAGTTTTGCCATACTGATTGAGCAGTCTTGTCCATAAATCCTGTTAAATTACTAAATTATTTTTTTGGTCGATTTGGTTTAATAGCGACAAGAATGGGGTTATTTCTTGTTTGACAAATATGTGAACAAATTTTTTTAAAAAAAAACAAAATGGGTCTTGATTTTAAATAAATTTTATTGTAAGCGATTTTAAAATTGAAGTCTTATTATTGTTAAAAAACATTTAAAAAGTGATGAAAATACATGAATTGCAAATTCGGGTTAGGTACTCCGAAACAGATCAGATGGGAGTGGTCTATCATGGAAATTATGCACCCTATTTCGAGATGGGACGTGTTGAATGGCTTAGAAACATTGGAGTTTCGTACAAGTGGATGGAAGATAATGGGGTAATGTTGCCCGTGGTTTCTTTGAATATAACTTATAAAAAACCCGCCCGATATGATGATTTGTTAACTGTTAAAACAATTTTTAAAAATCTGACTTCTGTTAAGATTGAGTTTGACTATGAAATTTACAATGATAAAAATGAGTTGTTAACAATTGGTAACTCTGTTTTGGTATTTGTGAATATGAAAACTGGCCGGCCAATGCTTCCTCCGGACTATGTTACAGAGAAGATTGTGAAATTATAAGTTTGTCTTTTAAAAGAAAGCTTAGTCAATTTCTTTAATCTCAATTTCGAATAAAGAATTAAAAATGTCGAATATTTTGTCGGCATTTTTTTTTCGGGTTTTGATTTCAATTTCACAACTCATCTCCATTTTTTGATTCACGATTTCAAGATTTTTTTCTTTGATAACTCGCATAACTTTGTTCATGTTTTTATAGTCGAAAGAAACCAAATAGTGTTTGTTTATTGTCTTTTCAACAATTATACAATTATCAAGCGTCATTTGTGCTGCAGTTTTGTAGGCGGTAATTAAACCTCCAACTCCTAATTTTGTGCCTCCAAAAATTCTGACAATGACAATTAAGGTGTTGGTTACTGAATAAGATTGAATTTGCCCGTATATAGGTATGCCTGCGCTTCCGCTGGGTTCGCCGTCATCATTTGCTCTGTAACTCGTCTTTTCGCTACCCAATTGATAGGCGTAACAATAGTGGCAGGCTGTGGGATGTTTTTTTCTTAAAACTTCTATGATTGGTTTTACCTCTTCTTCAGAATTTATGGGGAAAGCATAACCAAAGAATTTACTTCCTTTTTCTTTAAAAAGAATTTCTTCAGACGGAAATGCAATGGTGTTATAGGTGTCTTTGACTTCCAATAGAATTTTCTCTAAATAATATTCTTGTTTAGTAAATCAACTACATCTTCTTGTCCTACCTGAAGATTCCATACTTTTAGGCCTAAAGCTTCAGCAGCATCAGTGTTTTCCTTTTTGTCATCAACGAACAATGTTTTTTCAGGTTGCAGGTTGTGTTCTTTTAATAGTGAAAGGTAGATCTCATAGTCAGGTTTACGCATGCCCATTTCAAATGAAAAATACACCTTTTCAAAACACTGATAGAAATTAGTATAAAAAGCTGAACCGGTTTTGTGTTCAAATTTTTCAATGTGAATTGAATCGGTGTTACTCAGCAGAAACAATCGGTATTTTTTGGAAAGCATCTGCAGGAATTCCAATCTGTAAAGTGGAAAATCAAGTAAAACGGCATTCCAGGCGACAAGAATTTCTTCAATTGCCGCGTTAGGAATATGTTTTTGAATACCGGACAAAAAATCATACCTTTTTATAAGTCCTTTTTCAAACTGAAAGTTCAGTTGGTCCAGGTCTTCATTCCATTGTGATAGTCCTAAATTTTTAAGTCCGTCAACCGTTGCTTTTTTATCTAAATTAATGAAGATGTCTCCAAAATCAAAAATAATAGTATTAATCATTGTTTCTGAAAATTAGTAATTTATCCAAAAGAATGGAGCTGCTTTTTGTACATGTCTGATTGATTTTAGGGGCGTTTGTTCCTTTTTTGAAGATAGTTTTTCCTTTAAAAACTTTAGCTTCGTCCCATATTCCACTATCAATAAAAGATTGAATTGTTTTGCTTCCACCTTCAATTATAACAGATTGGATTTTATGTTGATAGAGGACTTCAATAATTTTCTCGACTAAATCTTTTTCAAAATCGATTGTTTCAAAGATAAGATTTTCTTTGTTTTCCATTGGTTTACTTTTGCAAAAAACAATGGTCTTTATAGTATTGTCGAAAACTTGACTGGTGCATGGTATTCGATTATTTTGATCAATTATAACCCTAATAGGATTAGTTCCTTTCCAATCTCTGGTATTTAATTTTGGATTGTCGTCAACAACAGTTTTTGTTCCCACCAAGATTGCCTGCTCCTCACTTCTCCATTTGTGGACTAGTTGTCTTGAATAAGTGTTGGTAATCCAAACGGGCTTTTGTTCATTTTTTGCATCTGGAGCTATAAAACCATCTTCGCTTTCTGCCCATTTTAGAATAACGTAGGGCCTTTTCTTTTTATGAAAGGTGAAGAAACGTTTGTTTAATTCGATACATTCATCTGCCAATATTCCAACAGTTACATGGTGGCCGGCTTCGATTAGTTTTTTGATTCCTCTTCCGGCAACTCTTTCGTCCGGGTCCATGGTACCTATAACGACATTTGGAATTTTGTGGTGGATTATTAAGTCACAGCAGGGCGGTGTTTTTCCGTGATGACTACAAGGTTCTAGGCTTACATAAATGGTAGCATTTTTAAGAAGCAATTTATCTTGGACTGAATTTACTGCAATTACTTCCGCATGAGGCTCACCTGCTTTTTTATGCCAGCCTTCGCCAATAATTTTGTCTTCATACACAATGACACTTCCCACCAAAGGATTAGGGTAAGTGGTGCCTAATCCGTTTTGAGCCAATTGAATGCACCGAGCCAGATATTTTTCATGTTTATTCACCTGACAAAAATAGTTATTTTTGAGTTTATGGTTTAATTTTGTAACCGCTTAAAATTCAATTTTTGTATAAATAGAAAATGAAAATTAAAGAATACAGATCCCACTTTCTTCAGGAACTTTCAGTTTTTAATGACCAGGCTGAGGCTGAAAGCTTTTTTTATCTGATACTGGAAAAGAAGCAGATGCTAAAAAGAATTGATTTGGCTTTGCAACCTGATTTGAATTTTTCTGAGTCTGAATTAATAGAGTGGAATTTTTTATTAGAGCAGTTGAAGTTGGAAAAGCCAATCCAGTATTTGTTGGGGGAAACAAGTTTCTATGGATTGACTTTTGAAGTAAATGAAAATGTTCTAATTCCGAGACCGGAAACCGAAGAATTGGTGGATTGGATAGTTTCAAATAACCAAATGACCGATGATGTTGGGGTGATAAAAATATTGGATATTGGTACTGGGAGCGGATGTATAGCTGTTTCTTTGGCTAAAAATCTCCCAAATGCCCAAGTTTTTGCAATTGATATCTCTGAAAAAGCATTGGAGATAGCAAAAAAAAATGCTGAGATTAATAATGTAAGAGTCAATTTTATTGTCCAAGACATTCTTAAAACTGAAGATTTGCTTCAAGAGTTTAATATCATTGTTTCTAATCCTCCTTATGTCAGAAATCTTGAAAAAGTGGAAATTAATAAAAATGTATTGGACAATGAACCGCATTTGGCACTCTTTGTTGAAGATAATAATGCTTTAATTTTTTATCAGAAAATTGCCGAATTGGCAGAGAAAAATTTGATTCCTAGTGGCCAGTTATATTTTGAAATAAACCAGTATTTGGGTAAAGAAATGATCGAATTGTTAGCGAAGTTGAATTTTAAAAATATCGAATTGCGAAAAGATATTTATGGTCATGATCGCATGATGAAAGGTGTTTTTTTCAAGTAAATTCTTTTTAGATTGATTAAAAGGTTATTCATATCTCAAGGCTTCAATAGGATCAAGATAGGCCGCTTTTATTGCGGGATACAGTCCGGAAACGATTGCTACAATGAAACTCGTTATAAAGGCTGCAAAAATTGCGCCCCATGGAATTAGAAAAACGAAATTTAAGGCCGAGGCAATTCCGTATCCAATTGTGATACCTATTATGATTCCGGCTAAACCTCCTAATTGACCTATAAGAAGAGTTTCAATAAAAAATTGAAAAGCAATTGTGGTTCTTTTAGCTCCTAAAGCCTTGCGAATACCTATTTCTCGAGTTCTTTCAGTAACCGAAACAATCATGATATTCATTAGTGCAATTGATGAACCTAAAATAGTTATGATTCCTATAACCCATGATGCCCAACCTAAATATTGTGTGATACTTAGGATTCTGTTTATTAAATCATCACTTCTTACAACACCAAAGTTGTTGTCTTTAATGGGATTGAGTCTGCGTACACTTCGCATGGTGCTGATGGCATTGTCTATGGCCTGATTTAATAGCGTTTTGTCAGAAACCATAACGCTCAGGTTGTAGTTGATTTTGGGTGTTGTAAAAAGTGAGCGAGCTATTTGCAATGGGATTAACACTCTTAAATCTTGGCTGTTTCCAAAAGTAGAACCTTTTTCTTTAAGTACTCCGATTACCTTAAATCGTGCTCCACGAATAGAAATTGTTTGATCAATAGGCAGGATGTCTTTTAACAGGCCCTTTTTAAAATCAGATCCGACAACGCAAACAAAATTATTATTAGCTATGTCAAAATTGTTAAAATTTCTGCCTATGTCTGTTTCCAGACCTGAATTTGTAATAAAATGTTCGTCAACACCCAAAACAGAAATTTCGGGATCAGTTTTGGTTGCTTCAAATTTTACTTCGGCAACAGAAGTTGCCTGAAAGGAAAGTGAGGTTTGGGTGAAAGGGTAATCGTATTTGTTTTTAAAGGCAACTGCTTCAGGATAAGAGATGATGGGGTTAATTACCTCCCTTGTTTCTCCACCCCTTCTTCGGGTGGTGTTTTCGTATCTGTTGATGTTAAATGTATTAGCGCCCATTGATGCAAAATCTGATGAAATAGTGTTTTCCAAAGCAGACACTACCGTTAAAATACCAACCAACGCTGTAATGCCAATGGTAATTATCAATATAGTTAATATAGTGCGCAGTATTTGGGTTCTGATAGAGCCAAAAGCAATCCGGATATTTTCTTTGAATAAATTACGCATTTCTGTAGTTTGAAACGAATTTACAATTTTTATCAGAAGTTTGGTTGGAACGAGGATTATTTGTTTTAAAAATAAGATATTTGCAGACTAATTTCGAGAGGTTCTGGTTTCAATTGATAAACATCTGAATTTCAAAAGTTAAAATCAAAAAAAATAAAATGGCATCAAAACCGAGCATACCCAAAGGCACAAGAGATTTTTCACCATCCGAGGTGTCAAAAAGACAATATATTATCCAAACAATAAAAAATAATTTTGAGAAGTTTGGATTTCAACCTATTGAAACCCCTTCTTTTGAGAATTCGGAAACTTTGATGGGAAAGTATGGGGAAGAAGGGGATCGACTTATTTTTAAAATTTTAAATTCGGGTGATTATTTAGCAAAGGCCAATGCAGATTATTTGCAAAATAAAGATAGTGTTAAGTTGACTTCCAGTATATCTGAGAAAGCATTGCGTTATGACCTGACCGTGCCCTTTGCACGTTATGTTGTCCAGCATCAAAACGAGATTGAATTTCCATTTAAGAGATACCAAATCCAGCCGGTTTGGCGTGCCGACAGGCCTCAGAAAGGAAGGTTTAGAGAATTTTTTCAGTGTGATGCCGATGTTGTTGGTTCTGCATCTTTATGGCAGGAAGTTGAATTCGTTCAATTGTACGATACGGTTTTTACTTCATTAGGTTTGAATGGAGTGACGATCAAAATTAATAACAGAAAGATATTATCAGGAATCGCAGAGGTAATTGGCGCTTCAGATAAACTAATTGATTTTACGGTAGCCTTGGATAAATTGGACAAGATTGGTGAGGATGGGGTTAAAAAAGAAATGATGGAAAAAGGCATCGGGCAAGAGGCTATTTCCAAAGTGCAGCCCTTGTTTAATTTTACTGGAACTATTTCAGAAAAAATTGAAAAATTATCAATGCTTCTTTCATCTTCGCAGGAAGGAATGAAGGGGGTTGAAGAATTGCGTTTTATCTGTGACAATATAACAAAGTTGGGCTTGGCCACTGCCGTTTTGGATTTAGATGTTACTCTGGCGAGAGGTTTAAATTATTATACCGGAGCTATATTTGAAGTGGCAGCACCAGAGGGAGTTGCTATGGGGTCTATCGGAGGCGGCGGTAGATACGATGATTTGACGGGGATTTTCGGATTGAAAAACATGAGTGGTGTAGGTATTTCATTTGGATTGGATAGAATATACCTTGTAATCGAAGAATTGAAATTATTTCCTGAAACGGTTACCGCTTCTTCAAAAGCATTATTTGTTAATTATGGCGATGAAGAGGCTTTATATTCCTTAGAGGCAATAAAAAAATTAAGAGACCTCGGGATAAAAGTAGAATTGTACCCTGATAAAACCAAAGTTGGAAAGCAGTTTCAATATGCTGACAAACGCAATATTCCTTTTGCTGTAATTGTAGGAAAACAAGAAGTATCAACAGGGACATTTTCCTTGAAAAATTTGGTAACAGGAGAGCAAATTGCTGTAGATTTTGAAGGCTTGAGGAAAGCTTTAATTTAAATACTAAAAAAAACTTTGTCCTGAGACAAAGTTTTTTCTAATATAAGGTATCGTGAATTAATAATTATTTGGAATCAATTTTAATTATTCTCTTTTTTAAAGAAAATTAATCTTGATATGAACCTGAAGCAAACTTAAAGAATCTATTTTGTTTTCTCTGCTAAAATTTTATTAAAATTTCATTTTTAAGACAAAAAGAAAATAAAAAAGAAAATATAAACAGGTCTTTGAGTAGAATTAAAAAAAGTGTGACAATTTGACATTTGCATAGGTTTGGCAGTACTTTTGCTGTCCGACGATAAGGAATAAAAATGAAGTTTAAAAATATTTTTAAAAATAAGGTTAAAATGAGTACTGAAAATACAGGAAGTAACAAAGAGGAGATGGACGACGTGACGTTAGAAAACAATACTGCTGAAGAGCAGACTGCTGCAGAAGAATTAACTACTGAAGAGCAGTTGGCAAAAGACTTGGCTGCAGAGAAAGATAAATACTTGCGTTTATTTGCTGAATTTGAAAATTATAAAAGACGTACTTCAAAGGAAAGAGTTGAATTGTTTAAAACAGCAAACCAGGAAGTTTTGTTGGCCATGTTGCCAATTTTAGACGATTTCGACAGAGCATTGGTGGAGATAGCTAAAACCGAAAATGAAACTTTGACAAAGGGTGTTGAGTTAATTCATGAAAAATTCAAAGGTACTTTATCTTCAAAGGGATTGGAATTAGTTGATGTAAATGTGGGAGATGCTTTTAATGCTGATTTTGCCGAGGCCATTACTCAAATTCCTGCACCTTCCCCTGAATTGAAAGGTAAGGTTGTTGATGTCCTTGAAAAAGGATATAAATTAGGAGATAAGATTATTCGTTTCCCAAAGGTAGTAATAGGGCAATAAATTTGGTAGAGTCGTTTTAAATTACGGTTCAAAAGTATAAACTAAGCAATGAAAAAAGATTTTTACGAAATATTAGGTGTTTCAAAAAATGCTGATGCTTCGGCGATAAAGAAGGCCTACAGAAAGAAAGCAATTGAATTTCACCCTGACAAAAATCCAGGAGACAAAACGGCAGAGGAAAAATTTAAGGAAGCTGCCGAGGCTTATGAGGTTTTAGGTGATCCTGATAAAAAAGCTAAGTATGATCAGTTTGGTCATCAGGCATTTGATGGTTCGGGTGGATTCGGTGGTCATGGACACATGAACATGGAAGATATATTCAGTCAGTTTGGAGATATCTTTGGTGGAGGATTCGGTGGTTTTGGTGGAGGAAGTCGAGGAGGAGTTCGCCGTGCCAAAGGAAGTAATCTGCGTATAAAGGTGAAGCTGACCTTAGAAGAAATTGCCAATGGAGTTGAGAAAAAAGTAAAAGTTAAGCGAAAAGTTCAGGCTCCCGGAGTAACCTACAAAACCTGTTCAACATGTAATGGTCAAGGTCAGGTCATGAGAGTGACTAATACCATTTTGGGAAGAATGCAGTCAGCTTCAACATGTCCAACTTGTGGCGGTAGTGGTCAAATTTTAGATAAAAAACCATCAGAAGCTGATGGTCAGGGAATGATTGTTCAGGATGAAACAGTATCAATTAAAATCCCGGCAGGAGTGGTTGATGGAATGCAATTGAAGGTTTCAAACAAAGGTAATGATGCTCCAGGAAACAGTATTCCGGGCGATTTGATTGTTGCCATCGAGGAACTGGAACATGAATTTTTGAAACGCGAGGGAGAAAATCTGCATTATGATCTTTATATCAGTTTCCCTGAAGCTGTGTTGGGAGTTTCAAAAGATATTGATGCCGTAAATGGAAAAGTGAGAATAAAACTCGAAGAGGGAATCCAATCGGGAAAAATTCTGCGACTGAAAGGTAAAGGTATTCCTAGCATCAATGGATATGGAAATGGTGATTTGCTGGTTCATGTTAACGTATGGACTCCGAAAACCCTGAATAAAGAACAGAAACAATTCTTTGAAAAATATTTAGATGATGAAAACTTTGTTCCTAGTCCGGAAAAATCAGATAAATCTTTTTTTGAAAAAGTAAAGGATATGTTTTCCTAAAAACAAGAAAAAGTAAAATAAAAAGAGACGCGATTGATCGCGTCTCTTTTTTTAAGGAATTATTATATTTCAATTGTTTTCTAAATATTTACTTTTACGACAGTAAAGTAGTTGACTATCTTGAATTTTAAAATTCAAAAAAAATAAAATGAGTAACTTATTAGAAGTTAGTAATGTAGTTAAACAATACGGAGACCACAGAGCGTTGAATGAAGTTTCATTATCCGTTCCAAAAGGGAGTATTTATGGTCTTTTAGGTCCAAACGGAGCCGGTAAAACCTCGCTAATTCGAATTATCAATCAAATTACCTTACCTGACAGTGGAGAAATTCTTTTGGATGGAGAAACACTTCAGCAGAAACATGTTCAGCAAATTGGCTATCTTCCTGAGGAGAGAGGTTTGTATCAGAGCATGAAAGTGGGGGAACAATGTTTGTACTTAGCTCAATTGAAAGGCCTGACAAAAGCTGAAGCAAAAAAGCAGTTGGATTTTTGGTTTGACCGTTTAGGGATTCAAGGCTGGTGGAATAAAAAGATTCAGGAACTTTCCAAGGGAATGGCCCAAAAGATTCAATTTGTGGTTTGCATTTTACACAGGCCCAAGTTGCTGATCTTTGATGAACCTTTTTCTGGTTTTGATCCGGTTAACGCTAATATTATAAAAGATGAAATCTTAGCTCTTCGTGATGAGGGCGCAACTATCATTTTTTCTACTCACAGAATGGAAAGTGTAGAGGAATTATGTGACAACATAGCACTAATTCACAAATCGAATAAATTACTTGAAGGTTCTCTGCTTGATATTAAAAAGCAGTTCAAACCTAATAGTTTTGAAGTTGGAATACTTACCCAAAATGTAGAGGGATTGATGTATGATCTTACTCAGCGATTTAAGGTAAATCCGGCTAATTTTAAATCTTTAAATCAAGAATTAAAACTCGAAATACAATTGGGCAATGCAATGCCTAACGAATTATTGAACGTGATTTCTCAAAGAGGTCAGGTTACCCATTTTGTTGAGAAAATACCTAGTGTAAATGATATTTTTATTCAAACAGTGAGCGGCAAGTAAATTAAGGTTTTTGTTTAGCTTAAGTAATTTGGAATTGGATTTCTAAAAAATCAATTTATTTATGAGCATTATATCACTTATTATAAAAAGAGAATTTATTGCCAAAGTGCGTAATAAATCTTTTATAATTATGACATTTTTAAGCCCTTTACTGTTTGTGGGGATAGCAGTTTTAGTGAGTTACCTAAGTTCAATGAAAACTGAAATCAAACGGATTGCAATCCACGATGAAAGTAGTTTATTTGTTAATGAAATCACCGCCCAAAATATAGATAGCCAACAATATCATTTTATCAATTTATCTAATATTGATACACAATTTCTAAAGGATAGTATTGTTGATAAGAGATTTTCAGGATTGATAGTCATTCCTAAAACCGCAGATGTTAATGAATTGGAAAACAAAATTGAATATATTTCTAACGATAGTCCAAGTGTCTCCTTAGTAGATAATATTCAGGACATTATCGCTCAAAAGATTACTAAGATAAATTTAAAAAATGCCCAATTAGATACTTTGGCCATTGTAAATGCCCAAGCCAAGGTAAATATAAATATTTCGAAAAGTTCCGGTGAGCAAGGTTTAAAGGGACTTGATGAGATAAAAATAGCCATCGGAGGGGCATTTGGGTATCTTATAATGATGTTTATAATTATTTATGGCAATATGGTAATGCGAAGCGTAATCGAAGAGAAAACAAATCGTATTGTTGAAATCATCATTTCGTCCGTTAAGCCGTTCCAACTAATGATAGGAAAAATTGTAGGGACCTCAATGGCAGGTATCTTGCAGTTTGTCATATGGACCGTTGTAGGACTTTCTTTAATGGTAGGAGCATCTGTAGTGTTTGGGGTAAATGTAGGTTCGACTGCAAAAATTCCCGCCGAGGTATTGAGCAATTCACAGGCTGAATTCACAGCAATGGCTCAACTTTACATTAAAGAATTATGGAATTTACCTATAGCCGGGATTTTGTCGGGATTTATTGTTTATTTTATTGGGGGGTATTTTCTTTATAGCTCTTTTTATGCCGCTATTGGAGCAGCAGTTGATAATCAAACGGATTCTCAGCAGTTCCTATTGCCTATAATTATGCCGTTAATGTTAAGTGTATACATTGGGTTTTTTAGTGTAATCAATGATCCTCACAGTACCATAGCAGTGGTTTTTTCCATTATACCATTAACTTCCCCTATTGTAATGCTGATGCGAATTCCCTTTGGTGTTCCTTTTTGGCAGATTGCGGTTTCAGTTATTTTGTTGTATACTTTGTTCTTTTTGGTCGTATGGTTTGCAGCCAAAATATATCGCGTTGGAATTTTGATGTATGGTAAAAAACCGAGTTGGAAAGAAATGTACAGATGGTTAAAATATTGATGATTTAGAATAAGTCCCGGTAAAGGATAAAATCTTTGTAACTTTGGATAAATCCCCCTAAAATTAATCCCATGTCAAAAATACTGATTATAGAAGACGAAGCAGCCATTCGAAGAGTACTATCCAAAATACTTTCGGAAGAGAATGATACCTATCTGGTAGAGTTGGCAGAGGATGGTGAATCGGGTTTTGAAAAAATTAAAAGCAGCGATTATGATCTGGTTTTATGTGATATCAAAATGCCAAAAATGGATGGTGTCGAATTACTTGAAGCCGTTAAAAAAATAAAACCTGAAATACCCATAGTGATGATATCGGGTCACGGTGATATGGAAACCGCAATTAATACAATGCGTCTTGGTGCATTTGATTATATTTCCAAACCACCAGATTTAAATCGTCTTCTGAATACTGTTCGAAATGCACTTGACAAAAAACAACTCGTAGTTGAAAACAAGATTTTAAAGAAAAAAGTCAGCAAGAACTACGAAATTATAGGAGAAAGCGAAGCAATCAATAAAATAAAAGAAATGATTGATAAGGTTGCTCCCACAGAGGCTAGGGTGCTCATCACTGGGCCTAATGGTACAGGTAAAGAACTTGTAGCACACCAATTACACGAAAAAAGCGCCCGCACCAGTGCTCCTTTTATTGAAGTCAATTGTGCAGCAATTCCTTCTGAACTTATTGAAAGTGAATTGTTTGGTCATGTGAAAGGCGCTTTCACTTCGGCGGTCAAGGATCGTGCCGGTAAATTTGAAGCAGCTGATAAAGGAACCATTTTTCTTGACGAGATAGGAGATATGAGTCTTTCGGCTCAGGCCAAGGTATTACGTGCTTTACAGGAAAATATTATTACCCGAGTGGGTGCAGACAAAGATATCAAAGTAGATGTACGAGTGGTAGCAGCGACAAATAAAGACCTTAAAAAAGAAATTGATGAAGGCCGTTTCCGAGAAGATTTATACCACCGTTTGGCGGTGATATTAATTAAAGTACCTTCTTTGAATGACCGCAGGGAGGATATACCCTTGTTAATTACACATTTTGCCTATAAAATAGCCTCCGAACAGGGAAATGCAGTAAAGAAATTTTCAGATGATGCCGTTAAATTGCTCCAGGAATACGATTGGACCGGCAATATAAGGGAACTGCGCAATGTCGTTGAACGTCTGATTATTCTTGGCGGAAACGAGATTTCTGAAAATGATGTGAAGTTGTTTGCGTCGAAATAATTTAATGATTTAAAAAATTTAAGGATTTAAAGATTGTTGAATTTATTAATTATTCAATCTTTTAATCTTTCAATCTCATAGGAATGAAACTAAAAAAGATAAAGGAAAATCTTCAGCAAGCATTAGTTGAAAACGGGTTGACCGAAGCTAATGATGTTCAAAAACAAACTTTTTCGGCTATAAAAAGTGGCGCTGATTGCGTTATTTTTGCGCCCAAAGGAAGCGGAAAAACAACAACTATAGTACTTAATGTGATTCAAAGGTTGGCCGGAGCCAATGAAGAGTCGCCACGTGCCTTAATTATTGTTGAAGACAAAACCAAGGTCTTGGAAATGGAAGAACTTTTCGAGAAATACGGAAAGTATACCAATTTAGAAGTTTATGGTGTCCATGAAAAAGGCGATATGGATTATGATAAGAATTATGTGTCAACCGGAATTGACGTCTTAATTGGAACTCCAACGAAACTTAATGATATGTTTTCTACGGCAGGTTATAATGTCAACCGACTAAAAATGTTTGTGGTGGATGATGCCGATGAAATTTTAAAATTGCGACACGAATCAAAAATCATGCGGATTTCCAATAGCATAGCGAAAACCCAGCGTATTGTTTTTTCGGACCAATATTCTGAAAAAGTTGCAATTTTTGCTGACAAAATGCTTGTAGAACCCTATGAATTTGATTTTGAGGGAGAAGGAGAAGAAGAAGATTTTGAAGAAGAAAATGGTATTAGTTAACGAATAAAAACAGATATGGGTTTAATGAAAGTGTTTTCAGGAAGTGAAGTTTTGGCATTGGCTTTAAAAGAAAAAATTGAAGAAGTCGGTGTTGCTGTGATAATAAAAGATAATATTCAGTCGGCGAGATTGGCAGGATTTGGTAGTATGGGAGCTGCTGTAGAATTGTTTATTCAGGAAACTGATTTTTCCAAGGCTAATCCTGTAATTGAAAAATTTAGACTCGATATTTAGAAAATTAATACGCTTGTTGCGGTATAATAGTAGATATGAAATATAAAATGTTGGTCCTTGATATGGACGATACTTTGTTGAATGATGATCATATAATTTCGGATGTTAACAGGGAAATGTTAGAAAAGGCCAAAGCAAAAGGGGTGAAAATTATTTTAGCCTCAGGTAGACCAACGCCGGCGATGATAGAATATGCAAAAGATTTGGGATTGATGGATTCTTATATGATTTCGTTCAATGGTGCTGTGGTAACCGATTTAAAAAATAACGAAGTAATCTTTGAACAAAACCTGACTAAGGAACAGATTCATAATTTGTACGATTACAGCAAAGAAAAAAATACGCATATTATCACTTATTTGGATGGGAAAGTAGTAAGTGAAACCCGTTCGGAATATATAGATGTTGAAATAAATATTACTGGCCTCGAGCATGAAGTGGTACCGGATTTTAAAGCACGTGTGCAAAGCGCAGCCATAAAATGTATATTGCTGGAAGAACCAAGTTATTTGAAAGAGGTAGAAGATGATTTAAAAGCTACCATGCCTCATCTAAGTGTTTGTATGTCGAAACCTTTCTTTTTGGAAGCTGCTCAAAGCGGAATAGATAAAGGAGCAAGCGTGAAATTCTTAGCAGAAAAATTAAATATTGCGCGGGCTGAGGTGATTGCTGTAGGTAACGCAGGAAACGATTTATCCATGATTGAATATGCAGGTTTAGGTGTTTGGGTGGACAATGTGGATGCGCATTTAAGAGATAAAGGTGATGTGGTTGTTGCTTCTAACAATGATCACGGTGTAGCTGAGGTAATAAGAAGATTTATTTTAGCCTAAACTTAGATTATTTAATTTTTTAGAACCATTATGGAGTTAAAGTTAATTAACTTCATAATGGTTTTTTTTCTATCTGCAAACTTTTTAGATTTTAGGATTGGTTGGTAGTCAATTTCGAAGAGAATAAAATAAAAATTCGTTGTTCTAATCCTTTATTTGTTTGTAAATTTGCACACGCTATTTTTTTGACAACGATTTCATTAAATAGCGCCTGCTTATGGAGAAACGTAAAAAAGTGGCCTTCTATACCTTAGGCTGTAAACTGAATTTTTCAGAAACCTCGACGATTGCCCGTAACTTACAGGACGAAGGTTTTGATCGTGTTGATTTTGAGGAAGTGGCTGATATGTATGTCATCAACACCTGCTCGGTTACAGAAAATGCCGATAAACAATTTAAACAGGTGGTGCGCAAAGCGATGAGGCTAAATGATAAGGCTTTTGTTGCGGCGGTGGGTTGTTATGCCCAATTGAAACCGGAAGAACTGGCCGCTGTTGACGGTGTGGACCTGGTATTGGGAGCGACTGAGAAATTTAAATTAGCAGATTATATAAACGATCTTTCTAAAAACGATATGGGTGAGGTACACTCCTGCGAAATTGCCGAAGCCGATTTCTATGTGGGCAGTTATTCAATTGGAGACCGTACCCGTGCTTTCCTAAAAGTCCAGGATGGCTGTGATTATAAATGTACCTATTGTACTATTCCTTTGGCGAGAGGGATTTCACGTAGTGATGAATTGCAAAACGTACTGAAAAATGCCAAAGAAATTTCGGCGCAAAATATCAAAGAAATTGTGCTTACCGGAGTAAACATTGGGGATTACGGTAAGGGAGAATTTGGAAACAAAAAACACGAACATACTTTCCTGGAATTAGTTCAGGCTTTGGATGAAGTGGAGGGGATTGAGCGTTTGCGTATTTCGTCTATTGAACCCAATTTATTGAGAAACGAAACAATTGAGTTTGTTTCGAAAAGCCGCACTTTTGTGCCTCATTTCCACATTCCCTTACAATCAGGAAGCAATGATATTTTGAAATTGATGAAACGTCGTTATCTGCGTGAAGTGTATACCGAAAGGGTCAGTAAAATTCGAGAGGTTATGCCGGATGCCTGTATTGGTGTAGATGTAATTGTGGGTTTTCCGGGAGAAACCGATGAACATTTCTTGGAAACTTATCATTTCCTTAACGATTTGGAAATTTCTTATTTACACGTTTTTACCTATTCGGAGCGTGATAATACTGAGGCTGCTGCTATGGAAGGAGTTGTTCCTGGTAATGTTCGTGCAAAACGAAGTAAAATGTTACGCAGTTTATCGGTTAAAAAGCGACGTGCATTTTATGAAAGTCAGTTAGGAACCAGCAGAACGGTACTTTTTGAGGGAGAAAACAAAGAAGGTTATATTCATGGATTTACTGAGAATTATGTAAAGGTAAAAACGCCATGGAATCCCGAATTGGTAAACACACTTAAGGATGTTAATCTAACTCATGTTGACGAAGACGGAAGTGTAAGAATTGACTTTGTCAACGCCATGGTTTAAAAAACAAATTAGATTTATATGAAAAACCCTCTTATGAGGGTTTTTCTTTTTTAGGGGTGTATTGACTCTTTGAATTTGGAATTATCCTCCGATTGAGGTTTATAGAATAAGGTTTATTATTTTGTATATTTGAGATAACACATCGCAAAATTTCACCCATGAAAAACATAAATCCAGATGATTTTAAAGTGAGTAGTAAAATTCAGCTGTCTCAAATTCCGACCTATCTGAAGGAGAATTCTGCTGGTAATAAAATAGAAAATGAGTTAGATGTCTTACAATCTAAACTTAGTAGGTTACAGGATGTGATGTATGCGCATAATCGTTATAGTGTTTTGGTTTGCCTACAGGGAATGGATACCTCGGGTAAGGACAGTTTGATTAGGGAAGTCTTTAAAGAGTTCAACCCGAGGGGTGTTGTAGTGCATAGTTTTAAAAAACCTACCACTACTGACTTGGAACATGATTACCTGTGGAGGCATTATGTGGCTTTGCCAGAAAAGGGAAAATTTGCAGTTTTTAATAGAACGCACTACGAAAATGTACTAGTTACCCGCGTCCATCCCGAATATATTTTGGACGAGAATCTTCCTGGTATTCAATCTGTCTCTGATATTCCGGTTGATTTTTGGGGTTGTCGGTTTCAGCAGATCAATGATTTTGAAAGGCATATTTCTCAGAATGGTACCATAGTTTTAAAGTTTTATTTGCATTTGAGTAAAGAAGAACAACGACGGCGATTATTGAGAAGGTTGGATTTGCAATCCCATAATTGGAAGTTTTCTCCGACTGATTTAAATGAGCGGAAATATTGGGATACCTATATGGACTGTTATGAGGAGGCAATAAATAAAACTAGTACAAACACGGCACCTTGGTATATAATTCCGGCAGATGATAAAGAATTAAGTCGGCTGATAGTGGCCAAAATCATTTGGGAAGAAATGCAGAAGTATCAAGATATCAAAGAACCTCAATTAAGTGAGGAAATAAAAAAAAATTTGGATTTGTACAGATCTCAACTGAATGATGAATAAAAGAGGATGAAATACAAAGTGTGGATTTTCTTTAAATAAAATGATATTTTGGGATTTTTAGTTTTTTAAATTAAATTTTGATTATCCAATTTGACAACACTTCTGCTTACCTTTGCTGCATTAAAACAGCATAGTGACTTTAGCAACTTATACCAAAGAGTTTTCTTATAATTTACGTTTAGCATATCCCATAATTTTGGGAATGTTGGGGCATACCATTGTCGGGATTGTTGATAATGTGATGGTAGGTAAATTGGGACCAACAGAACTAGCGGCAGTTTCACTAGCAAACAGTATTGCCTTTATTGCAATGTCTTTGGGAATTGGGTTTTCAACAGCAATTACTCCTTTGGCTGCAGAAGCCGATGGGGAGCAGGATATTGAAAAAGGTAGAAGTGTTTTTCATCACGGCCTTTATCTGTGCATTTTTTTGGGAATTTTCCTGTTTGCAGTGGTTTTTCTCTCCAAATATATCATTAGTTATATGGGTCAACCTGAAAATGTGGTTGAATTAGCCAAACCCTATATCGATGTTGTCGCATTCTCCTTAATTCCCCTAATTATTTTTCAAGGATATAAACAATTTGCCGATGGAATGAGTGAGACAAAATATTCCATGTGGGCCACCATTTTAGCAAATATTGTAAATGTTGTCTTCAATTATTTACTAATTTATGGAATATGGTTTTTTCCAAAACTGGGAATAATAGGTGCAGCAATTGGGACTTTGATTTCGCGTTTTGTGATGCTGGCCTATATGCATTATAAAATGAAAAAAAAGAATAAGTTCTTGCCCTTTTTTAACGGCTTTGCAATGGCTGAAATGAGACGCGAAATAAATTTGAAGATTATACGCTTAGGTGCGCCATCCTCGATGCAAATGTTTTTCGAAGTAGGATTGTTTACTGGCGCAGTATGGCTCAGTGGAGTCTTGGGCGTAAATAATCAGGCGGCAAATCAAATTGCCTTAAGTCTGGCTTCGTTTACTTTTATGTTTGCTTTGGGTTTAAGCGTCGCGTCAACCATAAGGGTTGGCAATCAAAAAGGTTTGGGTGATTACAAAAAACTGCGAATCGTTGCCTTTTCAATTTTCCTTCTTTCGGTTCTGTTGGAAGTCTTTTTTGCCCTTTGTTTTATTTTGTTTCATAATGATTTGCCTTCTCTGTTTGTAAATTTGAATGATGTCAAAAATATGGTGGCTAATTCTGAGGTTGTACAAATTGCATCCCAATTACTGTTGATGGCAGCTGTTTTTCAAATTTCAGATGGAGTTCAAGTGGTAGTTTTAGGTGCTCTGAGAGGGTTGCAAGATGTGAAAATCCCAATGTATATTACTTTTATAGCATATTGGGTGGTTGGATTTCCAACATCCATTTACCTTGGTTTGTTTACTCAATTAAAAGCAACAGGAATCTGGATTGGACTTTTAGCTGGGTTAACAACTGCTGCTATATTTTTGTATATTCGCTTCATTAGTTTAACTAAAAAATTGATCGTTAAAAAACATTAAATTCTAATAAATGATACTATTAATTATACTGGGAATTATTCTACTCGTTTTAAGTGCCAATTTGAAAAATGAGCGCCATCAGGTTTCTAAATTTTCTGGAATTTTTAAGATAATTGGTGCAGTACTAATTATCTTAGGAGTTTTTTCCTCGGCTTTTAAGCAGATTGACCCCGGGCAAGTAGGCGTGCAGTCTTTGTATGGAAATGTTAAACCAGACATATTGGAAAGTGGTTTACATGTTATTAATCCTCTATTAGATGTAACCCGGTTTGACATTCAAACACAAAATTATACCATGTCGGCAGAACATTCTGAAGGTGCTTTGGAAGGGGACGACGCAATCAGAGTTTTGTCAAAAGACGGATTAGAAGTAATTATTGATTTAACAGTACTTTATAGAGTTTCTCCCCAAGATGCTCCTACAATTTTAAAAGAAATTGGGGTGAATTATACGGATAAAATTGTCCGTCCCGTAACCAGAACACGCATAAGAGATAATGCTGTTTATTATGATGCAGTTGCATTGTATTCTACAAGTAGAAATGAGTTTCAGGACCGAATTTTTAAAAGTATTGATGCCAATTTTAAAAGTAGAGGCCTTATTTTGGAACAGCTTTTAATTAGGAATATAAACTTACCTGCATCGGTAAAAGCTTCAATTGAGAGTAAGATTAATGCAGAACAAGAAGCACAAAAGATGACTTTTGTGCTGCAAAAAGAGAAACAGGAAGCAGAACGAAAAAGAGTGGAAGCTCAGGGTATCGCTGATTATCAAAAGATTATTGCGACTGGATTGACAGATAAGCAATTACAGTATGAGTTAATAAAAGCCCAAAAAGAGTTAGCGGCCTCTTCAAATGCAAAAATCATCTTTATGAATAGCAAGGGAAGCGCGCCAATTTTGCTTTCAGACAAATAAATTTAAATTTTATTTAATAAATCAATTAAGAAATGGAATTACCTAAATTTTTGCTTGGTGACAACACCGATTTTCCTGACGACATTTTTATTATTCATTTGGACTATCCTCGATTTATTATCAATTTGAAAGACGATGAGGTAGAGTTTTTAGAAGAAGCAGAAGATCTTGACGAAGCTGAATTGAATGCCGAAATGGAGGCCTTGATTGAAGAAGCTAATGAGTTCTACGATAGGGAAATGGATCGTTATGAAGAGGAGTAATTTATTTTTTAAAATACTTCTCTAATAAAATTTGAGCGGCAGCAAACGGTAGTATTTCATTATTTTGCACCGCTTTTTTTATTGTTTTTAAATTTTTTTGAATATCCGGATTTTTGTAAAAATGAGCCTGTAATTGTTCCTTTATTGCTTCTGTTAGCCAATATTGGTTTTGTTCCAATCGTTTTTTTTCAAAAAAATGATTTTCTTTGGTAAGCTTGAAATATTTTAAAGCTAGTGTCCAAATTTCAGGGATTCCCTCATTTGTTAAAGAACTGCATGTTACAGCCTCAGGATTCCAGCCCGATTCTTTAGGAGGAAAAAGATGGAGCGTTCTGTTGTATTCAGATTTGGCTAATTTTGCTTTACTGATATTGTCTCCGTCAGCTTTATTAATTACAATTGTATCGGCCATTTCCATTATACCTCTTTTGATGCCTTGTAATTCATCTCCTGCTCCTGTAATCTTTAAAAGTATGAAGAAATCTACCATGCCATATACTGTTGATTCACTTTGCCCTACACCCACCGTTTCAATTAAAATGGTGTCATAGCCAGCTGCTTCGCAGAGAGTTATCGTTTCTCTTGTTTTTCTTGCAACTCCTCCAAGAGTTTCTCCTGCAGCAGATGGTCTTATGTATGCATTTTCATCTTTGATTAGTGTTTCCATTCTCGTTTTGTCACCAAGAATACTGCCCTGTGAAAAAGAGCTGCTGGGGTCAACTGCAAGTACAGCTACTTTTCGTCCTAAACTGGTTAAATATTTTCCAAAATTTTCAATAAATGTGCTTTTCCCTACTCCGGGAATACCTGTTATTCCTATTCGAAGTGATTGATTGGCATGAGGAAGGCAGCCGCTAATAACTTGATGTGCCTTTATAAAATGATCGGGATTGCTGCTTTCTATGAGGGTAATCGCCTGGCTTAGCAAATTTCTGTTTCTATTCAAAATTCCGGAGATTAAATCCTCTGCACTAGGTTTAACTTTTCTTACTTCCTTTATTTTCTTGAGGAGTTTTAGATTAAAGCTATCCCAATTTTCTTCAGAATGTTGATTGTTTAAGTTCGAATATTTTTGTTTATCTATTTTCAATTTAGGGATTTCCGTTTGTGGTTTTTTTTGCTGTTAAAAAAATGATTTTTATGTATGCAATTATGTCACTATTAAATTAGTAAATATCTTTGTTGTATTATGATAAATATTCTTTTAATCTTTTTTTATCTGCTTCTGGGTCTTGCGGTTCAGCGGCTAAAATGGCTTCCGGCATATAGCTATAAAACTCTGAACAAAATTGTAATCTATATTTGTCTTCCTTCTCTGGCTTTGTTTTATATACCGAAAATTCAGTGGGATAACAAGCTTTTGTTTCCTGTTGGAGTGACCTGGATCGGTTTTACATTCTCCTACTTGATTTTTAGTTTTTTAGGGAAAAAATATGGTTGGTCCAAAAAGTTAATAGGTTGTCTAATAATTACTGCAGGATTAGGAAATACTTCTTTTTTGGGGTTTCCTATCATTAATGCTGTCTATGGGTCTGAAGGTTTAAAAATGGCAATCTTAGTTGATCAACCGGGGACCTTTGTTGTTCTTTCAACTGTTGCGGTTTTAGTAGCCACTATGTCTTCTAATGAGGCAACAAGTGGCTTAAAAATTATTAAAAAAGTTATACTTTTTCCCCCTTTTATTACCTTTCTTGTGGCCTGTCTCGTGAATGTTTTGGGTGTGGATTTTCATGACTATTTTCAGTGGGGTTTACAAAGAGTTGGCAGTTTCCTTACACCTCTGGCTATGATATCTGTGGGTATGCAATTGCATTTTGACAGTAAAAGTAGGCATTGGAAGTTTTTATGGCTAGGCTTATTTTATAAATTAATAATTACTCCGGTAATCATTTTTTTGATTTATGTGGTTGCTTTTGGAGAGAATTCTAAAATGATTAAAGTCGCAATAATGGAATCGGCTATGGCACCAATGATTATGGCCAGTATTTTAGCCAGCTCTCATGGATTGAAACCTCGCCTTAGTAGCATGATGATTGGCTTTGGTATTCCTATTTCTTTTCTAACCTTGTTTTTTTGGTATTTTATCTTGCAATATATTTAATTATGATATTATACTTATAATTTTGATTTTATTTTAACGCGTTAAGCTGTTGATTTTTAGTGTGTTTTCCTTAAATTTAAGGAGTAACACATAAAATAGTATATCATGGCAACATTGCGATTAGGGGATAAAGCACCAAACTTTGTGGCGCAAACAACGCAGGGAAAAATTGATTTTTATGATTGGCTTGGGGATTCCTGGGGGGTTTTATTTTCGCATCCCGCAGATTTTACACCGGTTTGTACTACTGAATTAGGCACCGTCGCACATTATTATCCTGAATTTGTAAAAAGAAATACAAAAGTTATTGCGCTGAGTGTTGATGGATTAGAATCGCATCTTGAGTGGATTAAGGATATTGAGGAAACACAAGAGGTAAAAGTTGAATATCCCATAATAGCAGATAGTGATAAAGAAATAGCCGGTTTGTACGATATGATCCACCCTAATTCAAGCAATACTCTAACCATTCGATCGGTTTTTGTAATTAGCCCACAAAAGAAAATCAAAGTGATATTATCCTATCCGGCGTCTACCGGTAGAAATTTTGATGAGATACTGCGCATTATTGATAGCCTGCAACTTACCTCCGATTATAAGGTGGTTACTCCTGCAAATTGGAAAGATGGTCAGGATGTGGTCGTTTCTCCTACGATTCCGGATAATGAAATTCTGGAGAAATTTCCCAAAGGATTTAAGCGCATAAAACCCTATTTGAGAACGACTCCTCAACCTAATAAATAAAAATAAAAAGAGATAGTGTTTGCTATCTCTTTTTTTTCTTTAATCAATATTGAATAATTATAAAAGGTTATTTATTTTGGCATATTGAAGTAACATGATGGTTTTGGCATCCTTTATTTCGCCAGTCTCTATCATTGCGTATGCTTTGTCAAAAGTCATTTCCAGAACTTCAATATTTTCTTCTTCGTGGTCTAATCCTCCGCCTTCACTGACTTTCATTGATTGGTCATATTCCGCAATAAATAGATATAAAATTTCGGTTAAGGCACCTGGCGACATATAGGCTTCCATGACTTTTTTAACTTTAGAAATTCTGTATCCGGTTTCTTCCTCTGTCTCTCTGATGATACATTGCTCCGGTTGATCCTGATCCAAGAGACCGGCACAAACCTCTATCATCATCCCTGTTTTATTTCCGGTAAGATAGGTGGGTAATCTAAATTGTCTTGTTAATACGATTGTTTTTTGTTCTTTGTTATAAAGCAAAATTCCCGCACCGTTTCCTCTGTCGTAAACTTCTCTTTTTTGGGTAATCCAGGTGTTGTCCTTTTTTAAGTATTCAAAGGTAACTTTGTTGAGAATATACCAATTGTCGGAAAGTAAATCGGTTTTTTTGATGTTGATTTCAGGATTTGTCATAAGGGGTTTTTATTAGCTAAAATAGTGTTTAAAACAATAAAAAAACGCTCTGTAGTCAGAGCGTTTTTTTATTATTTGTTTATCGTTTGTTTTCTGTCTGGGCCAACAGAAACTATTTTAATTGGAACTTCCAGTTCTTTTTCAATAAACTCGATATATTCCTTCAATTCCACTGGCAATTCTTCATAGGTAGTCATGGTTGTTAAGTCTTGTTTCCATCCTTTGAATTCTTTATAGATTGGAGTTACATTTTCTTCTTCTACGTTGTAAGGAAAGTGTGAGATATTTTGTCCCTTGTAATTGTACTCCGTGCAAACTTTTAATGTTTCAAATCCTGATAGTACATCGCCCTTCATCATCATTAATTGAGTTACCCCATTAACTTGTACAGCATACTTTAAGGCTACTAGGTCTAACCATCCGCAACGTCTTTGTCTGCCTGTTACTGAACCAAATTCGTTTCCAACTCGAGCCATAGTGGTTCCGTCTTCGTCAAAAAGTTCAGTTGGAAACGGCCCGCTACCAACGCGGGTTGTGTATGCTTTAAAGATTCCGTACACTTCTTTTATTTTATTTGGTGCAATACCCAGTCCGGTACATGCTCCAGCAGCAGTTGTGTTTGAAGAAGTTACAAAAGGATAAGTTCCAAAATCGATATCCAGCAGGGAGCCTTGTGCACCCTCACATAGGATTGATTTTCCGGCTTTTTGAGCCTGGTGCATGTATTCTTCACTATCTATAAAGTCTAATTTTTTAATTTCTTCTATAGATTCAAAAAATTCTTTTTCTAATTCGTCAAGGTTGTATTGGATATTTACATCGTAATAAGCAATCATTGCCTCGTGTTTGTCTGCCAAAGAGCGGTATCTTTCCTTAAAATCATCCAGTTCAATGTCGCCTACCCTTAAACCGTTTCTCCCTGTTTTGTCCATATACGTTGGACCGATTCCTTTAAGGGTAGAGCCGATCTTAGCTTTTCCTTTTGAAGCTTCTGAGGCAGCATCCAATAAACGATGTGTTGGTAAGATTAAATGAGCTTTCCTTGAAATTATTAATTTGCTTTTGATATCTAAGTTGAATTTTTCAAGACCTTCAATTTCTTTCTGAAAAACAACAGGGTCAATAACAACACCGTTTCCGATTACGTTTACCGAATTTTTGTGAAAAATACCGGAAGGAATAGTTCTTAAGACATGTTTTATTCCGTCAAATTCCAATGTGTGTCCCGCGTTAGGACCTCCCTGAAAACGAGCGATAATATCATATTTTGAGGTAAGAACGTCAACAATTTTTCCTTTTCCCTCATCTCCCCATTGTAATCCTAATAGTAAATCTACGGTCATTTTTAAATTTCTTTATTTAATTAATTCGTTTTGTAGGTCATCGTAATTTGACCATTTTGCTTTAAACAAATATTCTTTTAATTGGTTTCTTCTGTTTCTTTCTCTTCTTTTCCAGGGTTCCTTTTGGTTCCGTAAAAATATAAGGAGTGGTTATTTATCTCAATATCAAATATGTCTTCGATAGTTTTTTTTATCGTTTGAATTCTTGGATCACAAAATTCGATTACCTCCCCGGTATCGGTCATGATTATGTGATCGTGCTGTTTGTCGAAATACGATTTTTCATAATGCGCCTGATTTTGTCCAAACTGATGCTTGCGCACTAAACCGCAATCTAGCAATAATTCTATGGTGTTGTACAAGGTAGCTCTGCTTACCCGGTAGTTTTTGTTTTTCATTTTGATATACAGGTTTTCAATATCAAAATGCTCTTCACTTTCGTATATTTCCTGCAGTATAGAATAACGTTCTGGCGTTTTTCTATGACCGTTTTTTTCAAGATAAATTGTGAATACATTTTTTACAATTTCTTGATTTTTTTCGTTATCTGTGGAAATAAGTGTCATATCCGGCAAAGATAAATTTTTATTTTAATAGTTTTCAAATTTAGATAATCATATGAGCTCAATTTTATAAATTGTACTCCATAAAAAACGTAGTGAAACAGCAATTAACTTATTCACTTTAATATGATTTCCTTCCTAAAAACGGCCGCAAAGATAGTACTTATATATTTAGTTTTTATAAACTCGGGTAACTTTGTCGATTCCGTCAATTTTCTTGATATTGTCTATTAATCTTTTCAAAATTGTATTGTTTGGAACCACAACGGTAAGCTGACCTTTAAATAGTCCAGCTTCACCTTTCAATGAAATACTTTGAATGTTAACATTCATGTTGTTTGAAATCACCTTTGTCAGTTCGTTGGTCAGTCCGATGGAATCCATTCCGGTAATTTTTAAAATTGCCTTGAATTCATGTTGGGATGAATCAATCCATTTAGCTTGCAAAATTCTATAAGCGTAGTTAGATTGAAGTGCAATTGCATTGGGGCAATCTTTTTTGTGTACTTTTATTCCTTCGTTTATGGTGACAAACCCAAAAACCTGATCGCCAGGGATAGGGTTGCAGCAATTTGAAAGCTTGTAATCTAATTTGTCTTCATCGGTTCCAAAAACCAACATATCGTAATTGCTGTTGATCAGTGGTTTATTGATTTCGGAATCAACTGTAATACCCGGTCGTTTGATTTTGCTTTTGAAGAAATTGATTAAACTGTTACTTTTTTGAGCTGCAAAATCTTTTAATTTTTGGTTGTCAATAGTTCCTAATCCTACTCGGTAAAACAAATCTAAACTTGTTTTTAAATTGAAAAAGTTAACCAATTCATTTACCACCGTTTCATTAAGATTAACCTTCAGGTGTTTAAGTTTTCTTGTTAAAACCTCTTTTCCTTCTTCGGCAATTTTCTTGGTGTCTTCGTTGAGAACATTTTTGATCTTATTCTTGGCGCGGGAAGTTGTCACATAATCGAGCCAGTTGGCAGTTGGTTTCTGGTTAGGGGAAGTGATTACTTCTACCTGATCTCCACTTTTAAGCTGGTAATTTAAAGGGACCAGTTTTCCGTTAACTCTTGTTCCGCGGGTTTTAATTCCGATTTCTGAGTGAATGCTGAAGGCAAAATCCAAGGTTGTTGCTCCTTTTGGTAATGATTTGATGTCTCCTTTTGGGGTAAAAGCGTAGATTTCTTTTGAATAAAGGTTCATTTTGAAGTCCTCTACAAAATCGACCGCATTCATTTCTGAATTTTCGAGGGCCTCCCGAAGCAAATTTAGCCATACATCTAAGCCTCCTTCTTCGTTGTTGCCGTTTTTATATTTATAGTGGGCAGCATAGCCTTTTTCGGCAATTTCGTCCATCCGTTCACTTCTTATTTGGACTTCGACCCATCGTCCTTTAGGACCCATTACAGTGATATGAAGGGCTTCATAACCTGTAGATTTTGGGGAAGAAATCCAATCTCTTAATCTGCTCGGGCTGGGTCTGTAATGATCGGTAACTATCGAATATATTTTCCAGGCTAAGAATTTCTCATCATGTGGGTCAGATTTATACACGATTCGAAGAGCAAATTTGTCATATACCTCATCAAAACCTACATTCTGGTTTTTCATTTTTCGTCGAATGGAGTATATGGATTTAGGTCGTCCTTTTATGATGTAATCAATTTTTTCCTCACTTAAGGCTGATTTAAGGATATCTGAGATGTCTTTAATATAAGCGTCCTGCTCTTCTTTGGACTCTTTGATTTTTCCAATAATTTCATTGTAGACAGTAGGTTCGGTGTATTTGAGTCCCAGGTCTTCTAATTTGGTTTTGATGTTGTAAAGACCAAGGCGATGAGCCAATGGAGCATAAATATATAATGTTTCCGATGCGATTTTAACCTGCTTGTGTTCTTCCATCGACTCCATAGTTTGCATATTGTGAAGTCTGTCGGCAATTTTTATCAGGATTACACGCACGTCATCATTCAGAGTCAATAACATTTTTCGGAAATTCTCCGCCTGCATTGAGATATTCATGTCCTTCTGAACCAAGGAAATCTTAGTTAAACCTTCGACTAGCTGGGCTACCTTTGGGTTAAAAGTCTTTTCTATGTCTTTTACCGTTACAGCTGTGTCCTCGACTACATCGTGTAGCAAGGCTGCGGCAATTGATGTGGAACCAAGACCTATTTCGGAGGCCACAATTTTGGCTACAGCAATAGGATGGAATATATAGGCTTCGCCCGATTTTCTTCTTTGTTCTTTGTGGGCGTCTACAGCAAAATTAAAGGCTTTTCGTATTAGTTTTTTATCCTCAGTGGTTAAAGTTTGGTAACTTATTCGAAGTAATTCCTTGTATTCTTGAGCAATTGCTTTGTTCTCTTTTTCAATTTCTAATTCTGTCATGATGAGCAGGGTTCAAAGGCTAAAATTAGCGATAAGTTACCACATATACAATAGTATAAAAAGCCCTTAATAGTAGGTTGTATTTCGTCTTTTTTTTTTTTTTTTGAAAGATATGATTAAAAAGTTCTTTGTCTTTTGGCTTCGAAAATAAGAATTGCTGCGGCGACAGATACATTCATGCTGTCAATCTCGCCCTGCATCGGAATGATAATGTTTTGAGTTGCAGCATCGCGCCATTCCTGTGTCAAACCTGTAGCTTCTGTTCCTACAACCAAAGCAGTAGGAGAAGTGTAGTCCTGGGTGTGGTAGGAAGTGGAATTTTGTAGGGTAGCACAGTAAAAATTGATTTTTTTCTCCTTTAAAAACCGAATGATTTCAGAGCTTGTGCCCACTGCGATTTGATTTGTAAAAAGGCAACCCACGCTAGAGCGAATGATGTTGGGATTGTATAAATCACTTTTCGGATTGGCAATTATTACGGCATCAAGATTGGCGGCGTCTGCAGTTCTAAGTATGGCACCAATATTTCCCGGTTTTTCAAGTGATTCGGCAACAAGTATCAGGGGGTTGTCTAATAAATTTAAATCTGATAGTGCGTGTGGTTTTGTTTTGGCGATGGCCAGAATTCCTTCTGTGGTGTCTCTGTAGGCCAGCTTTTGAAATACTTCCTTGCTGATTTCTATCAATTCAGCCGCTTTACAAATTTTGTTGGCTTCTTCCTCGGGACATATTTCAGGGTAAAATAAAATGGTCTCTAATTCATAATTGCTTTTTACGGCTAAAGAAATCTCTCTCCTTCCTTCGATGATAAAAAGCCCTTGTTGTTTTCTGTTTTTTGCTTTTTCCTGTAATAATACTAAAGATTTGATGAATGGGTTTTGAACTGAAGTAATTTGTTTCAAGAGATTCTAAATTTTAGTATTTAAAAAAATTAAACAGTTTTTTGCACCACTTCAAAAATTTGAGTGTCTTCGCACTTTAAAGTTTTTGATGGGAATTTCATCAAAAGAGCATAATCATGAGTCGCCATTAGGACGGTTTTGCCGTTGGCATTTATTTTTCGTAATACCTCCAAAACTTCAACACTGGTTTGAGGATCAAGATTGCCTGTTGGTTCGTCGGCTAGGATCAGTTCAGGGTCGTTTAACAGTGCTCGTGCAATTGCCACCCTTTGTTGTTCGCCTCCCGATATTTGATGCGGCATTTTAAGGGCGTGGTTTTTCATCCCAACTTTGTCTAATACCTCATCTATTTTGTCCTCCATGCTTTTCTTGTCGGTCCAGCCTGTAGCCTTAAGAACAAATAACATATTATCTTTTATGGATCGGTCCGGCAGCAATTTGAAATCCTGGAAAACAATGCCTATTTTTCTTCTTAGAAATGGTATTTCACTTTCCTTTAAGGAAGCTAAATCAAATTCTACTATATGTCCTTCTCCTTGGTTCAGCGGTAAATCAGCGTATAATGTTTTCATTAAACTACTTTTACCTGATCCTGTTTTTCCAATGATGTATATGAATTCACCTCGGTCTACTTCCAAGTTAATATTTGACAAAACTACTTTGTCATCTTGGTAAATAGTTGCGTTTTTTAATGATAATATCGCTTGGGACATAATTACAATCTTGATTATGGTGTAAAAGTAATTATCAATTACGAATTGGCAATATCAAATAATAATTTTTTCCTTGGTGTTAAAACAATTGTTTATAATAAAGCCTTTGTGCTCTCGTTATAAATCAAGGAAAATGATATATTTGAAAGTAAAAAAAATCAAAATGCGTAAATCTTCTTGGCTCTTTTTTGGGTTCCTCTTTGTTAGTAATCTGACTTTAATTGCACAAAAAACCGCTATTTATACCAGTAAAGCAAAAGATTTTGAAAAGGCGGTGTCATTGTATGCTGATGATCAGTTTGCTTCAGTCCAAATTATCTTCGATCAGGTTGGTGCTGAAATTGCAAATGAAACTATTAAATCAGATTGTGCTTTTTATGCAGCCAGTTGTGCTGTTCGTCTTGGTCGCTCCAATGCAGGTGATCGTATGGAGGCATTTATATCTGATTATCCCACAAGTCCAAAAAGTAACAGGGCTTTTGTGGAATTGGCACACTATAATTTTGAACAGGGGAATTATCAAGAGGCTTTGACTTGGTTTGAAAAGTCAGATGAGAGCCAATTGGAGTACCTAGAAAAGGACCGTTTTAATTTTCAAAAGGGGTACAGTTTTTTTCGTTCGAATAATAAAAAGAAAGCTGTTACCTATCTTACCAAGGTCCTGAAATCTGATCAATATGGCTCTCAAGCAAAATACTATTTAGGTTTTATGGCTTATGAGGGAGATGATTTTCAGGAAGCCTCTAAATATTTTGATGCCGTTTCAGATGGTGATAGATACAAAGAAAAGCTTTCTTATTATCAGGCAGATATGAGTTTTAAAGGGGGGGATTTTGATAAAGCAATTGACTTAGGTCAAAAAGCATTGCTGAACTCGAATGCGCTTGAAAAATCAGAATTAAATAAAATTATCGGTGAAAGTTATTTTAATTTAAAAAAATACGACCAAGCAATTCCATATCTCTTGGGATACAGAGGGAAAAAAGGGAAGTGGAATAATACCGATTACTACCAACTAGGATATGCATATTATAAGGAGGAAGAATATGTTAGTGCCATTGCTCAATTCAATAAAATTATAGGGGGAGATGATGTGGTTGCCCAAAATGCTTATTATCATTTAGGGGAGAGTTACATGAAAATGCTGAAAAAACAAGAAGCTTTGAATGCATTTAAAAATTCTTCGGAAATGGATTTTAATGAAGCTATTAAGGAAGATGCTGCGTTGAATTATGCAAAGTTAAGCTATGAATTAGGGAATTCATATCAAAGTGTACCTTCGGTATTACTCAATTTTATCGAAAAATATCCAAATAATGGTAATCGCTCAACAATAGAAAAATTACTGATTAGTTCCTATATCTCCTCTAAAAATTACAAGGAAGCAATAGCCTTGATCGAAAAAAACAAAAGTCCCGAAAATAACGCTGCTTTACAGAAGGTTAGCTTTTACAGAGGTCTGGAACTATTTGTTGATAGGGACTATGAAAATGCATTAAAGATTTTTGATAAGTCACTTTTCGTGCAGGTGGATCCCTTGTATGCTGCCAGAGCAATTTATTGGAAAGCGGAAACAGAATATGTTTTGGAGGATTTCAATAATGCATTGCTTAGTTATAAGCAGTTCTTGGGGATGTCGCAAGCTTCGTTAACTCCGGAATACACTAACAGTAAGTACAGTATAGCATATACCTATTTCAAGCTAAAGGAGTATGATCTTGCTGGGAATAATTTTCAAAAATATATTGAAAGTTTGAAAAATGACAAGAACCGTTTGAGTGACTCTTATCTGAGACTTGCAGACTCTCGTTTTGTTACTTCAAAATACTGGCCGGCAATGGAAGCTTATAATAAGGTAATTGAGCTCAAAAGTTTAGATGCAGATTATGCCTATTTTCAGAAGGCACTTTGTTACGGTTTTGTTTCCAAAAATGACAGAAAAATTGAAGATTTAAATTCGTTCCTTAAACTATATCCCAAGTCAGCGTATAGAGATGATGCCTTGTTTGAGTTGGCTAATACTTATGTGGTAGTTGATAAACAGGATTTGGCCTTAAAAACCTATGATCATCTTATAAGTGACTATAAAAATGGGGTATTAGCCTCCAAAGCACTTTTGCGTCAGGGGTTGGTATATTACAATTCAGACAGAAACAATGAGGCATTGGTCAAACTTAAAAAAGTAGCCTCAGATTATCCGAAAACTCCTGAAGCAATGGAGGCGGTTTCCACTGCCAGATTAATATACGTTGATACCGGGAAAGTAAATGAATATGCCGACTGGGTGAAGACTTTAGATTTTGTAGCTGTGACCGATGCTGAGTTGGATAATGATACCTACGAATCGGCATTTAAACAGTTTGAACAAAACAAGAATGATCAGGCTATTTCAGGATTTAGGGCATATATCTCCAGTTTTCCCAATGGGATTCATTCTTTGCATGCTAATTTTTATTTGGCCCAAACTTATTTTGCTAAAGGGGAAAAGGATAAAACGATTCCGTATTACCAGTACGTAATAGAGCAATCCAGTAATGAGTTCACAGAGCAGTCATTAACGCGCCTAAGTCAGGTGCTTTTAGAAGAACAGAATTCGGAAACTGTTATACCTGTGTTACTGCGCTTGGAAGCTGAAGCTGATCTGTATCAAAATAAAATTTTTGCTCAATCTAATCTGATGAAGTCTTATTATGAAATTCAAGATTATGGTAAAGCAGTTACATATGCCGAAAAGGTTTTAAGCAATCCTAAGATAGATGATTTTGTGAAGAGTGATGGCCAAATTATCATAGCGCGTTCGGCAATTCAAACCGGGGAGGAAAATAAAGCAAGAGCAGCATATGCAAAAGTTTCTGCGATTGCAAAAGGAGAATTGGCAGCGGAAGCTTTGTATTACGATGCTTATTTTAAAAACAGGGACGAAAAATTTGAACTTTCAAATGTATCGGTACAAAACCTTGCAAAAAATTATTCTTCATACAGGTATTTTGGAGCAAAGGGGCTAATTCTTATGGCAAAAAACTTTTATGGATTAAATGATAGCTTTCAGGCGACTTATATTTTGGAGAGCGTAATTAAAAACTTTTCCGATTTTTCCGATGTGATTGCAGAGGCACAAACCGAATTGGATCTGATAAAAAGTGAAGAAGCCAAAACTAATTCCTCAATTGACAATTAATTAACTACGGTGATGGAATATTCAGTTGTTTGCCATTAATCGACAAAAAAATTTAAAACATGAAATTTGATTTTTCAGCTAAAATAGTTGCACTGCTTTTCCTGCTTTTAGTACAGGTTTCTTTTGCGCAGGAAACAGAGGGAAATATTGGTTCAGAAGTAGTGGATGTTGTAAAACCTTATTCAGCATCGGTTTCTGATGCGGCTAAAGTACAGGAAACGCCAAATCTGGATGACGATGTAAATGATAAAAAAGAGGTGGTAAAATATTCTATTTTTTCTTTTCCGGTGGCTTCTACCTTTACACCTGCAAAGGGAAAAGCTCAGCAGGTTGAAAAAGAAAAAAAACAACATTTATTTGATAATTATGCTTCCTTAGGTATTGGGAATTATATGACGCTAAATGGTGAATTGTTTGTGAATAAGGAGCTGGAAAATAACGATTATGTCGGAGGAATGTTACGGCATTATTCTACACAGGGGCAAATAAGCGGAGTTGCAATAGATGATTGGTGTGCAGATACTTCTTTTGATGTGTTATATGGAGCTGATTATGATGGTGTTTCCTGGGGTGTTCATATGGGTTATCAGAACAAAGTATATAATTGGTATGGTATGCCGGAAAGTT
The DNA here is from genome assembly GCA_964614445.1 of uncultured Flavobacterium sp. Classification (GTDB taxonomy): domain Bacteria; phylum Bacteroidota; class Bacteroidia; order Flavobacteriales; family Flavobacteriaceae; genus Flavobacterium. Next base: position 122,070 of record CAZTLN010000005.1, on the reverse strand, counting down.
TTGGTGCCTCACTTGATACGGCCGAAAAGGCACTGTTTCTTTCTGGAATAAAGCCAACACACCTTTATAATAATTTTGGTCTTGGGGGAAAAGTAAGCGTTACTGAAGGAGTTTTCAGAGAAGCCGAAGTTAAATTTCATCATTTTGCCGACGATTATAATTCTTCAGAAAACCGTTTTTTAATAAAGCCTTCATTACAATTGGAAATTGCTGAGCAATCAGTAAAAACGGATATCATAATAGATAATATTAAAGGGAGTTTTGAAAAGAATTATTTGAATAGTATTCAGGCACTGAATTATAGTTATACAAATTTGGGTCTTTCTCCCAGTTTTTCAATGGTGCAGGACGATTGGACTTTAAATATAGGTGCGGCCATTTTTTACAGCATTGATAATGAATATAGCGATAATAAGTTTTATGTTTATCCAAATGTTACCGCTTCATACAATGTTGTTAGTGATCTAATGATTTTTTATGCGGGTGCTCAGGGAGGTTTGGAACAAAATTCATACAGAGATTTTGCGGATGAAAATCCTTTTTTGTCTCCTTCTTTAGCAATAATGCCTACGGATAAACAATATGATCTTTTCGGAGGCCTAAAGGGAAAGTTGCTTAACTATATTAGTTACAATATTCGTGGTTCAATATTGAGTGAAGCCAATAAAGCGCTCTATAAAAGCAATGATTATTTCGAGCACCCGGCTAATGAGAACTATGAGCATGGAAATTCCTTTCAGGTGGTATATGATGATATGAGGACGTATAACTTTGAGGGGAATCTGAATGCCGACTTTGCGGATTATTTTTCTTTTGGACTGGGAGGGAGTTTCAGTTCGTATAAAACAAATTATCAGGAAGAAGCATGGAATTTGCCTACCATTCAATTGAATTCAACAATCGATTTTAAAATAACATCCCAATGGTTTGCAGGTGTAAAATTGTTTTATATGGGGGAACGTAAAGATCAAAAATTAAACACAGATATCGTCTATGTACAAAAGCCGGACCCAATTAACCTGGAGGCATATTTCGACCTAAATGCTCATTTGGGTTACAAGTATAGCGAGCAGTTGACGGGCTTTATGAGGTTCAATAATATTATTGGTAATTCCTACCAAAGATGGCTGGATTATCGTGTGCAGGGTTTCCAATTTGTATTTGGGGCTAATTATAAGTTTGATTTTTAACGACATAAAATCTTTTAAACAAAAAAAGCTGCTCTAAGGCAGCTTTTTTTATGCTAATATATTTATTCCTTGAATGGAACTGAAACTCGGATCTTATCCCATCCTATATTCAGAATAATTCCGTTGTCTCCTTTGGTGAAAACCATAGATAAGGCTTCAAGAGAATCATCTGCTTGTGTTACCGGTACTGTTAGCCTGGCCACGTCGTTTTCTTGTTTATAGGAATAGGCTCCCCAAACATTTGTGTCTTTATTGATAATAATGGTATAAGAGTCTTTTTCTGGGATGGTGTATAAAGAATAAGTTCCCGCTTTTATCTTGGTGTCACCCAAATTCATGTCTTTATATAGGCTTATTTCAGTAGCTTCATTAGCTCCTGTTCTCCAAACTTTTCCATATGGTGTTAGGTCGGCCAAATTACGCCCTTTCAATTGAGGCCGGCTGTAAATGACTTTGGCTATTTTTATCGGATTTTTGTAATCATTAGGGAATGATGTTGCGTCCATGGGACTTTTGTCCAGTCCTGAAAATTTTTGAGCATTTGAATTCAAGGCGAAAAATAGTGTTACCACTAATCCGATTCTGGTAATAAAGTTGATTTTTTTCATAATGACTTTAATTAATGAATATGTATATGGGTTGTTTTATGCTAAATTAAAAAAAAAACAATTTGGAATTGGAAGAAAATTTTGACAATTGCTTCAGAGGCAATAGGATGGTTAAATATTTGTTTTTTTTTCAATAATTAATTGGTTTTATTTGCTGTTTCAGTTGCTAAAAAAATAATATGACTTTTAAGAATAAAATACAACAGTATTATGTAAGGATGCTTCAGGATAGAATTGATGTTTTTCGGGATATGATTTCCGGACTTACCGAGGATTCTAAAAATGATGCCAAGGGTTCGGCGGGAGATAAACACGAAACAGCCCTTTCTATGATGCATTTAGAACAGGAGAAACTAAATTCAAAATTGAGTGAAGTTCTGGGTCAAAAAGCTGTATTGGAAAGAATCGATCCCGGCCATTCTTCTGATTATGTTGTCCTGGGTAGTTTGGTTAAGGCTAATGGTTTTTTTTTGTATCTGAGTCTGGCACTACCAAAAATAAATATAGAAGGAATTAATGTTATTGCCTTATCTCCTCAATCTCCTTTGGGTAATAAGTTGATGGGAAAGGGTGTAGGATATTCATTTGAAATTAATGGGACGACCTATCTTGTCGAGAGTGTGGAGTGATTTTTTTCGAGAAATTAATTTGCATTATTGATTACGATTACTTAAAAAAGGAGGTTGTGCTTTGAATAAAGTAAGGGCCAACGGGTGTTTTAAATCATTAAGAAAAAATAGGAATCCCTAACAAAACTTTTGTAATTTTGCCAGCTTAAAAGTTTGACTTTAAAACTAAATATAATTATGAGTAAGATAATGACAGTCGACATATTGTCGAGTATTAAAGGAGCACAGCCGTCTGAGAGTGTGAACAAATTATTTGATGTGATTAAAAATGCCCATACGTCAGATAATAATTCCTTAAATAATGTCAATCATAATTGTGTATCGTTAAGTGATTTGAGAGAAGATGTGGTAGTGGAGAGCTCTGTTGCCGAAAAAGAAATTATCTTGGAAAACTTCCCGAATAAGAAAAATGGTTTTTTGGTTGTTGCTAAAGTTATAGAAGGTTAAGATGAATTCTCAAATAAAAAAAATACACCAGCAATTGGTGTCTAAACAGATATCTTGTACTTCTTTGGTGCAGGAAAAATTAAACTTACTAAGAAAAAACGAATACAATTCCGTAAACTCTTTGTTGGATAGCTTAGCATTGGAATTAGCTGCTAAAGTCGATGCAAAAATTGCCAATGGTGAAGAAATTGGTTTGCTTGAAGGTATTCCTTTTGGGATAAAAGATGTTTACATGGTGCAAGGAACCTACACAACGGCGAGTTCTGAGTTGTTGAAAAATTATAAATCGCCATACACAGCAACCGCAATTCAGAAATTGTTGGATGCCGGAGCAATTCCTTTGGTGAAAGAAAACTGCGACAGCTTTGGGCACGGTTCCTCGAGTGAGAATACCATTTTCGGAGCGGTGAAAAACGCTATCAATCCGGAATTAGTTGCCGGAGGGTCCAGTGGTGGATCAGCTGTTAATGTGGCAAAAGACTATACGGTTTTCTCAATAGGTGGTGATACGGGTGGTTCGATCCGTCAACCTGCCGGTTATAACCATATTTACGGTTTAAAACCAACGTACGGAAGAATTTCAAGATACGGACTTATGGCTTATGCCTCTTCTACCGATTGTGTGGGGCCAATGGCGAAGTCAATCGAAGATATCCGTATTGTTTTGAATGTGATGAGCGGGAAGGATTCAAAAGATCAGACTTCTGTTGATTCAAAAGAGATTACTGAAGAGGCAATTGCGACTTCGAGCGTAAAAAAAGTTGGTTATTTCAAAAACTTCATTGATAGCGAGGCTATCAATCCGCAGATAAAAGCTGATTTCTTATCTAGTATCGAAAAAATAAAAGCTAAGGGAATCGAGGTGAAAGAGTTGGATTTCTTCAAATCAGATATTTTGGTTTCCACCTATTATACTTTGGCTATGGCTGAGACGGCTTCCAACCTGTCCCGTCTGGACGGAACCAATTACGGAAACCGTATTGAAGGGAATAATTTAATTGATAGTTATGCTGTGACGCGCTCTGAAAACTTTTCCGAAGAAACTAAACGAAGAATTGTTGGAGGTAACCAGGTTTTGTCACAGGGATTCTCTGATGAAATTTATCTGAAAGGCTTGGCTTTGAGAGATCAGATTTCTGAGAATTTCAGTAAGGATTTTGAAGAGGTAGATGTTATTTTATCTCCTGTTACACCAAGTACTCCTCCAAAAATTGGGGACAGTTTAAAAGATCCGTTGGCGATGTATTTGTCTGATGCTTATACCGTAGGATTCAGTTTAGGACAATTGCCCACTTTAACAGTTCCTCAGGGAACCAGTACCGGACTGCAAATTACCGCAGCCAAGAATAATGATGAATTAGTTATGCAGTTTGCTAACTTCTTAAAAGATACAATATAATGGAATTAGAACAATTAACCGCAGCCATAAAGGCTCACGATTTAGAATTGGTAATCGGACTGGAAACTCACGTTCGATTGAATACCAAAACCAAGTTGTTTTGTTCTTGTCCGAATCAAGAAATAGAAACACCTAATCAGAATATCTGTTCGGTTTGTACCGGACAAATGGGAGTATTGCCTGCTGTCAACAAAGAAGCAGTGACTAAAGCGATTTATTTTGGAAAAGCGGTAGACTCTTCTTTTAGTAATGAAGTGATATCCTGGGACAGAAAGCATTACGAATATCCTGATAACCCAAAAAATATTCAGATAACACAATTTCATAATCCAATCATTCCGGACGGACATGTTTCCTGTTACCGTAATGATGGAACGCAGTTCACAGTTAATTTAACTCAGGTACATATTGAGGAAGATGCTGCGAAATTGATGCACGAAAAGAAAATTTCCCTGGTTGATTTCAATAAAGCAGGAGTTCCGCTGATTGAAATCGTAACAGAGCCATGTATCAGAAACATTGAGGATGCTTCAACTTATGCACAGTATATTCAACGTATTGTGCAGAACCTAGGTATATCAGAGGCGAATCTTGAAAAAGGAGAATTCAAATCGGATGTTTCCGTGTCATTGCGTAAAAAGCATACTTATGATTTGAATCCTCGAACTGAAATCAAAAACTTGAACTCATTTAAGTTTATGGTGGAGGCTTTGAAGGAAGAGGTGGAAAAGCAGTTCAATTATTTTATTGAACATAAGGAATTCAGACCTGATCAGACTACCGTGTTGTGGGATGCCGATTTAAAGCAGACCAAAACCATGCGTAAAAAGGAATTTGAAGCGGATTACCGTTTTATTTCAGATCCTGATTTGCCATTTGTAAATATCAAAAAAGAAATCGAGTCGATTAAAGTAGATACCAGTGCCTTGCCTTTTGCGGTGGAATCGATTTTAATTGGTGGAGGAGTATTGCCTCAGGATGCTAAATTCTTTACGGCAGATGCTTTGCGCTCTGGTACGTTTGTGGCAATTAATCACGAAATTAATGATCCTTCGTTTGTTGCCAAAACTTTGTCTAACAATATCAAAGCAGAGGATTATGCGAAGATCAATGATATTGAGGATATTATTGTCATTTTTAAATTATTCAAAGCAGAGAAAATTACCGCCGTTCTGGTTCAAAATGCTATTGCCAGCTATTTGAAAGATGCAGCTTTTGATTATAATAAATACTTTGAGGACAATACCATTTCCCAAGAGAAAATCCAGGAAGTGATTACAAAGGTAATAACTGAAAATGAAGCTGTTGCTAAAGATATTGCTACCGGAGATCAAGGAAAAGCCGGGATTTTAGTAGGTAAGGTTTTGGCTGTCATCGGAAAAGGAGCAAACGGTAAAGTAATTCGTCAGATTATATTAGACTCTTTGGGTTCGGCTGCTGCAGTTGCAAAAAATGAAGCTCCGGAAAAGGCGGCTAAAGAAGTAGCTGCTAATCAAAAAGAAGGTCAGGAAGAAGCGCTTCCGGAAATACCTATTGTAGTTAAAGATAGCTACAGGACACACAAAATTTCGCAACTTTCAGAAGATAATACAGGAGAGGAAGTGGTTTTATCGGGTTGGGTATCGAGTGTTCGGGACCATGGAGAATTGATGTTTATCGATTTGCGTGACTCAAGTTATGAAATTTTCCAGGTCCGTATAAGCAGAGAATCTTTTCCTAATATCGATGAGTTGGTGAAACTGAAACCGGAATCGGTTATTTCGGTAAAAGGGATCATCGTTAGCAGAAATGAAGATGATTTCAATGCAGGTCTAAGAACTGGTAAATTAGAATTAGAAACATCAGAATTAGAGATATTAAACCTTTCAAAAACGCTTCCTTTCGAAATCAAGAGAGCTTCAAAAACAAACGAGGCTACTCGTTTTCAGTATAAGTTTTTAGATCACCGAAATGATGAAGTGCGTCGTGCGATTGTAAATCGTCATAAGGTGATTAAGTTAATCCGTGACATTCTGGATTCTGAAGAGTTTTTAGAAATTGAAACTCCTATTTTAAGTGCGGGAACAGATGAGGGAGCTCGAGAATTTATAGTTCCTACCCGTAAACAGGCAGGTTCATTCTATACGCTACCACAGGCGCCACAGCAGTTTAAACAAATGCTGATGGTGAGTGGTTATGAGAAATATTTCCAAATTGCACGTTGTTTCCGAGACGAGGATTCTCGTGGGGATCGCCAGCCGGAGTTCACGCAATTGGATATGGAAATGGCATATGCAAGCATGCAGCAAATTATCGACTTAAACACCAAGTTGTTCAACGAGATAGTTAAAAAGGTATATGGTAACAAATGGATATTGCGACCTTTTGAAGTGTTGACTTATAAGGAAGCTATGGATAACTATGGTTGTGACCGACCTGACTTGCGTTTCGGATTGAAAATGCAGGATATTACCGAAATAGTAAAAGATACCACTTTTCAGGTTTTCTCTAAACCAATTGAAGAAGGCGGAATTGTGAAATGTATCAAAGTTTCGGCTCAGGAGCAGGGTAATAAGCGTATGTCGAAGGGGCAAATCGAGGCTTTGACGGCTATTGCACAACAACATGGTTTGGGTGGATTAGCATATATCATTGTAAATGAAGATGAATTGCAATCACCGATTATTAAGTTCTTGGGTGAAGAAATTGCAGCAGGAATTATCAAAGCTACGGATGCTCAGGTAGGAGATATTGTTTTCTTCTCTGCGGCTGATTATGCCAAAGCAAACAAGGCTTTGGATGCAGTACGGCAGGAAATGGGTAGAATGCTTCATTTGATTAATCCAAAGGAATTACGTCCTGCATGGGTAGTTGATTTTCCAATGTTTGAAAAAACAGATGAAGGAAGATGGACATTTACACATAACCCGTTCTCTATGCCTGCAATTTACGACTTGCAGAAGCATATGGAGGGAAAAGAAGAGGAAATCGGAACTATAATTGCGCAACAATACGATATCATCTTAAATGGATACGAGATAGGAGGAGGTTCTGTTCGTGCTCATAAATCAGAAATTCTGGAGGCTACCTATAGAAATATGGGGTACAATAAAGAAGAAATGATGAAGAGTGTAGGAACTATGTATAAGGCATTTCAGTACGGTGCGCCGCCACATGGAGGAATTGCCTGGGGAATTGATCGTTTGATGATGATCTTAGAGAAAAAAGCCTCTATTCGTGAAGTAATGGCTTTTCCTAAGACAGGAACCAGTGAAGATTTGTTGTTTGGTGCGCCAACACCATTGTCTGATAAAAAAGTAGAAGAGATGAATGTGAGGATTATCAGGAACTAAACTGAAGAATTATTATAACAGAAAATCGGATTTATATTGAAAGATGTAAATCCGATTTTTTTTATTTTATCAAATGGTATCGCTCTTTGTTTTATGAGCGAGGTTTGTTCAGCCCTCTGTCATACAGTACGATGCTTCCTGCAACTGAAACGTTTAAACTTTTTTCAGATTTAAACTTTACCAAAAAATGACATTTTTCAATCGCTTTTTTTGACAGTCCATTGTCTTCAGCTCCAAGTAGATAAACACAGCGTCTGGGGTGCTCGAACGTTTCAAGGTCAACAGCTCTGTCATCTAATTCAACGCCAACTAATCGCGCGCCCTTAGGCAGGTTTTTTAAAAATTCTTCAAATGTTTCATAGTGAAAGTAGGGAATTGATTTTACAGCATTGTGAGTATCGCAGGCTTGTTTGGCATATCTGTTTCCTATGGTAAAAATATAACTTGCTCCTAGGTTTTGGGCCGTGCGCCATAAAACCCCCAGATTTTCCGGTGTTTTTCCGTTCTGGATCCCGATGCCGAAATATTCGTTGGTAAAGTTGTCGTTCATGGTGCAAAAATACAATCAAATGCGCTTATGTCAAGTTTTAATTTGGGGCCTCAAGAAACAATCCTCGAGATGGTGTAATTGACAATTATTGTTGATAACTTAAAGGTTTAAAAGGGTATTTGTGTCTTTATATAGGTTGCGTTTTTATATATTTGTTTTTTTAGACAAAATTACATTTAGAATAAGTTATATGAGCGAGGAAATCAAACAAAGCAATTATTCGGCAGATAGTATTCAGGCATTAGAAGGAATGGAGCACGTAAGGATGCGTCCATCCATGTATATTGGAGATGTTGGGGTTCGAGGGTTACACCATTTAGTTTATGAGGTGGTAGATAACTCAATTGATGAGGCAATGGGAGGTCACTGTGACACTATCAGTGTTAGCATAAATGAAGATGGTTCAATTACGGTTGAAGATAATGGTCGTGGTATACCTGTTGGTATTCATAAAAAAGAAGGGGTTTCTGCTTTAGAAGTTGTAATGACCAAAATTGGAGCCGGTGGTAAATTTGACAAAGATTCTTATAAGGTTTCTGGGGGATTACACGGTGTAGGGGTGTCTTGTGTAAATGCTTTGTCGACTCATTTAACTGCTACCGTACATAGTGCTGATGGGAAAATATACCAACAGGAATATGAAAGAGGTAAAGCGTTATATCCGGTAAAGCAAATAGGTGAAACCGCCAAAAGAGGTACGATTGTTACTTTCTATCCTGATCCGGTAATTTTTACTCAAACAATTGAGTTTTCATACGATACTTTGTCGGCCCGTATGCGAGAACTGGCATATTTGAATAAGGGGATTACAATCAATTTTGCCGATAAGAGAGAAATAGATGAAAATGGCAATCCGCTTTCTGAAGTGTTTCATTCAGAAGAAGGTTTGAAGGAGTATATTCGCTATTTAGACGGAAATAGAGAGCCAATCATTGGGCATGTAATCTCAATGGATAACCAAAAAGGAGAGATACCTGTAGAGGTGGCCTTAATTTACAATACCAGTTATTCGGAGAATATTTTTTCTTACGTGAATAATATCAATACTCACGAGGGAGGTACTCATTTGCAAGGGTTTAGATCTGGTCTTACCCGATCCTTAAAGAAATATGCCGACGCTTCGGGGATGTTAGATAAACTGAAATTCGAAATTTCTGGAGATGATTTCCGTGAAGGGTTGACGGCAATTGTTTCTGTTAAAGTAGCAGAGCCTCAATTTGAGGGGCAAACCAAAACCAAGCTTGGTAACAGAGAGGTTGTTTCTCCAGTAAGTCAGGCGGTAAGTGAGATGGTTGAGAATTATTTGGAGGAAAATCCAAATGATGCTAAGGTGATTATTCAGAAAGTTATCCTTGCTGCCCAAGCTCGTCACGCTGCTAAGAAAGCCCGTGAGATGGTTCAGCGTAAAACTGTAATGGGTGGTGGCGGATTGCCGGGAAAATTATCTGATTGTTCAGAACAGGATCCGGCAAAATGTGAAGTGTATCTTGTGGAGGGGGATTCTGCAGGTGGAACGGCTAAGCAGGGTCGTGACAGGAATTTCCAGGCGATTCTGCCGTTAAGAGGTAAGATTCTTAATGTGGAGAAGGCAATGCATCACAAGGTTTTTGAAAACGAAGAAATCAGAAATATATTTACGGCTTTGGGAGTTACAATTGGAACTGCCGAAGACAGTAAGGCTTTGAATACCGAAAAGCTGCGTTATCATAAAATAATCATCATGTGTGATGCGGATGTCGATGGAAGTCACATTTCAACTTTGATTCTGACCTTCTTCTTCCGTTTTATGAAAGAGCTTATCGAAGAAGGACATGTGTATATTGCTGCTCCTCCTTTGTATATGGTTAAAAAAGGAAATAAAAAGGAATATGCTTGGAATGATATTCAGCGTGATCAGGCCAATGAAAGAATGGGAGGAAGTGCAAATATTCAGAGGTATAAAGGTCTTGGAGAGATGAATGCCGAACAGTTGTGGGAAACCACTATGGATCCTAGCACAAGGACTTTACGTCAGGTAACTATTGATAGTTTGGCAGAAGCAGACAGAGTGTTTTCTATGCTAATGGGTGATGAGGTTCCTCCAAGAAGGGAATTTATTGAGAAAAATGCAGTTTATGCAAATATAGATGCATAAAAAATAGTTTAATCGGTGGTGATTTAAGTTAATTAATTGTAGATTAGCGGTAATTAACCAAATAAATACTAATCGATTAAACTTTAAAACATGAAAGTTACTATTGTAGGAGCAGGGAATGTTGGAGCAACCTGTGCAGACGTTATTTCTTATCGAGGAATTGCCAGCGAAGTGGTTTTGTTGGATATTAAAGAAGGATTTGCCGAAGGGAAAGCCTTGGATATTATGCAATGTGCTACTGATACTGGATTCAATACCCGAGTTACAGGTGTCACTAATGATTATTCAAAAACCGCAGGCAGTGATGTGGTGGTAGTCACTTCGGGAATTCCCAGAAAACCAGGGATGACTCGTGAAGAATTAATCGGAATTAATGCTGGAATAGTAAAATCGGTTGTAGAAAATATCCTTAAATATTCCCCGGATACTATTATTGTGATGGTTTCCAATCCTATGGATACTATGACTTATTTGGCTCTAAAATCGACAGGTTTACCAAAAAACAGAATAATAGGGATGGGAGGTATTTTGGATAGTTCCAGATTTAGAACCTATTTGTCTTTGGCGCTTGATAAACCGGCAAACGATGTTTCCGGTATGGTAATAGGTGGTCATGGAGATACGACCATGATTCCGTTAACGCGATTAGCTTCATACAATGGTATTCCGGTATCTCATTTTTTGTCGGAGGAGGTATTGCAAAAAGTAGCAGCTGATACTATGGTTGGTGGTGCGACTCTTACAAAACTTTTAGGGACTTCGGCCTGGTATGCCCCGGGTGCATCCGTAGCGTTTTTGGTGGACAGTATATTAAATCACCAGAAAAGAATGATTGCCTGTTCTGTTTATCTTGATGGTGAATATGGCCAACATGATATTTGCGTAGGTGTTCCTTGTATTATTGGAAAAAATGGTGTGGAAGAGATACTCGATATACAGTTAAATGAAGCTGAAAAAGCGCTTTTTGCAAAAAGTGCTGATGCTGTGAGGGCAATGAATGATGCCTTGAAGGATGTATTAGCTTAATATTTTGTGCATATATATGGAGAGGCTGCAATTTTGCAGTCTTTTTTTTTTAGATTAATTAATAAATAAATTGGTTAATCTTAAGCAGAATTATATATTTGCTCGGGTTAAAAAAAAGATTAGATATTATATAGCTTTCGCTTTTGTTTCCATAATTGCTAAGGCTTTGGATGTCAACGTATAATAAAGAGAATAAATTTAAAATAATTAATTTTTAGTAATAATGCAGAATAAAGGACTTATTAAATTTTTTGCAATTCTATTTGCATTGGTAAGTATTTACCAACTTTCATTCACTTTTGTCGCAAATAATATCAAAAATGATGCGAAGGAATTTGCCAACGGCGACTCTGAAAAGGAGTTAAGATATTTGGATTCCATAGGTAAGGAAAAAGTGTTTAACTTAGGTTTTGCCGATTTTACTTTTAATGAAGTAAGCGATAAACAAATCAATAAAGGACTTGACTTAGAAGGAGGTATCAATGTGGTTCTTCAGATTTCAGTAAAGGATATCCTAAAAGGATTATCAAACAATTCAAAAAATCCTGTTTTCAATAAATCCTTAGCTGATGCAACTGCGGATATGGAAGGAAACAAGTCATATCTTGATAAGTTTTTTGATGCATTTAAAGCGAATTCTCAAGGAAAGGTGAAGTTAGCCTCTCCGGATATTTTCGCAAACAGAAGTTTACAGGGTGATGGTGGAGTTGATTTTCAAATGACTGATGCTGAAGTTGAGAAAGTTATCAGAAAAAAAGTTGATGAGTCAGTTGAAAGTGCATTTGGAGTTCTTAGAAAACGTATTGATAAATTTGGTGTAACTCAGCCTAATATTCAAAAATTAGGGGAGTCAGGAAGAATTCTTGTAGAGTTACCTGGCGCTAAGGATGTGGACAGAATTAAAAAGTTGTTGCAAAGTACTGCACAATTGGAATTCTGGGAAACATATAAAATTGATGACATGGGTGGTTTCCTAATGGCTGCTAATGAGGAGTTGAAAAAAACAGAAGTTGCTACTGTAGAATTAAAACCGGTTGTAAAAGATTCATTAAGTGCTTTGTTGACCGATGAAAAGGATACAACTGCTGCCAAAAAAGGAAATAATCCGTTATTGGATAAAATGATCTCTCAGGGAGGAGGGCCTGTTTTAGGTTTATTTGCTCCAAAAGATACAGCCGTTATTAATGGATACCTTAAGAGAAGTGAAATCAGAGCTTTATTGTCTCCTGAGCAACATTATGCAAAATTTGTATGGGGAAAATTAACTACTATTACGGATGCTCAACAAAAAGAAGTTGAAGTTGTTGAACTTTATGCTTTAAGAGGAAATAGAGATAATACTGCTGCCATGAGTGGTGGTGTGGTTACTGATGCTAACCCTTCATTTGATCAGTTAGGTAAGCCATCTGTATCTATGCAGATGAATGGTCAGGGTGCTAAAGCCTGGGAAGAACTTACAGGAAGAGCTTATACTCAAAAAACAAACATTGCTATTGTGCTTGATGATGTGGTTTATTCTGCACCAGGGGTTTCTAGTGGCCCTATCGCAGGAGGTAGATCTGAAATTTCAGGAACATTTGATATTACAGAAACTCAGGATTTGGCAAACGTATTGAGAGCCGGTAAATTACCTGCTGCTGCCGACATCATACAATCAGAAGTTGTTGGACCATCATTAGGTCAGGAAGCTATTGACAATGGAACTACATCTGCTATTGTAGGATTGCTTTTAGTGTCTCTTTGGATGTTAGTTTACTACGGTAGAGCTGGTTGGTATGCTAATCTAGCTTTGGCGGTTAACTTGTTATTCTTATTTGGAATTTTAGCTAGTTTAGGTGCTGTACTTACATTGCCTGGTATAGCGGGTATCGTTTTAACTATGGGTACTGCAGTAGATGCTAATATTATTTTATACGAAAGAGCTAAAGAGGAATTGCGTATTGGTAAGTCACTGGACGAAGCCGTAAAAGTTGCATACAGTTGGACTGGAGGTATGCGTTCTATCGTTGATGCTAATGTTACTACGGTATTAATCGGTATTGTTTTGTTTATTTTTGGTTCAGGACCAATTAAAGGATTCGCTACTACTTTATTAATAGGTATTGTAACTTCATTATTTACTTCAATTTTTATTGCACGTATTTTTATTGACCGTAATATAGCTCAAAGAGCAAATCTTTCTTTTGTAACCAACTTAACTAAGAATCTATTCACCAAATTTGATTTTGATTTCTTGAAATTCAAAAAACCTGCATACGTGTTTTCTGCTATTGTAGTTGCGGTGAGTATTTTTTCTTTTGCTACTAATGGATTGGATCAGGGTGTTGATTTTGTAGGAGGAAGAACTTTTCAGGTTCGTTTTGAAAAATCAGTAGATGCTCAAGAAGTTAAGGCAGGTTTGCTAAACGCTTTTGGAAGTGTTGAAGCCAAAGTATTTGGTAACGATAATCAATTAAAGATTACTACAAAATATAAAGTTGAGGAGAATGGAGTAGAGGTTGATCAGGAAGTAAACAAATTACTATACGAAAACTTAAAAGGTTATTACTCTGAAGGATTGACCTATGATAAATTTGTTAATGCTTACGAAGGGAAACAATATGGTATTTTGCAGGCCTCTAAAGTTGGTCCTTCTATTGCCGAGGATATGAAGTCAAATGCTGTTTTAGCAGTAATTGGTTCTTTGATCATTGTTTTCTTATATCTTTTGATCAGTTTCAGAAAATGGCAATATGGTTTAGGGGCAATCGTAGCTGTTGCACATGACGTGATCTTTGTGTTGGGAATTTACTCTTTATGTTACAAATTTATGCCATTTGGTATGGAATTAGATCAACACCTGATAGCTGCCATTTTAACTGTAATCGGTTACTCATTGAATGATACTGTTATAGTTTTTGACAGAGTTCGTGAATTCCTTGATGGTAAAATTGGTGGTAATTTCCAGCAAATCGTTAATAAATCAATCAATACAACTATATCAAGAACAATTAATACCTCTTTGACTATTATATTGGTATTGTTAATCATGTTCGTTTTCGGTGGTGAATCTATACGTGGATTTATCTTCGCAATGTTGGTAGGTATTGTAGTGGGAACTTATTCCTCTTTGTTTATTGCGACACCAGTACTGGTAGATAGTATTTCAATTTCTGATAAAAAGGAAATCGAAAAGAAACATAATAAGGAAGCATAGTAAAAAATGCCAAATTAAGAAAGGAAAGGATTCAACGAAAGTTGAATCCTTTTTTTGTTTCTGCTATTTTGAGACGGTATAAAAGACTTTTTTAGCGAATATTAAAAGGGAAGTGGGATTTTTTCTTTTTTAGTCATTTGAATGGTTAAGTATAAAAAGGATTTTGTTTTTAGTCTAATATATTTGATACTATATCTGATTTAATGGGTTTTGTAATGTTTAGCTGTTTTTATTATGCTTAATTTTTTTTATATTTAATATAAAATCATTTAAAGACAGTTCCTAAATTCATTAAATATCTTTGGTATGATCGATAAATTACGCCTACTTTGCCTTTTATGTTGTATTAATCTTTTTATAAGTTGGCAAAGTTTTGCTACTCATAAAAGTCCCAATTACCACCGAGAGTTGATTAATAAAGCAATTTTAAAAACTGCTGCGGTTTCGCCTCCTACAGTAAGCTCACCGATTTATTACTGTCAAAACAGTACAGCTGATCCCTTAACCGCAATCCCTTCTGCTGGTAATACCTTGATTTGGTATGGTGCGAATGCGGCAGGCGGTACCCCAAGTTTTACTGCTCCAACTCCTTCGACAGCTTCAGTGGGTTCAACCACCTACTATGTGAGTGAAACAGATGGTGTGTCGGAAAGCACCAGATCTTCTATTACAGTTTTTGTGGTTGCCAGTAATAATTCTCAAATTCTTTCTTTTCGGTGTGACCCTACTCAAATAGCTGCCGCAGATCAGGATAAGTCAGTTTATTTTGATTGGACAAATACCTCTGGTTTGCCTAACCAATATACCTATAGTTATACGGTTGATGGCGGTGCACCGGTTACTGGTACAACAGGACTTTCTCATTTGCAGGTTTTTGGCCTCTCACCAGGGAAATCCGCTACTTTGACTTTGTGGCATACTACCTATCCTTGCGATCGCTCAGTTCTTACCTGTACTGTGCCTTGTGGAGCATTAACTACTACTCCAACTTTCAATCAGATTTCAGCTGTATGTGAAGGTTCGACCGCACCTAGTCTGCCTTCTACGTCAATTGAAGGCGTAACGGGTACCTGGTCGCCAGCGACCATTGATTCCAATTTTACCGGGACGGTGGTGCATACTTTTACGCCCGATCCGGTTGCATTTCCCTGTGCAAACAGTCAAACTATGTCAGTCACCGTTGAAGCAAAATCGACTCCCATTTTTTCTTCCATTCCTGCAACAGTTTGTCAGTTTTCTGCAGCTCCGACCCTTCCTTTGAATTCTGACAATACCACAGCTGTTTCCGGAAGTTGGAGTCCAAATTCTGTTGATACATCTGTGTTAGGTCCTGTGACTTATACTTTTATACCTGATGCCGGTCAATGTGTGGTTTCTGCTTTTACAACTGTTACTATAGATGTAATTCCTACCTCCACACCTGATTTTGACCCTATAGCGCCTATCTGTTCGGGGGAAACAGCACCCCTTTTAAATAATACCTCTCCAAACGGAATTACGGGTACCTGGTCTCCCGCAGTAATTGATAATTTGAATAGTGCTTCTTATACTTTTACGCCAGATGGGAGTCAGTGTGCCAATAATCAGGTTTTAGTAGTAACTGTATTGTCTAAGACGGTTCCTAATTTCGCAGCGGTTATTCCATTTTGCTCCGGAGCAGTAGCTCCTGTTTTATTAAACACCTCTCCGAATGGTGTTTCAGGAATATGGTCGCCCGCAACCATTGATAATACCGCAAGTGGCGTATATGTATTTACGCCAAATGCCAATGAATGTGCTGTGCCGCAAAGTCTGAATGTTATGGTGTTGGATCCCGTAAGTCCCGGTTTTAATTCCTTTAAAGTTTGTTCTGGAAGTGTACCACCCGATTTGGAGTTGGTTTCTCCCTTTGGTATTACAGGGGTTTGGTCACCTGCTACTGTTGATACTATGGTAAGTGCTTCCTATCTGTTTACACCTGATCCTGGCCAATGTGCAGGTCCGCAAAGCATTGATGTTACTGTTTTGCCTTCTAATTCGCTGGTCGATTTTCAGTGGACAGTTTCACAGGCATTCGAAGACAGTCAGTCTATTTCAATTGTGGCCGATGCGCCCGGAGGGGATTATCTTTATCAATTGGATGGGGGAGAATTTCAGGAAAGTTCCGTGTTTGACAATGTGTCGTCAGGAATGCACTCGGTAACCGTGATAGAACAAAATGGTTGCAGTAACCCAATAACAAAAACTGATATTGTTGTGGTGAATTACCCTAGGTATTTTACTCCTAATAATGACGGATACAATGATGAGTGGAATATTTTTGATTTAAGTGATCAGGCCTCTTCAAAGGTTCATGTGTTTGATAGGTATGGGAAGCTGTTAAAAGAAATAAGACCCGGTGGCAGTGGTTGGAACGGAACCTATGGAGGAAGACCTTTGCCTGCTGATGATTATTGGTTTGTGGTTTACTATAACGAGGATGACCTAAACAAGGAATTCAGGTCGCATTTTTCATTGATACGATAATTAAAAAGAGCTTCAATTGAAGCTCTTTTTAATTTACATTTTGATGGCCTTTTGCGCAGTAATTACAAAATAGAGGCCGATTAAAATAAATGGGATACTCAACCATTGTCCTGTTGAAAGAAGACCTAATGAGCTTTCAAAACCACCCTGACTTTCTTTTACCGACTCCACAACAATACGAACAGAAAAAAGTAGCGTCAAAAATAGTCCAAATAGGAAGCCGGATTTTTTACGTGCTTCTGTTTTCCAGTACAGGTAAAATAATATTGCAAATACGAATATATAACAAAATGACTCATACAGCTGTGCAGGATGCTTTGCAGGTACCTGAGCTAATAGGTTTGCAAACTGCGGGTTGTTGGCTATGGCATGGTAGGCGTCTTTCGAATTCGGGATTTGAGTCGCGTTTACTGCGTCGGCAGGGCTAAAATAGTCGCGGATAAATTTAACGCCAAATGGTGATGTAGTTTCTTTTCCTACTATTTCTGAATTGAAAAAGTTTCCTATTCTTACAAAGATGGCTCCGCTGGCGACAGGGATTACTACCCTATCCAGAATCCATAGCATTGGCCTTTGCAGTATTTTTTTGCTGTAGTAATACATGGCAATGATTATCGATATAGCTGCCCCATGGCTCGCTAGACCTTGGTATCCGGTGAATTCAAATTTTGGTGAAAACCTGAAGGGTAAAATTATTTCCAATAGATGATTTCTGAAGTACTCCCAATCATAAAAAAAAGCGTGTCCTAATCGAGCTCCGATTAAGGTCGCCAGAACTGTCCATATAAAAAGAGAGTCCAATTTTTCGACGGATTCGTTTTCACGCTCAAAAATATTCTTCATTATATACCAGCCTAGCCCAAAAGCGATTACGAACATCAGACTGTAAAAACGAATTACAAAAAAAACTAAATCTATTCCCTCAGTTGGATTCCAAACTATGTTTAAAGCGTGCGTCATTTATTTGTGATTTTATATCGGGTTCTAAAAGTAAAAATTTAAACGTTGGTCAATACTAAGTAAAGGTTAATGTATGTGGTTGCATTTCTTTTTTGGTACAGGATCGTATCCGGTGCGTCCCCAGGGGTGACAGCTCAAAATTCGCCTGATGCCCAGATAGCTTCCGTAAAACAAACCGTGGACTTTTAAAGCTTCAATCATATAAGCGGAACAGCTGGGTTCAAATCTGCAGGCTGCAGGCGTCAATGGCGAAATTACCAATTGATAAAAGCGGACAAGCATTACAAACGGAAATATGATAATCTTTGAAATCATGTATTGGTTTCGTAACTTAAATTGACCAAGCAGTCATATGAAATAGTATTTTTTTGTTTGTAACCTGAAATCAGATGCTGAAGGTGGTTCCTTCTTTACCGTCTTTAAGCTGTATTCCCAAGGCAAGCAATTGATCTCTGATATGGTCTGACATGGCAAAATCTTTATCCGCACGAGCCTTGTTTCTCATCTCTATAAGCATTTGAATCGTTCCTTCAAGTTTGTCGTTGTTACCGTCTGCTGATTTTTCATCTTCCAATCCAAGAACATTAAATACAAATTCAAATAGGGTTGACTTTAAAAGGTCAAGATCGGCAGCATTCAAACTTTCCTTGTTATCCTTTAAAAGGTTTACATAACGAACTCCTTCAAAAAGCTGTGCAATAAGAATAGGGGTGTTGAAGTCATCATTCATGGCATCATAACATAGCTGTCTCCAAGCTGTAATATCCAGAGTGCTTTGTGTACCGGTTTTCAGTTGAGCCAAAGTTTCCATGGCGTCCATAAGTCTCTTGAACCCTTTTTCGGCAGCAACGATAGCCTCATCAGAAAAATCCAGAATACTTCTGTAATGCGCCTGTAGCATAAAAAATCGTGCAACAGAGGCCGAAAAAGCTTTACTCAGGATGCTGTTTTCTCCGGTCAAAATTTCTCTCGGCAAAATGTTGTTTCCGGTCGATTTTGCCATTTTTTTTCCGTTTAACGTCAGCATGTTGGCATGCATCCAATAATTCACAGGTGATTGTCCGGTACAGGCTTCGTTTTGTGCTATTTCACATTCATGGTGCGGAAATTTCAAATCCATTCCTCCACCGTGGATATCAAAATGATTTCCCAAATATTTAGTGCTCATGGCAGTACATTCCAAATGCCATCCAGGGAAACCATCACTCCATGGCGAAGGCCATCTCATGATGTGCTGTGGCTCTGCTTTTTTCCATAAAGCAAAATCCTGTGGGTTTCTTTTGTCTGTCTGGCCGTCAAGGTCTCGGGTATTGGCAATCATATCCTCGATGTTTCTGCCGCTTAACTTACCATAATGATTGGTTTGGTTAAACTTTACCACATCAAAATAAACCGATCCGTTGGCTTCATATCCTATGCCTGCATCGATGATTTTTTTCACGATTTCTATTTGCTCAATGATATGGCCTGTGGCCGTAGGTTCAATACTTGGTGGCAGTAAATTAAACGATTTCAATATGTCGTGAAAATCTACTGTATAGCGCTGAACCACTTCCATAGGTTCCAGCTGTTCCAGGCGTGCTTTTTTGGCAATCTTATCCTCACCCTCATCCACGTCATCAACTATATGACCCACATCGGTAATGTTTCTTACATATCGAACTTTGTAACCTAGGTGCAAAAGGTATCTAAAAATGATATCAAATGACATGAAGGTACGCAGGTTGCCCAGGTGTACATTGCTGTAAACCGTTGGTCCGCAAACATACATTCCTATGCTGCCTTCATGGATAGGTTTAAATGTCTCTTTCTCGCCGGAAAGAGAATTGTAAATTTTAAGTGCTTGAGTTTGGTATAAAGACATTAGTTGTTTTTTTGGAACGTTACTTCAATAATTGCAGTTCAGTTTGACTGTTGCTTAAACCTGTTATTAAGTTAAGCAGTTAATTTAGAATCTTGTTTCCAGTTTGATGTAATCCAAAAATTCTCTCCTAGTCTGCAGCTCTTTGAATTTTCCGCCAAATTCAGAAGTAACGGTGCTGCTTTCAATATCGCTGATACCTCTAGAATTCACACATAAATGTTTGGCATCGATAACGCAGGCAACGTCTTCTGTTCCCAGAGCTCTTTGAAGTTCCTGAACAATCTGCATGGTCAGCCGTTCCTGTACCTGAGGTCGTTTTGCAAAATATTCAACAATACGGTTCATTTTTGAAAGGCCTATTACAGTTCCGTTTGAAATGTAAGCAACATGTGCTCTTCCGATAATCGGCAATAGGTGGTGCTCGCAGGTGGAATAAACAATAATGTTTTTTTCTACCAGCATTTCCCCATATCTATAATTGTTCTCAAATACAGAAGCTTTGGGTTTTTTGTTAGGATTCAAACCTCCAAAGATTTCTTTTACGAACATTTTTGCCACTCTGTTTGGAGTGCCTTTTATGCTGTCATCCGTTAAATCCATTCCCAGAGTTTGCAGGATGTTTTCAACGTCTTTTTTTATTTTTTCGATTTTTTCATCATCCGAAATCGCAAAAGCATCATCACGAAGTGGATTTTTTGCATTTGAACTAAGGTGGTTTTCACCTATTTCATCACGCTGATCGTCTTGGTGTATCATCAAATACTGCTGTTATATTAGGTGTTTATTTATTGGGTGTAAAGATAATTAATAAAAATTAAAGAATTTCTATCGGTTTTGATAAATAATTGAGGTGTTTTTTGGGGGAAAGTTGTCGATAAATCGGCTGTTCCCTAAAATAAAAAAAGGCGATAACGATTACGGTTATTGCCTTTTAATTTTTTTATGGTTTTTTTGAAAATCTATTTCGAATTGTATGCGGCGATTGCCTCTTTCAGAATGCGGACAGCACTTATTAAATCCTCTTTTTTAAGTACATAAGCGATACGAACCTGGTTAAGTCCCATTTCGGGAGTTGAATAAAAACCGGCAGCCGGAGCCACCATAACGGTTTCTCCGTTAAGATTGTATTTTTCCAAAAGCCATTGAGCAAAGTATTCCGTATTATCAACAGGAAGTTGGGCAATACAGTAAAAAGCCGCTTTAGGCTTGGTTACTTTTACACCTTCTATTTTGTTCAATTCGGATATTAAGGTGTCTCTGCGCTCTCTGTATTCGGCGATTACCTCGTCAAAATAACTTTGAGGGGTGTCGATGGCAGCTTCACAGGCAATTTGTTCTATAGTTGGCGGACAAAGACGTGCTTGAGCAAATTTCATTGCAGCCGAAATCACCTCTTTGTTTTTTGTTACTAAACATCCTATTCTTGCCCCACACATACTGTATCTTTTCGAAACAGAATCAATCATGATGACGTTTTGTTCTAAACCTTCCAGGTTCATAACCGAATAATGAACATCGCCATCATAAATAAATTCGCGATAAACCTCGTCAGCAATCAGGAAGAGATCATATTTCTTAGCGAGCATACCCAATTGTTGGATTTCTGACTCTGAGTAGAGATGTCCGGTTGGGTTACTCGGATTACAGATTAATATCGCTTTGGTTTTTGAGGTGATTCTTTTTTCGAATTCCTCAATAGCAGGAAGGGTAAAACCACCTTCGAATACCGAATTTACGGGCACTACCGTGGCTCCAGATTCTGCCGAAAACGCACTGTAGTTCGCATAAAAAGGTTCCGGAATTATGATTTCATCACCCTGGTCCATAATGCTGCCCAAGGCAAATAACAATGCTTCCGATCCTCCCGTGGTGATCATGATATCTTCGGTGGAAACTCTTACGTTTTGATTGGTATAAAATCCGGCCAGTTTTCTTCGGTAACTTTCATAGCCTGCCGATGGTCCGTATTCTATTATGTTTAAATCAATATTTTTAATGGCCTCTATCGCAATTTCAGGACTTTTTATATCAGGTTGGCCTATGTTTAAATGGTATACTTTGTGCCCCTTTTTTTTAGCCATTTCAGCAAAGGGAGCCAGTTTACGTATTGGAGATTCGGGCATATTTACGCCCCTGTTAGATATTTTAGGCATTTTTCAAAATAATGAGGTGCAAAGATGCAACAATTTTCTTGAATTTAATATGCTTAGCCTTCCTAAATGTTTAACTGACTGTCATATTTTTAGTAAATTTATGGAAAGCTTTTTCTATGAGAAAAATTGTCCCGTTTATTTTTCTTTGGATGGTATCCCTGCCTGTTATCGCTCAAGACGGATTTCATTTTATTTCTACCAAAAGAAATAAAATCAGTATTCCTTTTCGGCTAATCAATAACCTCGTTTTTATACCCATAAAAGTAAACGGAACCGAACTTAATTTTTTGCTTGATACCGGAGTTTCCGAAACCATTTTATTCAGTCTGGATGAAACTAATGATGTAAATCTTAAGAATGTGGAAAAAATTGAAATTGTCGGTTTGGGTAGCAGTGAAATCATTGAAGGCTTGAAATCTAAGGGCAATATTTTTGAAGTTAAAGGAATGCAGTCTGTTAATCACCTGCTTTATGTGGTTTTAGACGATCATTTTAACCTTTCCTCTCATATCGGAATTACCGTAAACGGTATCATTGGTAGTCCCTTTTTTAAAAATAATCTAGTCGAAATCGACTACGATAACAAGAAAGTCAACGTCTATAGGGAGAATCAAAAAAACAGGAATCGGTTAGAGAAAAGGTACAGCAGGATTCCTATTATAATAAGCAGTCAAAAACCTTATGTAAGCAGCAGGGTGGTTATAGATTCTTTGGATTTAGAGGCCAAACTGCTGATTGATTCCGGCAACAGCGATCCCATATGGCTTTTTGAAAGTATATCAGAAAAAGTAGAGGTGCCACAGAAATCTTTCGATGACTATCTGGGGCAGGGTCTAAGCGGAAGCGTGCAGGGCAAAAGGGCCCGGATTACCCAATTTTCAATTTCCAAATTCAAATTCGAGCAACCGATAGTTTCCTTTCCGGATTCAACTTCAATTCAGCATCTGATATTGGAAAAAGACCGATTGGGGTCTGTAGGAGGAGAAATACTCAAGAGATTTAATGTGGTTTTTGACTATGACAAGGAGAATCTGTACCTGCGAAAAGGTAAAAAATTTGCAGACGACTTCAGTTACAATATCAGCGGAATTGAAATCATGCATTCGGGCATGCAATGGGTTACCGAAAGGGTGTATTTTAATAATATCGTCAAATCAATTACTCCCGACCAACATAAACCGGAAAGCAACCCTGAAGATTTTAAATATAAACTGGAGCTCAAACCCATTTATGAAATTGCCAGTATCCGCAAAGGTTCCGAAGCAGAAAAAGTAGGTTTGCAGCTTGAGGATATTATCCATACGGTAAATGGGAAGCCTGCTTACAGATATTCCCTGCAGGATATCAATTTCATGCTTCGGTCTGAAGATAAAAAATGGATAGAGTTGGAGGTAATGCGGGAAGGAAAAGTCCTGAAATTCAAATTTCAGCTCATCAATATTTTGTAGTAAAAAAAGGCTTCTTTTAGGGAGGAAAGAAGCCTTTTTTTATTTATTCAACTACCATTCCTTTTATTTTTAGCGGGATTCTCCCTTCGCTGTAGTTGGAGGCATTAGTTTCCACGGTGATGGTTTTTCTGATTGGGCCGGGTATCATGCTGTATTGAATTTCAATTTCACCTGATTTTCCCGGGGCAATGGTTTGTCCCTGTTTCGAAAGGATACTCACCCCACTGGTAGACTGAACTGAATAAATGAAAAGCGGGGCATCGCCCGTATTGCTGAATTTAAAAGAGCGGATACCTTTGTCACTCTGTTTTTTTATGGTTCCATAATCCAGAGTATTGTCTTTAGCCTTGAATTCTATTTTAGCTCCCTTTTGAGCAAATCCAATACAACTAAAAAATAAGATCGCTACTACTATTGCTGTTTTTTTCATGCTTAAAATTTTGGGTATAGTAAATATAGTTCGATTTAATGATTGTACAAATATTTATTTCTCTTTTTATAGTCTACTTTATTAGTTACTTTTGTTGCCGATATTAATTACAAAAATCACACCAAAGGAAAATTTTGGTTTATAACGGTTATTTTTTATGACAATCCCTGCACAATTTGACGCAAAAACAATAGAGCAAAAATGGTACGATTACTGGATGAAAAACAACTATTTTCATTCGGTGCCAGACCAGAGAACACCATATACCATTGTCATTCCGCCGCCTAATGTTACAGGAGTTTTGCATATGGGGCACATGCTCAACAATACCATTCAGGATGTGTTGATCAGAAGGGCTCGTCTTAAAGGATTTAATGCCTGCTGGGTACCGGGCACGGATCACGCCTCTATCGCTACCGAAGCTAAGGTAGTTGCCAAACTGAAAGCCGAGGGAATCAATAAAAATGACCTGAGCAGAGAAGAGTTTCTGGAACATGCCTGGGACTGGACTCATAAGTACGGAGGAGTGATTCTAGAGCAGCTTAAAAAACTGGGCGCTTCCTGCGACTGGGAACGCACCAAGTTCACCATGGACCCGGACATGTCGGCTTCAGTAATTCGTTCTTTTGTCGATTTGTACAACAAAGGATTGATTTATCGCGGTTACCGTATGGTCAACTGGGATCCAGAAGCTAAAACGACCCTTTCTGATGAAGAGGTAATCTACGAGGAGAGACAGGGAAAATTATACTTTTTAAAATATAAAATTGAGGGCAGCGAAGATTTCCTGACCGTGGCTACCACGCGTCCTGAAACTATCTTTGGAGATACTGCCATCTGTATCAATCCTAACGACGAGCGCTTTACGCATCTGAAAGGGAAAAAGGCCATCGTTCCGGTTTGCGGACGCGTGGTGCCTATTATCGAAGACGAGTATGTGGATGTGGAGTTCGGAACCGGTTGTCTGAAGGTGACCCCTGCCCACGATATGAACGATAAAACGCTGGGCGAAAAACACAATTTGGAAATCGTGGATATTTTCAACGAAGATGCCACTCTAAACAGTTTCGGACTGCACTATCAGGGCAAAGACCGTTTTGTGGTACGCGAAGAGATTGCCAGAGAACTCGAGTCCACAGGTGCTTTGGCCAAGACAGAAATTCACCTGAACAAGGTGGGAACTTCCGAAAGAACCAAAGCGGTAATCGAACCCCGCTTGTCTGACCAATGGTTCCTTAAAATGGAAGATTTGGTAAAACCGGCTATCAAGTCCGTACTGGAAGACGGAGATATCAAATTACACCCTAAGCGTTTTGAAAATACCTACCGTCATTGGCTTGAAAACATCCGCGACTGGAATATTTCGCGTCAGCTATGGTGGGGACAACAGATTCCTGCCTATTTCTATGCCGACGGCAAGGAGGATTTTGTGGTTGCCGAAAGTATCGAAGAAGCCCTGGTATTGGCAAAAGAAAAAACCGGAAACGCTGCCCTTACGGTGGCCGACCTCAAGCAGGATGCCGATGCATTGGATACCTGGTTTTCCTCCTGGTTGTGGCCTATGGCCGTTTTTGGCGGAGTGATGAACCCGGACAACGAAGATTTTAAATACTACTATCCTACCAATGATTTGGTTACCGGACCGGATATCCTGTTTTTCTGGGTGGCCCGTATGATTATTGCAGGTTATGAATATACCGGCAAGAAGCCGTTTACCAATGTGTATCTCACCGGTTTGGTGCGCGACAAACAACGCCGCAAAATGTCCAAATCGTTGGGGAACTCTCCCGATCCTCTGGACCTGATCGATAAATTTGGGGCCGATGGGGTGCGTGTAGGCTTGCTGCTGAGCGCTTCTGCCGGAAACGATATCATGTTCGACGAAGAGTTGTGCAACCAGGGGAAAGGATTTTCAAACAAAATTTGGAATGCCTTCAAACTGATTAAAGGCTGGGAATTGTCAGACAGCATCCCGCAGCCGGAATCTTCAAAGGTGGCTATTGAATGGTATGAGGCCAAACTGCAACAGACGCTGGCTGAAATTGAGGATAATTTTGAAAAATACCGCATCTCCGATGCCCTGATGGCTATCTATAAACTGGTATGGGACGATTTTTGCAGCTGGTTCCTGGAGATGATCAAACCGGCTTACCAACAGCCTATCGACCGCCTGACTCTGGAAAAAGCCATCGAGATGCTTGAGAATAACCTCAAATTACTGCATCCGTTTATGCCGTTCCTGACCGAGGAAATCTGGCAGTTGCTGGCCGAAAGAACCCCTGAACAAGCCCTTATTGTAGCAAACTGGCCGGAGGTAAAAACTTTCAACGCAGGAATGATAGCCGATTTTGAAAATGCTGCGGAGGTGATTTCGGGCATCAGGACTATCCGCAAGGACAAGAATATCCCGTTTAAGGACGCCATCGAATTGAAAGCCATAAACAACGAAAAGCTTTCGGTATATTTTGATGCTATCGTGTGTAAACTGGGGAATATCAGTGCTCTGGAATATGTGAATGACAAGGTCGACGGTGCGCTGTCGTTCAGGGTGAAATCCAACGAATACTTTATCCCGATTACCGGTAACATCAATGTGGAGGAAGAAATTGCAAAACTCAGCGCCGAGCTGGATTATATTAAAGGATTCCTGAAATCGGTACAGGGCAAGCTCTCGAATGAGAAATTTGTCAATGGTGCACCAGAAAAGGTAATCGCCAATGAAAGACAAAAAGAAGCCGATGCTCTGGCCAAAATAGAAACTATAGAACAAAGTCTGGCCGCCCTGCAATAGTTTCAGCTGCTGCGAAAGAAATAAAAAGCCAAGCCAAAACAATTTTAAAAGTTGTTTTGGCTTTTTTTATGAAATTAATGGAAAAAGCGCCCTTGGCCTGCATAAAAGGAAACGAATAGTTTTTATCCTTTTCAAAACCATAATTTCATATCCTGATTTCTTAAAGAAAGACAACCGACTCCAACATTAGTTAAGGATATGTTAAGGTTTTGGCCGGCCGCGGCCCCATAAATCAAAGCCCGGTTTATTGTCCTATTGGGTAAGAAAGTTGAATTAGCAAAAAAACCTGTTTTTAATCTCAAATTATGCATCAAAAGAAGTTGATATTTGACAATACGCTAAAAGAAAATTACAAGATTTAACATGATTTTTACATTAACAAAATATGTGTAGTAATTTTTGTAATAAACTGAAAAACAATAAGTTAATAGGTGTTTTTAACCCAAAAATTGGTGATTAAATAATTTTTTTCCTACCTATCCCGGTTGTATGTCTATGAATAAGGTATGTTGTCGGCTTTGTATTTTTTTTAACAAATACTCTTTTGTTTAAGGGCTAACTTTGAGATACAATACAAATTTAATCAGCTTTAAGCTAATACGGTTTCACAGGATTATTACAAAAAAAGAGATCCATGGCCGGTTTTGTTCAACAAAAAAACAGGGATATAACTCCTGTTTTTTACAGCATTCCAATAGCCCAATTTCTTCCCCAGATCATGATTGCAGCGGTTACCCAACCTACATATTTTTGATTCAGTACATTAATTTTTCTAAATACCATTTTCTATAGCGCCAAGGGTTTGCACTTTGGTTCAGTTACTGAGGCGACTCACTGGAAAGAAAAATATAAGACCCCGTCTTCACCCGTTTGTGAAGTTGACTTATGGCTTGTTTTCGCTCCCCAATTCTGAAAACACGTTTGCAACCTATCCTTTTTATTTTAAACATAAAATGTATTCTGTATGAAAAACAGCATGCCAAAAGGATATTGCGCTCATTCAATTGTTCCCCTATCCTTTTTAACCGATGGTGTACTTCATGGCCCTATGCCATAAAGGAAAAACGATTCTAAAATGTCCCCAAATCCAGCAGAATTAGCTCACTGATTAACAGTTATGGTTTTAAAAAATACTAAATCATGGAAAATAATACAAATTCAAACAAGTTGAAAAGATGGCAAACCCAATGCCATTCTTTCGAATGCTGTGGGGACACAGCGGTCAAGGGTTCTTCGACGATGCGCGCATTCAAGAAGAAACTCTTTTTTTATGCCTCAATGCTACTGTTCTTAGCCGGACAGGTCACTTATGGGCAGGATGTGGGTTCATCTGCTGTAATTGCCAATTTTGGTATTGATGGGGATGTGTATTCTGATACGTTACAATTTAAGAATTTTGATCCTGACAATTTACCGGATGGAAAACAACTAACTGATCCAAATACAGATGATTGGTTTAAGGGTATAGGGGATGGTCATAGAGGTGTAATCGATCAGTTAGGGAAAGAAAATGGAGGTAATCAGTTTTCTGATACAATCCCAGCTCCGGAGCAAAACATTCCATTCTCCTTAAGACAATCAGTGTGGGATAATAATAGAGCAGCAGAGGGTATTCCTTTTCCAACAGTAACTACAGGTAATCCACCTGTAGAATATTTATGGCTGGATGCTGTTTATGGACGAGACAGTTATGTTAAGGGTGGTGGCTCAGAACTCTCTTATTTTGCCGGTTCTGGGGATAAAAACTCCGACAATCCTAATACTTGGAATTTGGGGACTGGGGGTAGTGTACCTCAAAAAGACGATATAATAGATGTTTATGCGCATTTAAGAGGTACAAATCCACAATCTCCAGGGGTAAATCATCCTGGAGACGATAGGCCCTTTGATGAGTTATTTGCCTATGCAGGGGCTTCGCTAGTGGTCACTAATGGTAATAAGCACGTCGATTTCGAATTTTTCAGAACTGCAGCTGTACTCAGTTCTGATAAAACAGCAATCTTAAATACAGGTACTGAAGGTGGACGTACCGCATGGACATTTTTTGGGCCTGATGGTTTACCTGATACTGTCGATGATAGCCAAGGAGGTGCTGTTAGGAAGCCGGGTACTATCATTATATCAACAGATTATATTAATGGTGGTAATGTTCCTTCCATACGAATTAGAGTCTGGATGGCTGAAGAAACCTATAATAATTTTGATAATAATGATGATAATAGACCTTTTGATGTTGATAAAACCGTGGCTTTCGAACCAGGAACAGGTAGTACTGACCCAGATTCGGGAGTTGTCTACGGATATGCGGCGATCAATCCAAAAAATCCTATTGGTACTAATCTCTGGGGTAGAGTTAATGATAACTTTTCTTCTTATGTAGAGTCAGAAACTCCTTTTCCAAACCCTTGGGG
This sequence comes from uncultured Flavobacterium sp., assembly GCA_964614445.1. Taxonomy (GTDB): domain Bacteria; phylum Bacteroidota; class Bacteroidia; order Flavobacteriales; family Flavobacteriaceae; genus Flavobacterium. The sequence goes on along the minus strand of CAZTLN010000005.1, from coordinate 92,997 downwards.
TACCTGGGAAGGAACCAAACCTGATTTTTCCTCAGTTTATACTCGTTACCAATTTGTGGAAATTGCTATCAATCTCTCTGCTTTTGGATTGGATATAAGGGAACCTCAAGGTGAGTGTTCAAACATATTAGGTAGTTTGCTGGTCAAAACCCGTAGTAGTGGGGGTGGTCCTAATGATGGTGCCTTTGGCAGTGAGTTAAAAGACTTTGCTGGGCCTTATTTGTTTGGATTTGTATTGCCTCCACCTCAAGCTAGTCCTAGTCCTCTTACTTCTTGTGAGGAAGATTTAATAAACCATACTGCTATATTTGATCTTACAGATGCTGTAGCTCTTGATCCCCCTGCCCCTGTATTTGAAGATAAATATTATGAAAATGATAATTCTAGTGGAATTGACATGCCGGGAACAGAAATTACCGGTAGTAATATAACTAACTATATAGCCAATGTTGGTGAAACTAAAATATGGGTTAAACGGGTTTTTAAGATGTCAAATTGTGGTAATCCCGCGATGTTTACGATAACAGTTTATGATAATCCTGCCCCACAGGCACATAATTTAGCGGATTGTGAATCTGAACAAACAGGATCAGCTACGTTTGATTTGTCTGATGCCTTAGATAGTGCTGATGGCGGAACCGTTAGTTACTATGGATCAGAATCCGATGCGATGTCTGCTACTGGTGCATTAACACCCGCAGGATTTGCAGTTACTATTGCTCAGTCACCAAAAACTATTTGGGTAAGAAGTGACAACGATAATGATGGAAGTGAAGGTTGTTATGGATTGACCTCGTATACGATAACAGTTTATGATAATCCTGCCCCACAGGCACATAATTTAGCGGATTGT
>CAZTLN010000005.1:0-92044 GCA_964614445.1 uncultured Flavobacterium sp. | reverse complement strand
TTACTATTGCTCAGTCACCAAAAACTATTTGGGTAAGAAGTGACAACGATAATGACGGTAGCGAAGGTTGTTATGGATTGACCTCGTTTACTATAACCATCAATCCAAACCCAATCGTAGCTCCAATTGATCCAGATCCTGTTTGTACAGGTACTACGGTTGATTTAACTGCTATAGCATATGAGGTAGAAACTGAGTTTTATGGTGGTACTCCAATGTATTACATGCAAGATGGTACAACAGCGGTGACAGATCCAAGCGCAGTTGGTGCTGGTACCTATGTAATCAAAGTAGTTTCTACTGCTGGATGTCCAGGTATGGGAACAGTGGTAGTTACAGAAGAAGCTTGCGGTGGACCATTATGTACTTACACTCAGGGTGCTTATGGTAATGCCGGAGGTAAATATTGTGACGGAACCGAAGGTGGTATCGCAACCGTTGATTTGATTGAGCAGTCATTGGCTAATGCCGGAGGTACTATTACCGTAGGTATGCCAGGTCGTTCAGTTACCATGAGTTCAGGTGATACAGCTTGTATTATTGCCCAAATGCCGGGAGGTGGTCCTGCAAAAGAGCTTCCTGCTTCAGATGTTAATATGTGTCCTAAGTTACCAAATACATATTTGAAAAATGGTAGAATAGGTAATGTATTGCTTTCTCAAACCATTGCATTGGCATTAAATATTAATATTACCAGTTCTGCTGATTTAGGAAGTCAAGAATTACAAGCAAAAACCATGGCAACAGCCAAACCGGAAGGTGGTTGTGGTTCAGACATTGCAAAAGAAAGAGTTTGCGGTCATTATGAAGGTGAAATCTGGATACCGACTGTAAATGAGTATACTTACAGAACATTCAGTCAAGCTGTTATTACTGCTTTAAACGGTGATGAAACAGTTAACGGATTGTTACATTTGGCTAACAGAGCTTTAGCTGATGATGACATGACTAATAACACTGAAGGAGGAGTTTCATTGTCTGAAATTGCCGGTGCTGTAGCTGCAGTTAATGAAATATTTGACGAATGTGCCATTTTTAAAGGTTGGGTTGAAGATATTCCACAATTGGAACCATGTATGGCTCAACCGGAACCTTTAACCACATCTACATTTTCTACTGCAAAAACAACTGAGATAGCGGGCTTCAATGCCTATCCTGTTCCGGTTGAAGACCAGTTGTCTGTGCAATGTACTTTTGATTATACATCTGATGTATTAGTTGAGGTATTTGATAGTAGTTACCAATTGAAATGTGCTAAATCAGTTAGTAAATGTACTAACGGAATGGTGATTGTCTTAGATAATTGTGGTTTTGTTAAAGAACAGCAACAAGTGTACTATGTAAGAGTGACTACAGACCGTGGTTCTTCAACCAGAACCATTATGTCTGCGGCCAAGTAATAAACAATAACTAATTAACTAAAGGAGCACCCGTTTTAAAAGACGGGTGCTTTTATAATCACGAGGTTAAAAACCACAAATGTGCCTTTATAAATAGTTTATTGAAAGGTTCTGAAAACTACATTTAATTATGTCCACTTTAAAACCGGTTTTGGCATGGTTCATGAATAACTGATAAAATACAATAACCCTTAAATAATGAAGTCATGAAAAAAATTATGATGCTTTTAAGTATTTTCGGAGTACTACTTTTATCAGCTTGCGAAGGTCCTCCGGGTCCTCCGGGATACGATGGGCTGGACGGCCAGGACGGTTATGATGGTCTTATTGCAGAAGTTTTCGAACTGAAAAATGTGAATTTTAATTACAATGCCACGGATGGTTATACTATTTATCGTAGCCTTACACCCAATATTTACGCTTCGGATGTACTATTGATTTACAGGATGTCCGGAACTATCAATGCAAATACTCCTATCTGGCAACAAATACCAAGAACACTCTATTTGTCAGAGGGCGAGCTGGATTATGATTTTGATTTCAGTAAGGAAGATTTTACCATTTATGCAGGAGGGAACTACGACCTGAGTCTTACTCCTTCCTATATAAACAATCAGACATTCCGCATTGTTATCGTACCGGGTAGTTTTTCTAAATCACTTAAGTCTCTGGATTACAATTCCGTTGTAAAGGCATTGAATATTGACGAAAGTCAGATTCAAATTTTCGATTTTTAGTATTTTTTAACCTAAAACGTGGGAAAAGGAAATCATGTAATGATTTCCTTTTTTTATTTGTTGTCCAAAATAAGTTCTTTGGGCTTGGTTTCTTTCCGGTTTTTTAAAACTGCTTCCGGGCTCAAAGCATAATCATACATTTCCAAAGAGGCCATCAGTCCGGAATAGTTTTCGCCCATATCCGAGGCGCCAATGATTATTTTAGCGTTTTCCACAGCCGAAGATAAAAGCATGTTCTGGGAATTGTCCAGAACGCCGTCTACATAGATCTTCTCGACCACCCCGTCAAAAGTCAATACAATGTGATGCCATTCGTTCGCTACGGGGACTTTGTTGTATTTCATATCAAAATTACCGTCTAAATGTGGCGCTGCTCCATAGTGACCGCTGTTGTAGGCCAGGGCATTATAGGAATTGGCAAGACCCAACTGATAACGGTCGCACCAGGAAGCCAAAAATTCTCCTTCGGCGGCAACTTCCGGATTTTTTACCCAGGTGGCTACACTGTAAGAACCGTTCCATTCCAGACTTTTGGGAACTGCCTGGTCTAAAGTCAAAGCGCCCTGATTAAATGCAAAAGCCTTGATGCCGGATTCTTTGTCTATTACCATTGCTACATTTCCGGTTTTATGGAAATTGCCGCCAATACTGCCCTGATTGGGAATGGAATCGAATTGTTCTTGATTTACTGCAGCGGCAGTGACAGCTACTATTTTTTGATTAGTACTCAGCGCTCCGGGCTCATGAGCTGATGGTTTGTTGTTCAGTTCCGGCAGAGGAATATCAAAAAGTTCGCTGTACACCTTGATGTTCCATACCGCTGCCAAAAGTCCTGTTTTTTCAGTAGCGAGAACCTTCAGTTTGATGTAGCGTGCTGATACCGTCTTGTCATCTATCATGGGACTTCCGGGAGTCCGGTTTTGAGAGCGGTCGGCAAATATTTTCCAGTTGGTTCCATCAGTCGAGTATTCCAGGGTGTACTGATAATAATAACTGGCAAATTCAAACTGCGTCAGTATCCTTTTTATGGGCTTCACCATTCCCAAATCTATCGTCAGATCCTGCGGGAAGGAGTTGGCCGCCGCCTTCCACAGAGTCGCATTGTCATTATCGGCCGCAAAAGAAGCCTGGTACTCATAGTTGTATTCTGATGATTCTAAATGGTATTGAGAAGAGGCCGTTGCCTTAGCATGTAAAGCAATGTTTTCCGGTACCTCAGATTTTACGATTTTCTCGATGCCTGCAGCAGTCGGGACTACTTTTTTGATGGTGGAATCATTCTCAAATACCATCTTGTCCATACAAAGCTGACGGGAGAGTCCGCCTCGGGTCATCGGGTAGTCGTGTTTGTGGTAAACAATGTAATACTCGCCCTCATGTTCCAGTACGGAATGATGGCCCGGCCCGTGAACGGTTTGCTCTTCATTGGTACTTAAAATCGGATTGTTTTCTCCGGGAATAAATGGGCCTCGTGGGCTGTCGGCATAAGCGTATCGCACATTATAAGTCTCATCGTGGCAGGAAGCTCCGGAGTACATCAGCAGGTATTTATTCCCTTTCTTCATCATATAGGGGGCCTCAAAGGGTTCCGGAGTTTGTTCCAAAGGAATGTTGCTGCTGTTCACCATGTTTTTCATGGTTTTGCTGTCCAGTTCGCCCACGGCATAACCGCCGTTATAGTGTACCCAGGTTCCCCAGTAGCCGTAAATTTTGCCGTCCTCGTCCTTAAAAAACTGAGCGTCCAGAGAAGGAAATCCCGCTCTGGGATAGTTATGCGGAATGACAGGGGTATCGTCTTCATTTAGTTTGCTCCAGGGACCTAGCGGTGAGTCTGATACATAGCCGTAAATATTACAGCCTGCCTGACAGTTCCCGAAATACAAATAATATTTACCATCCTGTGCTTCCAGAATATCAGGCGCCCAGAAGTTTCTCAGCTTAACCTCCGACAAAGAAGGGATTTCCATGATGAAGTTGTACCAGTTTTGCAGGTCTGCACTATACCATACCGTAGGTGCACCCGATGCCAGCATTTCGTTGTCGGTAGTGGCATAGATATAAAAGAGATCTCCGAATTTTTTTATCGTGGGATCAGCAAAATAACCCGGTAAAATGGGATTGCCGTTAAAGGATTTGTTATGCTGCTGCGCATTTGAAAAGGCGCAAAATAACAATAATAGTACTACTGAGTATATTCCTTTTGTCGGCCTCATAATTTGATTTCGATATTTTTCTTTATAAGTGGTATTTCATAAGCTCCTCTAACTTTGTCAAATTTCAGATTCAGTTCCTGATTTCCTCTGAGGTAGGCCTTTGGCGTATAAGCATCTTTGGCACCTAAGACCAATGTCAGCTCCTCAGTTTTGGAATTGTAAATCAGTTTTTCAAAGCTTCCCGCGTCTAAGGTTAACCAAAGCTGTTTTGGTGCAAAGTACATTTTCGATTTTGCAGCAGTTGTCAGTGTTACTTCTACCAGATTTCCTTTTTCAGTCAGATTCCCGCCGAAAGCCAGCCAACCCAAATCGTCTTCTTTGGTGATATAAGTCGCGGTATTTACGGCATAGCCATAGAAACCGGATCCGTAATCACCGGATAGGTAATCAATCCTCAGTTCGCTTGGGTAGGAGTGAAATGCCGCCGGACCAAAACCATCTTCCGTAATATTGGAAATACCGCCCAAAAGTCCTCCATAACCCACTTTTAAGTGGTAAAAGTCATTCGTTTTTCGGTATTGTTTTAAAACAGGAATCGCATTTAGTGAAGATCCGTAGTGGTGAATCTGGCGCTCCACTCTTGTCAGTTTTCCTCCGTAAAGGAAATCCCAGTACCTGCGTGCATTTCCGTTGTAGGCCCAGTGTGGCATGGTAGGCATATAAGCCAGAATGGCATTCAGCGTTACATTGGCTTTACTGTCATATCCAAAATAATCAGACCACATGTAAACCTCTTCCTGCCCCGTAGAATCCCACGGCATTTCGCTGCCGAAAGGATATTCCAGAGCCTCCCAGTGGTCGGCTCTTTTTTTCATTTTGGATTCGAGGTCAGCAGCCAAGTCAGTGAAGTTTTCATTTTTCAAATCTTCGAGAATAAATAAAAATACAGAGCCTTCCATTTGCCCGAATTGGGCGAAATAAGGAGCGTGTTTAACCATCGCAGCTGCCGTGTGGTAAGCCTGTTTTAAATACCAGTCCCAACTCTTGCTGTCAACCAACCCCTGGTGATATCTTGCCAATCGATACATTACCCAATAGGCAGCGGCAACGTGGGGATAATTATAAGAACGACCCGGGTCATTGGCATGTTCATGATTCCAGGCAGCCCACGTATTGTAATTGATGCTGTCGTTGTATGTCCCCTGTGGCATGGCATCAGGCTGGTAATAAAAGATGCTTTTTTTAACTCCGTATTTGCGGTCTCCTTCGTTGTATTGGATATTACCCCAAAGGGTTTTGTGTACAAAGGCCTCTAATTTTTGAATCTCTTCCTTGTTAGCTTGGACAAGTTGTTTCATAATGGCCGCCAGCCAGCTACCGGCACCTCCTTCGTCACTCAATCCCGCAATCCAGACTCTTTCGTCCTGAGTCACCTGCTGTTTCGTCTCATAATCATAAGTAATAACCGAGGGGTTTCTGTTAAAAGGATCATCTTCTTTGTCAAACCACTGTTCGGTGGTCAAAAAGTGACCAAAATCCCTTATAACTTCCTCTTCCGGCTTAATGATTTTGTAGTTGATGGTTTGTTTTAAGCCATCGCTGTAGGTGATGGTCAGTCGTGCTCTTCCCCATTGTTTTCCGGTAATGCTGTATCTTTTTAGGCCTTTGGCAGTTTTTCCGTTTTCTTTGATTTGAAGGGCTCCTTTTGGTTCCACTTCAAGCGAACTTATCTCATTTTTATAATCCAAAAATAACTGCGATTGAATGTTTTTGGGAAGGACATAACCCGGTACGCTGGTCGCTACAGGAAGTTCTTCTTTCTTCAGGCTGTTTTGAATGTCTTCGATTCCGTCAGCCAAGACAAATTTCAATGAAAAGTTTTTGGTTTCCTTTGGTTCCATGAATAAAGATGTTGGCCTGTTCCATTGTTCGGCATTTTTCCATTCATTGGCAGCATAAGCTTTGCTGTGAGTCATCCATTCGTGGAATCCTTCGAAGACAATACCTGTGGGTGTTTGATCTTCCAATAAGGGACGATAGGCTTCAAAAGGCATGTTCTCTCCCGGTAAAACCAATAATGCAGAACCAAGTCCACTCAGGCATTTTACTTCCAGATAGCCTGCATCCATACCGATGTAAGGATCGTAAAAAACATTTTGGGCATGAGTTTCATTCAGTGATTTCCCCTCCAAAATGTTATTGAAAATCATAGGGATTCCCAAAGCTCCAATTTCGATTTCGCTTGCCGTTTTATTAGTAATTTCAAAACGCATTACCAATTGGTCATTCTCCGTCTCATAAAAACGCTTAATGCTCACCGGAATATCCTGTGGTAGCGTATTGGCCAAATCGGCTCCGGCTAAAACGGCTCCGGAAACTTCCACGGGAGTTACAGCACCACGTTTGGCAGCGGTAGAGTAGGTTTTCCAGTCGGCAGTTCCTTCTTTTATTCTTAAATTGATGTCTCCCAAATGATACAGTCCGTCTTTATCTCTTATTTCCAGACGGTCACCGGGAGTGAAATCGAGGTTTAAATTAGTAACAGGTCTCAAGGCGGCCACTGTTTGGGAAGCTTTGACTAATTTAATCTGAAAATGCGGAGTGTTAATGTTTTGGTAGCCATCGGCAATTCCCAGTGTAGACGTTTTTGATTCGATACTGCTCCAATAACCCTGTGCGTGGGTGTTTAAGGCGGTTATAAAAAATAATAGGATAAGAATCTGACGGCTTGTAGTTTTCATTTAGGTTTGCTTAGTGGTTTTGATTTTTGGTTTAAAATCGATTGAAAATAATAAAATGGTTTAGGGCTTTTCTTTTACCATCCGAACACCATAAATAGGTCCCGCTTCATTTTTGTATTCGGGCTTAAGTGTTACGGTTACGATTTTTTTGCCTATTGTAACCTCAGTCGGGATATCATAGCTGATGTCGTAAAATTGATTGTTTTTGAATTTGTTCAGGTCTTCTTTGCCTACTTCAGTCCCGTCAATCAGAATGCTGAATCTGCGGTAGCGGTTGTCCATTCCCCAATAGGTTAAAATGATACTGTTTTTCAGTTCAGGGTCAACTTCCATGGTAAAGCTCATAGGCTCATCATTGCCGGAAACTCTGAAATTTCGGGTGTGATCGGTTCCGGTTTGACTGTTTACCCCTTCAAAATTATGGTCTCTTTCCGGTTGCATTTCGCCAACTCTGAATATCGAAACGGTGCGGTCGGCTAAATTTCGTTCGGCAATTTTTTCTTCTTCATACTTTTGTTTTTGGACTTCCCACGACTGCGGTGTGAATACATCCCAATAAACACTGTAATAGTTGTCGGTAAACTGATAAAGCGGTTTAAAGCTTACCTCATTTGGTTGCCCCGTTGAAACAGTTGTAAATCTTAGCGAACTCAAATCTTCCGCTTTAATCCATTCTTTTGGTGAAGTCTTATCAGTGACGAAAACCGGGGTTGCAGCAGGTGCCGGTTCTATGGTTCCCAAATCGCCCGCTAAAACTACAGGTCCATACAAAAAGGCAAGTCGGTCTTTATTGTCGGGGATTGCCATTTGGTGAATGCCCATCGGCAGACTGATTTCCACCACGTCATTATTGCTCCATTTTCTTGATATTTCAATATAACCGTCCACATCTGACTCTTTGTATTGTGCTGTTTTGCCGTTTATTTTTAGGGTCATGGCATCGGTTAACCAATAGGGCTTTCTGATCTTTATGGGGAATTCCTGTTTTTTTGAAGTTTGTATGGTCAGTGAAACTTTTTCGTCTTTTGGGAATTCAGTGTTTAATTGCACTTTGAGTTTGCGCTCTTTCCAGTTTAATTCTGAAGGGATAAAAAGGTTCAGGTATAAACCACCGTCATTGTCATGGCTGAATATACTTTCACCATAGCGCACATGATTTTCCATGGTGGTTCCCACGCAACAGGTGAAGGTGTGAAAATCGTCGCTGAATCCTTTTTTGGCTCCCATTCGCAGCGGTAGGAAGTAAGTGGACATTCCATCAGCTCTGTTTTGGGAAGCTAAAATATGGTTGTACAAGGCTCTTTCGTAATAATCCATATAGTGTGATGACGGATTGATGGCAAACAAATGTGCTGTAAGTTTGAGCATATTATAAGTGGCGCAGGTCTCCATGGTGTTATCGGTAAGGGCATCGTTCAGATGGTCGCCCTCTCCGAAATACTCATAGTTTCCGTTTCCTCCGGGAGCATAGGTGTGATGGCCTACTACGATATCCCATAAAAACGAAGCAGCCGTTTCTTTTTTCTCATCAGCGGTAAGTTCGAAATTACGGATGGAGGCGATAGCCTTTGGTATATTGGTGTTGGAGTGTTTGCCCGGTAGGGGATCTATTTTTGATTGTAGAGGTTTGCCAACAAAGTCATCAAAAAATTTATAGGATAGTTCGAGGTATTTTTGATTTCCGGTAATGGCATAGGTGTTTACCAATACTTCATTCATTCCGCCGTATTCGCATCGCAGCATGGTTTGTATTTGTTCCTCTGATAAACATTTCAGAACCTTTTCAGTCCAATCGGCAATAGCCAGATTCACCTCTAGTGCTTTTTCATTTCCGCTGTATAAATAGGCGTCGATTAGTCCCGCCATTATTTTATGAATCGTATACCAGGGAGCCCAGCCTCCGTTAAGAGAAAATCCACCCGTGTCAATTTTTCCTAAAGCCACCTTGTAGAAAATCAGGTCTTCGTTTGGTATGGCCCCCACATAGCCGGTGCCTCTGGCTTTTTGGCATTCGGCAAGCTCATCCACAATATAGTTTATCCTGTCAAGGAAGAAAGGATCTTTAGTATTCGCATAATGTATGGAACAGGCCGACAGATAATGTCCAAGTGAATGTCCGGCCAGGCCGTCGTTTTCCCAGCCTCCGTATTTTTCATTCTTTGCTTCCAGTCCGGCATTGGTTCTGAATTGGGATAAAAAACGATCGGGGTCTAATCTCTTTAAATAGGCAACATCAGCCTCTAGGGCTTTCTTGAAAACGCTTTCTTTGAGTTGTACTTCTTCAAAAGAAAAGGGATAGGCCGTTATTGATGAAGATTTAATCTTCATCAGCTTTTCATTTTCGTTTACCGGAATGTAGGATTGTGAAGTTCCTTTTAGGGAGAAAATGAAAATGGTTATCAGGATAAATCTTCTGATGAGTTGCATAGTTCCGTGGCTTTTGTAATGGTAATTTCTGAAAGAAATTATTTCTTTTTTTACAATTTTACGAAAATCTGACGGTAGCTGAGTTGTGATTAGTGATTTTTTGCTGATAAAGTAAGCGGGAATATAAAGATTGCTGCATTTACAGCAGTTGGGCTACTTTCATTTTTAAATGGTTTTATTTTCACCATTATTTTTATCACCTAATCGCAGGGATACCAAGACGCCTACTCCGAGGAAAAAGGCAATAAAGAGGAGAGAAGACCATTCCGGGATTTCGATTAAATCGTGGAAGATCATTTTGAATCCTACAAAGCTCAGGATTGCTATGAGACTGTACTCGAGATAGGCAAATCGTTCGAGCATATTAGCCAGAAAGAAATACATGGAGCGCAGTCCCAGGATGGCAAAAATATTTGAGCTGAAAACCAGAAAGGGATCGCTACTGATTGCCAGGATAGCCGGGACACTGTCGACGGCAAAAAGAACATCCATGACTTCAATAACTACTAAAGCTACAAAGAGAGGAGTTGCTGCGGTAATATGTCTTCGCTTTACAAAGAAATGTTCTTTGTCAAGGTGACGGGAAACAGGAACAATCTTTTTCAGATTTCTGTATACGAATGATTTTCGGGGTTCGAAGGTTTCTTCTTCTCCGTTTAATAGCATCTTTACAGCTGTATAAATTAAAAAGGCTCCAAAGACATAGGAAGACCAAGAGATTTTGTTGATTAACAACACACCAAAATAGATCATCAGTCCTCTGAAGAAAATAGCGCCAATGATACCCCAAAACAGCACCCGGTGCTGGTATTTCTGCGGGATTTTAAAAGCCGAAAAGATAACGGCCATCACAAAGATATTGTCAACGCTCAGGGATAATTCGATAAGATAGCCGGTGATAAACTTCATCGATGCCACAATGGGTTCCAGATTATCGGGATTATGAATAAGTTCGTTTTTGTAAATCCAATAAACAACTCCTGAGAACAAGAAGGAAACACTTACCCAAACTACGGTCCATTTGGTAGCTTCTTTTGTACTGATGACATGAGGGGTTTTGTTAAAAACACCAAGGTCAAGTGCAAGAATGATTATTAAAAGCAGGAAGAAGGCTATCCAGATTATCATGAATCAGGTGTTTTTTGATGATCAAAGATACTTTTTTTGAGAAATTAAAAAAGATAATGCAGGATTTTCTTGAAGGGAGCTCAAAAAAAAAGTGCCCTGGAAACAGGGCACTTTCTTATTATTGTACGTTTGAAATTACAAAGCAGAGTTAACTGTTTTGATAATTCTTGCAGCGATTTTGTATGGATCACCGTTAGAAGCTGGTCTTCTGTCTTCTAACCAACCTTTCCATCCTTTTTGAACTGTCATCAAAGGAATTCTGATTGAACATCCTCTGTCAGACACTCCGTAAGAGAAGTCGTTGATGGAAGCAGTTTCGTGCTTACCAGTTAAACGTTGGTCGTTGTAAGCTCCGTAAACAGCGATGTGCTCTTTAACAACTGGACGGAAAGCTTCACAGATTTTTTCGTAAGTAGCTTTATCTCCACATGTTCTTAAAGTAGTGTTAGAGAAGTTAGCATGCATACCTGAACCGTTCCAGTCTGTATCTCCAAGAGGTTTTGGGTGGTAGTTGATAGAGATTCCGTACTCTTCACCTAAACGCTCTAGTAAGTAACGAGCAACCCAGATTTCGTCTCCGGCTTTTTTAGCTCCTTTAGCGAATAATTGGAATTCCCATTGTCCGGCAGCAACCTCAGCGTTGATACCTTCGAAGTTCAATCCCGCTTCGATACACAAGTCAGCGTGTCTTTCGATAATTTCTCTTCCGAATGCGTTTTTAGCACCTACAGAGCAGTAGAATTGTCCTTGTGGAGTTTGATCTCTTGGGAAACCTAAAGGCAAGTTAGTTTCGTTATCCCATAAGAAATACTCTTGTTCGAATCCAAACCAGAAGTCATCATTATCGTCATCGATAGTAGCTCTTCCGTTAGTTACGTGAGGAGTACCGTCAGCGTTCATAACTTCACTCATTACCAGGTAACCGTTTTTACGAGCTGGATCTGGGTAGATAGCTACAGGAACTAATAAACAGTCAGAAGATCCGCCTTCTGCTTGTCTTGTTGATGAACCGTCGAATGACCAGTTTCCTATTTCTTCCAAAGTTCCTTGGAAATTTTCGTGCTCTTCAACTTTAGTTTTACTTCTTAAGTTTTGAGTTGGTTCGTATCCGTCCAACCAAAGATACTCTAATTTTATCTTAGCCATAATAATATAAAATAAATTAATTTCTTGATTTTTATGAGCGACAAAGATAAAAAGTTTTTTTTATGTGGTGTAAATCAAGGGGTAGATTTGTTTATTAAGGTGTTATTTTTCACATAACTGTATTTTGTAAGGGGGTGTTTTAATAAAAAATCAATTTTATGATAAAAAATATACAATATGATAATTTATTCAGTACTTCTGTTTTAGATTTTAGATTGTATATCTTTGTTTTTCAATTTAATTACTAATAATTTAAAATAAATAAGATGTCATCTATTCGTTTTCAGGCCTTAAAGGAAGCTCAGAACAGACAGCCGGTACAGTTTGAAGAATCGGGGAAAAAGTCGGCAATATTTGGTTCGAATGTGTTTAACGAAAAAGCAATGAGGCAGTATCTGCCATCAGATGCATTCAAAGCAGTTCAGGGAGCCATTGAAGATGGGACTAAAATTGACAGAAAATTAGCCAATTATATTGCCATGGGGATGAAGGAATGGGCTTTGTCTAAAGGAGTGACCCATTATACCCACTGGTTTCAGCCTTTGACAGGTGCAACCGCTGAAAAGCACGATGCTTTTTTTCAGACTTCTTTTGACGGTGGTGATCCGGTAGAAAAATTCGGCGGTGCCCAACTGGTACAACAGGAGCCCGATGCTTCCAGTTTTCCGCATGGGGGCATCAGAAATACCTTTGAAGCGAGGGGATACACTGCCTGGGACCCTACTTCGCCTGCATTTATCTACGGGACGACCTTGTGTATTCCCACGGTTTTTATTTCTTACACGGGAGAGGCCCTGGATAATAAAATTCCTTTGTTGAGAGCCTTGGCCGCCATGGATGAGGCTGCAACGGAAGTTTGCAGGTATTTTGATAAAAATGTAAAAAAAGTTACTGCCACCCTTGGATGGGAGCAGGAATATTTTCTTGTAGACAAGGCCTTGGCTCATTCCCGACCGGATCTCATGATGACCGGCAGAACCTTGCTGGGGCATACTTCGGCCAAAGGTCAGCAGCTTGATGACCACTATTTCGGTTCAATTCCTACCAGAGCCCTGACCTATATGAGGGATTTGGAGCAAGAATGCATGTTGCTCGGGATTCCAGTAAAAACGAGACATAACGAGGTGGCTCCGAACCAATTTGAACTGGCACCTATTTTTGAAGAAACTAATCTGGCAGTGGATCACAACTGCCTGTTGATGGACATCATGCAGAAGGTGGCTGAGCGTCATCACTTTAAAGTGCTGTTACACGAGAAGCCTTTTATGGGTGTGAACGGTTCCGGAAAACACAATAATTGGGCATTGGCAAACGATTCCGGAATTAATCTTTTGAGTCCGGGGAAGACACCAATGAGTAATTTGCAGTTCCTGACTTTCTTTATCAATACCATCAAGGCGGTTAATGATTATGAGGCTTTGTTGAGAGCATCCATAGCAACTGCCAGCAATGATCACCGATTAGGAGCTAACGAGGCCCCACCGGCAATTATTTCCGTTTTCATCGGTGAACAATTGTCAAAGGTCCTTGCCGAGTTGGAAAGCGTAACCCGCGGGAAACTGTCTCCCGAAGAAAAAACAGAATTAAAGCTTAACGTGGTAGGGAAAATTCCGGATGTGCTCCTGGATAACACCGACAGAAACCGAACTTCTCCTTTTGCATTCACCGGGAATAAGTTTGAGTTCCGTGCGGTGGGTTCTTCGGCCAACTGTTCTAATGCCATGACTACCTTGAATGCCATTGTGGCTAAACAATTGCGAGATTTTAAAGTTGAGGTAGATGCACTTATTGACTCCAAGGCAATGAAAAAAGATGATGCGATTTTCAATGTGCTTAGGGAATATATCAAACAATCAAAAAATATTCTTTTTGAAGGAGATGGATACAGCGAAGCCTGGGAAGCAGAAGCTGCAAAACGAGGGCTAAGTAATTTTAAAACCACGCCCGAGGCTTTAAAAGCAAGAGCTTCAAAACAGGCCCTGGAATTGTTTTCCCAAATGGGTATTATGAATCAGACTGAGGTCGAAGCGCGATATGAAATTGAATTGGAAGAGTATACCAAAAAGATCCAGATTGAAAGTCGCGTTTTGGGTGATATATCAACAAATCATGTAATACCTACCGCAATCCGCTATCAAAATACCTTAATTGAAAACGTAAAGGGACTGAAAGATATTTTTGGAAATGAATTTGAATCGGTTGCTAAAGAACAAATAGCTCTGATTAAAGAAATATCAAAACATATAGAAGGGATTAACAGTAAGGTCCTTGAAATGATCAACCAAAGAAAAATTGCCAACGCCATCACTGATGCTCATGAAATGGCAGAAGCCTACTGTAATAATGTAAAACCTTATTTTGAAATTATCAGGAAGCATTGCGATAAATTGGAATTATTGGTTGACAATGAATTATGGACGCTGACCAAATACAGAGAGTTGTTGTTCACTAAATAATTTTTTCTCTGGAAGTAGTAATGCCCGACCGAATTTTATGTCCGTCGGGCTTTTTTATTTTCGAAGTTTACAAACTAAAAAAGTGCAATTATCCTAAAACCTAATTCTGAAATCCTAAATCTAATTAGTATCTTTGCCGGCAAATCAAGTTGTTTAATAACAACAACACAATTATCAACATGAGTTCAGATACATCAAAAAGGTATGCGCAAAGAGGTGTTTCGGCATCTAAAGAAGATGTGCACAATGCGATAAAAAATATTGACAAAGGATTATTTCCTCGGGCATTTTGTAAAATTGTTCCGGACTACCTTACTCAGGATGAGGATTATTGTCTTATCATGCATGCCGACGGAGCAGGTACAAAATCATCTTTGGCCTATATGTACTGGAAAGAAACCGGAGATATTTCAGTTTGGAAAGGAATTGCTCAGGATGCTTTGATCATGAATATCGATGACTTGTTGTGTGTGGGAGCAACAGATAATATCCTTCTTTCCTCTACCATCGGAAGAAACAAAAACCTTATTCCCGCCGAAGTTATTTCGGCTATCATAAACGGAACTGAGGAATTGATTCAGGAATTAGGATCTTTTGGAGTAACTATTCATTCTACCGGTGGGGAAACTGCCGATGTGGGAGATCTTGTTCGTACGATTATTGTCGATTCGACAGTGACTGCAAGAATGAAGCGTTCTAAAGTAATTGACAATGCAAATATTCAGGCTGGTGATGTAATCGTTGGATTGGAATCATTCGGTCAGGCTACTTATGAGAAAAGTTACAATGGCGGAATGGGAAGTAATGGTTTGACTTCAGCCCGTCATGATGTATTTGCCAAATATCTTGCTGCTAAATACCCGGAGAGTTTTGATGCTGCCGTACCTGAGGAACTAATCTATTCAGGAGGAGTAAAACTAACAGACGAAGTGGAAAATTCACCTATCGATGCCGGAAAATTAGTGTTGTCGCCAACACGTACTTATGCACCTATTATCAAGAAGATTTTAGATAAATATACTTCAGAAGACATCCACGGTATGGTACACTGCAGTGGAGGAGCGCAAACTAAAATCTTACACTTTGTGCAAAACCTGCACATAATTAAAGATAATTTATTCCCGGTACCACCGTTATTCAAACTGATTCAGGAACAGTCAAAAACCGACTGGAAAGAGATGTATCAGGTATTCAACTGTGGTCATCGCATGGAGTTATACGTTCCAGAAGCTGTGGCGCAGGATATCATTGAAATTTCAAAATCATTCAATGTTGATGCTCAGATTGTGGGTAGAGTAGAAGCTGCAGATAGCAAAAGACTTACCATCAACAGCGAGTACGGAACGTTTGAATACTAAATAAAATAAGAAATAATCGAGAATCAGAGACAATGGTCCTTAAATCTCTAAATCTTTTAATTGTTTAATTTATCATGTACGAATTAGTTTTTTGGAAATATCTTGAAGGATTCTATCTGAATAATCAGGAGGTTTATGAAGCTATCGGTGAACAAGAAGTAATCGATGGGCTGGAAGATCTTCCTGTTGAGGTTATCCTAAATAGGATTGCTTCGGTATTTTCAAAATGGGAAAGAGTAGATGAAAACAGCTGGAAGAACCACAGTGGTGTAGGTGCGTTTCAGGTTAAGACCACCTCACAAACTGTTCAGATAGATTGTTATGGAACAGAGGGTAAAACCATGGATGCCTTGGTTGATATAATGGAAGAATTCAAATGTCCGCTTTACGATCCGCAGCTGCCTGCACGCTATGACGAACTGTATGAGGAAGAATAATATTTATTCTTTCGTAGCAGCAGGTTCATCAGCTGATTGATCCGTTGCCGGTTTTTCTTTTTCCTGTTTTCTGAAACCTATAAGTCTTCTGTATTTAGATTCGGTTTCCTGTAATTCTTCTTCCATTTTTTTGTATTTGCTGATGTCTTTGATAGTTACTACCACGGCAATTACATTGTTTTCATGATCAATCAAAGGTCTACCGCTTATAAGTACTCTCCTTTTTTCCCGGGCTTCTGGATTCCACAAAACCACATCTACATCGTCGGTTCCTTCTCCGTTGAAGGCACGTTCCATAGGTAGATTTTGTGAAGGAAATACGGTCGTTTCATCAGGGTAGTACAGTTCGAAATGCTCCGTGAAATTAGTAGATATCTGATCGTCTTCTTCAATTCCGAAAATTTCGTTTGCCATATAATTGGCAAGTATCACTTTTTTGTCGGCATTGGCTACAATTACCCCTTCTCCGATATGCTCGACGATGAGGCGCAATTTTTCTTCGTTTTCGTATAGTTCATCAATAGATTTTTGCTGTTCTATTTCTAGTTCTACCAAATCGGTAATATTTCTTGCCACCGCATAAAATATTTCTTCATTCAAGTCAGGAGAAGCCGACCATGATAGCCATTTTGTAGAACCGTCTTTGCAAATCCATCTGTTTTTGAAGTCTACAATTTTACTTCCTTTCTGAAGCTCACCAATTTTATTTTTGGTGAATTCGACATCATCGGGGTGAATGAACTCTGCAAAGGGTTTTTCTAATAATTCTTTTTCGGTATATCCCAAGGTTTTGAGAGTGTAGGGATTGACCTTGATAAAATTGTTACGGTTCGCTATGGCCATAATTTCAAGGGAAAGTGTAAAGAAATTATCAGCTGCTTTTAGTGTTTCCTTGTCTTTTACCAATTGGGTAACATCGCTGGCCACGGCATAATAAAGGCCTGTTTTTGGGTCAGGGGATGTTGACCATTGTAGCCACTTGATTGAACCGTCTTTGCAGATGTATCGGTTTCTGAATTGCATGGTGATTTCACCTGTTTTTAATTTTGAAACCTCGTTCTCGGTATTGCCTCTGTCTTCTTCAACAACGAAATTTATGAAAGGTTGGCTTAGTAATTCTTCCTCGCTGTATCCCAGTATTTTGATTGTGGCCCGGTTGACTTTAATGAATTTTTCGTTATTGGCTATGACCATCATTTCAGCCGAGATGTTAAAAAACTTATCTGAGGCAATTAATGCTTCCTCTGCTTTTTTACGTTCTGTGATATCTGTCGAAATCCCGCCTATGGCATAGATTCTGCCGGTGGTATCATACAGGGGGAATTTAACAGCTATATAGGTATGCTTTCCGTCTTCCTGAGTTATGGTTTCTTCAGTTTTTAATTCCCTGAGTTTCTTAACCACTTCCAGGTCCGAATTTCGATATGTCTCGGCTATTTCTGACGGTAAAAAGTCGTGGTCTGTTTTTCCAATGATTTCCTGGGTTGTGATTTTAAATAAGTCACCAAACTGTTTGTTTACCAAAAGGTATTCTCCGTTTAATTTTTTTATAAAAATCGGATTTGAAGTATTGTCGATAATCGACTGCAGTAATTGTCTGTTTTCATCGAGTAGTTTTTGAGATTTTTCTTTGGCGCTTAATTGGGCCTTGATAATGAAATACACGATAACCAACAAAAATATAGAGAGAACAAACAAGGCAATTTCTATCCAATCTAATTTAGCATCCAGTGTCTTGTCTCTTTGGGTATTTAGTCGGGAAATGAAAATCCATCCGGAAGCAACAACAACTAAAATGTTTATAATAAATCCTATGAATATTTTTTTTTCAAAAGAAATTTTCATGTCAGGGCTGTTTTGTTTTTTGTTTAATTACATTATTGTTATGAAAGTTAGTGAATAATATTGAAAACGGAAATTCGATTTTTGAATTTATTAGCTGTATCTAAAATGTAATAATTTTGATGTAATTCTCACCAAACCCACCAGGGTGCCTGAGACAATTCACTGTCAACCATAAGTTCAAAAACGGCGTGAGCAATAATTGACGGAAGCAGGCTATTGGATTTGTTTCTTAAAATGCCCAAAATAATGAAAGCTGCAAATGAATAAAGGAAAAAAAACATCAGATTTTCATGCGACGGGGCAGTGGGGGAGAGGAATAATGCTGCCTTGTACATGGCATTTATAAGTGCCGTAAATAAGATAGCCGAACCGCTGCTCCATTGATTCAGTTGGGTTTGCAGAAAACCCCTAAAGTATAGCTCTTCTGTAAAGCCAATGAATACCGATACAAACAGGAAGGGTCTCATAAAAGAGATAAATAGCGGCATTCCTTGGCTTCCGCGATAAAATAGAGCCGAAGCAACACCCAACAGGAGTCCAATTAAGCAGTAAAAAGCCAGATGCTTTGTTTGGATATTTTTCGGTAGTACCCACTCAAGAAATTTTGAAAAATGAAAATGCCTACTGATTAAAAAGGCAGCAACCAGTAATGGAATAAGAGCAATTATTTTGTAGGGATAAGGAAAGCTGATAAAATAGGCAAAGACAATGATTTCAATGCCGCTAACTGCTGCATCAATAATGGCTTTTTTTGTCTTTCTGGAGTTTAGGATAGTGGATTGAAATGTTTGCATCTTTTTCAGTCTAATGGCTGTGTTTGTTTTTTATCAGTAAAATAAAAATTATTGTGAGTGGCAGGAGTAATAATAACCATCCGGAACCCATGCAGGCACCCGAATTAGGTACAATGATAGTGCCGGGCAGACTTTTTTTGAGTTTCCGTATTGCAGTGCTGTCGGTTAAATTCTCTTCTCCAACCGATAAATAGCGCAATGATTGCAGCTCGTGGAGGGGCTTCATGTCTAACTGCTTTCCCGTGATTACTAATGCTTTTAAATTTGGTAATTGTTTAAGTGAAGTCATATTTTTCAGCTTCTCATTCTGCTTGACTTCAACAATTTGCAACTCTTTACAGTGCCTGATAATGCTGTCGAATTCCTGTTGCGTGGTGTTGTAGGGAAATCCCAGCCATCTAAGTTTTTTGCAGGCGGCAATGAGGTCTACACCTTCAAATTTTCCTGTTAAATTGAGCACCGATAAGTTGGTTAATTTATTATTAATGGGTTTCAAATCTGTACCGACGGATTGGTTGATGATATTCAGTTGCGAAAGCTGATCTAATGGCTCGATTGCTGATAAATCTCTTATAGGTGCAATAATGCTTAGTTTTCCAATCTGCTTATTATTTTCAAAAAAAAGAGGGCTTATTGATTGAAGTTGATCGCCATTGATGATGCATTGGTTCATGGCTTCCAACTTAGGCAGGGATCTTTTAACAATTGAGTCAGTTAAATCCAGGAAGAGACATTTGGCGGACTTAAAATTGTAAAGTAATTCCAGCTGACTTTCGTTAATTTGGGTATAAACAAAGTCTGGTTGGAATTCGAAGGTGTTGAGTAAATATTTGTATAAGGTGTTTTCTTCTTCATTATTTTCAAAAACCAAATTTAAATTCGGATTTTGAGATGCTATTTTTGTCAAATAAGGAATGTATTCCTTCGGGATATCCGATTCGAAGTGGAGGGTTTTGAGATCTGCAATTTCCGAATCTTTCATTTGGTTAAACCATGGGAGCAATTCTCTGTTGCTGTTCAATATCAAAGTGTGGATTTTGCAGTTAAGGTAAATCATGGCTTTCGATGAGGCATCTATAATCAAGGAATCCTCCTTGATTTGGTCGTAGAATAGCTTGTAGTCATTAAACAACAGGATGTCCTCTTTTTCGGCCACGATGGCACCAAAGTTCTTTTTTGATGCAGGATATTCTACCAGGCCGTAATACTTCGAGGCATTGGTGATATCGCCTTCCCCATAGATTTTTAGTACTTTAAAATTTTCCTGTCCTCTAAAAATATAAGCTAACCAAAAAATAAGTACGAGAAGGATAATTGTAATAGAGATCAATATTAGACCAGTTCCTTTTGGTTTTTCATTTTTTATGTTTGAGGTGTTTTTCATTTTCGTTTAGAATTAGCTAATT
Organism: uncultured Flavobacterium sp.; assembly: GCA_964614445.1. Lineage (GTDB taxonomy): Bacteria > Bacteroidota > Bacteroidia > Flavobacteriales > Flavobacteriaceae > Flavobacterium. The sequence goes on along the minus strand of CAZTLN010000005.1, from coordinate 72,016 downwards.
ATCCATTTCTGGTGTTTATAATTGTCATTGCTTTCAAGGGCTCTTTTTCAAAGTTCATCAAGTTCAGACTTAAAAGAATTACAACCAAAGTAACTCCCACATCGGCAGCAATTGCCAATACCAGATTGCTAAAACCAAAAAATGCCAATGCGATAAAAAACAGCTTAATGGCCACGGCACCAAGGGTATTAACTTTAATTTGGAATAAGGTTTTTTTGCTCAAACGGATAAGAAACGATAGTAAAGAAAGCTTGTCATTCATCAGGGCAATATTCGCAGTTTCTATGGCGGTGTCACTACCAGCGGCGCCCATGGCAATACCAACGGTGCTTTGTGCCAAAGCGGGGGCGTCATTTATCCCGTCACCTACCATGGCTACTTTGCCGTATTGCTGCAACATCGCTTTAATCTGCGCTGATTTGTCTTCGGGAAGCAATTCGGCAAATACCAGTTTTATTCCTAATCTGTTGGCAAGTTGTCTCGCTGCTTTTTGGTTATCTCCCGTTAGAATGGCCAACTCAACATTTTCCTTTTTTAATTTTTGTAAAGCTTCGGCGGTCCCTTCTTTTATTTCATCAGTCAGTCCGATAATACCAATCAGTCTGCTTTCAACAGCCACTGCCACTACGGTTTTGCCCTCATAGGAAAGATGATTGATGATTTTTTTGGCTTCTTCCGTTACTTCGACCTGTTCTGCAATATATGCTGCATTGCCCACAAAGAGGGTTTTTTCTCCGCAAGCAGGACAATTGGCCGAAGCTCCATTGCCAATACTAATCCTGAAATTATTGGTCAACGCAGGTTGGTATTCCCTATCGATACAGGCAGTCACGATTCCCTTAGCCAGAGGATGTTCTGAATATTGCTCCACTCCTGCAGCATAGGATAAGAGTTGGTCTTGGTTAGCCCCATTCAAAGGGTATAAGTCTGAAACTGTTGGCGAGCCATAGGTTAAGGTTCTGGTTTTATCCAGGGCGACTAGCCTGATTTCGGCCATGGCTTCCAGATATTTTCCGCCTTTAATAAGGGCGCCTTTAGCCGAGGCATTTCCAATAGCGGCATATATCGCAACCGGAGTCGAAATAACCAACGCACAGGGGCAGGCTATTACTAAAAGAGTGATGGCTTGTTTGAGCCAAAGGTCAAAATCCAGATTCAAAATAAGTACCGGTACCCCAAAAATTAAAATTGCCAATATAATTACTGTGGGAGTGTATATTTTCGAAAAACGATCAATGAACTTTTGGGTGTTGCTCTTGGCAGCAACTGCTTCGAATGTAAGGCGAATGATTTTTGCAAAAGTAGTGTCGGTAAAAAGTTTGGTTGTTTGCATTTCGATAAAACCATGTTGATTCAGGGTGCCTGCAAATAGGAAATCACCTTTTTGTTTTTCTTTTGGAAGGGGTTCACCGGTGATCGGAGCTTCATCAACAAAAGTTTCCCCCGAAACAATTTTTCCATCCAGCGGAATCATCTCTCCCGGTTTAATTTGGATAAGAGTGCCGATGGCAATATTGCTGATAGGAACAGCCTTATTTTCCGATTTGACAAAGGCGGTTTTTGGGACCTCGTTTATTAAGCGGTCCATGGCCGATTTTGAATTTTCGAGACCAATGTCTTCCAGCCTTTCACCCAGAACATATAGTACAATAACAACTGCCGCTTCGGGGTATTCCTTAAGGAAAAAGGCTGCAATTACCGCGATGGTCATCAGTAAATTAATACTGCTGAATTTTAATTTGAAGATGGCCTTAATTCCGTTTAATAGAACACTATGGCCAATTCCGACAATGAAAATCAGAAATATAAAGGGCGCATAGGGCATAGGAATATGCAAATCCAGTAGGGATAAAACTTCGAGAATAAGGACCAGGATAACACTGATTATTAAAAAAAGAAATTTTTTATCTTCTGTTGGCAGTCTCATAATTAGTGTTTTAAACTATTAAAGTTACTCAAAATGCGTGGAGTTTCAAATAAAAGGACTAAAATGCGTGGGGCTTTGGGTTATCTTATCCAGTTCAAAATAGGGTGGGGAAATAATTATTTTTTTAATTATCGTACACTTTGAAAAAAACTTTGCGAAATTTGTCCTCAAATATGCAACTATGAAAATAAATCTTAAAAACGGAATTGATAAACTCATTTTCGGTATGAAGCAAAAAGATGTTATCGCGGTTTATGGAAAACCGGACAGAGACTACAAAGACGAAGATGAAAATGTTATTTTTACCTACAACAAGCTAAAAATGCGTTTGACTTTTTACAAAGAAGAAGAGTTTAAAATGGGTTATATTGTTGCTTCGAGTCCGCAGTTGGAATTATTTGGCAACAAGCTAATCGGGAAGAATATCAAAGATGTTAAGAAAGATTTAGCTTCAAAAAATATTACTAAGTTTAGCCAAGAGGAGTTTGATACTTTTGAGAATTATTTCAATGAAGATAATTGGTTGTTGATGCAAACCGAATTTGAAGATGTGGTAAAAATTGAATTAGGTGCCATCATCAATCAAAAAGATGAGTTTGACTGGAAATTTGGAAAGAAATAAGTTCTGTTACTATCATAAAAAAATCCGATTAGAAAAAAACTAATCGGATTTTTTGTTTTGCGTTTGTCGAGTTGGTCTTATTCCTGATTCGGTTGTTTTTCAAAAATTTCCAGTTCGAAGATTAGGGTTGCATTTGGAGGAATTACGCCGCCTGCGCCACTTTCCCCATATGCCAAATTAGAAGGAATAAATAAAACGATTTTGTCACCAAAGGATAATAAATTTAATCCTTCATTAAATCCAGGAATCATACTTCCTTTTCTTTCCGCCGGCAATGGAAAGGCATCATATCCCTTTTGAGCTGCTCTTCTCTCATCATATTTTCCATAATCTTTGGCAACTTGTTCGTAATTACTGTCAAAAAGGTTTCCGTCTTCAAAATATCCGGAATATTTAAAATAAATTGTTGCGCTGTCTGCGGGTTTTACTCCAGCTCCTTTTTGTACAATATGATATTGAAGACCGGAAGGAGTTGCAGTTGCTGATGCTTTTAAATTGTTAAAGTAAGCTACTTTTGCAGCAATTAACTGATCTGTTTTTTCTTTTTGAATTCTGTCTGCTTCCGCTTTGGCTTCCGCTTCTTTTCTCTCTTCTTCTGCTTTGTTGTTGTAATAATTGGCAAAAACTTTATCTGCTTTAAATTTCTTTGCCGCTGATCCGTTTCTTTGGATAGTGATTGTTTTTATCACATCATCCTGAGCGATACTGTTCACTACTTCCATTCCGATGGTTACATGACCAAAAATGGTGTGCTTGCCGTTTAACCACGGAGTGTCTTTGTGCGTAATGAATATTTGACTTCCATTGGTTTTTGGTCCGGCATTTGCCATGGCAAGAAGTCCGCCCTGGTCAAATTTCAAATCAGGCACAATTTCATCTTTGAATGCATAGCCTGGACCTCCGGATCCTGTTCCTTGCGGGTCTCCCCCCTGAATCATAAAATCCTGGATAACACGGTGAAACTTCAAACCGTCATAAAAAGGTTTTCCTTTTAGTTTTGGGTCGGTTACAAATTCATTTTTGCCCTCGGCAAGTGAGATAAAGTTAGCGACGGTAACGGGTGTTTTTTCATATTCCAGTTGCAGGGTGATATCACCCTTTGTGGTGCTGATGGTGGCAAAAATACCGTCTGTTTTTACCACTTTTGTTTTTGCTTTGGTTTTATAGGGATTTTTTGTTGTTTCCTGAGCCTGTGATGTCAGGATGGTAAAGACTGCCAAAAATAAAATTTTATATTTCATCTGTGTGCTATTAGAGTTCTTGAAAGTTATTGTTTATTAATTTTTTCCTTCTTTTAATTCTACTTCGAAGACGATATCAGTATATGGCGGAATTACATCACCTGCACCACCTGCTCCGTACCCCAAATGTGAAGGTATGAATAAGACAGCTTTATCTCCAAATGATAATTTGTCTATTCCTTCAATAAATCCCGGTATCATGCCGTCTTTTCTTCCCGCCTGAAATGGAATTGGCTGGTACCCGTTTTGTGCGGCTCTGCTTGGGTCGTATTTACCAAAAGTTTGGGCTACGTTTTCTATGCTGGTATCAAAAAGTTTACCATCCTCCAAAAATCCGGCGTAGTGAATAAATAATGGAGTGCCATTCACTGGTTTTTTGCCACCTCCTTTTTTAGTAATTACGTATTTAAGGCCGGTGGAAGTTTTTGATGCTTTACTTTTTAAAGCGTTTAAGTAATTGGCTTTATCTTTCATTACCTCCCCGTATTTAGCGTCATAAAGGGCCTGGTTTTTTGCTTCAATTTCCTTTATTTCTTTTTGCTTTTTTGCTTCAATAGAGAAATAGTCAAAAAAGGTTTTCACAGCATTAAATTTTTTAGCAGCTTCTCCTTTTCTTAAAATGGTAATTTTTTCAATGTAGTCGTTTTGTTCTATTTTATTGACTGTCTCCATGCCGTTTTCAACGACCTGCCCAAAGATTGTGTGTTTTTCGTCAAGCCAGGGTGTTTCAAGATGAGTAATGAAAAACTGGCTGCTGTTTGTAGCCGGTCCGTTATTGGCCATAGCCAAAACACCACCTTTGTCAAAACGCAGGTCTGAAAATTCGTCTTTGAATTTATATCCGGCATCACCCGATCCGGTTCCTAAAGGATCTCCTGTTTGAATCATGAAATCATTTATGACTCTGTGAAATTTCAGGCCATCAAAAAAAGGTCTTCCTTTAAGGTTTTTATTGGTTACAAATTCGTTTTTTCCTTCTGTCAATGTAACAAAATTTGCTACTGTTATAGGTGCTTTTTCGTAATTCAGGTTAACGATGATCTCTCCTTTGTTGGTTTCAATTTTGGCATACAATCCATCTGGAAGATTGTTCGTGTTATCTTTACAGGAAATAAATGTAGTGATGAGAACTAAAAAGAATAAAATGTTTTTTTTCATGGTTAAAGGATATTCTTGTGGGTAATGTTATTGTTTTTATGGTTAATTTTCAGAATTATTCACGCTGAAGTTTGATGTGTTTCCTTGACTGCTAACTTCAGAATTTTGTTCCAGTTCTTTTCTGTAAACCGCCTCGGGTTTGAAATCTTTTAGGGTTACCGTGCACAAAAGTGGCTGATTTACACCTATTTTTTTGTTGTCGCCGTGATAGCCATAGGCCATATGAGAAGGGAAAAGAAAATGTACTTTTTCATTTTTGTGCATTAATTTGATTCCGTTGCGAAGCCCTATCATAATTTCTTCTTTGTCTATGCGGTAGAGCTGTGGTCTTAATTCTAACTCAGAATAGATGATGTTTCCTTCCAAGTCCTTTAGTTCGTAGTTATAAAAAGCAATGTCTCCTTTTTTTGGCGTTAGGGTATCCACTTCGTTTTTGTTTTCATAGTAGTACCAGTAACCTTTTGAGGATGCAGTGTATTTAATGGTTGTATCTTTTTTCATAACTGCAGCAATCTGCTCTTCTTCGGTAGCAACCAGTTTTTTGTTTCTGGCTGCAGATTTTTTCATAAAGCTTCCTGTGGCTTGTGAAATTGGTCTTCGCGCCTCCTGACTTTTACCACATGCAATAAACAAAAACGTTAATAAACAGCTGAAAATAAAGTATCGAATGTTTTTCATAGCCATTATATAGTTAAGTTTTTTACTAAGTCTTCAAATTTATTTATTGTGTCCTGCATTGATACTTCCGATTTACCACCGGCAGCATTCTTATGACCTCCTCCGTTGAAATGGTCTCTTGCGAACTCATTCACGTCAAAATCACCCTGAGATCGGAAGGAGATCTTAATTATTTTATCATCGTTGTTTTCAATGAAAATTGCTGTAAAAATAATCCCCTTGATGCTTAAGCCGTAATTGACGATGCCTTCTGTATCTCCTTTAATATGTTTGAAGGTATCCAACTCCTCCTGAGTAAGGGTTGTGTAGGAGGTTTTATGGGCTTCAAGGACTTTCATGTTTTGGAGAGCTCTTCCTAGCAGTTGTAATCTGTTGTACGAACTGTTTTCAAATAGCAGATTGGGTATTTTGGTGTTTTCTACTCCCAAATCTATTAAATCAGCCACAATTCTGTGGGTGGTACCCGTTGTGCCAGGAAATTTAAAAGATCCTGAGTCTGTAAGGATTCCTGTATAAATACAGGTTCCAATTGTTTTGTCGATGTCCTCCTTTTTGTTCAAAAAGGATATGAAATTATACACCATCTCGCATGTCGAACCAAATGAGGTTTCCGAATACATGTAAGCTGCGTAATTATCAGGCTTTTGATGGTGGTCAATCATGATAAAAGGAACTTCCAGAGTTTCAAGAACCTGTTCCATTTCGCCCACGCGATGCAGGGCGTTAAAATCCAGAGTAAAAATAATTTCAGCTTCCTTAAGTAATTCGGTACAAATTTCTTTCTGATTTTCAAAAATCTTCACTGTTTCACTTCCGGGAAGCCAGGCCAGAAAATCAGGGAAATCATTAGGGGCGATTACAACCGGAAAGTGATGGTTTTTTAATAAGAAGTGGTATAGCGCCATGGTTGAGCCCATGGCATCCCCGTCGGGGTTTCTGTGAGGAATGATTACAATTTTTTTTGGTGAAGCCAATAAGGCTGTTATATCCTGAATGTCTTTTATTTCCATAGAGTGCGAATTTACATTATTTTGGATGTAAAGTTTCAGTTGGTTTAAAAATTAACATGGTTTTACCATACTAAAAATCCTGCAACTTATTTCCTTTGAATTTTTCGTAAAGATGGTATTTCATCCCTTTTACGGTTTGTGAATGATAGATGCCCACGGAACCTGAAGCGAAATATGCTATAAAGCAGGCTATGGAAATGTATGCCGCACCTTCTATTCCAAAAAGTTCCATTCCCATTACGCTACAGGCTATAGGTGTGTGGGTAGCACCCGAGAATACAGCTACAAAACCCATTCCGGCCAAGAGCGCTACAGGCAATGGAATCCAACCCGACAAAGCACTTCCCAGGGTGGCGCCTACAAAGAACAGTGGAGTTACCTCTCCACCTTTAAATCCTGCTCCAAGGGTGAAACCTGTAAAAAGAATTTTTAGCAGGAAATCGTAATTTCCGCTGGGTACTGAAAATGCAGAAACAATTGTCGGAATCCCTAATCCCATAAATTTGGTGGCCCCAAAATAAAAAAAGACCAGTGCCAAAATTACACCTCCAACATATGGCCGCAGAGGAGGATAGGAAATTGTTTTAGAAAAAATTCTACCCCAAAAGTGAGTGCTCCTTGAAAAAAGCAAAGCTGCTAAACCGAATAATAGGGAAGCTGGAAAAATCCACATAAAATTTTGTATGTCTAGCTTAGGTACTGTTGGTATTTCATAATGCGTGTGTTTTACCTGCCAAAGCTCCACAGTATAATGAGCAATAAAGGCAACCACGAACGATAAAATCGAACTTTTAAAACTGATTTTGCAGAAATAAACTACCTCCAAAGCAAAAATAGCACCAGCCAGGGGAGTTCCGAATACAGAAGCAAATCCGGCGCTGATACCAAGAATGATAAGTGTTTTTCGGTCGGAATTATTGAGCTTAAATATAGTGTAAAACTGATCGGCAATTGCACCTCCCATTTGTACTGCTGTTCCTTCTCGACCCGCTGAACCCCCGAAGAGGTGCGTGATAAGGGTGCCCAAAAGTACAAAGGGTGCCATTTTTAGAGGAATTTTTTTGTTTGGTAGTTCGTATTCTTCCAACAGTTGGTTGTTGCCTTTAACGACATCTTTTCCGTAATAATGGTAGGCCAATCCGATAAGGAGTCCGCCAATAGGTAGGAGCCAAAGTAGCCACAGTTTAGTTTCTCGTTGTTCAGCAGCCCATTCTAAAGCCACCAACAAAAGGGCTGATGCAGAGCCAGACAATAAGCCTATCAAGAGGCAAATAAGTACCCATTTTAGGGACCAGGTTATTGTCTTTTTTACGTTCATGTTTGTTTTTTATTTTTTTATAATCCAAGAGCGCAATAAAAGTAGTCATTTATCAAGATTACTTTTATTGCGCTCTTTATATTTTTTGAGAGTTTGGTTATTCCGCGGCTACAGCAGTCAATTCAATTTCAACCAAATATTCAGGAGCTACCAGGTGGTTGATTCCATAGAAACCAGTTGTTGGTTTTATATCTTTGAAAAATTTCGCATGGGCAGTGGCAACAGCTTCAAAAGTAGCTACGTCTGTGGTAAATATACGGGTACGGATTACATCTTTCATTCCGCAGTTTAGGTCTTCAAGAACTTTCTCCACTCTCTCTAAAATGTTTAAAGTTTGGGCATGAGCGTCGTCTGCTTTCACTTTATCACCATCGATAATGGCTACTGTACCCGAAACTTCAATAATGTTTCCGATACGCACCGCACGACAATAACCCATTTTGTCTTCCCATGGAGACCCAGTTAATATATTTTCTCTTTTCATTTTAATGTATTTAATTCATTTTTAGAGGAATACGCCTCTGTTAAGTGTTTGGTATATTTTTTGCAATTTATAAAAAAATGTAAAACAAAAAATACCGGTTTTGGATGATCTGAACAGCTACTTGGCGAATTTTAGCGGAATGAATTACAATAAAACCAAAATTATGATGTTAACAGCAGATAATTAGATTGTTAGCAGAGTGCTGGTTCTTAAAATAAGTTGTTATGGTGGTGAAATTTAAAAATAGCAATGCGGGGAGTCTTGTAAATGCTTTCCTTCTGATTATTGGGATATGTTTTAGTGGATATGCTCAGATAGAATTTAAAAATAACTTTAAACCGATTTCTCCAATAAATAAATTTTTACCCATTGATGATAGCCCCCATTTATCAGATGAAGATTTGGATATGATCAACTCCTACGTTCCCGAAAATATTCCTGAAAATAAATTTATAGTACCAAAAAATGAAATTATCGATCCGGAAAAAGCAGCTGCTCGAAATCAGGATTTAGGTGTCGTAAAAACAGATTCCGGTACTGCAAAAGTCAGATACCGAGACGCGGCTTATGTTGATGGAGACAGGATAAGGGTGTTTTTGAATTATGTTATTATTGAAGATTAAATTGTGTTGGATGGTGAATTCAAAGGGTTTGATGTTAAATTGAAAAAAGGTGTTAATAGAATTGATTTTGAAGCTCTAAATGAAGGAATGGCATCACCTAACACAGCCGAATTTCAAATTTTTGACGAAAAGGGAAAAATTATTTCTTCAAATAATTGGAATATCGCCCAAGGATATAAGGCCACAATTATATTGGAGAAATGATTTTATATCAAAAGGTTTTGGGTTTCAAATTGGTTAAATTTTTTTTAATGTTTTTAAATTGGTTTGTTTTCTAAAATTTAAGGACAGTATATTTGTTGTTTGTGATGACTTGGGCAATTTTATTTAATTAAGGACTGGAAAAATTAGCGGCATGAATATGAAGCAAGTTGTTTTTATTATATTGTTTTTTGCTGGTGTAAGCGGATTTGCGCAAAACGAATTCAACACCAGGATAAAACCTATACCTCCTGCAAATACCGGTATAGTTCCTAAGGCTGAGCTGCCGCCGATTACCGATGCACCAAAACCAAATATACCTGCTATTGAAACTCCAAATATTTTAGAGAAACAGGATTTACCAAAATCCAATTCAAATTATAGAATTGGAGAGTCCAATTCCATTTCGATGATAAAGACAAATGATTTTGTCAATCCCGGAGACAGGGTTAGAGATCAGCTGAATAAGGAGGTCGACCAGACTTTGGTGCGACATGGTTTAAAGGAAGACGATTCCTATATCAGAAGAACTGATGTCGATTTTGGAATTTTTAAAACAAAATCAAAAAAACTGCTAATCAGGGTTAGGGATTATGGAGCGATCGATGGGGACTTGATAAAGGCAACTGTAATTAATGAATATACAGAGGACGTTGCTGCCAATAATCTTCGGCTCGGAGAGTTTTTTGTTGATATTAGGGTAGATTTAAAATTAGGAGTTAGCTTCGTAGAATTGCAGGCACTCAATCGAGGAGCTTTGGGAGGTAACACCGGTAATTTTGAAATATACGATGAAACCGGAAAATTGTTGGTTACCAATTTTTGGGATAATATTGATACCGGTGTAAAGTCCAGGTTTACTTTTATAAGAGAATAAAGTTACTGCCCGAATTGTTGTTTTTTTGACAGCAAAGGGAATCCGTACAAAAAATAAAAATTTTCAAATTTCCATTTTTCCAATCCAAATTTAAGAAGTAATTTTGCGCGCATGCAACACAACGTACTTATTTTAGATTTCGGATCGCAATATACTCAGCTTATTGCGCGTAGAGTTCGCGAATTAAATATATTCTGCGAAATTTTTCCATACAATCATATTCCAGATGATTTGTCAAGTTATAAAGCGGTAATTTTAGGGGGAAGTCCATTTTCTGTTCGTTCAGAAGATGCGCCGCATCCAGATTTATCACAGATAAGAGGAAAACTTCCTATGCTGGCGGTTTGTTACGGAGCACAATACCTGGCACATTTTAGCGGAGGTGAGGTAGCAGCGTCAAATACCAGAGAATACGGAAGGGCTAACTTGTCGTACATTAAAGAAGGGGAGGTTTTCTTTGAGGGTGTTTCTCCAAACAGTCAGGTTTGGATGAGTCATAGTGACAGTATAAAAGCATTGCCAACTAACGGAGTTAAATTAGCAAGTACTCATGATGTTGAGTTTGCTGCATACAAAATAGAAGGTGAAACAACTTATGCGATTCAATACCACCCAGAGGTATATCATTCGACGGAAGGAAAACAGATGTTGGAAAACTTTTTGGTAAAAATTGCTGAAGTGCCTCAAAACTTTACTCCAAATGCTTTCGTGGAAGAAATTGTAGCTGAAATGAAAGAGAAAATTCAGGACGATAAAGTGGTTCTTGGGCTTTCAGGAGGTGTTGATTCTACTGTTGCGGCAGTATTGTTGAATAAAGCCATCGGTAAAAATCTATATTGTATTTTCGTTAATAACGGTCTGCTTCGTAAAAACGAATTTGAAAACGTATTAGATCAATACAAAGGGATGGGTCTAAACGTGAAAGGTGTGGATGCCGGTGATCGCTTTTTGTCAGAATTAGCGGGAGTAAGTGATCCGGAGACCAAACGTAAGATTATAGGTCGCGTATTTATCGAGGTTTTTGATGATGAAGCTCACCTTGTAGAGGATGTGAAATGGTTGGCTCAGGGAACAATCTATCCTGATGTTATTGAGTCGGTTTCTGTAAAGGGGCCATCTGCGACAATCAAATCGCATCACAATGTAGGCGGTTTGCCTGATTATATGAAATTAAAAATAGTTGAACCACTACGTATGTTATTTAAAGACGAAGTGCGAAGAGTGGGTGCAACACTTGGTATAGATCCTGAATTGTTAGGAAGACATCCTTTTCCTGGACCTGGATTGTCAATCAGAATCTTAGGGGATATTACCCCAGAGAAAGTGAGAATCTTACAAGAAGTGGATTCTGTTTTTATTGAAGGATTGAAATCATGGGGATTGTACAACAAAGTTTGGCAGGCAGGAGCTATCTTACTTCCTGTTAACAGTGTTGGTGTGATGGGAGATGAGCGTACCTATGAAAAAGTGGTGGCGCTTCGTGCCGTTGAATCTACAGATGGTATGACTGCCGACTGGGTTCATTTGCCATATGATTTTCTGATGAAGGTTTCCAATGATATTATAAATAAGGTTAGAGGGGTAAACAGAGTGGTTTACGATATCAGTTCGAAACCGCCTGCAACCATTGAGTGGGAATAGAAAAAATAAGGATTTACTTTTAAGTAGAATATAAAAACGGTATCAGATTTGGAATAGAATTTGATACCGTTTTGCTATCTTTGGCTAAATAATTTTAAAAATAAAAGATCAAAAAATGAAGTGTTTTTCTGCAATTTTGATATCAGCTTTCATGTTTTCAATGTCTGTTTTTGCTCAGGAAACCGTTACCCATAAGGTAGAAAGGGGTGAGACAATAAATGAAATTGCACAAAAATATAAGGTAACTCCTTATGATATTTATCAATTGAATCCGGATGCTCAAACTAAATTAAAACCAAAAAGTATTTTGCTAATTCCTGTCAAAGCAACTAAAAAGGATGAGGTTGCCGAAGATAAAGTATTGATCCACCAGGTTGTTGCCAAGGAAACCCTATATGGAATAGAAAGGAAATATGGTATTTCTGATGAGGAATTGAAAAAAGCAAATCCGTTTTTGGAAACGGAGGGTTTGAAGATAGGACAGCGATTGCGAATTCCTGCTAAAAACGAACTTCCTAAAAAAGATATTGCTGGTGCCAAACCAATTTACCATCAGGTTTTACCTAAAGAGACTAAGTATTCGATAGCAAAGCAATATGGTATTACCATTGAGGAGTTGGAGCAGTTAAATCCTGAAGTGCGTCATGGTTTGCCTATTGGATATAAGCTGCTTATAAAAGGTAATGCTTCAGAGACAGCAAAGCTTGATGAAATCGCAGCGCAAGGAGAGAAACAAAATTTTTCCAATTTTACAATTTATGAGGTTAAGTCAAAAGAGACCTTGTATGGCTTGTCTAAGCACTTTAATATAAGCCAAGAGGAATTACTTGATTTAAATCCCGAATTGCAAAATGGACTTGCTGAGGGGATGATTTTGAAAGTGCCTGACACTACTTTTGGACAAACTAAAAAGGTGTTTGCTTCACTGACAGAAGATGTAAATCTGAGTGAAAGGAAAAAATTAGCGATGCTATTGCCTTTTAATTTATCCAAAATCGAAGGTGATACAGTTAATTCGGTTACTGTCAGGCTAAAAAAAGATAAATTTTTAAATATGACCCTGGATTTTTATGCAGGGGCTTTGATGGCAATTGATTCGGCCAGAGCCTTGGGATTGCCGGTAGATGTTCAGATATTTGATTCACAGGAAAGTAAAAACGGATCTGCTGTAGCCTCTATTATTCAGGAAAATAATCTGCAAAGAGCCAATGCGGTAATTGGTCCGTTTTACCAAAACAATGCGGAAACTGCAGCGCGTCTCTTGAGTTTGTATAATGTTCCTGTTATCTCTCCTTTGTCAAAAGATTTGGGTAATCCGTTAGCTAATTTATATCAAACTGTTCCTTCAAATGAAGTTTTGAAAGCGGCTATGTTTGATTATATGCGATCTAAGAACGGAAATGTTCTTGCTGTAGTGGATAAGAAAAAAGAGTCTGTAATTCAATATATAAAGCAAAATCAAGCAGATGTCAAATTTGTAGCCTTGAATGAAAATGGAAGTGTCTCAGAGGAGAATCTAAGAAGTATGTTAGTCAAGGGTAGAATGAATTTTGTGGTTATGGAAACCAGAAATACCTGGATGATAAAGACCACAATTGCTGCCATGGTAAATGCTGTGGAGGATTATCAGGTGCAACTGGTAATTTTGGAGCCAAACGAGACTTTGGATTCAGATGAGATTAAATTTGAAAATTTGGTGAAACTAAAATTAATGTATCCTTCTGTGGCGTGCGATAATGAATCAGAACAGGCTGTTGTATTCAAAAATGGGTATCGAAAAATAAATGCTGTTTATCCCAGTGATTTTGCTACCAGAGGTTTTGATGTGACCTTTGATACAATTTTGAGATTGGTCCAAAATAAGAGTTTTGATCAGACAGCTAATTCCATTAATTCCCAACAAATCGAGAATAAATTCCACTACCATAAAAACGGAGACGGCAGATATGTAAACAATGGGGTGTATATCTTGTATTATGATACGGATTTGGCGATAAAAGTGGCAAATTAGACAGATGGATCAAAATAAGCAAAAACTTATAAAGTTAGCTTATGCTAAAATGCCTTTTGGTAAATATGAAGGAAGATTTCTTGTTGATTTGCCTGAATATTATGTGGTTTGGTATCGCAATAAGGGGTTTCCCAAAGGGGAACTGGGGCAGCAGTTGGAAATTATTTATGAATTAAAATTAAATGGTCTCGAAGAAATAATAAGAAATATCAAAAAACAATATCCAAAACCTCATTAGTTTAAGAAATTAATGAGGTTTTTGTTTAAAATGGTTTTCCTTCTTTCAATTGTTGATTTTGTAAATTATCTCAATTCCAAATTAGCATATTCTAAATTTATAATCGTATTTTTGCCTCGTTTTTTTTACGCAACACAACACAAATTAGAACAGAATGAATCAAACAAAATATATTTTTGTTACCGGAGGTGTTACTTCTTCCTTAGGAAAAGGGATTATAGCTGCTTCATTAGCAAAATTATTGCAGGCAAGGGGTTACAGAGCTACAATTCAAAAATTTGATCCTTATATCAATGTTGATCCGGGAACCCTGAATCCATATGAGCACGGTGAATGCTATGTTACTGATGACGGTGCCGAAACGGATTTGGATTTAGGTCACTATGAGCGTTTTTTGAATGTTCCTACATCGCAGGCTAATAATGTTACTACCGGTAGAGTTTATCTTTCTGTAATTGAAAAAGAGAGAAGAGGAGAATTTCTTGGGAAAACCGTTCAGGTAGTTCCTCATATTACCAATGAAATTAAGGATAGAATGCAGTTGCTTGGTAAATCAGGCGATTATGATATTGTAATTACAGAGATTGGTGGTACCGTAGGGGATATCGAATCGTTACCTTATATTGAATCTGTTCGTCAGTTAGTTTGGGAACTGGGAGAAAACAACAGTATTGTAGTGCACCTTACCCTGATTCCATTTTTAGCTGCTGCCGGTGAGTTGAAAACAAAGCCAACCCAGCACTCTGTAAAAACTTTGATGGAAAGTGGTATAAAAGCTGATATTTTGGTTTGTAGAACTGAACATGAACTTTCCCAGGAGTTACGTAATAAATTGGCATTGTTTTGCAACGTTAAAAAAGAGGCCGTTATCCAGTCAATTGATGCTTCTACCATATATGAAGTTCCTAATTTGATGCTTGAAGAAGGTTTAGATGTTGTGGCCTTGAAAAAATTAGATTTACCGGAGAAATCCATTCCGGATTTGAATAATTGGGACACTTTCCTTAGTAGATTAAAAAATCCGAAGAATACAGTTAATATTGGATTAGTTGGGAAATATGTAGAAATGCAGGATTGTTACAAATCTATTTTGGAGGCATTTATCCATGCAGGTGCGGCTAATGAAACCAAGGTTAATGTGATTTCCATTCATTCTGAATATTTAGATAAAGAAAATATTGAGACTAAATTTAAAAATATCGATGCTATATTGGTAGCTCCTGGTTTCGGGGAAAGAGGGATCGAAGGAAAGATTGAAGCAGTTCGATACGCACGTGAAAACAAAATGCCTTTCTTCGGGATCTGTCTGGGAATGCAAATGGCTGTTATCGAATATTCCAGAAATGTAGCAGGATTGCCTGAAGCTAATTCAACCGAAATGAATGAGCAGGCTAAGCACCCAGTGGTTAATTTGATGGAAGAGCAAAAAGATGTGACTCACAAAGGAGGAACCATGCGTTTGGGTGCCTGGAAATGTGAGATTAAACCGGATACTCTGGCATATGAAATTTATGGTAAAACTCTGATTTCTGAGCGCCACCGTCACCGCTATGAGTTCAATAGTGCCTATCTTGATGTGCTGCAAAATGCAGGATTAAAAGCTTCAGGGGTGAATCCGGATACAGGCTTGGTTGAAATTGTTGAGATTGAAGATCATCCTTTCTTTATTGGTGTACAGTACCATCCTGAATACAAAAGTACCGTAGCAAATCCACATCCTCTTTTTGTGAATTTTGTAGCGGCTGCCGTGAAAACCAGCAAGAGATAATAACGACATTTAACAAGTATAATTGATATGAATTTGGATAAGTTTATTATAAACTTTCCAAAAAAATAATTTGAATTCTGATGGAAGAAAAAAAGTTTGATCCTAATTCACTGATCGGTTTTTTATTGATTTTTGGGATATTAATTTGGATAATGTACCAAAACAAACCAACTGAAGCTGAAATAGCTGCAGAAAAAGCAAAAAAAGAATTAGTTTCTAAAGAGTCAAAAGAAAAAGAGGTTGCTGCAAAAGAAGTTATTGCTTCCGTTGCTTCAGGAGATACTTTGCAATTGGCTCAATTGCAAAAGACTCTGGGGGATTTTGCGTTTTCGGCTACTTTGCCATCGGCAAATGAAACCTTCACAACAATCGAGAATAAAGTTGTGAAATTGAAAATAGCCAATAAAGGTGGTTATATTGCCGAAGCCACTTTAAAAGATTTCGAGAAGGGAAAAAAGGGCTCAGGAGAATTAGTGCAGTTGATTAAAGATAATAATGCGAGTCTAAATGTTCAGTTGCATACAAAAGACAATCGTACACTTAATACCAAAGATCTTTATTTTGAGCCAACGCTGACCACAAATGGTGGTGATCAGATTTTGTCGATGAAATTAAAAGCAGCTGCAAATGCGTATTTGGAATACAAATACGTCCTGAAAGCTGATGATTATATGATGGATTTTGGAGTTCATACCCAAGGTTTGAATTCTGTGTTGAATTCCTCACAACCACTGCAATTAGAATGGAATCTTAAATCGTTTTCCAATGAAAAGAGTATAAGCTATGAAAACCGATATACAGAAATGTATTATGAGTACGGTGATGAAAAAGTGGACTATTTGGGATTAGGTAATGAAAAATCAGAAACAGTCGATGGAGTTTCATTTGTAGCATACAAACAGCACTTTTTCTCTTCTATACTGTTGTCTGATACTCCTTTTACAAAAGCTGAATTACATTCAGATAATTTGGTGAAGGATGATAAGGTGGACAGCATCTATACCAAACAATTTAAAGCGGTGTTGCCTTTGGCATTTAAAAATGGTGAAATAGACCAAAAAATGAACTGGTTCTATGGCCCAACTGACTACAAGTTACTGAAGTCATATAACCGAAATCTTGAAGAAATAGTGGCTTTAGGCTGGGGGATTTTCGGATGGATAAACCGTCATGCCTTTATACCAATGTATGGTTTGTTGAGTATGTTCATCGCTCAGGGTTGGGCGATTGTCTTGTTCACTATTTTGGTAAAATTAGTGATGTCTCCTATTACATATAAGTCATTTTTGTCACAGGCAAAGATGAAAGTGTTGAGACCGGAATTGACTGAGCTTGGTGAAAAATTCAAAAATGAGCCAATGAAAAAACAGCAGGAAACCATGAAGCTTTACAACAAAGCTGGAGTTAATCCAATGGCAGGTTGCGTTCCGGGATTATTGCAAATGCCAGTTTTTTATGCTTTGTTTCAATTCTTCCCTGCAGAGATTGGTTTAAGACAAAGAAGCTTCTTATGGGCTGATGACCTTTCTACGTTTGATTCCGTATATAAATTGCCATTTCATATTCCGTTTTATGGGGATCATATCAGTTTGTTCCCAATCCTGGCATCTGTTGCAATTTTCTTCTACATGCGAATGACAACCGGAGATCAGCAGATGGCTACTCCTCAGCAGGAAGGGATGCCTGATATGGCTAAAATCATGAAGGTGATGATTTATATTTCGCCATTGATGATGTTGTTTTTCTTTAATAGTTATGCTTCTGGTTTGAGTTTGTATTATTTTATTTCTAATACAATTACTATCGGAATCATGTTGGTTATTAAAAACTATATAATCGATAGTGACAAGATTCATGCTCAAATACAGGAGAATAAGAAAAAGGAACCTAAAAAGCAAAGCAAGTTCCAACAAAGGCTTCAGGAAATAATGGAGCAGCAGGAAGCAATGAAAACTGAACAGAAAAAAAGAAAAAAATAAATTGAACAGAAAATCTCGATAAGTCGGGATTTTTTGTTTTTCGTATCGGGCTGTTTAAGAAAAACAGATACCACAACAGAAAGTTTTATGAAAGCAAAATATCATTTGCAATTATTATTCGTATTTCTCCTTAGTTTCGTGACTGTTTTGGGGCAAACGGATTTTAATAAATTGGATGCTACTGGCAAGAAAGACGGACAATGGAAAGGGTTTTATAAAGAATCCAAAAGGTTGAGGTACGAAGGCTTATTTTCCCATGGAAAAGAAGTTGGTTTGTTTAAATTTTATGATGATACCAATGCAGGTTCGCTTATTGCAACCAGGGAGTTTGATTCAATTGACAATTCTGCCTATACCATTTTTTATGATCAGGAAAAAAATAAGGTTAGCGAGGGAAAATTGGTAAACAAGGTCTACGAGGGGATCTGGAAATATTATCATAAAGCTTCCTCTGTAATCATGACCCTCGAAAATTACCAGAACGGCAAACTGGAAGGTTTGAGATCCGTGTATTATCCAAATGGGAAAATTGCTGAGGAAGTTTCATATTCAAATAATCTGAAAAACGGTAGCTATAAAAAGTATGCTGAAAACGGAATTGTTTTAGAGGAATCCTCATTTAAAAATAACGAATATAACGGACCCTCGGTTTTCAGAGATGCAGATGGGAATGTCGTTTCTAAGGGGAATTTTACCAATGGGAAAAAGACTGGCAAATGGCTCTTTTTTGAAAAGGGAAAGTTGGTGAATGAAGTCAATATGAGCAATCCAAAAGAAGTAAACCGGGTTAAAAAGCAATAAAGTTGGTTACCGATGATTACTGCATTAAACTTTGTAACTTTGCAGTTTTAGAAAATAAATGAGATTTTAAGATGAAGCGTGTTGTAGTAGGACTTTCCGGCGGTGTTGATTCGAGTGTTGCGGCTTATTTGTTGCAACAGCAGGGGTATGAGGTAATCGGTCTTTTTATGAAGAACTGGCATGATGATTCTGTTACCATATCAAATGACTGTCCGTGGCTTGAAGACAGCAACGATGCTTTGCTTGTCGCTGAGAAGCTGGGAATTCCGTTCCAAACGGTGGATTTAAGCGAAGAATATAAGGAGAGAATCGTTGACTATATGTTTGACGAATATGAAAAAGGAAGAACTCCAAATCCGGATGTGCTTTGTAATCGCGAAATCAAATTTGATGTTTTCATGAAAATTGCCTTGAGTCTTGGTGCTGATTATGTTGCTACGGGACACTACTGCAGAAAAGGCGAAACTGCAATAGATGGTGAAAAAGTATATCGATTACTTGCCGGTATCGACAACAACAAAGATCAGTCTTATTTTTTATGTCAATTGTCGCAGGAACAATTGGCCAAAGCTTTATTTCCGATCGGTGAATTGACCAAGCCGCAGGTGCGTGAGATAGCAGCCCAGATGGATTTGGTTACTGCCGAAAAGAAAGATTCACAGGGTTTGTGTTTTATCGGTAAGGTGCGTTTGCCTGAATTTCTTCAACAGAAGTTACAGCCTAAAGAAGGAGTAATTATACAGATTGACAAAAATAATCCGGTATATAAGTTTGTTGTACCCTCTGATTTAACAGATAGGGAAGAATTGGAGCAGTCTGCAGGTAAAATCAATTATACTTCTGAGATGGGTAAGATTGTAGGAAAACATCAGGGAGCTCATTATTTTACAATAGGTCAGCGCAAAGGATTAAATGTGGGCGGTACGGTTGATCCTTTATTTGTAATTGCTACGGATGTAGAAACAAATACTATTTACACAGGTATGGGAAGTTATCATCCCGGATTATTTAGAAAGGCACTGTATATTCAAAAGTCCGAAATTCACTGGATCAGAGAGGATTTGGCTTTAGAATACGGGCAGTCAATGGAAGTGATGGCCAGAATTCGATACAGACAACCTTTGCAAAAAGCAAAACTTCACCAATTTAGTGACGGAATGTATGTTTCGTTTGAAGAACCGCAATCAGCAATAACCGAGGGACAATTTGTTGCCTGGTATTTGGCCGATGAATTAGTTGGTTCGGGAGTTATTTCTTAGCTTAGTACTTTCAAAAGATAGCGTTAAGAACTTAGTTGATTTTTTATTGTTAACTCAGTAGTGTTAGGCTTATCTGTATATAAAAGAGCTATGAGAAAATTTTGTTTATTTTTTTTTCTGATTCTTTCTGCCGTATCCTTTTCGCAAGAAGATGCTTGGGTGTATTTTAATGCCAAAGCTAATCAAGAAACCTATTTTAATACTCCTCTGCTGATGCTCTCCCAAAGGGCTTTGGACAGAAGGGCTCATCAAAATATAGTTTTGGACTTTAAGGATGTTCCAATCAATTCCAGTTATATCAGCCAAATTAAAGCGGTTTCAGGAATCAGTATCATGGGAAAGTCCAAATGGCTCAATGCAGTACATGTGCGTGGAACTCAGACAGTGATTAATTCCCTTAAAAGTTATGATTTCGTTCAAAGCGTAGATTTTGCAAATAAAACTTTAAACCAAACCGGCAAGAAAGTACCAACAACTAAACCCATTCAATCCAAAATAAATAAGTTTGACAAGATTAATGTTGATTTTCCTTACGGCAGTTCAGAAAATCAAATTGTGATGCTCAATGGGAATTTATTGCACCAACAGGAATATACGGGCTCTGGTAAAATAATTGCTGTTCTCGACAGTGGATTTCCCGGTGTAGATACGGCACTTCCTTTTAAAAGATTGAGAGACAATAATCAAATTTTAGGGGGTTATAATTTTGTGGGAAGAAATAATAATTTTTATTCTCTGCACAACCATGGAACAAATGTATTGTCAACCATGGGAGGTTATGTTGAAAATTCTTTAATAGGTACGGCTCCTGATGCTTCATATTATTTGTTTATTACCGAAGACAGTGCCTCTGAAAATCCTGTTGAGGAATCGCTTTGGGTAGAAGCCGCAGAAAGGGCCGACAGCCTGGGAGTGGATGTTATTAATACATCTCTGGGCTATTTTGAATACGATAATGCAAGTTATAGTCATACTTACAGTCAAATGGATGGGGCAACTGCATTTATTTCTAAAGGTGCCGAAATTGCTTTTAGCAAAGGTATGTTAATTGTTGTTGCTGCCGGTAATGAGGGAGCTACTGCAAATCCTCATATTGGAGCCCCAGCCGATGCAAATTCGGTGCTTTCTATCGGTGCAGTTTTTCCGTCAGAAAGTCGGGTTTCTTTTAGTTCCATAGGCCCCAGTTTCGATCAAAGAATAAAACCGGATATTATGGCGCAGGGGGTATCGGCTACAATTTCGACTACAGCAGGGGATATTGTTACCGGAAACGGGACCTCATTTGCCACGCCAATAACAGCAGGTTTGGTTGCCTGCTTATGGCAGGCACTGCCAAACAAAACCAATCAGGAAATTAGAGATCTGATTATTCAATCGGCTGATAAATATCTGCAACCTGATAATTTTTATGGTTATGGTATACCCGATTTTAATTTAGCCTTAGCAAATGGATTGGCATCTGAAAATACAGAAAAAGATTATTTGGTGGCCTTTCCTAATCCCACCACAGCTGAAATTACGATAAACTACCCAAAGGATTTTGAATCTGGAACGGTGACTTTTTACAACGCCCTTGGTCAAAAAGTTTTGGAGAAAAATATCGAAGGAGAGCAGCAAAGTTTTTCCCTGGAATCACTTAGTAATGGAATTTATTTTTACAAAATAAAAACTGCAGTCACATCCAAAAATGGTGCGGTTATTAAGAATTAATTAGGTAATGAACAGGATAAGCTTGCTTTTCAATATAAAGTATCCCATTGTGCAGGCCGGAATGGTATGGGTGAGCGGCTACAAATTGGCAAGCGCTGTAAGTAATGCCGGAGGTCTAGGAATTATAGGTGCCGGTTCAATGTATCCTGAAGTTTTGAGGGAGCATATACGAAAATGTAAAAAAGCGACTAATAAATCTTTTGGTGTAAATGTGCCGCTTTTTTATCCTGACATTGAGGAGGTAATGAGGATTATCGTAGCGGAAGGTGTTAAAATAGTTTTTACCTCGGCCGGAAATCCTGCGCTTTGGACCTCCTTCTTAAAGAAAAATGGTATTATTGTGGTTCATGTGGTGAGCAGTGCTAAGTTTGCATTGAAGGCTCAGGAGTCAGGTGTTGATGCGGTGGTTGCCGAGGGATTTGAAGCGGGAGGTCATAACGGCCGTGAGGAATCCACAACCTTCATTCTGATTCCGATGATTAAAGAAAAAATAAAAATACCCATCATTGCCGCCGGAGGCATAGCGACGGGAAGAGGAATGTTGGCTGCCATGGTTTTGGGAGCAGAGGGTGTCCAAATAGGCAGTAGGTTTGTCGCTTCTACAGAATCCTCTGCTCATGAGAATTTTAAGAAAAAAATTGTTGAGGTTCAGGAAGGGGAAACCCAGCTAACACTTAAAGAGCTTACTCCGGTGCGTTTGATTAAAAATAAGTTTTTTATGGATGTGCAGGAGTTGTACGGGAAATGTCCCACCAAAGAGGAATTGTCAAATCTGTTGGGAAGGGCAAGAGCTAAGCGGGGAATGTTTGAAGGAGATGTAGATGAAGGCGAATTAGAAATAGGCCAGATAGCCGGTTTAATTCACGATATTAAATCAGCCGAACAGATAATCACAGAAATTGTAAAGGATTATGAAAAGGCGAAAAAGGAAATAATTGAATTTAAATATAATTGGGGTTAATGAGTCATCTTAAAATAGTAATTGCATTTTTATTGCTTGGTTTTGGTTTACAAAAAGGGTATGCTCAGACCTATAAGTTCAAAACATCCGGTTACAGCGTCCTCCAAAAGAATGAAAAGGGTAAATGGGGTAATTGGTCCGATTTAGATTTGGTGAATATAGTCGTAACTCTCGATACCAATAAAAACAGATTTGTAATCTATTCACAGGCTATACAGTTGTTTCAGATTGTTAGTTACCAGAAGACAACTGAAAATGATACGGATGTTGTCTATCCCTTTAGCTGCGTGGATAATGATGGGATGGATTGCGTGGTCTCAATAATAACAAGGAAAAAACAGGATAATCGAAAGCAATTGTATATTACTTATGAGGATCATATTATCGTATACAATATTTTTACCATGTAATTTTTTTGAGAAAGGTTTTTAATCTATGTCGATGTCTTTAATGAATTCATCGTATTCCAGGTAAAAACGTTCGAGAGCATCCATTTTTTCGTTGAAGAAATCAAATATGTAGTCCCAATTGTTACGGTTGCTGAATCCCAGACCCAATTTTTCAACCCAAATTCGGCTGATTGTCTTTCCGTTTTCGAGGGTATAATTTCTTTCGTAAACCAAATCTTGAATGAATTCTTCTTCTAAAATATTTCTTAAGGCTTCGAGTTTTTCAAAATAGGCCTGTCTTTTTTCGTCATTTTTACTTTCGATGTCAATTAAGACTTGAGCTTTTTTATTGTCAACATAAAATTTAAAAGAGAAATCCTTGATCTTAGTGTCATACAAAAGCCATTTTCTTGGGTGTTTTTCTGCAAAATTGACCCAGAATTCTTTTTTAAGTTTTTGTGTTTCTTCCTTGCTGTACATTTTAAAAGCTTTGTTTTCAGAAAAGTTGGAGAACGCAATTTTCTAAAGTAAATTTATATTTGGATTTTAATGCAAAAATAAAGTTTGATTATGGATTTTCAATACTTTTTAAAATTTGTTTCCCGTATTGCTGAGGCCGAGCTTCCTGCTATTGATTCTCATTTGAAAATGGCACCAATTGAGAGAATTGAAAATTTAAAAAGTAAGGATTTTGAAACTCTGAATCCAAAAAATGCCGGGGTTATGATGTTGTTCTATCCAAAAGAAGGCATTACCCACTTTGTTTTGATTCTCAGGAATTCCTATAAAGGGGTACATTCTGCCCAGGTGGCCTTTCCGGGAGGAAAATTTGAAATTGAAGATATTTGTTTTTCAAATACTGCATTGCGGGAAACGCATGAGGAAATCGGTATCCATCCCGGAAAAATGGAGATTATTAAGCCTTTCAGTCCCATGTATATTCCGCCAAGTAATTTTATGGTATATCCTTTTTTGGGGATTTGCAGGGATGAATTGGAATTTATTCCTCAGGCAGATGAAGTGGCTGGGATTATTGAAGTGCCACTGACTGTTTTTCTCGCAGATGAAATAATTACGACCGTAAATCTGAATACATCCTATGCTTTTAACGCAGAAGTACCTGCTTTCAATATTGAAGGGAATATAGTCTGGGGTGCCACTGCTATGATGCTTAGTGAACTTAAAGATGTTATTAAAATTTCACTGGCCGGGGAATTTTAAAACTGGACGGCCGTTTCAAGGTTACTAATCTTTATGAAATAGTTTCTGGTTAAATTTTGTAATTTTGTAGTTCGCTATAAAAATTGGCAACCAATTTATGAGTTTAATAAAAAAGGATATATTTGGCCATGTTTTATTTCTAAAAAGATGGTTAGTTCGAATATTCGGATTAATTACTCATAGGCGCTACCATGGTTTTAATGAGCTGCAGATAGAAGGCTCTGAAATTATCAGAAACCTACCGGAAAGAAATGTATTGTTCATTTCTAATCATCAGACTTATTTTGCAGATGTGGCAGCGATGTTTCATGTTTTTAATGCCAGCCTCAGTGGGAGAATCGATACCTTAAAAAATGTCGGCTACCTATGGAAACCCAAAATAAATACCTATTTTGTAGCGGCCAAAGAAACCATGCAATCGGGATTACTTCCTAAAATTTTGTCTTATGCCGGGGCAGTAACGGTAGAAAGAACCTGGCGAAGTAAAGGGGTGGATCTTGCAGAAAAAGCAGAAGTAAATCCCAATGATACCGAGAATATCAAAATGGCCCTAGACGATGGCTGGGTGATAACTTTCCCACAGGGCACTACCAAATCGTTTAAGCCTGTCCGTAAGGGCACGGCTCATATCATTAAGCAACACAAACCCATAGTTGTTCCTATAGTAATTGACGGATTCCGGCGCTCCTTTGACAAAAAGGGAATTCTTTTGAAAAAGAAAGGTGTTTTACAATCTTTTACCATTAAGGAGCCATTGCAAATAGATTACGACAATGATTCCATTGAATCGATAGTTGAAAAAATAGAATACGCCATCGAACAGCATCCTTCCTTTCTGAAGGTTATCCCGCAGGAGGAGTTGGAAGAACAAGAAAAACTGAACAAACTTCGTGAGTGGGATGTTTAATTGAAACCCATTGTTTTTCTACTCTTTTTAAAAGTTAGTACTACCACTTTTCTGCTGTCTTTTTGCTTCACTTATAGGTGATTTTTGTACAATTCTGTATATGAAAGATTTAACTTCATAATATTTTCATTTTTTCATGTCTTAGCATTCTTACAACATCTTGATTAACAATACTTTAACTTTACGGATGAATAGGCTAAAATACTGATAATCAGTAGGTTGTATTCTTTTTTATTTTCCTGTTAAGTCCTTCAGCTTTTATTTCTTGAAAAATAGGGGTAAATTAGGGTACATAAAATTTAAGGAAAATGGAAAACGTAGTAATTTTTAATTTTCATCCGATTTTAATAGGTCCTTTACTTGATCAGACCAAGCTTAATCACTACACAAAATTCTTATACTATTACTATCAGAATCTGGAATATGCCGCCCATCAGAAAAATGGTGATGGAGCTCCTGTTTTTGAAAATATTTCAGAGCAGGTGGATAAATATGCTATTCCGGAAAACAGTATTAACAGGAGACAGGTTTTAATTTTTGATCAGGTTGCTGATTTTATTGAAAACAGAATGGCAGATACCCCTCTTTCGGAGTACCCTTTGCCAATTTGTTTGAATATCCACTCAGAGGAGGTTTTTGGACCAAAAATCGGAATTCGTATGGATTGGTTCCAGAAATACATGCGTCAGGTTTTTGAGGAATTTTATACCCGAAATGTGGCTCGGCCGGAGCATTTAATACATGTAACCTGTTCAGGTTATGCTTCGCCCAGTGTTGCACAACAGGCTGTGATTGACAGGCATTGGGAAAATACCACCGTTACGCACTCATACCATATGGGTTGCTACGGTGCTTTTCCGGCAATTAGAACTGGTAGTAGTCTTATAAAAGCAAGTAAGGACAAAGGCAGGGTTGATGTGGTTCATACCGAATTGCTTTCCTCACATTTGAATTTAACGGAATTTTCCGCCGCCAATACCATGATTTGTTCACTTTTTGCTGACGGGTTTATTGGTTATTCCCTGTACGGTGAAAAAGAGTTTATGAAGGATGATACGTTCCCTGAAAAAAAAGGACTGCGAATTTTAGCTTCACATGAGGTTATTATTCCGGGCTCGCTTGAGGATATGTCCTGGGATCTAGGAGAATATAACTTCCTGATGAAACTTTCAAAACGAGTTCCCGTTTTTATCCGAAAAAATATCTACGAATTCTTCCAGACACTTTGCAGAAAAGTAGATATCGAATTAGATGATCATAAAGACAGTATGTATTTTGCCATACATCCCGGAGGTCCTAAGATTATCGATTACGTGGTAGAAGCTTTAGGAATAACCTTAGAACAGGCGCAGTGGTCCTACAATATACTTTTCCGATTTGGGAATATGTCATCGGGGACGGTTCCGCACATTTTGGGAGAGATTATTAACGACGATAATATCAAATCAGGAACTAAAGTATTAGCTGTGGCATTTGGTCCAGGACTTACAGCCTCTGGTTTATTATTGGAAAAAATATAAATTTTACAATTCTCGGGTTTTGTAATAATTCACCATTAAGTTGATGAATTTACTGTAACTGGCCATACCATCAGTTTGCTGATTGTATTTGAGGTAATTGTCATAGAAAATATGGAATCCTCGCTCGATGGGGGTTTCGTATTGAATCCAAAAATCCTCACTTTCTTTATAATTTTTTAGAATTCCTGGATGGATTTCTTTCATTAATTCTTTAAATGTCTCTTCGTTTCGAAAACTCCAATTCCCCAGGCAGTATCTTAAAGCAAAGGAATAAGCAGAATATTTAAAATACAGATTTTCGTTTTTTACAGAAGCCAGAAAGCCGATGAAATTGCACTCGCTTTCGCTGGCATATCCCATTTGATGGGCCATCTCATGACAGCTCGTGGTTGGGAAATTGTACATTGGCATCAGATAATTAACCTGAGCTTCATTGGTAAAAGGATTTAGGTATCCTCCGAATCCCATATAGGTCAGTGGTAAACTGAATAAGGATTTTTTAATACTTAATTTCGAAAACTTAAAAAAGGAAAGCTCCTTTGCCAGGTGGTCGTAGCCATTAAGATTCATCTTGAAAGTTTCTTCGTATGAGTATGGGTATTTGACTGCAGTGGTATCGCTGTTTGTAAGCTGTCGGTGTATGTTATTGGTTCGCTCAATCAGTTTTTTAGTGAACAATAATAAATCTTCATCAGAATATTCTCTTTCAATTTTCATTTTTTCAAAGAGCGGTTGTCGGTAATAATTTATTGCCCAAAGTGAATAAAAAAGAAAATAAAATACAGAAAGGAAACTCAATACTTGTAAAATATTCTTTTTCCAGTTCTTTTTCCAGGAACCGCGTTTTTTCCAAATCCATTTGATGATAAAAAGGATTGTAGCTAAATAAATTAAATCACCCACTGAAAACGGGATCCATCCAAATAGTAACCTTAGTAATCCTGAAATTGCCTTGTATAGGCCATTGCTGTAAAAGTTTTCTACATAAAAACTGAAATAAGACAAGCTGTTCAGTAATAGTAATTGAAGCAGAAGGAATAGTGGAAGAAGGTATTTTCGTTTCACTGAATAAATATTGTTGAGGTAAATATAAATACTATCTGTGAATAAGATGGTAAAAGTACTCAATCTTTGTAACTTTGAGTTTTTAATAGTCATTCCCTTCAAATAAAGACAAATGAATCAGGATATAAGAAATATTGAGCCTAAATCGCTTTGGAAAAATTTTGCTGAGTTAAATGCTGTTCCAAGGCCTTCGAAAAAAGAAGAACAGGTAATTGAATTTATTAAAGACTTTGGCATCGGCCTTGGTTTGGAGACTTTCGAAGACGAAATTCGAAATGTTATCATCCGTAAACCTGCAACTACCGGAATGGATAATCGTAAAACAGTTGTTTTACAAGGGCATTTGGATATGGTACATCAAAAGAATGCCGATACTGTTTTTGATTTTGAAAAGCAGGGAATTGAGATGTATGTTGATGGAGATTGGGTTAAGGCCAAAGGAACAACCTTGGGGGCCGACAATGGTCTGGGTGTTGCGGCAATAATGGCAATCCTTGAAAGTAAGGAAATACCGCATCCTCCAATTGAAGCTTTGTTTACCGTTGATGAAGAAACCGGAATGACGGGGGCAATGAATTTAAAAGGCGGAGTGCTGCAGGGACAAATTCTTCTGAATTTAGATACAGAGGAAGACGACGAAATTGATATAGGTTGTGCGGGAGGTATTGATGTTACCGCCTATGCTGAATATGAGGAAGAGGAGACTCCCGAAGGTTCTGTGGGGTATTCCATTATGGTGAAAGGGCTAAAGGGTGGACATTCAGGAATGGATATTCACAAAGGTTTGGGTAACGCCAACAAAATCATGAATCGCTTATTGTTTAATGGTTTTGATGATTTTGGTTTGCAGATTGTCTCAATAAAGGGTGGAGGACTTCGCAATGCTATTCCTCGTGAGAGTGTTGCAAAGGTTATTATAGCCTCAGTTTATGATGAAGCTTTTGTTTTTGATATGCAGCAAACGGTTAATGATATTAAAAATGAGCTGAAAACCACTGAGCCGAATCTTGAAATTGTTTTTGAGAAATCAGAAAATGTTCCCGCAAAAGTAATGCCTTCTATGGCTCAGTTTTATTTCGTAAGGTCCATGTATGCTGCCCAAAATGGAGTTTATAAAATGAGTGCCGATTTTGAGGATTTGGTTGAAACTTCAAATAATATTGCGAAGGTAGCGTTGGAGAATGGTAATTTAACAATACAATGTCTTACCCGATCCTCGGTGGAGTCGTCCAAAATGGATTTGGCAAACTCACTTCGGTCTTCATTTGAATTAATGGGTTGTGAAGTCGAATTTTCGGGTTCCTATCCGGGATGGTCTCCGAATCCTAATTCGGAAATTTTGGATGTATTGGTTTCTGTTTATGAAAAGCAAAATAGGAAAAAGCCCAAGGTAGTGGCTTGTCATGCGGGTTTGGAATGCGGAATTCTTGGAGCTAATTATCCCGAAATGGATATGATTTCTTTTGGGCCTACGATTCACGGAGCACATTCACCTGATGAAAAGGCCAGTATTTCCTCTTCCCAAAAGTTTTGGGAATTCCTGGTTGCCATATTGGCGAATATTCCTGAAAAATGATTTAAAAAAAGAAACCCATTGATTTACATTAAATTAAGGGGTTTCTTTTGTAGTTTAAATTATTTCTTTTTTAAAACCTTATATTGCTCATAGCAGGCGCTTATGGCGTCCATAATCTGCAGGTCATTGGCAGTTTGTATAAAAGATTCCGAATAATTGCATCGTTGCAAAATTTCCGGTATTTCTTTTTTATCTACCCCTAATAATACTGCTATGGTTTCCCGATCGAATTTGGATTCTAAAAGATTTCGCACGGTATCATCTTTTTTCATGTCCTTCAGTTTTCGCAGTTCGACTGATTTTTTACCGAAGAAATTATAAAGCATATCGGCAGGGTTAAATATGGATCCTAATACTTTTCCGAAGGCATTTGGTGAATGTTCTCCGGCTTCGTAACCATGTGATAAACCTGAAATATTGTAGCGATAATTCTCCGGAATTGGAATTGTTTTTGAGTCCACTTCGAGGTAACCCGTTAGATTAAAAGGTCTGATAACTACCTCTTCGAGAGCAATTGCTTTTTCGGTAAGGAATATTTTAGCTACTTTATTCTTAATCCAATCGTTAGTTACTTTTACTCTTAATGATTGAAAACCCAATAAGGAAAGGTGCAGTGTGTCTGAGGGTTGGACGTCGATTTCGAAATAACCCTGTGTATCTGTTCTGGCTCCTCTTACTTTGTTAATGTTGATAATATTGACATTTATTAGTGGAGCTTTTGTTTCGTCATTGTAAATATAACCGCTGACTTTTTGGGAGGGGATTACTTCCTGGGCAGAAGTAACTATGGATAATGTGAAAAAAAAGAGAACTACAAAATATTTCATAAACCGGTTTAAAGCGCTAAATGTAATAAACTAGTTTAAATATTTTGTAGTTCAATATTATTATTATAAGAAAATTAACAATAAGAATTAATCTCTTCTTGATCTTCTGGGTCTAGGAGAATCTCCGAAACTTTCTGAGCGTCTTGGTGCTCTGTCAGAGCGTCTGGAGCTTCTTTCAGAGGATCTTTCAGAAGATCTTTCGCTTCGGAAACCTCCCTCTCTTCTTGGAGCAAAATTTCCTTCACGTCTTTCTGAATTGCGTTTTCCAAAACCACCGGAATTTCTTCCGTTGTGGTCACGTCTTCCGCCTCCGTCATTTTTAGAAATTTCGACATTGATGCGGCGTCCTTCCAATTGGATATTGTTAAGGATGTCCATAACTCTGTCTGTGTGTTCTGCATCTGTATTGAAGAACGAGAAACCTTCTTTTACATCCACTTTGAAGACATCGTCACGACCTAAATCTAAAGTTTCTTTAAGGAAGTCTTTCAGAGACATCCAGTCGAAGTTATCTCTGGATCCGATATTTACAAAGTAGCGGGTTGCACCCCCATTGCTGCTTTCTCTTGATCCGCGATCGCTTCCGCTACGTTCACGCTTGTCGGAACCTGCAGTAGAAATGTCTTTGGTTTTCTTGTAATAGTTTAAGAAACGGTTAAATTCTACAGAAACCATTTTCTTAATCAGTTCTTCTTTTGTCAAACCTTCAAGTACGTCATTGATAGCCGGTAAGTAGTTGTCGATTTCATGATCTACTTCGGTATCTTTGATTTTAGTTGCCAAGTGTAATAATTGAATTTCGCAGATTTCGATTCCTGAAGGAATGGTTTTTTCTTCAAATTTTTGCTTAAGAATTCGCTCTATCGAAGAGATTTTGCGCAATTCACTTTTTGTGATTATTACAATGGATGTTCCTAATTTACCGGCACGACCTGTACGACCTGAACGGTGGTTGTAGGTTTCGATATCATCAGGTAATTGATAATTCACTACGTGAGTCACATTGTCAACGTCGATTCCACGTGCAGCCACATCAGTAGCCACAAGCATCTGAATCTGTCTGTTTCTGAAAGATTTCATAACACCGTCGCGTTGTGCCTGAGATAAATCTCCGTGCAGGGCAGCAGCATTATAGCCGTCTTCGATTAATTTTTCAGCGATAGCCTGAGTGTCACGTTTAGTTCTACAGAAAATAACCGAGAAAATATCAGGGTTAGCATCGGCGATACGTTTAAGTGCCTCATAACGGTCACGGGCATTTACCAGATAAAATTCGTGAGAAACCGTTGATGATCCTGAGTTTTTAGTTCCAACAGTGATTTCCAATGGGTCCTGCATGAATTGTTTTCCAATTCTGGCAACTTCAGCCGGCATGGTTGCAGAAAACAACCAAGTACTTTTTTCGTCTGGGGTTGTCGAAAGGATGTTTACGATATCATCATAAAATCCCATGTTCAACATTTCGTCCGCTTCGTCCAGGATACAATAATTGATCTGAGAAATATTAACCAATCCTCTGTTGATCATGTCCTGCATTCTTCCCGGAGTGGCAACAATGATTTGTGCGCCTCTTCTAACTTCTCTGGCCTGTTCTGTAATACTAGCACCTCCGTAAACAGCCACTACGTGAATACCTTTTTCGTATTTAGAGTAGTTTTTAAGTTCGTTGGTGATTTGTAAGCAAAGTTCGCGCGTTGGAGATAAAATCAACGCCTGTGTATTTCTGTTGTCGGCATCAATTTTCTGAATAACTGGAAAACCAAAAGCTGCCGTTTTCCCTGTCCCCGTTTGAGCCAACGCAACTAAATCTGTATCTTTTTCCAATAATAGGGGAATCGCTTTCTCCTGTACTTCCGACGGATTTTCAAATCCTAGATCTTTAATCGCCTTCAGTAACGATTCACTCAATCCTAATTGTTCAAATTTATTCATATGTGTTTTAAAATAGGGTGCAAAAGTAGTGTTAATAATCCATAAAAACTAATCCAGTTTTAAGTTTTGGAGAATTATTATGTTTTGAATATCAGTATGTTATGAATAAACTGAGTTAAAACAGCCTTTGGCGCCTCTTTTTTGCCTCCAATTATCGACTTGATTGCCGAATTTTTATTTGAAAAATATTGAAATTCAATCGGTTATTTCTCATTTTGAAAGAACGAAATTAGTGATTGGGTAGCTTTTCCTCTGTGACTAATTTGGTTTTTTGTTTCCATAGCCAATTGGGCAAATGTTTCCCCGTACCCTTCCGGTTGAAAAATCGGATCGTAGCCAAAACCTTTATCTCCTGATTTGATCAGGGTGATTTTTCCTTTGGCAATTCCGGTAAATAGATGTTGCTTACCAAGATAATTCAATGCTATGACGGTCTTAAATTGGGCGCCTCGGTTACTTTTTCCTGATAATTTTTCCAGAAGCTTATTCATATTGTCATCAGAATTTTTTTGCTCGCCTGCATACCTTGCCGAATAAACTCCGGGGGCTCCGTTAAGCGCTTCCACCTCAAGGCCGGTATCGTCGGCAAAGCAATCGTAACCATATTTTTGGGTAACATAATTAGCCTTTTGGATAGCATTGCCTTCTATTGTAGGAGCTGTTTCCGGAATTTCTTCCAGGCATCCAATGTCTTCCAGGCTA
Organism: uncultured Flavobacterium sp.; assembly: GCA_964614445.1. Taxonomy (GTDB): domain Bacteria; phylum Bacteroidota; class Bacteroidia; order Flavobacteriales; family Flavobacteriaceae; genus Flavobacterium. The sequence goes on along the minus strand of CAZTLN010000005.1, from coordinate 39,370 downwards.
AGGAGTTCTATTGAAGCAGGGAGTAATTGTTGAATTTCCTTGATTTTGTTTTTGTTGTTGGAGGCGAAAACTAACTTCATTTTAAATAAATTTGATGGAGTGGGCAAAGATAATGTATTTACAAGTTCCCAATGCCTTAGTTCTGTTGGGGTTATTTGTATGGAATTCTCGGGATTCTAATAGCTTTTCTGAAATTTCTTTTGCATTGATTGTCAGTAGGTTAAAATTAAGTTAAAGGGCGTTTATCAGGCCTTCGATTGAATTAAAAATGCTAATTTTGAACTGTAGGTTTTGATTAATTACTTGTGTATATTAATCTTGCAACAAGAATAGTAACGCAATAGTCAGCTATATTTAGAATAATATAAGTTGATAATGGTAAATCAAAATCAACAATTGGAGGGCTTTAATAGCCCTCCTTTTTTTTAATTGTTTGTTACATTTCCCAGGTTGTCAGGGAAATAAAGATCAGAAAGGTGGGTGAATTCGTCTCCACGCATAAAAATGGAAACATCGACTTCTTCATAGCTGGATTTTCCTGCTGCAGCTAAAAGTTCGTTGGCAGCAAATAAAGTATTTTTATGAAAATGATATACCCTTTCAGATTTGTCACTTACCACCAATCCTTTGATGAGCATTTTGTCCTGTGTAGCGACACCTGTAGGACATTTATTGGTATTGCAACGCAGGGCCTGAATACAGCCCAATGAAAACATGAAACCTCTGGCGCTGTTACATAAATCTGCCCCCATGGCAAGGGCTTTCAAGATGGAGTAACCTGAGATTATCTTACCGCTGCAGATAATGCGTATTTTTTCCCGAATATTATAATTGGTCAAGGTTTTATTTACAAAGATTAATGCCGGTTCCAGTGGCATTCCAACTCCATCTGAAAATTCCAGGGGAGCAGCGCCCGTTCCTCCCTCGGCACCATCGACGGTAATGAAGTCAGGATAGCAGTTTTGCAAAATCATTTCCTGGCAGATAAGTTCAAATTCAGAGGTCTTTCCTATACAAAGTTTGAAACCAATTGGTTTTCCATCTGCTAATTCGCGTAGGGTTTTAATAAACGCTACCAGGCCCTTGGCGTCCTTAAATGCACTGTGGCTGGGAGGTGATAGAATACTGGTGTGAGGTTTTACACCTCTTATTTTTGCAATTTCTTCGGTGTTTTTTGATGCCGGTAAAACTCCTCCATGGCCTGGCTTGGCACCCTGAGAAATTTTTAATTCAATCATTTTTACGGAAGGATTTTTTGCCTTTTCGGCAAATTTTTCGGGATCAAAATTTCCTTCATCATTGCGACAGCCAAAGTATCCTGTTCCTATTTGCCAACATACATCGGCTCCCTCAAGATGAAATTCCGTCAGGCCGCCTTCTCCTGTGTTGTGATAAAAATTCCCCTTTTGGGCACCCTTGTTCAGGGCCATTACTGCATTTACGCTGAGTGAACCATAACTCATTGCCGAAATATTCAGCAATGAAGCCGAATAGGGATGTTTACAATCGGGGCCGCCAATAATTACTCTGGGTAATTCTTCTTTCACCTCGGCAGGAAAAATGGAATGTTTTAGTCCTTCGTAGTTAGAATGATTCAGGTCCAGCTGGGTACCGAAAGGGGTAGTGGCCCCAATGTTTTTTGCGCGTTGGTAAGCCAGTGATCTCTCGTTTCTGGAAAATGGCTTTCCATCCGTATTTCGCTCGATAAAATATTGCTGCAGTTCAGGGGCGATTTCTTCAAAAAAATACCTGAAATAACCCAAAACAGGGAAATTTCGCAGGATGGCATGTTTGTGCTGGACGCTGTTTATGAAGCCTATCAGTACTATAGTACCTATAACAATTGGCAGGCCTTTACCGGTATTGAAAAAATGATGACTAATAATCGACAGAATAAAGATACTTATACCAAGGTTAAAAAATAATTTTCTCATGGTTTATCAGGCTTTGATGAATTAAAATGCTATTAGCTGTAACGCAAGCGAACGTAGACATGTTTAATGCCCTTCTTTTCCGATTCTATTTCGTCTATTTCCAGGATGTCGTTGAGAGATTTTAATAAGGGGGTCAGTTTGGCGAAACCATAATTTCGCGGGTCGAATTCAGGTTTGTTTTTTACAATTAGGTTACCCAGATCGCCCAAAAAGGCCCATCCGTCGTCGTCACTGATATCATCAATTGTTGATTCAATCAATTCCAATGTGGCATCGTCTATTTTGTTAAGCGGCTTTTGAGCCGGCTTTTCTGGCGGTTTCGTATTTGTTTTTCCCACAGTTTTTTTACTTTCAGGGAGTCGTTTTGGTAACTTTTTCTTGATTGTTCCGTCCAAAACTTCGATATAAATAAACCTGTCGCATGCACTTATAAAAGGCTTAGGGGTTTTTTGTTCTCCAATGCCAATTACCCTCATTCCGGATTCTCGGAGTCTAATAGCCAGTCGGGTGAAATCGCTATCACTGGATACAATACAAAATCCGTCGAGTTTTCCGGTATATAATAAATCCATCGCATCGATTATCAAAGCGGAGTCTGATGAGTTTTTTCCTGTGGTATAACTATATTGTTGGATGGGTGTGATGGCATGTTCCAGCAAAACAGCTTTCCATCCGGCTGCATTTGGTTTTGTCCAGTCAGCATAAATACGCTTGGTAGTGGGTGTTCCATATTTTGTGATTTCCTCCATCATCCCTTTTACGTTGCTGTATGGAACGTTATCGGCATCTATAAGAACGGCGAGTTTTAATTCTTCTGTTTTGTCAGACATGGGACTAATAATTGAATTTAATACTCAAAGATACAGGAATATTCTTTAAGCAAAAAAGAATATGTTTCGCACAGCTGATCGCTTTCTAATCAGTTGTTTTTATGCAAAACAGATTTACTCAAAATTTTCCGAAATCAATTCCTCTATATAATAAAAAACCGCAAAGCAGGGCTGGCTTTGCGGCTTATAGGGGAATAAAGGTTCTTAAGCAACCTCTTTTTGTTTCTTAATCGTTCTGGGTTCATTGCCTTTTTGGATTTTAGGCAGTTCAATAGTGAAGGTGGTTCCCACATTTACAGTGCTTTCCACGTAAATCTTTCCGTTGTTTAATTCGACAAAATCTTTGCAAAGAATCAAACCTAAACCACTTCCTTTTTCATTGTGGGTACCCAAGGTCGAAGTATTTGTTCCAAGATTGAAAATGGTATCAATATTTTCTTTTGAAATTCCCACCCCATTATCCTCTACCGATATTTTAACCGTCTCATTCTCAATTTTTGATTTTATGGTAACTGTACCACCGGCCGGCGTGAATTTGATCGCATTGGAAATCAGATTTCGGAAAACAGTGCAGAGGGTTTCTCTATCTGCGATAGTATGAAGATCAGGCGGTATCTCATTTTTTAATTTAATATTTTTATTTTCTGCCACATTGTTTAGTAGGCTAATTTGATAGTCAATAATTTCATGTAAACTGATTTTTTTCGGTTTAAGGATGATTTCGTGTGTTTGAGCTTTTGACCAGTCTAACAAGTTGTCTAACAGTTTCAGAAGTTTATTGCCTGAACTATAAACCTCGGCCATGAGTTTGTTTTTTACTGGCTCCGGGATGGTCTCAGGATTATGCAACAGGATTTCAAAAAGTCCCTGTATGCCTGTAAACGGACTTCGTAAATCGTGGGCAATTATCGAATAAAACTTATCTCTTGTGGCAATAGAATCTTTTAATTCCTTAGTTCTTTCAACTACTTTTTCTTCTAGTTTGTTATTTGAAATTTGAAGCGCAGCTGTAATTTTTTTTCTGTTCAATATTGTCACATACAACAGTAAGCAACCACCTAAAATGCCTGCAATAAAAAGGCTGATTAAAATGTTTCGGGTTAACAAATAATCCTCTAATTTTTCTGATTGATCAACTTTGGTCCGAAAGCCAATTTGCAGTTCTTTGTTAAAGCATTGCACAAAAAATGATTTACTGCCTTTGTAATCAACTGTCTCTGAAAAAAAAGTATTAGGAATTGCGGTATTCTTTAAGGGCTCAATCGCAGCAGTAATAGGGGTGAGTGTAGCAATTTTAAAATTACTATTTGCCTGGTCTATACTTTCTGATTCAAATCTTCTCTCCACCAATACTTTTTCGTCAGCATCAAAACACAAGGTTTCCTGAGTATCTCCCTGCCAGGTTAATTGAAACAGATTAGTAAAATCTTTATACACATCCATTCTTAAAGAAAAAGCAGCAATTATTTTTCCATTATCTTTTATAGGGGCCACCATAAACATCGTTAGACCGGTAAACCTGGTACTTATTTCATTGAGTTTGATGTCTGAATACATGGGTGGCATAAAGACGGTTTCCCCCTTTAATAATACTTTATCCAGTAATTTTTTTCGGGTGATGGCCATCAGATTCTTGGTGCCGGTATTTTCGTCGCGCATTGAAAAGATTGAGGTGTAATCTGGAGCAATAATGAAAACTCCCAGATTTCCTCCTGCTTTCAAGATAGGATCAAAATATGAGCGTAATATTGTAGTTGATGGGTTGCTAACTAATGCGGTTTGATTTTGATGGGCTACAAGTAGTTTTTTAGTTTGTTCAAGTAGTGTTTTACGTACTACAACGTCATTAAATTCCTTTTTTTTATTAGTAAGCCAATTATTTAAAGCCTTGTTTGCAGCCTGATTTTCAAAAAGTAATTCTTTTTTTATACGGTCATAATGGTCTTTCTTGCTTACCTGAATACTGATGGTAAGTAAAATAAGCCCTCCACAAAGTAATAGGAAAGAAAAATAAATTTCAATTTTAGTTAAGTGTTTCATATTAAATTACCCTGTGCTGCTATTGTTTTATAACATTTTAGCAAATATAGTAGTAAGATTTATTTAAATTGCTGCTGTAAGTTAGGTGGCAATAAAGTGTCGACCAATGACATATATGTGTCGACGAATGGTTATTAGGAGGGTTGAAATTGTAACAAATACTACAGTGACTTGCTCTGATACAGCAGGACAATTAAGAGAAAGCGGGCAGTTCTACATAAAAAGTGGTTCCCACACCAAGTTCACTTTCGACAGTAATTTTTCCTTTGTTTAATTCTACAAATTCTTTGCAGAGTAATAATCCCAGACCGGTCCCGACTTCATTATTAGTTCCCAGGGTGGAAACCTTTTGATCAATTCTAAAGAGGTTGGTGAGATTTTCTGGAGAAATACCCACGCCCTCATCCTGAACCATAAAAGTAACCTTGTTTTTGTCGTTCTTGGTTTTGATAGTCACTTTTCCGTTTTTGTGGGAAAATTTAATGGCATTTGAAATTAGGTTTCTACAAATGGTTTCCACCGTAGCTTTGTCGGCAAGTACAAATAAACCGCTTTCGGTTTCATTTATTAGGGAGATTTTCTTTAATTGCGCACTATCTTTTTTGATATCCAAGACTTCTTCTACCAGCTGATGAATTTCCAGTTTTTCGGGATTGAGTTTAATATCATTAGTTTGTGTTCTTGACCAACTTAAAAGGTTGTCAATTAGATTAAGGAGTTTTTTACTTGAATTGAAAACATCCTGTAAAATACTGGTTCTTTCTTCTTCTGTAAAGTCTTCATTTTTGTCAGTTATCAGTTCAAAAAGTCCCAGAAGACTTACAAACGGGCTTCGCAAATCATGGGCAATAATCCTGAAAAATTTATCCTTGGTAGCAATAGTTTGTTGTAATTCTTCCGTTCTTTCTGCGACTTTTACTTCAAGTCCCTGATTCATTGTTTTAAGAAGGTTTTCTGATTTTTGTCTGTAGGTAACAATGATGAATATTGCTATAAACTGTAATATTATAATTAATATCAGTAGGGCAATATAAAACTTTCGATTAATGAAGAAGTCTTCCAGAGCCTCGTCTATGTCTATTTTGCTACTGAAACCCATATTAAGTTCTTTATCCCAGTTGAGGATGTTATAAACCTTTTCACCACGGTAATCGACGGTTTCATGAAGGGTGTATTTTTCGCTTTGTAAATAGATGTTTTGGTTAATTTGGTTTTGAGTCCAACCCTGATTTGATTTTAACAATTCTATAACCGTATCAGGTGCAATTGATTTTATTGTCTTTTGATTGTTATTAAAACGACTGCTAGACAGAAATTGAAATGAGCTGTCGAAAGTGGTGGTTTCGCAGGTATTTTTAATTCTGCCCAGTTCTAATAATCTGGAGAAATCTTTGTAAATATCCATTCGCAAAGAAAATGCAGCAATGATTTTGTCATCCTTATAAATTGGGGTTACTATAAACATGGTTCGCCATGTTTTTTCTGATTCGTTTTTCAGGGCAACATCAGATACCATGGGAGGCATGAGCACGGTTTCTCCATTTAGGAGAACCTTGTCTAATAAATCTTTAGATGTAATGGCCATGATGTTTTTTGTTCCCGTGTTGATATCTCTCATGGAGAAAATACTGGTATAATCCGGGGCAATCAGGAAGACTCCCAGATCTGATAGGTCATCCAGAATGGGTTCGAAAAAAATTCTTAGTTCTTTAGTGTTGGTTGAGGAAAGTAATGATCCTGGTTTTTTATCAAGGTCTAAAAGTGCTTGAGTTTTGTTGATTACAAACTGGTTTTTGGCTAGATGTTGGATGTTTTCTTTTCGGTATTTTACCCATTGAGTGATACTAGCACGACAGGCTTCGTTTATTGCGATAAGTTCGTTTTTGGTTCGGTCTATTTCATTTTCTTTGATAGTCTTTAGGCTAAACCAAAACATACCAATTGCAATACAGGTGAAAATTAAAAAGATCACCAATTCATTTTTTCGTATCGCTAGTACTCGAGTCATTTCAATTTTTAATTAGTAGTTGGGGTGTGATTTTAACTCAGACTGTAAAATTAAAAAGGAGGTTGTAAGCATCAGATTTTATTTGATAAACGACTTAGAAGTATCGATGAATGTACTGTTTCTGTCGGTTTATGGCTCCGTTGGTTTTATAGGAATAGAAATCAAATAAATAGTGCTGTGTACTTTTATCTGCAAAATATTTTTTGAAGCAGGTTCTTTATCCTATAATTTACCACTTTTTGGAACAAATAAAAAAAGAAAAGCAAAATTGATTTTGGAAAATAATTGGTAGAAACCAAGTATATAAGGCAGAAATATTTATTTTTGCAGGCACTTAAAATTAAAATTATTACTTGAAATATTATGGTAAAAGATTTATTTGAAAGAATTCAGAACAATAAAGGACCATTAGGAAAATGGGCTTCACAGGCAGAAGGTTATTTTGTATTTCCAAAATTAGAAGGGGAGTTAGGCCCAAGAATGCAATTTCAAGGCAAAGATATTTTGAACTGGAGTTTGAATGATTATTTAGGACTTGCCAATCATCCTGAGGTTCGTCAGGCAGATGCTGATGCTGCAGCTCAATATGGTGCGGCATATCCTATGGGTGCCCGAATGATGAGTGGTCATACCAGCTATCACGAGCAATTGGAGCGTGAATTGGCTGAATTTGTTCAAAAAGAATCGGCTTATTTATTGAATTTCGGATATCAGGGAATGGTTTCTATCATTGACGCCCTAGTTTCTAAAAATGATATCATTGTTTATGATGTGGATTCTCATGCCTGTATCATCGACGGAGTGCGTTTGCATATGGGTAAACGTTTTACATACAAACACAATGATCTTGAAAGTATGGAGAAAAACCTTCAACGTGCTACAAAAATGGCACAGGAGACAGGTGGAGGAATTCTTTTTATTACTGAGGGAGTTTTTGGTATGCGTGGACAGCAAGGGAAGCTGAAAGAAGTCGCTGAACTGAAAAAGAAATACAATTTTCGTTTATTGGTAGACGATGCGCACGGTTTTGGTACTCTTGGTAAAACAGGTGCCGGAGCAGGTGAGGAGCAGGGTGTACAGGATCAGATTGATGTTTACTTTTCGACTTTTGCAAAATCGATGGCAAATATCGGAGCGTTTGTGGCTGCCGATAAAGATGTGATTGATTATTTGAAATACAATCTGCGTTCACAAATGTTTGCTAAGGCCTTGCCAATGATTCAAACTATTGGGTCTTTGAAACGTTTGGAGTTATTGCGTCAGTCTTCTGCAATTAAAGATAAATTGTGGGAAAATGTAAATGCATTGCAAAACGGATTGAAAGAAAGAGGTTTCAACATTGGAGATACTAATACCTGCATTACTCCGGTATACCTTGAGGGAAGTATTCCTGAAGCGATGGTTATGGTAAATGATTTAAGAGAGAATTACGGTATTTTCTTGTCGATTGTGGTTTATCCGGTAATCCCTAAAGGTATAATCCTGTTGAGAATGATTCCAACCGCATCACATACGCTTGCGGATATTGAAGAAACGCTTGCTGCATTTGAGGCAATACGAGAGAAACTGGTTAACGGAACCTACAAGGCAATTGCCGAAAAAACAACGGTTGATATGGAAGCAGGAGCATAATCCTTACTTCTTTTAAGCATCAAAAAAAACCATTCAATAACAGAATGGTTTTTTTGTGTCTAAAATTTACTTATAAATTTGGAACCGTCTTGTTTTCTTAATGAATATCGGTTTTGAAGGTTTTTCTTCTGCAAACTACCTCAGTATTTATGTGTTTCCAGAGGTTTCTGGCAGCGGCATTATCAATAAGTTCTGGAGTTTTAATGCAATTTTCAATTCCTTTTTCGTTAAAGGTTTTGTAGTATTCGCTGAAAATGATTGCAGTGACTGCTTTGTTCTGATAATCCGGATGAACCCCTATTAGATAGAAAATCATGTCTTTGCTTGATTTTCTTGCCTTCAACAAGTGGAAAATACCAAAAGGGAATAATTTTCCTTTTGCTTTTTGAAGGGCAAGGGAAAATGAGGGCATCACAATGGCAAATGCCACGATATTCTGGTCTTTGTCTTCAACAAACTTGATGTATTCCGGATTGATAAAACTGATGTATTTTTTCTTGAAATACGCCTTCTGGCTTTGAGATATGGCTACAAATGAGGAAAGCTTTGCGTAGGATTCATTAAACAAATCAAACATTTTATCTACATAGGGCATCACTTCCTTCGTGCTGCTGAAGTTTATGGGGCGCAGCTGATACCTTTCCTTTACTAATTTATTGGCTTTCTCAAAAAACTCCGGTTTTACATTTGAAAAAGGAAATTTACTCTCGGTAAATTCTTTTTCGACTTCGTAGCCCAGTTTTTCAAAATGTTCAGCATAGTAAGGATGATTGTACCAGGTAACCATGGTTCCCAACACATTAAAGCCCTCTGTCAATACGCCTACCTTATCCATGTTTGAAAATCCCATTGGGCCTTCTATGTAATCCATTTGGTTTTTTCGTCCCAATTCGTGTACTTTTTCCAAAAGCGCTTGGGTAACCTCGATATCATCAATCACATCAAACCAACCGAAACGAACTTTCTTTTTAGTTTGCTCGTTTACCTCTGCCCAATTGATAATGGCGGTAATGCGTCCCACAATTTCATGGTTTCTGTAGGCTAGATAAAAATAGGCTTCAGCATTTTCGAAAGCCGGATTTTTGGTTTTGTCAAAACTTTCCAGTTCATCTGCTATAATGGGTGGAACCCAATAGTCGTTGTCTTTATATAGTTTAAAAGGGAATTTAATGTATTCTTTTAATTCGTTTTTGGTTTTGGCTTCCTTTATTGTAATCATCTTTTCTAGGTTTCTATTTTATCGCGTCCTTACGGCGTCTTTGGTCTTTTCGTTCTACTTTTCGAACTGAACTGGGTTTGGAAGTGCTGCCACTGTCCAGATCCATTCTTATTTCTTTGTAACCGGCATCATAGCGCCAGGATAATCCAAGGCCGCCGTAAAAAATTGTGGGAGTATTTTTAAAATTTGTTGTCGCAGATGCATCTATCTGAATGTTTTTGCTGAGTAAAAACACGGCTCCGCCCCGGAAGATGACATCGCTGTAAAGATCGCTTTTAAATCCCTGGTTTTCAACAAAACCGGACCATTTGCTGCTGATTCCTTTGGTTAGGGTCAAAACGTATCCGTAACTTGGGAAATCGGTAGCGAGATGGTCTGCTATGATGTTAGTGACAAAAACCCAGGAGCCGTCCCCGAAATGATTTTGGGTAACCAACATTATTTTTGGCGAAATTTTGGCTATCAGCGTATCTTTTCCATAAGGGAACATTTCTTCTGGAGCAAATAAGGTCGGATTGTTCTTCATGACAAAATTAGCACCGGCATATACTGCAACGGCAGGAATCATCTGATGCCAGTCGAATTTATGATTGGCCTTCCAACTGTAAATGTTTACCTTTTTTTCATAATTTTTGAAAGGGTCGTAAAGCAGGTACTTGGCACCTAAAACCCCCTGTTTTAGTCCTGAAACAGTTTTCTCTGAAAATGGATTTACAAAATCTTCTTTTTGATATTGAACATCAGCAATCAACTCGAGTTGTTCCCTCAGAACGCCATAGCGCAAGCTAAGGTCAAGGCCGTACCCCTTGCCTTCATATCCTAATAAGTTGTGGTTTTCATAGATAGCATAGGCTCCTGTTTCTACCTGAATCACAGATTTTCCCACCGCATAGGCCGACATGCTTTTTCCCGGTCTGTTGGAGTTTATTTCATCCGTATGCTGTCCGTAAGTAACAGCTGTGCTTATTATAAAGGCAAGGCCAAGTAAAAAAATGAATTTTTGCATGCTTACTTAATTTAGGTTCTCTAAGGATAACGTTTTCAAATTTACTATATTTTATTATTTATTTAAGACAGATAATTCACAATTGAATTTGGTATTTGTTAATTTTGCAATAAAATTAATTGATTATGCAAACTGCTTCTTTCTCAGGTCTAATCCGGACTCTGTTTTATATGATGGCCTTTTACTATATTTTTAGATTTTTGGCAAAATTATTTTTGCCACTATTAGTTAAAAAAGTGGTGGAAAAGGCAGGTGAGAATTTTCAACAGCAGCAGCAACGGTATCAGGAATCATCATGGAAAAAATCTCAAAATAATGATGAAATTATTTACAATACCGAAAATGTAAAACATCCCCGAGAAACCAAAAAAGTAGGAGATTATATAGATTATGAAGAAATAGATTAAATTTGTCCGAACTATATCGATTCATTTTAATTAAATTCTCGAAAATTGAAAATAATAAATAAGTTGTATGCACACCTCTTCGTGCTTATTGGTTTTGTATTAATTTCCCTAATTTATTTTTACCCCGTTCTTCAAGGAAGGCAAATTTTTCAATCGGATATTGCTCAGTATACTGGTATGGCCAAAGAGCAAATTGATTTCAGAGCAGCGGAACACAGTGAGCCCTATTGGACTAATTCTGCTTTTGGAGGAATGCCAACCTATCAGTTGGGTGCGAAATATCCTTATGATTTTATTGGTGCTCTTGATGATGTATTGCGGTTTTTACCACGCCCTGCCGATTATCTGTTCCTTTACTTTATAGGTTTTTATGGTTTGTTGTTGGTTTTGAGGATTGATCCCCTGAAGGCTTTTTTCGGATCGGTAGCCTTTGGTTTTTCAACCTATCTTATTATCATTTTAGGAGTTGGTCATAACGCCAAGGCACACGCTATTGCCTATATGCCCTTGGTAATTGCAGGATTTATTCTTGTCTTCAGAAAAAGATATGTTGTGGGAGGCTTATTGACGATGTTTTCAACAGCATTGGAAATCAATGCCAATCACTTCCAGATGACCTACTATTTATTGATTTTTCTATTGATACTTTGTGGGTATTTTGTCTATATGGCGATTCAAAACAAGGAAATTAAATCGTTATTCGTTTCATTTTTAGTTTTGGGAATTGCCGGAATTTTTGCTCTTGGAGCAAATGCCACCAATCTATTGGCAACTTCTGAATATGCGGCTTTTAGTACCAGAGGTAAAAGTGAATTGAATTTTAATGCCGATGGATCAAAAAATACAGGTTCAAGTGCGTTAAGTCGGGATTACATTACGGAATATAGCTATGGTAAGGCCGAAAGTTTTAACCTTATTGCTCCCCGACTTTTTGGGGGATCAAACCATGAATCTCTGGGTTCTGACAGTAGTATGTATCAGTTCATGATTGGGCAGGGAGTACCTGCAGGTCAGGCCGCTGATTTTGTGACGGCAATGCCAACGTATTGGGGTGATCAGCCTATTGTTGCAGCTCCGGCCTACATCGGTATAGTGGTTTTCTTTCTTGCCATCCTGGCTCTTTTAATAGATGACAGAAAAATCAAATACCTGTTTCTTACAGGAGCAGTAGTTTCATTGGTGCTTTCCTGGGGAAAAAATAATCCGGTTTTGACCAATTTCTTTATTGATTATGTTCCTATGTACAATAAATTCAGGGCAGTATCTTCTATACAGGTTATTCTGGAGTTGTGTTTTCCTGTATTGGCAGTAATGGGATTGCAATCCTTTTTCAAGTCAGAAAAGGGTGCGCAATGGCAAGGTTTATGGCAGTCGGCTGCAATAGGGTTGGGCTTAATTGCCATTTTGTTTATGAGTAAAGGGTTCTTTGATTTTTCAGGCGTAAATGACACTTACTTTATGCAAAGTTATGGTCCTGCCTTTGTAGATGCATTGGTAAGTGACAGAAAGACGCTATACAGTGCGGATTTATTGCGATCCGGATTTTTTATTTTGTTGACTTCTGGAGTTTTGTGGATGTTTATCAAAAACAGAATAGCACAAAGTACTGCCGTTATTTTAGTTGGTCTTTTTATGATTGCTGATTTGTTTTTTGTGGCCAAAAAATATGTTTCTGCTAAAGACTTTGTTAGCGGAAGAGAGGTTAGCGTCCCTTTTCAGCAAACTCCTGCAGATGCACAGATTTTGCAGGACACCACTCATTACAGGGTTTTTGAGGTGAGCGGAAATTTAAATTCTGCCCGTGCATCTTATTTTCATAAATCAATTGGAGGCTATCATGCTGCCAAACCCCGCAGAATGCAACAGCTTTTTGACTATCAGATAGCCAAAAATAATTTGGAGATTTTAAATATGCTGAATGTAAAATATGTCATTCAAAGTGATGAAAAGGGTAATGAATTCCCAACAATAAACCCTGATGCCAATGGAAATGCCTGGTTTGTAAACGAGATTAAGTTGGTCAACAAGGCTAATGACGAAATGAATGCTCTTCAAGGGTTGGATACCAAAAAGGTGGCAGTTTTCAATATGCAACAATACGGTACTAAATTTAAAAACGCCCGATTGACAAGAGATTTAGACACAACCGGGACCATTCAATTGAAAATTTACAAACCCAATTATTTAAAATATATTGCTCAAACTAAAAATGAAAGTGTGGCGGTCTTCTCTGAAATGTACTACGAGAATGGTTGGAATGCTTATATTGATGGTGAGAAAACAGATCATTTTCCGGTTGACTATGTTTTGAGAGCTATGGTTGTTCCGGCAGGTGATCATACCATAGAATTTAAATTTGAACCTGAGGTAATAAAGACGGGGTCAACCATCACTTTGATAAGTGCTGCCGGGATGTTACTGCTTTTAGCCGGAGGGGTTTGGTATGAAAGGAAAAAAGGTTTTAAGGTTGGCAGTTAATCTCATACTGTCCTAAAAAATAAAATATTGGAACCAAAGAAAATCCTTATCATCACTTACTATTGGCCGCCTGCGGGAGGTCCCGGTGTTCAGCGTTGGTTGAAATTCGTTAAATATCTTCCTGATTTCGGAATTCAACCAATTGTATATGTACCGGAGAATCCCACCTACCCTATAGTGGATGAGAAGATGCTCGAAGAAGTTTCAGAAAAGGCAGTTGTCCTGAAGCATAAAATTTTTGAACCTTACCAATTGGCTTCCGTTTTCTCAAAGAACAAGACAAAAAAAATCAGTTCGGGTATCATTCCCAATAAGAAAAAACAATCTTTTCTCGATAAAGCCTTTCTTTGGGTTCGGGGTAATTTTTTTATTCCGGACGCCCGTGTTTTTTGGGTAAAGCCCTCCGTTGCTTATTTGGAAAAATATATTTCGGCTAATGGCATTGATACCATCATAACTTCAGGTCCTCCTCATAGCTTGCACCTGATAGGGCTTGAACTGAAAAGAAAATTCAAACTAAAATGGTTTGCTGATTTTAGAGATCCATGGACTACCATAGGTTATCATAAATCATTGCTTTTGTCCAATTATTCAGCTAAGAAACACAAAAGTCTGGAACATGAAGTTTTGAATGCTGCGGATACCATAATTGTAACCAGTAAAACTACAAAGGCTGAATTTGAAACAATAACCAAGAAGCCGATACAGGTTATTACCAATGGGTTTGATGTTGAAAAGGTGCAAAAACAAATTTTAGATTCCAAATTCAGTCTTGCTCATATTGGATCCTTGCTCTCGGAGCGAAATCCTTCTTTGTTATGGGAAAGCCTCGTGGAATTAACGGATGAGGTTCCCGGGTTTAAATCTCATCTGGAAATTAAATTAATTGGTGCTGTAAGCCAGGAAGTTTTGGAATCGATTTCAAAAATTGGTTTAAGCCCATTTGTCAATAGTTTGGGTTATGTATCTCATGAAGAAGCCATTGCTCAACAAAGGAAATCTCAGGTCTTATTACTCATTGAAATCAATTCTCCGGAGACGGTAAGTATTATCCCCGGTAAATTGTTTGAATATATGGTTTCCGAAAGGCCAATAATAGCTATCGGGCCAAAAGGTTCTGATTTTGCGGATATTATTACCACCACTAATACAGGGGTATTCTTTGATTATTCTCAGAAGCTGAGGTTAAAAAGTGTAATTTTGGACTTTTATAATGAATTTTTGGAAGGAAAGTTAAAATCTCATGGTATTGGATTGCAACAATACTCGAGAAAAAATCTAACCATGGAATTGGTGAATCTAATTGCGAAATCCTAATAATCTGGAATGGGAGTTGTATTAAATCAATCATTAAAAAATACCATAATAACCTACATAGGGTTTGGAATTGGAGCTGTAAATACCATTTATCTGTATCCGTATTTTTTGGGTGCTACTTATTATGCCCTAACAAATTATGTTCTTTCTGCCGCTGCAATCATTATGCCTTTATTGGCCTTTGGAATGCAGAATACCCTGGTAAAGTTTTTTTCTGTATGTGAAAATGAAAAGGAGGAAGCGAAGTTTTTGTCGTTTGCCGTTTTGTTTCCATTGGTTTTGGCCATACCGTTGATATTGATATCCATTTATTTTTATGATGATATTGGTGATTATTTATCTAAGGTAAATCCCATTGTAAAAGATTATTTATGGCTTATTCCTTTCATAGGTTTATGTATGGCCTATTTCGAAATATTCTACGCATGGGCACGTGTACAGATGCATTCGGTCTTTGGTAATTTTATCAAAGAGGTTGGATTAAGACTATTTTCATTAATCGCCCTGATAGGGGTTTATTACAATTGGATTACGGTTATCCAATTTGTTTATTTGACTGCAGGGATTTATCTGCTTTCTTTTCTGGTAACCATGTTCTATGCTTTTTACCTCAAAAAACCCCAATTCCAATTGAGTATTCCCGCAAACGTAAAGGATATCTTGGTTTATACCTTCTTTATTATTTTATCCGGAGGAGTGGCAAACCTACTGTTGGACATCGACAAACTGATGCTAAATCAATATATCAAGATTGAAAATATTGCTTATTATTCGGTGGCCACCTATATCGCTTTGGTAATTTCGGTGCCAAGTCGGGCGATGCATCAGATTGTGTACCCTATTACAGCTAAGCTGATGCATGAGGACAAACAGGATGAACTAAATGATCTATATAAAAAAACATCCATAAACCTGCAAATTGTGGGTGGATATGTGATGTTGGGGATATTTGTAAATATAAATCAGCTTTATATTATGATTCCGGACGAGTATCGAGGAGGAATCGCGGTGGTCTTTATGATAGGTTTGTCAAAATATTTTGATCTGATATTAGGGAATAATAATGCTATTATATTCAATACCAAATACTATAGGGCTGTACTGTTTTTGGGGGTTGTGCTGGTATTTCTGACCATCGGGCTGAACATGATCTTTATCCCGATTTTCGGAATTTTAGGATCGGCTTTTGCGACGCTTTTGTCCATTTCGCTTTATAGTTTGGCCAAATTAATGTTTGTCGTAAAAAGGTTACACTTGTACCCTTTTACCAAACAGACCCTGTATTCACTTGCTTTAACTACCTTTTTGTTTGTGTTGTTTTATTTTTGGGATTTTCCTTTTAACCCCATAATTGCAATCGTACTTAAATCGATTTTAGTAACCCTGACCTACATATACCTCAATTATCGATTTGCTATTTCTGCTGAAATTAATCAGGTTATCGATAAGTTACTTGCCAAACTAAAATAAGCTTAATTGACTTTTTACTATTTTTTCACTTTTGATTGAAAAATCACCAAAAGTGGGTATTGACACAAATGCTTTTTGGGTTTAATTTTGACACCAATATTTGAAACAATATAGGGTGAGATTTAATTAAACTTCTGTGTTATGAATGATTTATCTAAGCTAAAGGACGAAAGAATTAAAACATTAAAAAAAGCTATCGATATAAAGGTGGAAAGAGGTTTTATGGTAGAAGAGGTTAATCCGGACATACCCTTTGTTGTTGTGTCAAAAGGGAAGCAAAAAGTGAATCACAAAAAGAATTTTTTAATCTCATTTTTCACAATTGGTCTTTGGTCTTTCGCTTGGATTTATCAGTGTTTTAAATATGCTAAAGAACAAAAGTTCTTAATAACAATTGATCAAGACGGAAATTTATTTGAAGAAAAATGTTTTATTTGAAAAGAATCGTAATCAAAACAAAAGAGGTTGGACTTACAGGTCCAACCTCTTTTGTTTTTAGGTAGTTTTTTCTTTTTGTCTATTTCTGGTTTTTCAGAGTTTCCACAAATTCAGTTAGCCTTTTCCCATAGGTGGATTTAGCAACTTCCGGGGTCATTGATTTTTGAATGGTATCAAGATATTTGATATTGATGTCATAGATATCTGATAAAGCAATGTAAGGTGCTATTTCGTAATCTTTGTGGTTTACCGCAAAATTGGTGGCAAATAAATATTTCTTCTTGGTATTGATTTCCTGTCTTGCATTCAGGCTGTCAAAAGCTTTTTGGTTTTTAAGTCTGTAAGCACGAAATTTCTCTTCAATGATCGTTAAATTCTCATCCTTAAATCTTGAAGACATCTTTTTATATTCCTCGTATAGCTCGTGGTTTTTAGATCCGGAAATTTTTGCTGCCGAAAGGAAGTTGTCCAGGTTGGTTTCGATAGTAATATTTCCTGGCTCGGCAAAAAACAAGATATTATTGTCCAAGGAATTTGTTACCCCTCTGTCCAGGAAAAGATACAACATCTCAGGAGAGTCAATATTAAGATTACTTTCGAAAGTCGAGTTTCCTTCGATGTCAATAGTGTCAATGGCAACCAGAGATGTGTCTTTTATTCTTTGTATGTAAAGGGTTCCGGACTTTAAACCTTTAATGTTTCCCGTTATATGTAGGTTTGTGTTTGATTCTTCTTTTTGCATACATGATACTAGCAAGGCAATAGAAATAAAGGCAAGAATTGTTTTTTTCATTTTTTATAATTTTGGCGCAAAATAAATAAAATAGTTGGAAAGTTTCAGCTTATTTGATTCAAGTTTCCAATTAGTTTTAAGGTGTCTTTTTTAGTTTGTTTTAATTTTTAAGCCAGGCCTGTCTTAGCGGTTGTTTGCCTGGGTCAGTGACTTTAATAACTTCCCTGTCTTCATAAGGTAACTTGACTTTCCCACTGATTGTTTGTTCGGTACCATTGCGTTTTATTTTAAGTGCTATGGAATCATTTTCCTTCCAGTTGGCACTTTCGTTGATCATGTCATATATGTTTTGGTAACTATATAAGATGTCATTAATTGATATAATTATATCATTTCCTTTAAGTCCTAAACTGTCGTAAAATTCATTTAATTCGATATTTGGAATTATACTGATTTCATTTGTATTAGGATTTACCGTTATGTAAGGCGAATTACCTTTTATAAAGATGTTTGCAGGAAACTTTTCAAGGGAGTTGTTCAGTCCAACCTTGGCTAAATAAAAATCATAAGGTATAGGAGTTGTGTCCGCAACATAAGTTTTAAGAAAATCACCAACCTCAGGATAAGTCAGTGAGGTAATTTTATCAAAAAGTTCTTCATCATTGAAAGGTTTTGTGACTCCATATTCATCTGATAGTTTTTGCATCAAATCTAAAATCCCCCGTTCTCCATTACTTTTCTCTCTTATAATAATGTCCATGCACATCCCAATCAAAGCTCCTTTTTGATAGACGTTTATGTATTGGTCTTTATAAGGTTGTTGCAACACATTAGCACTCATAGTGGTGAAAGGCATAGTGTCGTTCATTGTTTTTGCGCTTTCTATTTTTTCCGCAATCCGATTGTAAAAATCATCTTCAGTTATTAATCCCTGATTAATCTGAAAAAGATTAGCAAAATATTCGGTTACACCTTCATACATCCAAAGGTGTTCCGACATTTTAGGGTCGATGTAATCAAAATATTGAATTTCTTTGGAATGGATAGTAAGTGGGGTTACAATGTGGAAAAATTCATGAGAAACGACATCCATCATGGTTTTTACCAATTCCTCTTTCTCCATTACTTCCGGTAAAACCACCGTAGTAGCGGTAGGGTGTTCTAAGGCTCCAAAACCATGGGCATCATTGTCTTTTATGGAAGACAGGTATAATAAAACGCTGTATTTTTTGGTAGAATTAATTTTTCCAAGAAATGTTTTTTGCGCTATCATCATTGTTTTCATTTCCGGAGTGATGCTATCGGCGGTAAATTTGCCGCTTGGGGAATAAACGCTAATCAGAATGTCCATGCCGTCAACGTTAAAGGTCGTATAATCCGGTTTGCAGTACATAATTGGATTTTCGACTAATTCAGCATAGCGGGAAGTAAAAAAAGTGTCAACAGTTGAGCTGGTGTCGAGATCAATCATTGAGGTGCTTCCCCAAAGTGATTCGGGGTGAGTAACAGTAGTTTTGTATGGCGTTTCCAATAAATTGTCAAAATAGCCCACAAAGCAGTGCGTGTTCACCATGAAGTTTAGGCCGGCATCAATATTCGAACCTGCAGGTGAAAATACATCTTCCTTTCCAAAACCGGTTCCTTTCTCAGTGTCAAAAGTGTCGTTCACCAGGTAGGTCACTTTATGCAGAGATTTTGCTCCTGTAATGGACCAGGAGTTATCATTGGTTCTGTTGACTTTCAGTAAATTCCCTTTTTTGTCAAAAGCCTTAAAACTATCTATGAATTTTCCATAATTGTCTTCAGAATAGGTTCCAGGCACTGTTTTTGGAATATGGTAATTGATTTGATCCGATGTGATTTTAGGAGGATTGACCGTTACCATAACCTTATCGTTTTTAACATCGGTTAAATTGATAACAACATCTACAGCTTTGGTAGCTGATTTATCGGGGCCTATTGTTTTACAACTCCATAATAAGGAGGTTAATGCCAATGCGTAAAATATTTTTTTCATCGTAAAGTATGTAATATTGGGTTTTATAATATATGTTTGTTTGAATCGGGTATCTATTTAAAAAAAAGACACTCGGGTTAGAGTGCTTTTTAACTGATTAATCAAATTTATTTTTGAAGTAATATTTTCCGTCTAAATCATCATCAAATTCATCAATTTTTAAAGGTTTTGGTTTTGGCTTGCTTGCCAGCGCTTTCTTTTTCCACATTTCAAATTTTTCCAGAGGCATCTTTTTTTTCATGATATCAAGAACCTCTTTTTCAGACAAACCAAACTCTTTTTTTATTATTTCAAAAGGATTTCTTTCTTCCAGGGCCAAGGTCACGAGTCTTTCAGTTTGTTCCTGGTCTAGTTCTTTGCGGCTACTCTTTTTCATCACATGAAAATTAATTCAAATAGGTTTTTAATAATTGTAATAATTGATTCTAAATTTAGTATCAATATTACTAAAAAAAAATAATTAGTTATTATGATTTAGTAATTTTTTTTGAAGCATTTGTGTTCTTGAAAATCAACCTTTTTTTGCTAAGTTAAAGCGATGAATTTAGGTGTAATTTGTTTCATTATAGGGATGTATGGCTTATTGAAGTTGCTGCAAAAAAAATCAGTCTGTATTTGGGAGTTAAGGATTATTGAGTAATTATTGTGTGGACACGGGGGGTATTTTTAATAGTGTTTTTTTAATGGCTTTTTCTTTTTTTGAAGCGAATATTCATCAGTACAACAGCTCCGATAATCACTATTATTCCTAACCATTGCACTAATGAGATTTTTTCGTCCAATATTAAAAATGCCATGAGTACTGATATGGGAAGTTCCAATACTGAAATAATACTTCCTAATCCGATTCCTGTAAGTGGAAAACCTTTATTCATCAGGATGGGTGGAATGATGGTTCCAAAGAGTGCTAGGAGAATTCCCCATTTGATGAATATCTCATATTCGAATGGTTTTGCCAATGTAAAAAAAGAGAATATTGAAACTGCAATTGTACCGCCAACCAGCATGTAGAAACTTCTTATGGTTGATGGTATTTGTGTTGCAATTCGGTTAGCTGCATACATCGTTATAGAGAACGAAACCGCTGCCATTATGCCCCAAAAGAAACCCTGCCAGTCTAAATGAACTGTATTGGCTACAAGGTTCGTTGCTAATATAGTTCCTATTATTGCCAAAATTGCCGAAAGAATTTTTTTTGTGCTTGGAACGGTTTTATCTAAAAGCATTTCAATAAAAATCCCCATCCAAACAGTCTGCATCAACAGGACAATAGCAATAGAAACCGGAATGTGTTTTACTGCGAGGTAGTAGAAAATACTCGTAGCTCCAAGTGAAGTTCCGGCCATAATTAGATGAAAGATGTTCCTTTTTGAGGGTTTCTTTTTTTTCTTTGTAGATATAATATTTTCAAAAACGAGTATTATTCCCATCACCATTATGCCAATGATAAATTGGGACAGCGAAACTTCGGCGGTGCTGTACCCATCGGAATAGGCTAATTTGACCAATGTCGCAAGTAGGCCGTAACTTGACGCACCAAGTCCAACTAATATTACTCCTTTTAAAATGCTATTTTTATTTTTTTTCATTGCTTGTACTGCCGTGAATACCTATTTGCTCTGACTAAAATAGCACTAATTGTCCTTAGGATTAAAATAATCCTGCCAAAGGGCTGTTTTTTATTCCTATTTTAGAGTAATCAAAATTCATTTTCTCGTTTAGCAGGGAAGCATAAACAGATCTGAAATCAATTTGATATTTTAGGTCCCCTCGCGACAAATCCGCAAGGTTTGGATTTTGACCAATTATTTTTCCTTTATTTCCTCCGCCTATGATGAACATTGGTGCAGCAGTTCCATGATCGGTACCGTTTCCGTTGTCTTTCACACGACGACCGAACTCTGAGAAGACTACCACGGTTACATTGTCAAGTAATTTAGCTTCTTTTAAATCCTGATAAAAACTATAAATTGCGGAATCCAGCTCTTTTAATTTGTTTTTGTGGATAGGCAGTTGGTTGTCATGAGTGTCAAATCCACCCAATGAGGTATAGTAAACCTTAGAATTTAAATTTCCTTTTATGAGTCGGCTTATCCACTCCAGGCTTTTTCCAAGACCGTTTTTGGGATAGCTGATTTCGGTACTTGACTGTACAAGTGCTTTTTGAATTTCATCTGAACCTTCAGTGATTGAATTCGCAATTTTCCTTACAAAATCAAGGGAAGGGTTTTCAGAAAGGATACTGTTTTCATCCTTGGCATTTTTTACCTTGAATCGGTTTGGATCCTTAACAGTTATACTGTTTGGAATTTGTCCTCTTAAAGATAAATTATCGATGGAGTCCAAATTGATTCCGGCGGTTGGTGTATGCGTGGTACATTGGAGATCCAGATAGCGGCCCAGCCAGCCTTCATTTATGTATTGATTAGAATCAGATGCGGTTTGCCATATTTCCTGACTTCTGAAATGAGAGCGGTTCGGCTCCGGATAACCCACATTTTGTATCACGGATAAATCACCATTTTGCTGCATCTGAGCAAATCCCTCAAGGGTAGGGTGAAAACCCATTCCATTACCACTCGAAAGAACTTCCTCTTTTGAAATAGCAATTTTCGGACGGTATTCGTAATACAACGGATCCTGAAAAGGGATGAAGGTGTTTAGTCCATCGTTACCGCCATTAAGTTGTACAAATACCAGGCATTGTTCACCAATCACCAGGTTTTTCTGTTTTCCAAACGAATATAGGAAATTCGGGAGCAGTAAAGATCCTCCAGTAAAAGTTCCGGTCAGCGCTAAAAAATTTCTTCTGTTCATCTTTAAATAGTTTTAAAACGATTGGATATTAAATTAATTGAAATTCAGGAAGCTTGACCATTGCGTTAAAGAGTCGCAATACCGCCTGCTCAGCATTTGGTGCATTGGGATCAAAATCATATTTCAAAATTGCTTCAAAATCTTCATTGGTTTCTTTATCTACAGCGAACAAAAGTCTGTCCGACAGTTCTGAGATTATCTGTTTATTACTTCCTTTTTTCCATTCAAGATGAGTAGGAATTTTTATAAAAGAAGGTTTTGACATGGTATCGCTGTTGACCATGGACAGAGCCCTAACTTTATTTGGTTCCCTTCCGCTACAGTACAAATCGGCAATATTATTGCGTTGCAAATAGATTTGGGAAGTTAACCACGATTTTCCTCCTTCCCAGCCCTTTACATTGGGTTGGTTGAATAAGTCCATGCCCTGGCTTTTTAAAAAGAAAACTAAAGGCAGGTTGCTCTTTGGACTTATTTGCAATTCCGAAAATAATTGAATGCTGTATTCCAGAGGATTTTTAATTTTTGAACCGGAATTGTTTTTTTCAAATTCTTCGGTGAATATTTTGACTAACAAAGGTTTTATTTCAAATTTTACCTTTCTGAAATAATCACCATAATGTTGTACCAGCTTTTCTTCCGGCTGATCGTAAATAAACCATTCCAATACTTTTCGTGTGAAAAGATAAGGAGCATTCTTTTGTTCAAAAATAATGTCGACAATCTCATCAGCTTTAAAAAAGCCTTTTTTCCCCAGATATGTAATTTCGAAATTGTCTTCCATAAATTTTCGGTACACGGCCTGCTCTTCACCCAAACCGAGTCCCGCTAAAGCTTTTGCCCCATTTTTAATATCATCTTCTGAATAATTACCGATTCCCAGAGTAAATAATTCAAGTAGCTCGCGACTCAGGTTTTCGTTGATTTTGTCCTTTTTATTGTCTACGTTATCCAAATAGCGAACCATGGCATTTGTTTTAACAACCGCTTTGGTGAGTTCTTTTAGGTTTCCGAAAGCGTTTTTTCGCAGTAATTGGTTATGTTGAAAAATCCAATAATTGACTTTGACCTTTTGAAAAGTTGCTACAAAATGATTGTGCAGCATGAGTGTCATTTTTTCTCTAAGTGGATAATTTTCATTCATCATTTTATCCACCCACCAGGATTTCATTTCGTTTGAAACTGAATTTTCCTGTTTGAGAAGTTTCTTTTTTTTCTCAGGATCAGTATTGTTTATTTCTCTTCTTTTTGCCCGTAGTTCGGCTATGGTTTTCGGACTTTCCTTTAAAAAATCGGGAATATTTTTGTCGAATTTTGTTTCAAAAGACTGCTGCAAAAAATTTGAGAGGCCCATTTTTTCAATTGCGGCTGCCTGTTTATTGGAAAAACCCAAGCGCAGGGACCAAAGAGAATTGCGATTCATACTACAAAAAGTTTTAATTAATCTTAATTGCTTAAATCGGAGATACTAATATTATTTTTCAATGAGATGCCCAAAGTAAGCTTTTTGGAGAAAATTGTTGATAAGACTGCATTGAAAAAAAAAGGTTTAAATGCTGAATTTCTGATTAATAGGGTGAGCATAAAAAAAACCTGCCGGTTCATCGGCAGGTTTTGGATATTTCTATTTATGGTAGAACTAATTTCCAACTAAATATTTAAATAATTTTTATCAAAAAATGATAATTATTTGATAAGATCAAAACTTCTTTTAACAAAGGCTGTTAGGGCTTCCCCTTTCAAAAGGTTTTGAGATAATTTGGCTAAATCTAGAGCTTGTTTGATTAGTCCTTCTTGAGCTGTTTTGTCTTCGGTGTTTAATATTGTTGATGCCAAGTCGGAATTCGTATTTACAACTAGATTGTACATTTCCGGCATGTTGCCCATACCAAACATTCCGCCTCCACCGGTCTGACTCATCTCTTTCATTCTTCGCATGAATTCAGGTTGAGTTATGATAAATGGAGCTGCCTGACTATCCATGGCTTCCATTTGGATACTGTAATTTTGTTTTGGTACTATAGTCTCCAATACAGTTTTTAAATTGTTTTGTTCTTCTTCTGACAATTTAGAAATCGCTGCATCTTCTTTCTTGATTAAATTATCAATATGATCAGAATCAACACGTACAAAGGTTATGTCACTGTTGTCTGATTCCAGTTTTTGAATCAAATGGGAAATAATAGGAGAGTCTAATAACAAAACTTCATAGCCTTTTTCTTCAGCAATTTCGATGTAGGAGTGTTGTGCTTCCTTGTTTCCAGCATACAAGATGACAATTTTTCCATTTTTGTCAGTTTGGTTGTCTTTGATTTTTTCTTTCAGTTCATCAAGAGTGAAGTATTTGTTGTTAACTGTTGGATATAAAACAAATGCTCCGGCTTTTTCGTAGAACTTATCTTCAGAAAGCATACCGTACTCCAGTACAATCTTGATATCATTCCATTTTTTTTCAAAATCCTCACGGTTTTCGTTGAAAAGTGATTTCAGTTTATCAGCTACTTTACGGGTAATATAGTTTGAAATTTTCTTTACAGCCGCGTCTGATTGCAGACCTGATCGAGAAACATTCAAAGGAATATCAGGAGAATCGATAACACCTTTGAGCATTGTCAGGAATTCAGGAACAATGCCTTCAACGTTATCTGTTACGAAAACCTGATTTTGGTACAATTGAATTTTATCTTTTTGGATTTGTAAATCACTACCCAATTTAGGGAAATATAGTATTCCTGTTAGGTTAAAAGGATAATCTACATTCAGGTGAATATGGAATAAAGGCTCTTCAAATTGCATTGGATACAATTCATGATAGAAAGTCTTGTAATCTTCATCTGACAGGTCTGTAGGTTGTTTTGTCCAGGCCGGATTTGGATTATTGATGATATCATCAACTTCAATTTCTTTCGGTTTTGCATCTTCCGGAGCGTCTTCGGCTTTTGGAAGGCTTTCTTTTTTAGTTCCAAATTTGATTGGAACAGGCATAAACTTATTGTATTTTTTAAGTAGTTCCCTGATTTTGAATTCTTCTAAAAATTCCAAAGAGTCCTCTGCGATATGCAAAATTATTTCAGTTCCTCGTTCTGTTTTGTCTGCAGGCTCAAGGGTAAATTCAGGGCTACCGTCACATGTCCAATGAGCGGCAGGCTCATCTTTGTATGATTTAGTTATGATTTCAACTTTAGAAGCTACCATAAAGGCAGAATAAAAACCTAGACCAAAATGTCCTATTATTCCCGAATCTTTAGCTGTGTCTTTGTATTTTTCAAGGAATTCTTCGGCACCGGAAAATGCCAATTGATTGATGTATTTTTCTACTTCATCGGCGGTCATACCAATTCCCTGATCGATGATGTGTAGTTTTTTGCCTTCCTTGTCGATTTTTACCTCAATCATGGGATTGCCATATTCAACTTTGGCCTCTCCAATATTGGTTAGGTGTTTTAATTTTAATGTTGCATCTGTTCCGTTTGAAATTAGCTCACGTAAAAAAATCTCGTGGTCGCTGTATAAGAACTTCTTAATCAGAGGGAAAATGTTTTCCACCGAAACATTAATTTTTCCAGTTGTCATATTTAGAATTTTTATTAAGGTTTTACAATATGTGTATAATTCTTACCAAATAAAATACCAAGTTTCTCTCGGGTGACAAAATGTCGCAACTGTAAAATTTGTTATTTTATTCTTGTGTTTTGGCAAGATTTCACCTAACTTAGATAGGCACTAGATTTAAATTATAAATTTTTTAATAATGAAAAATATATTTTTTTTAACACTTTTAGGTATATTGATGCTATCCTGTAAAACTTCTTCAGTCACAAGTACTAAATTAGACAGGAAGAGTCAGGTGGGCATTAAAGGAAATTGGATAATCAGTTCCGTGAGTTATCCCGGATCTCAGTATATAAAAGTAAACTCATTTCAGTTGGCCGATTCTAAATGCTTTGAAGGCAGTACCTGGCGATTTATTTCAAACAATAACAAAGGAAATATGGCGCTAACCAAGTTTGATTGTCCAATATTTAGTTCGCCAATTACATGGTATGTAAATGAGAAAGGAGAATTTATTTTAAAAATTCTTGATGCCGGGGAGAAGGCTAAGAAGGTCAGGGACGGTTATGTTTTACAATTGGCAAATCAAAATGATTACTCGTTTCAGCTGATTGATAGGCTAATGATAGGCGGACAGTTAACAGATGTGGTTTATCAGTTTCAAAAGGCAGATTAATTATTAAAGATAAAAATCATGAAAAATATTTCGATTTTAGTTTTGAGTATGGCACTAGGTCTGGGTCAAATTTCAATTAGTTGTGATGCGGTAAAAAACACTAATAATACACAAAGAGGAGTTGCTATTGGTGCAGCAGGTGGTGCTATAATAGGAGGGATTCTTGGTAATAACGCCGGAAAAGGAGGGAAAGGAGCTCAGGGAGCTGTAATCGGGGCAGTTGTTGGTGGAGTTGCCGGTGGTGTCATCGGAAATAAAATGGATAAACAGGCCAGACAGATTGATGAAGCCATCCCGGGTGCTGAAGTACAACGAGTGGGGGAAGGAATTCAATTGGTTTTAAATGAAAATTCAGTAAATTTTGAATTGAATAAATCGACTTTGACACCTTTGGCAAAATCGAATCTGAATAAGTTAGTTACTGTTTTTAAGGACTATCCCGATACTGATATTACTATTTTTGGATATACCGATAATACCGGTCCTGTAGATTACAATCTACAACTTTCGACAGAAAGAGCCAACTCGGTAAAAAATTACCTGGTTAGCAATGGTATTTTGGAGAGTCGTTTTACCATAAAGGGGATGGGTATCGCAGATCCGATTGCTACCAATGAAACACCGGAAGGAAGAAGTCTGAACCGCCGCGTTGAATTTGCAATTGTAGCTAATGAAAAAATGAAACAGGATGCTTTAAACGATGCAGGAAAGTAGCATCTTTTATCTTGGGGGTAATTTTAGCCGTTCCGCTTTGTGCTGGGACGGCTTTTTTATTAGAAAAGTGACTGACTTCCGGCAAACATCCTAGGTTATATTTTACACAATTTTAATGACAAATTTTATGATTTTAAAAGCCTTATAAGGCTAAGGTTTGGTTAATATATATTGTAATTTTAGCTGTTTATTAGGTCAAAGAAATTTATCTTTGCAGTCCAAAAAAATAAATTACAAAATGCTTCAGGTTCAAAATATCTCTTTCGGTTACACTGAAAAAAAGGTTGTTCAAAACATCAGTTTTTCTGCTCAAAAAGGGCAGAACATAGCGATTATAGGAGAAAGTGGATGTGGTAAGAGTACTTTGTTAAAATTGATTTACGGTTTATATAATTTAGATCAGGGTCAAATCTTTTGGAATGATACACAGGTATTGGGGCCTGATTTTAATTTGGTTCCGGGAATGCCATTTATGAAATATCTGGCGCAGGATTTTGATTTAATGCCCTATATTACGGTGGCAGAAAATGTGGGTAAGTATTTGTCAAATATTTATCCTGAAAAGAAGAAGGAACGAATTAATGAGTTGCTTGAAATAGTTGAAATGACTGAGTTTGCAGATGTTAAAGCAAAGTACCTTAGCGGAGGGCAACAACAAAGAGTTGCATTGGCCAGAGTTTTAGCGTTGGAGCCGGAAGTGTTATTGTTGGATGAACCCTTCAGTCATCTTGATAATTTCAGAAAAAACGCCCTTAGACGTAATTTATTTGCTTATTTGAAAGCTCAGGGAATAAGTTGTATAGTGGCTACTCACGATAGCACAGATGCGCTTTCCTTTGCCGATGAAACGATTGTTTTGCAAAATGGCAGAATTGTTGATAAAGCCGATTCTCAACGCTTATATTATAATCCCATCAATAAATATGTGGCTTCTCTTTTCGGTGAGGTGAATGAGTTGCGGTTGTCGCAGGTTGTTGATATCCAGGGAGAGGATGAAATTGTACTTTTGTATCCTCATCAATTGAAATTATCCAATGAGGGTTTGATGAAGGTAAAAGTCAAACAATCTTATTTTAAAGGTGGGTATTACCTTATAAAAGTAGTCTTTGACAGAAAAGTTGTCTTTTTTGAAAATGATGCGCCTTTGGAAGTGAATCAGGAAGTTAATTTGACCATTTCCTGAAAATTATCCATAAAAAGTAGTATTTTGGATGACCGATTTTAATTTGTTTTTGTCTTTAATCAATTAAAATACACAGCTATGTACCATTCTAAAATTTCCGGACTGGGATTTTATGTCCCTGAAAATGTGGTTACCAATGACGATTTGTCAAAAATCATCGACACCAATGATGAATGGATTCAGGAAAGAACAGGTATTAAAGAGCGCAGGCATATTGAAAAAGAGAAAGACACTACCACTACCATGGGAGTTAAGGCTGCCGAAATA
This sequence comes from uncultured Flavobacterium sp., assembly GCA_964614445.1. Taxonomy (GTDB): domain Bacteria; phylum Bacteroidota; class Bacteroidia; order Flavobacteriales; family Flavobacteriaceae; genus Flavobacterium. The sequence continues at coordinate 10,632 of CAZTLN010000005.1, read as the reverse complement.
GCAATTAAACGTTCGGGAGTTGCCAAAGACGATATTGACTTCATTGTTTTTGCGACCCTTAGTCCCGATTATTATTTTCCGGGTCCGGGGGTTTTGGTTCAACGGGATTTGGGTTTGAGAACCATCGGGGCGCTGGATGTCAGAAATCAGTGTTCGGGTTTTGTTTATGCCTTGTCTGTAGCCGATCAATATATTAAAACAGGAATGTACCGCAATATACTAGTTATAGGGTCAGAAGTGCAGTCTTCTGGACTTGACATGACTACCCGAGGACGTTCGGTTTCGGTTATTTTTGGGGATGGTGCCGGAGCAGCTGTTTTAAGTAGGGAGGAAGATCTAAGTATTGGTATTCTTTCAACACATCTGCATTCTGAGGGGCAACATGCCGAAGAATTGGTATTAAAAGCACCCGGAATGGGAGGTCGTTGGGTTACTGATATAGTACAGGATAACGATCCGAATGATGAAAGTTTTTTTCCTTACATGAACGGACAATTTGTTTTTAAAAATGCAGTAGTTCGTTTTGAAGAAGTCATCAAAGAAGCTTTAGAGGCAAATAATCTTAATATATCCGATATCGATATGTTAATTCCGCATCAGGCTAATTTGAGAATTTCACAATATATCCAGAGAAAATTTGGATTAACAGATGACCAGGTTTACAACAATGTTCAGAAATACGGTAACACTACTGCGGCTTCAGTTCCTATTGCTCTTACTGAAGCATGGGAGGAGGGGAAAATAAATGAAGGCGATGTTGTGGTATTGGCTGCATTTGGAAGCGGGTTTACCTGGGCAAGTGCCATAATTAAATGGGGGAAATAAATTTTGTCTTACAATCGATGTGGTTGTTTGATGTCTGAATTTGTCAGGCAAATAATCTTGTTTTGTAATTTTTCAATTGCCTTTTAATAACTATCTTTGCGCACTTAAAATCAAAGACACACCATGACATTATCGCAAACTCTTACGCCACATATCCAAAAAGCAATTCAGGATTTATATGATGTGGCAATCGATAAAGTTGAATTTCAAGCCACACGTAAGGAATTTGAAGGAGACATCACGATGGTAATTTTTCCTCTGTTGAAAATAATAAAAAGCAATCCTGTAGAATTAGGTAATAAAATAGGGAGCTATTTGGTCGAAAATGTTGCTGAGGTTGGGAAGTTTAATGTAGTTTCCGGATTTTTAAATATTGTAATTTCGGATGCGCACTACATTAATTTCTTCAATGATATTAAGGATAATCTTCAATATGGTTTTGTAAAACCAAGTGTGGGAGACAAAGCCGTAATGGTGGAATACTCTTCGCCAAATACAAACAAACCACTACACCTAGGGCACGTTCGTAATAATTTACTGGGCTATTCTGTCGCAGAAATTATAAAGGCTGCAGGTAAGAAAGTATACAAAACTCAAATTATCAATGACAGGGGAATTCATATCTGTAAGTCAATGTTAGCCTGGCAGAAATATGGAAATGGTGAAACTCCTGAAAGTTCCGGATTAAAAGGGGATAAGTTGGTTGGGAAATATTATGTCGAATTTGATAAAGCCTACAAAGAAGAGACGAATCAGTTAATTGCTCAGGGGAAAACGGAGGAAGAGGCCAAAAAACAGGCAGCTATTATTTTGGAAGCACAGGAAATGCTGCGAAAATGGGAAGCTGGAGATGCTCAGGTTGTGGCCTTGTGGAAAAAGATGAACCAATGGGTATATGATGGTTTTGCAACTACCTACAAAAATTTAGGAGTTGATTTTGATAGTTACTATTATGAAAGCAATACTTATCTTTTAGGTAAGGATGTTGTTCAGATGGGATTGGAGAAAGGTATTTTTGAGAAGGATCCTGATGGTTCGGTATGGATTGATTTGACCGAAGATGGATTGGATAGAAAAATTGTTTTGCGTTCAGACGGCACAGCGGTATATATGACTCAGGATATTGGTACGGCTATCCAGCGTGTTAAAGACTATCCAGATGTAGGAGGGATGGTTTATACAGTGGGGAATGAACAGGATTACCATTTTAAAGTATTATTCCTTATTCTTAAAAAATTAGGCTTTGATTGGGCTTCCAGCTTATATCACCTGTCGTATGGTATGGTTGATTTGCCTTCGGGAAAAATGAAATCCAGAGAAGGAACTGTAGTCGATGCGGATGACCTGATGCAGGAAATGACAGCTACCGCTCAAAAAATATCGGAGGAATTAGGAAAATTAGACGGTTACTCAGATGAGGAAAAGGCTCGGCTTTATCAAATTATAGGATTAGGTGCATTGAAATATTATATTTTGAAGGTTGATCCTAAAAAACGAATCCTTTTTAATCCTGAAGAATCTGTAGATTTTGCAGGAAATACTGGACCTTTTATTCAATACACCTATGCGAGAATCCAATCGATTTTGCGCAAAGCCGATTTTGATTTTTCAAATCCGGTAGGTACTATTAGTTTGCACGAAAAAGAAAAAGAATTGTTGAAGCAATTGGAGCTTTTTCCTGAGGTAATTCAGAATGCTGCTCAAAATCACAGTCCGGCATTAATAGCTAATTATACCTATGATTTAGTTAAAGAATACAATTCTTTTTATCAGGCAGTTTCTATCTTAGGAGAAGAGCAATTGGAATTAAAAATATTCCGTGTGCAGCTTTCTAAAAAGGTGGCAGATACCATTGCGGCTGCCTTTGGTTTATTAGGGATTAATGTACCTGAAAGGATGTAATTGTAATAACAGTTTATAATAACAAAAAGGCTCTCAAAAATATTTTGAGAGCCTTTTTTTAGTTTTGATCAAAAATCACTGTGCTTCCAGTGTAAAATTAATTGTGGTATTTACGTTCTTAGCGATTTTGTCTTTGACCAAACTGGGTATGTCAATTTTGTAGTCCTGAGGTTTTATATCAAAGTTTGAAGTAGCAATAATTTTTCCGGAAACCAAAGCCAAATTTATTTTGGTATTTATCTTGTTGGTTACCCCATGAATCGTTAGCTCTCCCTGCAGGTCATAACCGGATTTGTTAACTGATAATTTTGAGGGGTCAAAATTTTGGATTTTACCTTTAAAAGTTGCCTTCGGAAAAGTATTGGATTCCATGTAATTTTCATTAAAATGTTCTTCCATCAGGGGAGATTTAAATTTAAATGATTTTACGAGTGCCAAGACAACGAAATCGCCGGTCGATTGATCTAGGATACACGACGAGCTAGAGGTTGTGCCTTTAATTTCTTCGAAGGCAGGCATAGAAGCCTCAAAAGTAATTTTCCCTGTACGGGTTATCATTTTTTGGGAATACCCAAAATTTACTATTTGAAGAAAACCGAATATTAAAACTATTTTTTTCATAATTATTTATTGTAAATAACCTTGGGATTTCCAGAGTAAAATTAGATCAATGTTGGCTTGTGACATTTTGCCTGAAGGAGGCATTACCTTGCATCCACTGGCTTGTATAGTACACAATAATTTGCCACTACTGGTTGCGTTTTTTACCTGGGTGTATGTTGTCAATGAAGGGGATTCCATGCTACTGTTATGACAACTGGTACAGTTTGCATTAATTATTGACTGGATGTCATTTGTATAAGTTATTTTTGCAGTGCCGGTACCTGTGTCAGTATTCGTGCCATTATCTGTATTGTTTCCTGTTCCGTTGTCGGTGTTTGAAGTCGTATCCTGTTCAATTTCACTGTAGGTATTTGTATCGCAGGCTTCTATAAGGATACCAAAAAGTAGCAGCGAAATCCATATTGCTTTTTTCATAATTTTTTATTTGAGGTTGTTTAAAAAACCCGATACATATTAAATCCAAAAAATATACCCTTACTACCGTTGCCGGTGGAGTTTGAAAATACCGAAACATCATTCATAGCCTGGCTGTTAGAAAATACCAATTGAAAAATATGACCACCAGTTTCTATATCTAGACCTGCCGTCACAGGATTTTGATAGGGACTTGATTCCATTGCATTAAACCGAGCATCGTATTCCAAATTCAAACTGAGTCTTTTTGATAGTTTATAACGGGCTCCACATCCCAATAAAATTAGATCTGGTTTTTCAGTAAGATCATTGTATAAGTTTTTGTGGATAAAAATTGGTGCCAATTCCAGCGATAAGGACTCTGACATTTTTCGGGATATCAATATTTGAGCAGAATATGCTAATCGATTTGAAAATTGCAATGAAGGGTAGTCAGCTTTTTTCAGTTCGGTATTGATATCAAAAGTGTTATATCCGGCAATAGTTACCGGAAAACCTCCCTCAATTTGATTAGCTATGCGGTATTTTATAGCAGTTTCGTAATCTTTTTGAAAGGTATGTCGGGAAAGACCAATGGATAACCAATCGTCAATACCATAAATTCCAGAAATTTTTGTATTGGCATAATCTAGACCAAAAAAGTTTTGAATTCCATAGGTAAGGTCACCAAATCGGTGTGATACCAAGAGGTAGAATTCTCCTTTTGCAGGTAATTTAGTCGATTGCAAATTGGCAATTTGCAAAGCCTTGAAGGTTGCAGTAACCCTTTCTTTTTTTGCGGGAGCTACATCTAATTCATTCAATAAATCATCCTGAGCCAATATTGATTGACTGCCAAAAAAGATTAGAGAGCAAACAAAAATATTTTTGATTTTCATAAATTCAATTATTAATTAAAAAACATTGGTCAAGCTTTAATTCTTCCAATAAATCGTCGTAACCTATAACTCTTCCCTTGATGATGACATCTTGGTTTATTTCGGTTTTAACATCCGGATTCTTTAGCAGGCAAATAATGTTGCGATTTAAACTTATTATTGAGTCTTGAATGCTGGTTATGGTTCCCGAAACTGCAACGGGTTTTTCTAAATATTTATTATTTGCGTTATCTAAGTCAGCTTTGAATTCTTCAATTATATCTATTGCATTGGTTGTATATGCTGTTTCTTCGTTACTTAAATCTCTCGCGCCACCATGCATGAGATAATAGTAGCTTCCAATTCCCGCAATAAAAAAAGCAATTATTAGGAAAATTATTTTCTTATTCATTTTATGGTTTTTGCGACTTTTTTTTATTAGGAATATACACGAAGTGAATTTCCGGATAACATTACATTATATTGCTTTAGATTTCCTGAGCCGGGTCCGTTAAGATGAACCCCTGTACTGCTGAAATTGGCCCCGTGGTTTGGGCAATGAAAAGTATTGCTTGAACTCACAAAATTTACATTGGTACCTTCATGAGTACAAGCTGCTGATACCGCTAGGAAAGTTGTGGCATTGACACGGGCAACAACAATTTTATTGCTAACCAAAAAACCACCATCAGTAGCTAAAGATCCGCTCGATATATCGAGGGTAAAATCTACATTTCCTGAGGAGCCTGAACTACTACTGTCACTGGTACAACTCGCCGACAATCCGGCTACGCAGGCTGGTAATAAGGCTGTGGCAGCACCAAAACCAACTTTTGCAAAAAATTCTTTTCTAGTCATTTCTATTAATGTTTTATTTGTTATAACTAAGAAACAAATAAAACGCTTATAACCCTTCTTTATTTTTTGATTTTAAGCTAAATTTAAGAATTATGATTTTGGGTTTGATATTTCATTACCTTCTTTGCTATAGGTTTATTCTGAAATTTATGTTGGGTGTTCTCTGCACAGCAAAAGTTTTTATGTCCTCGATAACATTATTTTGGGAACTGATACGATAATATTCATTGATATTGTTTTTCCTGTTTAAAAGGTTCAATACTGAAAGGCCAATATTGTATACAATGCCGTCAGCACTTTTCCATTTGTATGTTGAGGAGAGATTAATTTGGAAGAAAGAACCTAATTCACTGTTATTTGGTTTATTATAGATAATAGCAGGATTGTCAGGGTTTATATCTGTGTTAATTGGGGTAGTGGTGGGCCTTCCAGAAGACCACTTGGCTCCAAGAGCAATTTTAAAACCGGCTTTTTCATACATTCCTGCCCAGGTAAAATTGTGATCCATTTCAAAGTTGTTTGGGAAAGTGGGGTATTCATAGGTTGGGAAATGATAATTATTGTCGTTGTACGCATAGCTTAGCCAGGTCATGAATCGATTGATTTTTTTTTGGATTAGTACTTCTGTTCCCAACACTTCATAATCCCCGTTGATTTTTTCAAATTCCAATTGGTTTTGAAATCCCTGACTGGAACTGGTAATTCCCGCAACTTTTTTGTAGAAATTTTCTAAACTAATAAACCAGTTGTTTTTATTGTAAGTAAGATTAAGGGAGGCTTGTTTACTTTTTTGGATTGGAATTGTGGAGTCGTTTGATAATATCCAATGCCTTTTTTCAATTCCAAAATAATCCTGCTGCAGTTCAATACTCTGATGGCTATTCTGGCTTTTTAGTTCCCCTAAAAGGCCTAAACTGAAATTAGATTTTAAAGCGATGTTTAATTGTATGCGTGGTTCAACAATTGTTTTTTGGAATTTTTCTACATAATTAATTCGGACTCCAGTGCTGCAATGGATGTTTGACAAGCTATCGTTATATTTTCCTTCCAGTATCACGGCATGGGTTTTTAAAACCTCTTTCAGTTTGCGGTAATATTGGGGTGTATTGACTTTGTCTAAGTTTAGAATTCCTATTTCGTTCCATTGGTATCCATTGTTAAATATGAATTTTGGACTGACTCTGTGGTTATTTTCAATAGAAATTCCATTGTCTAAGACTGTGTTTTTCTGAATTATTATTTGGTCGCCGACTGTCGTTTTTTTGTCTGCAAGCAGTTCGTATGATGAGGAATGGATATTTATTTTGGTAGCATTAATTTTATTCCATTGCCGATTCCAGGATAAATTGGCTCCAAAATTTTTTTGCTGCAAAACGTCCACTTCAGAGCGAGAAGCTTCGTTACCCAATGCTTTTTGCTCCACATTAAGATTATCGCTAATTGTTATTAGATCCATGATAAGTTGGTCTTTTTTACCTATGTTTTGCACGTATTTGAAAGTGGCGTCATAAAAGCTAAATTTTTTTGTACTGGAATATTCGGTGTTTTGTGTCTGAGCGAAGTCGGTTATGGTTGTATTTTGAAAAGCCTTGTTATAATATTCATTGTATGTAGGTGTTTGCAGGTAATCCGTTATAGATTTTCGCGAGGATATTTCAATGAAACTTTTTTTTGACAGCTTGTGTCTTAATAATACATCTGCATTGATCATATTAAATCCGGCACTATTGGAGTTGTTTTCAAAGGATGTGGGATTAGAGGAAATATCCACGACACTGGATACGCTTTCGCCATAAAATGCCGAACTTCCATTTTTGTATATGGAAATTGTATGTGCCAAATTCGGATTGAAAACCGATATTAAACCAAAAAAATGTCCGGTCTGGTACATTCTGATCCCATTCCACAGGAAAAGATTTTGATCGTGTGTACCACCTCGAACATTTATACTGGCAACACTTTCGTCTAAGCTGTTTATTCCCGGTATTTGCTGCATGGTTTGCAGAACATCTGGTTCAATAAGTCCCGGCAGAATTCCGAATTTTTTTGGTTTTATTTCAAATGAACCATCATTTTTTTTCGTTATACCGGAGGCAAGCACTGGAACGGTTTTAATTTCGGCAAGTGCTGTGATTTCAGCTTCCAGTATGATTTTTAAACAGGAACCTTCTGCTCTTTGTGGGAGAATTACCTTTTGCGATTCGTATCCGATATGGCTAATGAGAAAATCATTTTTTTGTTTTTTTCTGAATTCGAAATATCCTTGGCCGTTGGTCACCACCCTTACATCCTGGTATTGGATATTGACATTTTTAATTGGTTTGAAATCTAAATTCGACAACACATAACCGCAAATTTTTATCGGGTCTGATGGCTTTTTCTTAAAAATATTAATGAAAGTGTCGTCAATATTTTCAAAAGATAGATTCGTATTTTTTTCGATATAATTTAATTTTACTTGAAGGGAAAGATTTTTGTCAGGAGGGATTATTTTGACAAAATTTACATTTTCATCTGTATAATTAAAAGTGACTTGATGCAGGGTTTCGATTTCAAACAAGATGGTCTTAAGTAGGGTCAATTTGCCGCTCTCCTGAGAAAAACTTTTCAGGCAAACAGCAAAAAGAAATAAGAGAAAGACTATTTGTTTACGAAACAGCATTTACTTTTCTTCGAAGATAATCTTATTTTCTGAAACTTTGGTTGCTTTTAAATTATATGTAGTTCCTATGATTTGAAGGGCCTGATCCAGATTTTTAGCAGGTAATTTTCCCGTAAACAACGCGTTAGTGTCTTTTGTTTTTAATTCAATATTGATATTGTATTGTCTTTGGACTTCTTCCAATAAATTTTGGATATTTTCTTTATTAAATGCCAATTGCTGATTAATCCATTCCGGTTCCTGTACCTTTATTAGGTTATTGGTTTGTGTGCCATTTTCAAAAGTGACACTTTGGCCATGAGTTAAAATAATTTGCATGTCGCGATAATTTACTTTGACTCTTCCTTCGTAACAGCTCACGTCGAACCTGTTTTTTCGAGATTTTACATTGAACTGTGTTCCAAGGACGGCAACTTTTCCCAGGTTAGTAGTTACTTCAAAGCGACGACCTTTGGCAACTTTGAAATACGCTTCTCCTTTTAAATCAATATTTCGATTGGTGTCCCATTTCCATTTTTTATATTTTATTTCCGAACCGGCATTAAGTATTACCTGAGAGTTGTCTGGCAGAGTACAAGCGACAGTATTTCCGAATTCGGCAATTTGTTTTTTTGGTTGAAGAAATTCAAAAGCCATCGAAATTCCAAGAGCTAAAACCAATATTGCTGCCACACGCATTGCCCATTTTTTATATAAAGAAATTACTTTTGGAGTAGATTTTTTCTGGTGAAGAATATTTTGAAGCATTGCTGATTCGTCTATTTCGCCCACCTCAAGTGCTTCAGTGTATTTTTTTATTTTTTGGTATTTTTCAAAATCCGGACTTGAGACGAATTCGGCCAATTCCTCATCTGAAAGTTCATTGTTGAGCCATTTGGCTAAAAAGTAATTTTTTTTCATAGCACTGCTGTTGTTTTTATTTAACAGTTAAAAATGTATTCACCCTACTTTTTTATATATCAATATGTTCTCTTAAACTTATTAGTGCCAGATGGATTCGTTTTTCAACGGCCTTCACACTAATACCAAGGGTTTCTGCGATTTCTGCATATTTTTTTCCGTCAATTCGATGCATCAAAAAAGCTGTTCTTTGTTTTTCATTTAAAGACTCAATGGCGAGTAAGAGTTTGTTTTCGAATTGTTTTTCTTCCAGCAAATATTCCGGATTTTGATTGGTTTGGTCGGGGCCGGAAAAGTTTTTTTCGTACTTCAATACCACCTTTTGGTGTGCTACCTGATTTAATGAGCTGTTGTTTGCAATGGTGTAAACGAAGGATTTTGCTTTCTCTACAGGCACGGAACTGCAGTTTTGCCATAGTTTGATAAAGGCGTCCTGAGCGATATCTTCAGCCTGTTCTTTATTGCCAAACTTGTAGTATAGAAAATTCCGCAGTTGTTTTATGTGAGTTTTAAAAAATGACGAAAAAATCAATTCGTCACAAACGCCTGATGTTGAATTGTTTTGCATTTATTTTAGTGGGGTTGTTTGAGGCAAATATATTTATTTTTGATTGCAGTAGGGTAAAAACAACTTTAATTGTTTTATTACTGTTGACAAAGTTCAAACCTTTTAAACGAGTTTTTTGTAGGACTATTGTATCGAAAAAAAGTGATTTGGACTCTTATGGATACTTTTTGTTGATGCAACTTTTGCTGTTGTGTTTAAGAATGTAAAAGAGAAGCTGCAATTAAAAAAAATGTTATTTTTGATAAAAAAGTACAATGTTGAAATTTAGAAATTTTTGGGTCTGTTATTCTGCAATTGTTTCGATTTTTTTGTTTTCATGTCAGAGTGAAATTACACAAGAGGTATACAATACCCAAGAAACTATTTTGAAGACAACTCCACTTACTGCTTATTTGGAGCGAATGGCCATGGAAAATACCACACAAGATGATGTGGTAGATGGTGCAAGATGTTTTAGGGTTAAGTTTCCCTATAGTCTTATAGTTAATTCTACCAAGATTACATTAAAAACAAAATCTGATTTTCAAGTAGTGGCCAATATCAAGAACATGAATATGTGGGATGATGATATAGTCCATTTTCAGTTTCCTATTACAATCATTTATAGCGACTATTCGGAAAAAATAATTTCTAATCAAACGGATTTATTTAATGAGCTCAATTATTGCGCAGGGCATAAAGATGACTTTTTGCAGTTAAATTGTCTGAGTTTTAATTTTCCTCTGAAGATAAATATCTATGATAGTTATAAGCAATTAGGGAGTTCCGTAAATTTATTGGATAATAAATCTCTTTATAATTTCATACATTCTTTATCAGGAACCCAATTGATTTCGCTTGAGTATCCTTTAACTGTAAAAGATGAAAACAATCAAGTGACAACTATTTCTGATAACAGTCAGCTTGAAGATCGTGTTATGGAGGCCTTGGGTCACTGTTCAGATAATAATCATGCTCCTGCAGATTTTATACAAACACTTCTAACGGGTAATTGGAAAATAGGGTATTTTTATGAAGAGGCA
>CAZTLN010000004.1:363-240039 GCA_964614445.1 uncultured Flavobacterium sp. | reverse complement strand
TTTAAGGTTATTTCTAAAGTATTTTGCAAGTGATTGGAAGCGTGCGGGTTGCAATAAAAATACCTTTCCCCTCTTTAAAATAAAGATCATTTATTACAATAATAGAATTTAAAAGCACCACTATCCTTAATACTAATGACAAAAATACACAGCTACCCTCTTATCAACCTAATACACCTTTTTATTCAATGCACTCATTTTTTTAATATTCCCAATTAAAAACTATCTTCGTTTTTTCAAATTAACTATTTTATCAAAAAGCAACCAAAAACAAAACCCTAAGATCCTTAAATGTCTTTTAATAATCTCCTACTTACTCCTATTGAATATTTAAAAGGTGTTGGTCCCAACAGAGGCGAACTGCTGCGCAAGGAGTTAGGTATTCACAAATATGTCGATTTATTAAATTTTTATCCTAATCGTTATATAGACAGAACCCGATATTATAAAATAAATGAACTGCAAAATAATGTCGCAGAAGTCCAGATAATAGGAAAAATAATCAATATCAAAACAGTTGAATTTGCAAAAGGAAAAAAAAGACTTGTTGCCACCTTTGTAGATGACACCGGTCAAATGGAATTAGTTTGGTTCCAGGGACACAAATGGATTAGAGAATCATTAAAACTTAATGAAATAATGGTCATTTTCGGAAAATGCACCTCTTTCAGCGGGACCTATAACATGGCTCATCCCGAAATGGAACTTTTGACCGAGCACCAAACAAGCCTGCGGTCCGCTATGCAACCAGTATACCCATCTACCGAAACCTTAACCAATAGAGGTGTTTCCAACAGAACTATCAACAAAATGATACAGCAACTATTTTTGGAAACTCGAGGCTTATTTTCAGAAACTTTACCCGATTACCTCATTGATGAACTGAAGTTAATACCCAAAAATGAAGCATTATTCAATATTCATTTTCCAAAATCTAGCGAATCCTTAGCAAAAGCTCAGTTTAGATTAAAATTTGAAGAATTGTTTTTCATCCAGTTACAACTGATTATGAAAAACCTCATACAAAAGCACAAGATTAAAGGGCATCAATTCACAATAGTTGGCAACTATTTCAACAACTTCTATCAAAAACACCTGCCTTTTGAGTTAACTAACGCCCAAAAAAGGGTAATTAAAGAGATTCGAACAGACATAGGAAGCAATGCCCAAATGAATAGACTTCTCCAAGGTGATGTTGGATCCGGAAAAACCATTGTTGCTTTTTTAAGCATGCTTTTGGCCTTGGATAACGGTTTTCAGGCCTGTCTAATGGCCCCGACAGAAATTTTAGCAACTCAACACTACATAGGCCTTCTCGAACTTGCTGAAAAATTAAATATCAGCATTAAAATACTGACTGGGTCGACAAAAACCGCGGAGAGAAAAATTATACATGAAGAATTAGAAAGCGGTTCTTTACAAATACTTATTGGCACACACGCTCTTTTGGAAGAAAAAGTAATCTTTAACAATCTTGGCCTAGCAATCATTGATGAACAGCATCGCTTTGGAGTTGAACAGCGTTCAAAATTATGGAAGAAAAACAACATCCCTCCACATATTTTGGTAATGACCGCAACACCAATTCCCAGAACACTTGCAATGAGTCTATACGGAGACTTGGATATATCGGTCATTGACGAATTGCCCCCAGGAAGAAAACCCATTAAAACAGTTCATCGATTTGACAGTAACCGTTTGAAAGTCTGGAAATTCATTAAGGACGAAATTGCCTTGGGCAGACAAATATATATAGTTTACCCATTAATTCAGGAATCTGAAAAAATGGATTATAAGGATTTGATGGATGGCTACGAAAGCATATCCCGCGATTTTCCTCTTCCAAACTATTCCATCTCTATTGTCCACGGAAAAATGAAACCAACGGAAAAAGATGCTGAAATGAAAAGGTTTTCCCAAGGAAAAACGAACATTATGGTAGCCACAACAGTAATTGAGGTTGGAGTCAATGTTCCAAATGCATCTGTAATGATTATAGAAAGTGCTGAACGTTTTGGACTTTCACAACTTCATCAACTGCGTGGTCGCGTAGGTCGCGGTGCTGAACAGAGCTATTGCATCCTGATGACTGGTCACAAATTAAGCACGGACAGTAAAACTCGGATGGAAACGATGGTACGAACCAATGACGGTTTTGAAATTGCAGAGGTAGATTTAAAACTAAGAGGACCTGGAAATTTAATGGGAACCCAGCAAAGCGGAGTATTAAATCTTCAAATTGCTGATATTGTGCGGGACCGAGAAATCTTATCTCTGGCCAGGCACCATGCCCAAAAAATCCTTTATTCAGATGCCCCTTTACAAAAACCTGAAAACGCAATCTTAAAAGCAGTTTACATAGAACTGACCAAAAAGAAAAATATTTGGAATTATATCAGTTGAAAAATCCATTTTTTTAAAAGGACTAAATCCTTTATAAACTGATTTTTAATAACCAAAAAGTAAACTAATTAAGGGAAGCATAAGTAGGAAAACATATATCCAAAAAACAAAAAATTTGTTTCTTTCTCCAATTCGCAATCCTTATATTTGCATCCTTATTAAAATATTCAGATGAAAATATCTTACAACTGGTTAAAACAATTCATTAAAACAGACTGGAATTCAGAACAAGTTGCTGCTTTACTTACAGATTTAGGACTTGAGGTAGAAGGAGTCGAAAAATATCAATCTGTAAAAGGAGGTCTGGAGGGGATTGTTGTAGGACATGTTCTTACATGCGTACCACATCCTGACGCCGACAGACTAAAAATAACTACTGTTGATTTAGGGGACGAAACTCCTGTTCAAATTGTTTGTGGAGCCTCCAATGTAGAAGCCGGCCAAAAAGTTCCTGTGGCTACCATTGGAACAGAATTATATGACAAAGAAGGAAATTCTTTTACAATAAAAAAAGGAAAGATACGAGGTCAGGAAAGCCATGGTATGATCTGTGCTGAGGATGAAATAGGATTAGGAACAAGCCACGATGGCATCATGGTTTTAGATAATTCACTGGTGCCTGGTACAAAGGCAGCCGAGGTCTTTAAAATAGAAAATGATGAAGTTTTTGAAATCGGACTAACACCTAACCGTGCAGACGCCATGAGCCATTTGGGAACTGCCCGAGATCTAAGAGCTGGTTTACTTCAAAACGGAATTAATACCGAATTAATAACACCTCCTGTAAGCAACTTTAGAGTCGACATGAGAACTCTAAGAATTGATGTAAACGTTGAAGATTCATTTTTGGCACCACGTTATTGCGGTTTGACAATCTCAGGAATCACAGTAAAACCATCACCGGATTGGTTACAAAACAGGTTAAAAGCTATTGGATTAAATCCAAAAAACAATGTTGTAGATGTCACCAATTATGTTTTACATGACTTAGGCCAGCCATTACACGCTTTTGACGCTGCTAAAATAAACGGAAAGATTCTTGTCAAAACCCTTCCTAACGGAACAAAATTCACAACTTTGGACGACGTTGAAAGAACTTTACATGAAGAGGATCTGATGATTTGCGACGAAAAAGGGCCACTATGTATAGCAGGTGTTTTTGGTGGTCAAAATTCGGGAGTAACCGATAACACCACTTCGATATTCTTAGAAAGCGCTTATTTCAACCCTGTAAGTATACGTAAAACAGCTAAAAGACATCAATTGAGCACTGATGCTTCATTTAGATTCGAAAGAGGAATTGACCCAGCAATCACTGAATACGCTCTAAAACGTGCTGCTTTACTTATTAAAGAAGTTGCTGGAGGAGATATTACATCTGAAATAATAGATATCAACAATAAAAAAATTGAAGACTTTTCAGTTTTTTTAAACTTTGCCAATGTTGCTAAAATAATCGGACAGGAAATACCAAAAGACACTATCAAACAAATCTTAGTTTCACTTGATATAAAAGTAAACAGCGTATCTGAAGCAGGTTTAGGCTTAACAATTCCGGCCTACCGCGTGGATGTCCAGAGAGAAATTGACGTAATAGAAGAAATACTTAGAGTATACGGATACAATAAAATTAACTTTTCTAAAAAATTTAATGCTACCACTTTTAATGCTCCGAGAAACGAGGATTATAAAATTCAAAATATTGTTAGCAATCAATTAAACTCTCAGGGATTTCACGAGATGATGAACAATTCGTTGACCACCTCAACTTATGTTCAACTTTCTGAGCAGATAAAAAGCGAACACAATGTAAATATAATAAATCCCCTGAGTAGCGATTTGGCCGTTATGCGTCAATCTTTACTTTTTTCGGGCTTGGAAGTTCTTTCATATAACATTAACCGAAAAAATTCCGATTTAAAATTATATGAATTTGGAAAATCCTATCACAAATTATTATCGGGAATAGAAGAGCACAAGCACCTATCTTTATTCCTTACAGGTAACCGAAATGAAGAATCCTGGACCAATACACAAAAACCAACTGATTTCTTTTTATTTAAGGGATATATTGAAGCTATCCTATCAAGGTTAGGTGTAATTAAAACCACCAATAACCCTTGCAAAAATGATATTTTTTCCGAAGGAATTACCATTAATTCAGGCCACAATACCTTGGTAGAATTTGGAGTAGTAAAAAAATCAATTTTAAAACATTTTGGAATTAAACAGGAAGTAATGTTTGCCGACTTTAATTGGGAGGCCGTTTTAAAAGCCTTACCTAACAAAATGAAATATAAAGAAATAGCAAAATATCCAGAGGTAAGAAGGGACTTGGCTTTACTATTAGATGAAAATATTTCTTACGAAAACATCTATTCTGTAGCATCCAAAACCGAGAAAAATCTATTGAAAAACATTAATTTATTTGATGTATATCAGGGTCAAAATTTACCGGAAGGTAAAAAATCCTATGCGTTGAGTTTTACTCTTCAGGATGATTCAAAAACACTTACAGACTCTCAGATAGACAAAATAATGTCAAAACTGCAACAAAACTTCGAAACAGAACTTGGAGCGAGTTTAAGATAAACCATAAATTCACACAAATATAAAGTCCCAATTCTATACTTATAGACTTGGGACTTTTCTTTTTCAAGCAAGTATTAAGAAGTGCTTAGCTAATTTCAAAATTTTAAAAAAAAATGAGGAATACCCCATAAAACCTTTTATCGAGATAAAATCATTTTATAGCCAAAAGGGCCATAAAAAAAGCCCCGCAAAATGCGAGGCTTCTATTTTTAAGAAATCAGAGAATTATTTTTTCTCAGATTTTTCCATTTTAGCTTTCAAAGCAGCTAACACATCATTGTTATCTCCTAAAGTTGCAGCAGGTGCATTAGTAGAAGCAGCAGCAGTGTTTTCAGCAGCAGCTTTCACGTTTTTCTCTTCTTCTTCACGGAAGATAGCAGTATGAGAAGCTACGACTCTTTTGAATTCTTTATTGAATTCGATTACTTTGAAATCAGCAGATTCACCTTTTTTCAATTTCTTACCGTCTTCTTTTTCAAGGTGACGACTAGGAATGAAAGCAACGATATCATCTCCAAATTCTACTGTAGCTCCTTTATCAACGATTTCAGAAATTTCACCTGTGTGAACAGTTCCAACAGCGAAAGACTCTTCGTATTGATCCCACGGATTAGCTGTTGTTTGTTTGTGTCCTAAAGATAATTTACGTCCTTCAACATCTAACTCTAATACAACTACATCTAACTTCTCACCTACATTTACAAATTCAGATGGATGTTTGATTTTCTTAGTCCATGAAAGGTCTGAGATATAGATTAATCCGTCGATACCTTCTTCTAATTCTACGAAAATTCCAAAGTTTGTAAAGTTTCTAACGATACCTGTATGTTTAGAACCTACTGGGTATTTAGAAGTGATATCGGTCCATGGGTCTTGAGTTAATTGTTTGATACCTAAAGACATTTTACGATCTTCTCTATCTAAAGTCAAGATAACAGCTTCAACAACATCTCCTACTTTTACGAAATCCTGAGCAGAACGTAAGTGAGTAGACCATGACATTTCAGAAACGTGGATCAAACCTTCAACACCTTCAGCAACCTCGATAAATGCACCGTAATCAGCGATTACAACTACTTTACCTTTTACTTTATCACCAACAGTTAAGTTAGCGTCTAAAGCATCCCAAGGGTGAGCGTTTAATTGTTTCAATCCTAATTGAATTCTTGTTTTCTCATCATCGAAATCAAGGATTACAACGTTTAGTTTTTGGTCTAATTCAAGAACTTCAGATGGGTGATTGATTCTTGACCAAGAAAGGTCAGTGATGTGGATTAATCCGTCAACACCTCCTAAGTCAATGAATACACCGTAAGAAGTGATGTTTTTAACAACACCTTCTAATACTTGTCCTTTTTGTAATTGACCGATGATTTCTTTTTTCTGTACTTCAATATCAGCCTCAATAAGCGCTTTATGAGATACAACAACGTTTTTGAATTCGTGGTTGATTTTTACCACTTTGAATTCCATTGTTTTGTTTACATAAACATCGTAATCTCTAATTGGTTTAACATCAATTTGAGATCCTGGTAAGAACGCTTCAATTCCGAAAACGTCAACGATCATACCACCTTTAGTTCTGCATTTTACAAAACCATTAACGATTTCTCCCGTTTCGTGAGCAGCGATAACTCTATCCCAAGATTTGATTGTACGTGCTTTTCTGTGAGATAATACTAATTGTCCTGTTTTGTCTTCACGGATATCAATTAATACTTCTACTTTGTCACCAACTTTTAAATTTGGGTTGTAACGGAATTCGTTTAAAGAGATAACACCTTCAGATTTAGCATTGATATCAACGATAACGTCTCTATCTGTAATTCTTACAACAACTCCTTCAACTACTTCTTCCTGATCTGTAGAGATGAAAGTTTTTGATACTAATTCTTCGAATTCTTGTAAGTTTTTCTCATCAACTGCATCAATACCTTCTTCGAAATTGTGCCAGTTAAAATTTGCTAAAAACTCTTCTTGTGATTTTAATTGTTCAGACATGCTGATAAATAATTTGTATTCTGTATCCTCTCGAGTTTCAAAATGTGATAGAAAACAGCAGAAGTTGTTTGTATAATTAATTGATACCTAATAGAAACTCTTAACCACTAAAAGGTGGGCAAAAGTAATTCTTTTTTATTTCATACACAAACAAATAACAATAGATAATCAATTACAAATCAATTATTTAACAAAAGGATGGGAAAACACCCCTAATTTTGCAATTTAGTTTTTCTTATTAGTATTGAAAAAGCAAACCAAGGCAATTTGATAAAGCCCTATAAATCACTAACTATCAGTGCTTTAAAAAAATAATTAACTATAAATGTAGCTTAACCAATCTGAGGACAATTTGAAATTGCTCTTCTCTGTCTAGATTTGAATTATCCAATTCTACAGCGTCTATTGCTTTAACCAATGGAGAATTACTTCTGTGTGTATCAATATAATCTCTTTCTTCGACATTTTTAAGTACCTCATCAAATGTGACCACATCACCTTTTTGGATTAATTCATCATATCGTCTTTTCGCCCTAGTTTCTGGACTTGCAGTCATGAATATTTTAAGTTCCGCCTCTGGAAAAACCACGGTCCCAATATCCCTACCATCCATTACAATACCTTTATCCTTCCCCATCAATTGTTGCTGCTCAACTAATTTTGCACGGACTTCGGGGATTGCAGCAACCTTACTTACATTTCCTGAAACCTCAATTGTCCTGATTTCTCTTTCAACATTTTCGCCATTAAGATAGATCTCAGCATAACCCAATTCAGAATTAAATTTAAACTCTAAACGAATTTTTGACAGAGAATCAATTAGTTTTTGAGTGTCCAAAAAACCATCACCAACAAATCCATTTCTCATGGAGTACAATGCAATGGTACGATACATCGCGCCTGTATCAACATACACGTAACCTAATTCTCTGGCGAGTTGTTTTGCCAATGTACTTTTGCCTGTGGAAGAAAAACCATCAATAGCAATTATTATTTTTTTGTCCAAATTGGTTATTTTGAAAGTTATTTATATGAACCCTTTGTGTTGTAGGAGAACAATACAAAGAAAATTTATATCAATAAAAACGATTATTATTTAGATGGGATAAAATTACATTTTTTTGAGTGCAGCAAACAAGCGTTTTTTTTATTTAAATTGAATTATTCCCAACAAGCACTAACCAAGTATAAATAGGATTAGCTATAAAAAAAGACCGGTACCTGATTTGATTCAAGTACCGGCCTACCAGGTTTTTTTATCTACTGCTCTTTAGTGAACAAGATTTTCTGACCATCATTAACCTGCATTTCCATTTCTGTTCTACTCTCATTAAACTGAAATTTCAAACCTGCCCGTTTCGATTCAAATAAGTCTTTACCTACTGATTCAACAGCAAATTTTGTATAATTAGGAATATCGACATTTAACAGTGTATTCTTTTCCGATACAGTTATCTTTATTGGGACCTTTGGATTAGAATAAACTCCCAAATAATCATCCAAAATAATATCCTTTTCGATTAACCCTTTTTCAGAAGTCCAAACATTATTTCCCTCGTTGCTATCCGGAAACACATGATCCGGATCCAATATGATACTTTCGATTTCTTCTGTTGAATTGAATCTAAAAGACCAATCCACATTTCTCTGCCAAATTTCAACAGGTAATTTTACTCTTTCAACTTTACCACTTTTTGTTTTTATGTCCATTATAACCGGCATAGCCATTTTTTCAAAATTCTTTATTGAAATAATAGCGCCTTTTTTAGGATCGTTTTTAACATACTTTACTGAATTTATTCCCTGATCTAATCTCCAGTTGTAATGAAACCAACCTCTCCAAAACCATCCCAAATCTTCACCCGCTACATTTTCCATTGTTCTAAAAAAGTCATCAGGAGCGGGATGTTTAAAAGCCCAACGCTCAATATAAGTTCTAAATGCATTATCAAATCTTTCCTCACCCAATATTTGTTCCCTTAGCATTACCAAACCTGCACTTGGTTTTGCATAACAAAGCGTCCCAATATTTGCTTCTTTCATATTATCAGGAGTACTCATCATCGGCTCAAGGTTAGGATTTGTGTACCTGGCTTGGGTACGGTGTAAATCTTCAGCTTCTTCTTTAAATTCACCCTTGTTAAAATCCACCGAACTTAATGAATTAATAAAAGTATTAAAACCTTCATCCATCCATCCATATAATCTCTCGTTAGACCCAACAATCATAGGAAACCAATTGTGACCAAATTCATGATCGGTAACTCCCCACAAACGTTCTCCTTTTGATTTCCAACTACAAAATACAATTCCAGGATATTCCATTCCACCTTCATTTCCTGCAACATTTGTGGCAACCGGATAGGTATATTCAAACCATCTTTTAGAATAATTTTCAATTGAATTTTTCACAAATTCAGTCGAACGTCCCCATGCCTCATTACCTGCACTTTCTTCTGGATACACAGATAGTGCTAAGGATTTTTTACCACTTGGCAGGTTAATTCTCGCTCCATCTAAAATAAACGCCGCCGATGAAGCCCAGGAAACATCACGCGCATTTTTAACTTTAAAATGCCAAGTTTTTGTAGTTTTTGTATTTATTTCCTTCAATTTAGCAATATCAGCCTCAGTTCTGATAAAAACAGTCTCTTCACTTTGTTTGGCCTGATTCAACCTTTTTTGTTCTTCTTGATTATAAACTTCTTTTTCATTTTGTAACTCTCCTGAACAAACAACTATATGATTTGAGGGTACTGTAATGTTCACATCAAAATCTCCGTATTCTAAATAGAACTCAGATGCGCCAAGATATGGATTGGTATTCCAACCGTTAATATCGTCATATACACACATTCTCGGATACCATTGGGCAATGGTAAATATTTTACCGTTTTTTGTTTCCAAAACCCCTGTCCTATCGGATCCTTCATTAGCAGAAATATAGGAAAAATCAATTTTTAATTTAACTGTTCCTCCTTTTGCTTTTAATTCAGACGGCAGAAAAACCTGCATGCGGGTATCGCTAATAATATATTTTACAACCGTTTCCTTTTTCCCATCCACAACTTTAACAGACTTAATTTTATGACCCCCGTCAAAAATTTGACCCTGAGCACCGTTTCGGCTTCCGGTTACTGGTATAACAGCATTACCACGTGAATCTGATTTGAAGATATTTTGATCTATGTTCATCCATAAAAATGAAATATCGTCCGGACTATTATTCGTATAAGTAATTATACCCGTACCAACTATTTCATTGGAAACTTCATTCAGGTTTGCGGTCAATTGGTAATCCGCCCTATTTTGCCAATATTCAGCACCTGGTTTTCCACTGGCAGAGCGAGTTGCATTTCCATTTTTCGTATAAAAAAAAGGAGCAAAAGCATCATGATAGTTATAAATTGATACTGGCTTTAAATCAGTGGAAACAGCTTCCTGAGCAAAAAGAGTTGTCCCAACTACCAATAGCGCTATTTGATACGCAAATCTTAAACAGATATTTCTCATATTTTTTGAATTTGAAACAAATTAATTAAAAAAAAACGCACGAATTATAAGTTAATCAATCTTTTAGTTAAACTTTAATATTTTTCCGAACAAAACTCCATTTTTAAAGTGCTTTTATCACTTAGAAAAATTAATATTATATTTTTACAACTACCACTATTATCATTGGAAATAAATGAAAGCAATAACAATTACCAATTCCTTTTTGACCGCTGAAATTAAAAAAACCGGGGCAGAATTAATTTCTTTAAAGAGCAACGAAACAGATAGAGAATACATTTGGGAAGGCAATCCTGTTTTTTGGGGTAAACAATCTCCTGTACTTTTTCCCATAGTCGGCACCCTTAAAAACAACTCCTATGAAATAGACAACATAGAATACCATTTACCAAGACATGGTTTTGCCAGAGATATGAGTTTTACATTACAAGAGGAAAACAAAGCAGTTTTTTCTCTTCAGTCTACTGCCGAAACTTTAAGTGTTTTTCCTTTCGAATTTGAACTACACATTACCTATTCTCTCGATGTAAAAAAATTAAATATCGGATATAAAGTAATCAATAAAAACAAATTCAAAATGCCTTTTTCGATTGGAGCACATCCTGCTTTTGCACTTTCAGGAAATTTTGAAGATTACGCTCTTGAATTTGAAATTGATGAACCATTAAACTATTCTCTATTGGAAAATAATTTGATTTCAAATCAAGTCCTAACATTAGACAAAAAAGACAAAGTGGCAGGTTTGAATTATAAAATTTTTGAAAATGATGCTTTAATTTTTA
The DNA here is from genome assembly GCA_964614445.1 of uncultured Flavobacterium sp. Classification (GTDB taxonomy): domain Bacteria; phylum Bacteroidota; class Bacteroidia; order Flavobacteriales; family Flavobacteriaceae; genus Flavobacterium. The sequence goes on along the minus strand of CAZTLN010000004.1, from coordinate 228,748 downwards.
AAAGTTTAGCATCAAAAAAACTTAGCATTCTGAAAAATTCAGTTCCTTTTATTGCTGTTCATTTTCAAGATTTTCCTCACTTGGGACTTTGGACAGTACAAAACGCTCCTTTTCTGTGCATCGAACCCTGGAATGGATACTCTGATACCGTCGAATCAAATGGCAATCTTTTTGAAAAAGAAGGAATCCAAATATTAGATGCAGATGAAATTTTTATTTCAAAATTTACAATAGAGCTAATTTAATTATCAAACTTAGGTATGGTTTTAATATACAAATCCTCTACCTTTTTCCTTGCCCAATCAGTCTTTCGCAAAAAAGTCAGACTTGATTTGACACTCGGATTGACATTGAAACATTTGATATTTATAAGTTCTCCAAGTGTATCAAATCCGTATAAAGCGACTAATTTTTCCAATATGGTTTTTAAAGTCATACCATGAAGTGGGTCCCTTGAATGATGTTTTTCCATAGAGCAAAATTAAATCAATTACTTAAAAACATGATAAAGTTTTATGGATTTGTTCCTACATTTGCAATCCTATGCAGAAAACAGTCAACATACTCAATAAAAGAGCCCGCTTTGATTATGAAATAATCGAAAAGTATACTGCCGGAATAGTACTAACGGGCACTGAAATTAAATCAATTCGCCTGGGAAAAGCTAATATTACAGAGAGTTTTTGCGAATTCCATAATGAAGAACTTTTTGCAATTAATACCTACATAGAAGAATATGCTTTTGGAAATCAATTCAATCACAAAGCCAGAAGCGAAAGAAAGCTACTTTTGAACAAACGTGAATTAAAAAACTTAAGCCGAAACGTTCAAACTAAAGGATTAACCATTGTACCGTTAAGACTTTTTACAAATGAAAAGGGGATCGCTAAACTGGAAATCGGACTCTGCAGAGGAAAAAAAACCTACGATAAAAGAGAGTCCCTAAAAGAACAAGACAGCAAACGAGATTTAGACAGAATTAAAAAAGCCTTTAATAATTAAAGGCTTAATTTTTATCTTCTAACAAGGGAACAAATCTAAATTCCCCCATTTCATGCTTTTCAAATTGTGTTTCGTTTTTTCGAATCAGCAAAGTCATCGTTTGAGATTCTTCACCCAAGGGTATTACAAGTCTACCTCCTATTTTTAACTGAGCCATAAGAGGTTTTGGTATTATTGGCGCTCCTGCCGTAACTATTATACTATCAAAAGGGGCGTAGGTTGGCAATCCTTTGTATCCATCACCAAATGTAAGATGTTTGGGTCTTATTCCTAGTTTTGGAAGTAAAACAGAGGTTTGCTTAAATAATTCATTCTGTCTTTCCACACTGTAAACCTTGGCTCCCATAGCACACAAAACTGCTGTCTGATATCCTGAACCAGTGCCAATTTCTAAAACTTTATGATCTTTTTCAATCTCGAGTAATTGAGACTGAAATGCTACTGTGTAGGGTTGCGAAATTGTTTGTCCAGCTCCAATTGGGAAAGCCTTGTCCTGATAAGCATAATCTTCAAAACTTGAGTTTAAAAAAAGATGCCTTGGTATTTTTTTAATAGCTTCCAAAACATTTCTATCAGTAATGCCTTTTTCCTGCAAAACGCTTACTAACTGATTACGAAGACCTTGATGCTTGGCTGTATCTTTCAAAATATAGGCTTTTATTTTCGGTAAAAATAGCGGTAAAAATTCAAAAAAAAAATTCCAAAAAAAAATTGAATAAATTGTATAGACTTCCCTAGATTTGAGATTTTAAGGTTAGAAAAAATTAATATTATTGCTACTTTTGTGGAAACATTAACATTATGCTAAAAATTGGAGTATTAGGTGCCGGTCATCTTGGTAAAATTCACTTGCGATTATTACAAGAATCAAAAAAATATGAATTAGTAGGTTTTTATGATCCCAACCAGGAAAACGCCGAAAAAGTTTCAAAGGAATTTGGTTATAAAAATTTTAGCACAATAAACAGTCTTATTCATGCTGTAGACGTTATCGATATCGTAACCCCTACTCTTTCCCATTACAAGTGCGCAAAAGTTGCTATAAAATCGGGAAAACACGTATTCATCGAAAAACCAATCTCCAATACTATTGAAGAAGCAAAAGAGATTATTACTTTGGCCAACGAATATGGTGTAAAAGGACAGGTAGGACACGTCGAACGCTTTAATCCTGCATTCATTGCCACAAAAGAAATGATTGAAAATCCAATGTTTATAGAAACTCATCGTCTTGCAGAATTTAACCCTCGAGGGACTGATGTTCCAGTGGTTTTGGATTTAATGATACATGATATTGATGTCATTTTAAGCGTGGTTCAATCAAAAGTAAAAAACATAAGCGCAAGTGGTGTTTCGGTAATAAGTGATACACCAGATATCGCTAATGCCCGAATAGAGTTTGAAAATGGTTGTGTTGCCAACTTAACAGCAAGCAGGATTTCTATGAAAAACATGCGAAAAACTCGCTTCTTTCAAAAGGACGCCTACATCTCTGTCGACTTTTTAGAAAAAAAATGTGAGGTTGTAAAGATGAAGGATGCACCTGAAACACCTGGAGATTTTGACATGATTCTGCAAAATGCAGAAGGAATTAAAAAACAAATTTACTTTTCAAATCCGGAGGTAAAGCAGAACAATGCCATACTCGACGAGTTGGAAACATTCGCAGAAGCCATAACCAACGATACAACACCTGTGGTTACACTTGAACAGGCCACGGACGCTTTAGTTGTCGCATACCAAATAATAGATTGTTTTAAAAAATAGATTTAACTTTCTATATGATTGAAATTAATAAGTTACGTACATTTCGTAACTTTTCTTTTTTTTAAAAAATAGTAGCCAAGTAAATGAAAACAATAGCAGTTATTGGAGCAGGAACTATGGGCAACGGAATTGCTCATACATTTGCTCAAAATGGTTTTACGGTAAAACTTATCGATATTTCCGAAAAAGCATTAGAAAAAGGAATGACTACCATTTTTTCCAATTTGGATAGAATGCTGGCAAAAGGAATTATCACCGCCGATGATAAGCTAAAAACTATTAGCAACATCATTACCTATACCGATATTGAAGATGGAGTTGTAGGTGTAGATTTAGTTGTAGAAGCTGCGACTGAAAATATCGATCAAAAACTGCGTATTTTCAAAAAACTAAACGAAAATTGTTCTCATAATACTATTCTGGCCACCAATACTTCATCAATTTCAATAACAAAAATTGCTTCGGTGGTTGCGCATCCAGAGCGGGTAATAGGGATGCACTTTATGAATCCGGTACCAATCATGCAGTTGGTCGAGGTCATTCGTGGTTACGGCACCAGCAATGAAGTCACGAAAATCATTATGAATCTATCTGAAAAAATTGGTAAAACACCTATTGAAGCCAGTGATTATCCAGGATTTGTAGCCAACAGAATTCTGATGCCCATGATTAATGAGGCTATAGAAACCCTATTCCAAAATGTAGCCGGGGTTTTTGAAATTGACACTGTTATGAAACTGGGAATGGGACACCCAATGGGCCCTTTACAACTGGCAGATTTTATTGGACTTGATGTATGTTTAGCAATTTTAAATGTTATGTCCGATGGATTTAAAAATCCAAAATATGCCCCTTGCCCACTACTTCAAAATATGGTTCAAGCCGGTAAATTAGGAGTTAAGTCGGGCGAAGGTTTTTATGATTATACAGAGAGCAAAAAAGCCGAAAAAGTATCAAAACAGTTCCTATAGATTTAATAAAAAAGATAATGTCCATTGCAGATAATTTACTTACTATAAAAAATAATATACCGGAAAATGTAACCTTGGTAGCAGTTTCCAAAACCAAACCAGTTTCTGAATTAATGCAGGCTTATGATGCCGGGCAGCGTATTTTTGGCGAAAACAAAATTCAGGAAATGGCCGAAAAATGGGAGAAAATGCCTCAAGACATAGAGTGGCATATGATTGGTCACGTCCAAACTAATAAGGTAAAATTTATGGCACCATTTGTGAAGTTAATTCATGGTGTTGACAGCCTCAAACTTCTTAAGGAAATAAATAAACAGGCATATAAAAACAATAGAATTATTGATTGTTTATTACAAATTTATATTGCTGAGGAGGAATCAAAATTTGGCCTTGACGAAAAGGAAGCCTCCGTACTATTAAATTCACAAGAATTTAAGGAAATGAAAAATATAAGAATTGTCGGTTTAATGGGAATGGCCACTTTTACCGACAATCAAGAACAAGTAAAAAAAGAGTTTACTCATTTGAAATCAATTTTTGATAAATTACAAACAGTTAACACTGACAATTATAAGCTTAAAACGCTTTCTATGGGAATGTCAGGAGATTACAAATTGGCGATAGAAAGTGGCAGCAATATGATTCGGGTAGGAAGTAGTATCTTTGGCACGAGATAAGGAATAAGCAAATTTCTGCTAAAAATATTTAATTAATAAAGATTTTGTACGCAATATTAGACATAGAAACAACTGGTGGGCAATTCAATGAAGAAGGGATTACGGAAATTGCTATTTACAGATATGATGGTCATCAAATTGTAGATCAATTTATCAGTCTAGTAAATCCTGAAATTCCAATTCAGCCTTTTGTAGCAAAATTAACTGGTATTAATAATGCCATGCTTCAGTCAGCTCCAAAATTCTATGAAGTTGCTAAGCGGATTATTGAAATTACTGCCGATTGTATTCTTGTAGCTCATAATACAGACTTTGATTACCGAATCCTACGCACCGAATTCAGACGGTTGGGTTACGATTTCAATCAAAAAACCCTGTGTACAGTTGAATTATCCAAGAAACTATTACCAGAGCAAACTTCATATAGTTTAGGAAAATTGGTACGTGCTTTGGGAATTCCAATGGCAGACAGACATCGCGCAAGTGGCGATGCTATGGCAACAGTAAAATTATTTAAACTCCTGTTAAACAAAGATTTAGAAAAAGAAATTATTAAAAATCTTATCAAATCTGACATACAAAAAGGAATAGCTCCAAGGCTAATGGAAATTGTAGATAATTTACCCTCAAAAACCGGCGTTTATTATATCCACAATGAGGAGGGTAAAATTATTTTTATTGGAAATGGTCGCAACATAAAAAAAAGAGTTAACCAACATTTTACGGGAATTACCAGTAGTGCAAAAAAAATACAGGCAGAGGTATTTACCGTAACATATGAAGAAACCGGAAACGAATTGATCGCGATGCTAAAAGAGGCAGAGGAAATTAACATCAACAAACCGATCTACAATCGAAGATCTCCGAAGATTCGCTTCCATTGGTCACTTTATGCTGAAAAAGATATCCACGGATACCTCCAATTAAAAATCCAAAAAACGGATCGGCGCAAAAAAGAAATATTATCCTTCGCCAATGAATTGGAAGCCAATAATGCATTACTTCGATTTTCGAATGAATTCAAACTTTGTCAAAAATTGACAAGCCTGAGTGAAAACATTGGTTATTGCAATCAATATGCCTTAAACCAATGTGACGGAGCCTGTAATATGGAAATTACAGCTGAAGAATATAACCAAAGGGTACAGGAATTTATTTTAAAAAATAGTTTTGAAAACAAATCAATGATTCTCATTGACCGCGGTCGAAATCTACATGAAAAAAGTGCAATACTAATTGAAAAAGGTATATTTAAGGGCTACTCTTTTTTTGATTTAAACTACCAAGTAACCAATATCGACATTCTGAAGAACATCATTACAACAGTCCCATCTGCTCGTGAAACCAGTAATTTAATTCAAGCCCACATCAGAAAAGGTAAAGGATTCAAAATTATTAATTTTTAATTGGAATCGTAAAAACATGAATACCATTAAATCACGATATGACCATTTCCGCCAAAAAGCATATATTATCATATATCAAACCAACACTAAAGCGGGACGTCTATTTGATTTAATTTTACTTGGGCTTATTCTTATAAGTGTTGTATTGGCCATGCTTGAAACGGTAACAGTTATAAATCTTAAATACCACTACACCCTTGTAAGTCTTGAATGGATAATTACTATATTATTCACTATTGAATATGGTTTACGAATTATTTCAATAGATAGACCCTGGAAATATCTATATAGTTTTTACGGAATAATTGACCTCCTTGCTATACTACCAATGTTCCTGTCTTTTTTTGTGACAGGAACCAGTATTTTAAGTGTCATACGGTCTTTGAGGTTATTGCGTTTATTCAAAATTTTAAATAATCCAAATTTCACTAATCAATCTGTCCATTTGTTAAACGCTTTAAAGGCAAGCAAGGGAAAAATAGTTGTATTTATTTATTTTGTAATTATTAGTACAATAATTGTAGGATCGACCATGTTTCTGGTCGAAGGACCTGAACATGGATTCACCAGTATACCCATAAGTATTTATTGGACTATAGTAACACTCACAACGGTAGGTTACGGAGATATTTCACCAGTTACACCTTTAGGCCAATTTATAGCTTCATTAGTGATGATTTTAGGTTATGGTATTATAGCCGTACCTACGGGAATTGTAAGTGCAGAAATCGCTAAAAGAACTCCGGAAAAAAACAACAATTTAAACTATAAATGCAGCAGTTGTGGAAATGATGATTACCCCGCCACAGCCAAATTCTGCCCCAATTGCGGTAATTCATTGAAATAAAATCAAAAAATGAAAAACCTTATCACCATTGTCGGCCCCACAGCTATAGGAAAAACCGCTTTGAGCATCGCGTTGGCAAAGCACTTCAGATGTGAAATAATTTCTTGTGACAGTCGGCAATTTTTTAAAGAAATGAGTATAGGGACGGCCGTACCGACTGAACAGGAATTAGCCGCCGTAAAACATCATTTTATCCAAAACAAATCCATTTTTGATAACTACAGCGTAGGGGAATATGAAAAAGAAGCAATTGCTACAATTGAAACCTTATTTCAAAATAATGATTATCTAATTCTAGTCGGTGGCTCAGGTTTATATGTTAATGCCATACTAAAGGGATTTGACGACTTTCCGGAAATTGAAGATTCAGTCAGAACAAAAATTAAGAAGGAATTTGAAAAACATGGAATTGTTTATCTTCAAGAGCAGCTGAAAAAACTTGATTCGGAATACTTTGTTAAATTGACCTCTGAAAACCCTCAAACACTGCTGAATCCGCAAAGGCTGATGCGTTTTGTCGAAGTTTGCATAGGAACCGGAAAACCATATTCTTCCTTTTTAAATAAAAAGAAAAACAAAAGAAGCTTTACACCAATTACCATTGGTCTTGAAGCCGAAAGAGATATACTTTACAACCGCATCAATCAAAGGGTGGATATGATGATGAGCGATGGCCTATTAAATGAAGTGGATTTACTGTACCCTCACCAAGAGTTAAATGCCCTTCAGACGGTTGGTTACAAAGAACTATTCAACTATTTAGAGAAGAAATGCTCCTTGGAATTTGCAATTGAGGAAATCAAAAAAAACACCAGACGATTTGCTAAGCGTCAGCTAACGTGGTTCAAAAGGGACGAAAACACTAAATGGTTTGATTTTCAAACACCACTATCTGAAATTATTGAATTCGTAGAAAATCAAATTAAATCCTAATCCCATCTTAGACACAATTATACCAACTGCATATCAACTCCTAAATACCACAAAGAATGCCCATATCACCATCCTTCACATCCGTATTAACCAAAGATTTTGAAATTAATTTCACTCAATGTCTTCCTTCGGGCTGTTTGAAATATACAGATTTATGCAATCTTTTACAACTGACCGCCGCTGCTCACTCCGAAATGGGTGGGATCAGCTTTAAAGATATGCAGGAATATAACCAGGCTTGGGTTTTAAGCAGAATGCGTGTAGAAATTACAGCTTTACCTCAGTGGAAGGATACTGTTACGGTAAAAACATGGATAAGAAGCATGGAAAATTCTCGTTCTGTAAGAGCTTTAGAAATGTATTTGAATGGAGTAAAAATTGTGGGCTGCGAAACCTTGTGGGTAGTTTTCAACACCGAAAAAAGAAGACCTGAACAACTAGTACTGCCTCACGAACATTTTCAACTTTTCCCCGATAAAAAAGGAATCACAGAGGATTTTTCAAGGATTGAAATAAATCCGGAAAAAGAAGAGGTTTTCAACAGGACAGTTATATTATCTGACCTCGATATAGTTAATCACGTTAACAATGTTAAATACCTTGAATGGTGTATGGATTTGGTAGATGAAAAAATAATATTGAACCAAAAAATAGAAAGTTTCGAAATGAATTTCATCAAAGAATTATCCTTACGTGACCAGGTAAGAATTCATGAAACTATTTCCAATTCTACATTGGTTTTCAGCATAACCAAAGAAGACCAAAACTGTTTTGCTTTAAAACTGAATTTCAGATAATTCCCCTTCTTAGCTATTTTTTCTTTACCATTTTTTTATTAAATTTATTATAATCTTCATTAAAACTTACCTTTTATAATAGTCTCAATTCCAATCGAATATACAAACCTTCATTTTGATTTGGAGATTAACAAAATGGTAAAAACCATGCAAGATACTTTCATCTAATAAATTTAAAATATAAAATATGGACAGTTCAAAAAAAGGAAAATGCCCTGTAATGCACGGTGCTAATACCGAAGTGCAAAACAACGTTTTGGAATGGTGGCCAAAATCTTTGAATTTAGACATCTTACACCAACATGACAGAAAAACAAATCCATTGGATAAGGACTTTAGCTATTCGGAAGCATTCAGCACTCTGGATTTGGAAGCTCTAAAAAATGATTTAAAAACTTTTATGACAGAAAGTCAAACTTGGTGGCCCGCAGATTGGGGACACTACGGGGGACTAATGATTCGAATGGCCTGGCACTCTGCGGGGACCTACAGAATCTCCGACGGTCGTGGTGGTGCAGGAACCGGCAATCAGAGGTTTGCACCAATAAATAGTTGGCCTGATAACGCCAATCTTGACAAAGCGAGACGACTACTTTGGCCTATTAAGAAAAAATATGGTAACAAAATTTCATGGGCCGACCTCATGATTTTGGCTGGAAATATGGCATATGAATCCATGGGGTTCAAGACCTTTGGTTTTGGAGGAGGACGAGAAGACATATGGCATCCCGAAAAAGACACCTATTGGGGATCTGAAAAAGAATGGCTCGCAGCGACACGAAACAGGTACGAAAATGACGAAGACCGAACTTCGCTGGAAAATCCTCTAGCAGCTGTACAGATGGGATTGATTTATGTAAATCCTGAGGGAGTAGATGGAAACCCAGACCCTATGAAAACAGCCCATGACGTCCGCATCACATTTAAAAGGATGGCAATGAACGATGAAGAAACTGTTGCACTTACTGCCGGTGGACATACAGTAGGTAAATGCCATGGAAATGGCGATGCTCAAGCACTAGGTGAAAGTCCGGAAGGCACTCAACCTCACGAACAGGGATTGGGTTGGCATAATCCCAAGGGAAATGGCAATGCCGAAAATACAGTTACAAGCGGACTAGAAGGCGCTTGGACAACGACCCCGAACAAATGGGATCACTCCTATTTTCATCTTTTATTAAATTATGATTGGGAATTAAAAAAGAGTCCAGCTGGTGCTTGGCAATGGGAACCAATCGACATAAAGGAAGAAGACATGCCTCTGGATGCACATATTCCCGGATTACGAAAAAATCCGATCATGACAGACGCAGATATGGCAATGAAAAAGGATCCTGAATACCGTAAAATTTCAGAACGATTTTACAAAGACCCTGAATACTTTGAAGAAATCTTTGCCAGAGCATGGTTTAAATTAACTCACAGAGATTTGGGACCAAAAAGCAGATATCTTGGGGCAGACGTGCCAGAAGAAGATCTTATTTGGCAAGACCCTATTCCAAAATCTCAATACACTCTTACAGAATCAGAAATTGAAGATCTTAAAATAAAAATATTAAATACTGACCTTAGCAGCTCAGATTTAATAAAAACCGCTTGGGACAGTGCCAGAACATTTAGAAATTCAGATTATCGGGGAGGAGCAAATGGTGCCCGAATCAGACTATCTCCAATGAATAATTGGGAAGCCAATGAACCTGAAAGACTACAGAGAGTATTACAGGGCCTTGCTCAATTGCAATCAACACTATCAAAAGAAATTAGCATTGCAGACCTTATTGTTTTGGGAGGTAGCGCAGCAATAGAAAAAGCAGCAAAAGCGGCTGGATACAACTTTTCAGTACCATTTAGCCCCGGAAGAGGAGATGCATTAGAATCTATGACAGACCAGGAATCTTTTGATGTTTTGGAGCCTTTACATGATGGTTATCGAAACTATTTAAAGAAAGACTATGAAGTAGAGCCCGAACAACTAATGCTTGATAAAACACAATTACTTGGTCTAACTGCCCCGGAGATGACAGTACTTGTGGGAGGCATGAGAGTATTAGGAACCAATTATGCTAACACAAAACATGGCGTTTTCACTGCACATGAAGGAGTCCTAAACAATGATTTTTTCGTTACCTTAACAGATATGAACTACAACTGGAAACCAAAGGAAAAAAATATTTATTCAATTGTTGACAGAAAAACAGGTACGGAAAAATGGACAGCTACCCGATTTGATTTGGTTTTTGGTTCCAATTCGATTTTGAGGTCCTATGCCGAAGTATATGCACAGGATGATAACAAAGAAAAATTTGTACGCGACTTTATCAGTGCTTGGGTTAAAGTGATGAACGCTGATCGATTTGATATATAATCAAATGATCTTCAAATAAAAAAGCTCCTTAAAAGGAGCTTTTTTATTTCTGTTTATTCTTTATTTTTTACTACTAATCGGAAACCTTCACCGTGAATGTTCAAGATTTCTACATTTTCATCTTGTTTGAGGTATTTCCGTAATTTAGCTATGTATACGTCCATACTCCTTGATGTAAAATAATTATCATCTCTCCAAATTTTGGTTAAAGCCAATTCTCTAGGCATTAAATCATTTTCATGAAGAATTAACATTTTCAAAAGCTCATTCTCTTTTGGTGATAATTTAATAGGTTCTTCTCCATTGAAACTCAAAAATCTTAATTTAGAATTCAAATGAAACTTTCCAATGTTAAACTCAAAAGGAACCTGTTCTGTTTTTACATCAGAAGATTTTCTTTGAATAATTGCTTTTATTTTCATCAGTAAAACCTCAGAATCAAAAGGTTTATTTAAATAATCATCAGCACCTGCTTTATATCCCTTCAAAACATCTTCTTTCATAGATTTGGCCGTGAGGAAAATAATTGGTACTTCACTATTTTTTTCTCTTATTTCCTTCGCCAGAGTATATCCATCTTTGTATGGCATCATTACATCAAGAATACACAAATCATAAGAATCTTTTTTGAACTTTTCAAATCCTTCCATACCGTTTTTAGCCAAGGTAACATCAAAATCATTCAATGTTAAATAATCTTTTAGAACTGCACCAAAATTAAGGTCATCTTCTACCAAAAGGATTTTTTTATTATTTATGCTTTCCATGATATTAATTTATTAGAGGTAATTTTATTATAAAGGTACTTCCTTTTCCTTTTTCACTTTCTACAAATACTTGTCCCTGATGATCTTCTACAATTCTCTTGACATATGCTAATCCTAACCCATGTCCTTTGACATTGTGTAAATCTCCGGTATGCTCCCTATAAAACTTTTCAAAAACTCTCTTTTGAGCAACCTTACTCATTCCTATACCATTGTCTGATATCTTTATCAGAATCATATCCTTGATATTTTCAGTATTGATAGTAATCTCAGGTACATCCATTGTATATTTTATGGCATTTTCCAATATATTCACAATAACATTGGTAAAATGTACCTGATTTATTAAAACCGTTGTTCTACTCGCACCAAACTGAGTCGCTATCTTTCCTCCCCTATCTTCTAAAATTAGATTTACATGCTCAACAGCATCATTTATTATCTCTTCAATATTGGTGGATTCTTTTTCAATATCCAGTTCTTTTTTCTCCAATTTTGAAATTCGCAACACATTTTCCACTTGCGCATGCATACGTTTATTTTCATCACGAATTAACTGCAGGTACTTAAACACCTTCTCCTTATCTTCAATTATTTTTGGATTTTTTATGGCATCTAATGCCAAATTAATTGTGGCAATAGGTGTTTTAAACTCATGAGTCATATTATTGATAAAATCCGTTTTAATTTCAGATATATGCCTTTGTCTTATCAACTGATTCAAAGCACTGGAATATGCAATTATGATAATCAATGTAAAAACGATGGACAATATTGTAATACTCACCAATTCGGACAATAAGAACTTCTTCTTATTGGGAAACATAACACGCAATTCATACTTTTCATTTCCTTCATTATCCGTAAAAACAGGTATAGAATAAGTTGCATCTTCATCATATTCAAAATTGTTCGATCCAATTTTGGTGGCAACTCCATTATTGTAAATATTAAACTCAAATTTTGTTTTGACACCATACTTCTCCAATTCCTTCTTAATCAGGTCTTGCAAATTATCTTTTGTAACCCTTTCATTAATAGGCATTGCAGATGCAATATCTTTAAAGAAAATTTCAAATTGGGCATTTTCTAAAACATCCAGATTTCCTGATTTCTCAATTTTAACATCAGGAGACAAACTTTGCTGTAAATCAGATTTATCAATAGCATTGTTATTATATACTTCAGTTACACGCTTTGAATTAAAATTCTTAAACCGCTCACTTCCAAACCTTTTACCAAACATTCCAGAAGAAATATTATAATCTTCCGAAATTATACTGTTGGAGTAAACAATTGTCTTATTTGTTCTTGGATTCTTTTGAACATAATAAAACTCCAATAATTCATCTTTTCTAGGAATCTTTCCGGTACTGTCTTTATACCGATTGTACTTATCATAAAAACTGTATGCCTCCTGCTTCTGAAGTTTTTCAGCTACATTGCCTATTACCTGTTTTACATGATATTTAAATTGTTCATCATTATTTTTAAATGAGGTATTAAACCAATACACCTGTACCAGAATTATTCCTATGAGAGACAAGCTCATTAAAACAACAAGTAACCTAAAAAAAAACTTATTCATCGCCTCAAAATTAACATTTTAACATTATTAATGACAATATATTAACCAAATATTAACAACTGAAGATTTTTTTATTTTTTCGATAAAATTTTAAGAATTTCTAGAATTTTTTCTTCTAATAGACTTGAATCTAAATTTTCAATAACAAAATCGCTTTTTTCAATCCGCTGCTGGTCTGTCCATTGAGCATTTATTCTTTTTAAAACTTGTTCCCTATCAATATTGTCTCTTGTCATTACTCGCTCAATTCTGGTTTCCAAGGGAGCAGTTACGGTAATAATATAATCCACGTTTTGATAATTCCCACTTTCAAACAAAATTGCAGCTTCATATACCACCAATTGATTTTCACTATGTTTCCGTAACCATTCATTAAAATGTACTCTCACAGCAGGATGTACGATATTATTTAACTCCTTAAGCTTTTCCGGATTGTTAAAAACAGTATCTGCCAATTTTCCTCGATTTAACACATTTTTTTCAAAAAAAGATTCACCAAAAGTATCTTTAATCTTATCGATTACATCCTGATTACGCATCACTTCTCTTCCTGCTTCATCTGCTATATAAACAGGAATTCCATGGTCACTAAAACACCTTGCCACAGTGGTTTTACCACTGCCAATTCCGCCAGTCAAACCGATAATTTTTGACATAATTATACTTTAAAAAACAAATTAGGAAAGGCTACCTCTGGTTTTTGCTTCAACAAAATTACTTTGAAATAGGACTCGATAAAACCCGTACCGTAACCAAAGAATTGCTTCCAAACTGCAACAATTGATAAAATTCCAATTTTGGGATTTTTATTTTCAATAGTCGATAAAATAAAAATTAGAAGAAAGTAAATGAAATAAAGTTTTAGAGGTAAATCAATAGTAAAAATCAATAAAAAAACTGAAAAAATAAAACCGATAATGAACAAGGAAGGAAAAAAATAGGTTGGTTTATTATATTTGGGATACCAACTGTTAAGAATTGGACGTGCTTTTCCAAACTTATTCACCTGTATTGAAAACTTATCCCAGTCAATCCTTCTTTTATGATAAACATATGCTTTAGGGAAAAGTCGTGTTTCGAAACCTAAATCCCACAATCTAATGGAAAGATCCGGATCTTCTCCCGGATGTATGTTCCCAAATCCTTTTGAAGCTTCAAAGGCTTTTCGGGAGATCCCCATATTGAAACTACGGGGTTGAAATTTATCGATTTTTTCTGAACCACCCCTTATTCCACCGGTTGTCAAAAAGGAAGTCATTGCAAAATTGATAGCTTTTTGAATATCTGAAAAACTATCTAACGCTCTGTCGGGACCCCCAAAACAGTCAACATAATCTTTTTCTAAGGCATTTGTCACTTCAGTCAAATATTGAGAAGGAATAATACAATCAGAATCAAAAATTATGAAATAATCACCCCTAGCTACTTTCATTCCATAGTTCCTCGAATCTCCTGGTCCCGAATTTTGTTTAAAATAATAAGAAATTGACAATTTACTTTCAAATTTACGGACAACCGATTCACAATTAATCGTAGAACCATCCTCTACGATAACAACCTCAAAATCTTCTGAGAAATCAGATTTTGACAAACTATCCAATAGTTCATCTACTTCATCCGGACGATTATAAACAGGGATAATCAAAGAAAAGTACATAGTAGTGATGCGTATTAATTTTTTATAAATGTTTTTATTTTCTTAACAAAGATATGTCATAAACAATAATGCACCTTAATTTTTAAATGCTTATCAACATCTAAAAATTAAGGTGCATTAATTTTCTATTAGCAGTACTCGAATTTTCTTTATCCTATACTTTCAACATTTACCATCTCATTGGCATCTGCCTTGTAGTCGACACCTTCAACTTCAAAACCAAATAAATTATAAAAGTCTTTTCTGTAACCTTCTAAATCACCAATTTGAGCCAAATTTTCAGTATCTGCTTCTTTCCATAATTTTGCAACCTGTTCCTGTACATCCTCACGCATTTCCCAATCATCTATACGGATACGTCCTTCTGCATCGGTTGGAACTCCACCTTCTGCAAATAGTCTTTCTTGATATAAACGTTGAATTTGCTCTATACAACCTTCATGAATACCTTTTTCTTTCATTGTTTTATATAAAAGAGAGATATACAGAGGAATTACCGGAATTGCAGAACTAGCCTGCGTAACTAATGCTTTATTTACCGAAACAAATGCTTTTCCGTTAAGATCAGCCAAACCAGCGGAAATGGTATGTGCTGTTGCTTCTAGATGATCTTTTGCGCGACCGATTGTACCTTTTCTGTATACGGCCTCTGTAACAGCTGGACCTATATAGGAATAGGCCACAGTTGTTGCCCCAGGAGCTAATAAATTTTCCGCTTTTAAAGCATCTATCCACATAGCCCAATCTTCACCACCCATAACTGCTATGGTATTTTCAATATCATCCCCGCTACAAGGTTCAATTGTAACTTCAGAAACTTTTCCTGAGTGAAAATCAACTGTTTTATTTGTGAAAGTAGCACCAATAGGTTTTAAAACTGAACGGTGTGTAACTCCTGTCTTAGGGTTCGTACGAACTGGAGATGCCAAACTATAAACCACTAAATCAACCTGACCTAGATCTGCTTTAATTAAATCTAATGTTTGTCTTTTAACCTCGTCAGAAAAAGCATCACCATTGATACTTTTTGCATATAATCCAGCATTATGTGCTTCTTTTTCAAAAGCGGCAGAATTATACCAACCTGGTGAAGCAGTCTTTCCTTCCATTGGTGGTTTTTCAAAAAACACACCAATTGTAGCAGCATCAGAACCAAAAGCACTTGAAATTCTTGAAGCTAAACCAAATCCTGTAGAAGCACCGATTACCAATACCTTTTTAGCACCATTTATAGCTCCCTTTGATTTAACATATTCAATTTGATTTTTCACATTTTGTTCGCAACCCACAGGGTGTGCTGTCAAACAAATAAATCCTCTCATTCTAGGTTCTATAATCATAACGTACGGAAATTTATATTTTTTGTATTTCTATTAATAAGCTTACTGAAGCAAAAATTTTATAAAGTAAAATCTAACATTTTGGTTGGCAAATATAACTGATTTTTTTAGTTCAACAAGGCTTTAGCATGATTTAGGGCTGATTCGGAAACAACTGCACCAGACAACATTTGAGCAATTTCAATAACGCGTTCTTCTTCAGATAATAATTTCAACTCTGATAAAGTAGCATCACCAATAGTGGATTTAGACACCCTAAAATGGGTTTCACCCTTAGCTGCAATTTGAGGTAAATGGGTGATTGCAAAAATCTGCATTTCCCCACTCATCTCTTTCATTATCTCTCCCATTTTCATGGCAATTTCTCCCGAAACACCGGTATCAATCTCGTCAAAAATTAGGGTCGGCAATTTTGAATATTGTGCAAGAACAGCTTTCACAGCCAACATTATCCTCGACATTTCACCGCCAGAAGCAACTTTTTTCAACAAACCGAAGTCACTACCTTTATTAGCTGAAAACAAAAATTGCAATTCGTCTTTTCCATTAACAAGGAAATTTTTTCCTTCGGTAGCCAAAATATTAAAGCGAACATTAGGCATCCCTAGTGTCTCCAAAATAGCTGTCAACTTATTTGTTAAAACAGGAATTGCATTTACCCTATTTTTATGTATTAAAGCTCCTAGACTATCTAAAACTCCTTTTTCCTCGTTAAGTGCATTAGATAAGATGGCGATTTCTTCTTCTATATTTCCCCACTCAAAAACTTCATTTTCCAACCTATTTCTTACTTCAATTAACTGTTCCACTGTAGATACCTGATGCTTTTTCTGCAAATTATAGATAAGCTGTAGCTTTTGGCTCAAAAAATCAAGCTGTTGAGGGTCATTGGTAAGCAGCTCCGAAGAACGACTAAGTTCGTTTGTTATATCATCGAACTCAATTAACAAACTTTCAGTCCTTTGCAACAAATCTTCATAATCTGGCGAAAATGAAGCAATTTTTTGAAGAGAAAGCTTAATTTCTTTCAGATTACTTAATGCTCCAAATTGTTCTTCATTTGCAATTGCTAAAGACTTATGAAGAGCCTCTTTAATAAACTCAACATTCTTCAATTTCTCAAATTCTACTTCCAACTCTTCCTGCTCTCCTGCCTTCAATTGGGCTGCAACAAGCTCATTCAACAAAAAGGAATTGTATTCTTGCTCCTTGTTTGAATCTCTTTGCTTTTGTGCCAATACTTCTAATTTTGCTGTAATGCCCTTATAAGTTTTCAGAACAGATTGATATTGGACAATTATATCCTGATTACCAGCTACAGCATCAATAATATCAAACTGTACATTCTCCTCAGATAATTCTCTTGTCTGTTGTTGAGAATGAATATCAATCAAAAAGAGTCCTAAATCCTGCAGCACCTGAAGATTAACCGGACTATCATTAATGAAGGCCCTAGATTTTCCGGAGGGAAGAATTTCTCTTCTGATAATAGTCACCTCTTCATAATCTAAATCATTTTCTTCAAAATAAGAATACAAACCATATTTTGAAATTTCAAATTGAGCTTCAATTACACATTTTTCCTCCTTATTTTTTAGTGAAGACAAATCAGCTCGTTTACCCAAAACTAACCCTAAGGCACCTAATATAATAGACTTTCCAGCTCCGGTTTCTCCTGTAATAATCGAAAATCCTTTTGAAAAATCTATAGCCAATTTTTCTATTAAAGCATAGTTTTTTATAGCGAGAGAAGTTATCATTATCTTTCTATTAATACTGGGTGATAAAAAGGACTAAAAGTGATTAATATTTAATATTTTATCATTGCCCACTTACTGGAATTAATGGCTGATATTTTATTTAAATTATCAATTAAGTCGGAAACATTAATACTGGGACCTCCTGAAAAGACTGAAACAATTTCATCTGAGTGAGCGTCAAAAAAAATACGGGTTAAAAAAGCATTTGGCTTTGAACTATTCAATTTAACCAAGTTAGTCAACGAACTTTTAATCTTCTCCTTTGCAGACTTTAAATTATTACTCATCATATCCATACCCGCATAGTATTCAAAAGCAGTTTTACGAATTTCAGAATAAGTAGGAGCCAACAGATCGTTTATCAAAAAATACCGATTTTGATTCCCTCCATCATTTTGGTTCCATCCTTTATAGCCACTTTGCTGGGCAATATTGGCTATGTTTTGCGCTTTTTCAAAATAAGAATTTCCAGATTCAAGTTCGAAAGTGTCCCGATCCATTCCAATAATAACGAAGCTATAAAACGAGATAACCGAAATCAAATTAGACTCAAAACCCGTTGGATTAAATATTAAATTTTGAAACTCAGTGTAGGTAAAATTAAAATCTTTATCGTTTACATTTAATACAGGCGAAGAATAAGACGAATTATAAACTGGTCTTGAAGATTGTACCTGAATGGTCGCCGTAAATTGATCGGCACTGTTTGACAAAACCGTAATATACATTGAGCAATTTATTTTTTCATGCTGTTTGTAACTTTGCCCTGTCCAATCGGTTTTATTTACAAATTCATTGAGAGATGTTTCCAAAGTTTTAAAGACCTGCTGATTGGAGTTACTTAATCTTTGTGCATTAACAGTAACTGTACAATTTAATTGCTGAGAATAGATTAAAGTGCTGGTCAAAAACAAAAAGAAGGCAAAAATTTTACGCATAAAAATGTCTTATTACTTTATTCAAAATATCGGTAGCTACCAATTCTTTAGACTTTAAATCCATCGGTTCAACATTAAACCTCTTATCTATAAAAGTAACCTTGTTTGTAGCTTTTTTAAAGCCGGCACCCTCATCCTGCAGGGAATTTAAAACTATCAAATCTAAGTTTTTTTTCTGAATTTTTGCTTTCGCATTTTCTATTTCATTCTCTGTCTCCAATGCAAATCCAATTAAAAACTGCTTTTTCTTGGCCTGACCTAAAGAATAAAGGATATCCTTTGTTTTCTCCAGTTCGATAACAAATTCTTCCGAATTTTTCTTTATCTTATGTTCAGCAACCTTTTTAGGCCTATAATCAGCGACTGCTGCTGCTGCAATTGCCACATCAACATCATCATAATAACGATGACAAACCTCATACATTTCCTGAGCGGAAACTACATCATAAAGGTCGATTAAAGGATGATCTATTTTAAAATTATTTGGACCTGCAACCAAAATAACAGATGCTCCCAAACCAGCAGCACATTTTGCAATATCAAAACCCATTTTACCTGAAGAATGATTTCCTATAAAACGTACAGGATCTATTGCTTCGTATGTTGGACCAGCTGTTACTAATATTTTTTTTCCCTTAAGTGGTAATTTACTCTCAAGGTCAGCTTCGATAAATGCAACAATATTTTCAGGTTCAGCCATTCTGCCCTCCCCTGATAAACCACTTGCCAATTCACCAACCTCTGCAGGAATTAATAAATTACCAAATAGCTCCAAAGCCTCCAAACTAGCCTTTGAAGAAGGATGCTTATACATGTCCAAATCCATTGCCGGAGCAAAATAAACGGGACATTTAGCCGATAAATAAGTTGCTATTAATAAATTATCACAGGTACCATTTGCCATTTTTGACATGGTATTTGCAGTAGCGGGGGCGATAAGCATTAGATCGGCCCACAACCCAAGTTCCACATGATTATTCCATTTTTCATTATCACCCTCCTGATCATAAAAAGTAGAATATACCGGGTTTTTCGATAATGTTGATAAGGTAAGTGGGGTGACAAAATCCTTAGAAGCAGGTGTCATGATCACTTGGACATGTGCACCTGCTTTTATGAATAGTCTAACTAATGATGCTGTTTTATAGGCGGCAATTCCGCCAGAAACACCCAGCAAAATTTTCTTACCGCTTAAAACCGACATCATAGAATTATTTATTTGTATCTCTGTGATAGATTTTACCATCCAACCATTCTTGAACTGCAAGAGCATGTGGCTTTGGTAATTTTTCGTAGAATTTTGAAACTTCTATTTGCTCTTTATTTTCAAAAACCTCTTCAAGACTGTCATTGTAGGTCGCAAACTCATCCAACTTCTCAGTCAATTCTTTTTTTATCTCAGAATTGATTTGGTTTGCTCTTTTTGCCATTATGGTAATTGCTTCATAGATATTTCCTGTTGGTTCCTCAATAAGGCTCTTATTATAGGTAATTGTATTAACAGGAGCATTTGTCTTTTTTAAATCCATGACTTGTTTATTTAGTATATTTTTGTAAATCATTCTCAATTCTGGCATACATCTGATCAGCTGCCTCTTTATATTTTGTTGCCACATTAAATTTAATCAAATTTAAATAAGATGCTTTTGCAACATTCAATCTTTCTTCCATCTTATCCGGCACACTGTTTATTCCAAGCTGATAAGCAGATTCAAATTTATAAAATAAGGCATCTTCTTTGAAAGTGGTCCCGGGATAGTCAATAATAAAATTATCAAATGCCACTAAAGCCGACTTGAAATCAGAAATAGTGTTATATCCTTTTGCATTTTCATAGGCCTTTTTTTCCAGCTTTTCAGAAAGCACCTTCATCACACTATTGGCCTCCGACAAATATCCAGAGTTAGGATATGCATCTATAAATGACTGCAATTTCTCAATTGCTTTGTAAGTATCAGTCTGATCAAGACTATAGATCGGAGATAACTTAGAATAACTTACCGCACCTAAATATGCTGCCTCTTCAACCTTTTCACTTTTTGGATAACCCGACACAAAACTTTCAAACTGATAACCAGCTAAATAATACTGTTTCGTTTCATAGTAGGATTTCGCAAACATATAAAACAATTTTTCAGCTCTGGGTTTACCCCTGTATTCAGGTGCAATTTGTTCAAAAAGACGCAGCGCCTTTGAGTACTTCTTCACACTGTACAAACTATCCGCTAATCCATATTTCAACCCTACATCTTCACTTTTTAGTGCCTTTTGATATTCATTACATGAAGAAAAAAGTACAACAAGAAGTATAAAAGATATAATTTTTTTCATTTTTTTATTTTTTTCAAATACAGATTGAATATAATTTATAAAAAATCATACCGAACTTTAGCCGGCAAATTTAGTTATTAATTTAGCTTCTGCAAAATATTTCTTTCTCTAATAAATAAAGCCTATAATTACACTATCTATCAACTTTTTTTACAAAATCAGAAATTCTCTGAGATAATGATTCGTCGACTTTCACCAATGGCAATCGAACTGTATTATCAGCAATACCAAGTGAATGAAAAACCTGTTTTATACCCGCTGGATTTCCCTGTTCAAAAATCATATCGATGCAATCGGAAAGAATGTATTGAATAGCATATGCCTCATCGACTTTCCTATTCAACCCTAATCTTATCATTTCAGAAAAATCTTTAGGAAAACCTTGACCTATTACAGAAATCACCCCTGATCCTCCCGCAAGAACTGTCGCTAAAGCAGTCATATCATCACCTGAAATGACATGAAAACCTTCAGGCTTATCTTTTAGCAATTGCATTACCTGAGCTATATCACCAACAGCTTCTTTGATTCCAACTATATTTTTAAAATCATTTGCCAGCCTCAAAACAGTCTTTGGAAGCATATTACTCGATGTCCTTCCTGGCACATTATAAATCACTACCGGAACAGGAGATGCTTCAGCAATAGCCTTAAAGTGCTGATAAATTCCTTCCTGTGTAGGTTTATTGTAATAAGGCGAAACCGATAAAACAGCAATGAACGGAGACAAATCTCTTGTTTTTAGCTCTTTAACTATTTTTAAAGTATCATTCCCTCCTACACCCAAAACTAAAGGCAATCTTCCTTTATTGGCATCAATAACTGTTTGGATTACCAATTCTTTTTCTTCAGGAGTAAGAGTAGCATTTTCTGCTGTGGTACCCAAAACTACCAGATATTCAACTCCTCCATCGACAGAAAAATTCACAATTCTTGTTAATGCTTCTGTATCGATTGAAAAATCTTCATTGAAAGGAGTCACAAGAGCAACACCAGTTCCTATTAATGATTGCATGTTAGCTTATAATTTATTTAATATTTTTAAGTATTTATTTAATTCCTGCACAAAAACCCTATAATTTGCAAGATTCGTACCTATAATTAGGTCATTCAATCGCTTATCTACTGATGAAAAACCTACTTTAAATTTCGCTTTGGAATTTCCGGTAACAAGAAGCATAATTGCCTTTTCGGTATCGTAATAACTAATCAGCAGATCAAATTGCTTATCGATAAACTCCCTTAAGGTCTTGTCGGTAATTGTTTTATTCCAGTTCAAATGTTTACCACTAAAAACGAATTTCACATCCTTACTGCCTGACTTTAACTTATTGTTTAATGCGATTACCTCAATATTTTCTTCCCTAAACCCGCTCGAAATCAACTCTGCCAGTAACGCATCAGTTTCAGCAAAATCATTCTCATCCACCACTAGCCCAATGGTTTCTATTCTACCTGTAAAAGAGCTGCTATTCGAATTATTTAAATCCTTTTTAAACAGATTTTTAACAAACAACTCCTTTAGGTAATCGAAAAACATAGCGGTATTGAATTAGCAAACAAAATTAAATAATTAAGTCACATCATTTGCGGCAAATCTAAAAAAGTATCATAACGATTTGAAACTTTTTGTTATAATATTAACAAAAACATTGATGCTTAATTTTCAAATAGACTAACAACTAGTGGTAAATATTCTAACTAATCATTTGCATGAAGTCAACCTCAGAGATAATAGGTATATTCAATTTATTTGCCTTCTCAAGTTTAGCTGGCCCCATATTCTCTCCTGCAACAACAAAATCTGTTTTGGAAGAAATTGAACTACCAACTTTGCCTCCATTGTCTTCAATTGCTCTTTTTAAATCATCTCTTGAATATTGTTCAAAAACCCCCGAAACAACAAAAGTTTTACCGACAAGCTTATCAGTTGCATTTAAATTTATTTTTTCCACTATCTCAAACTGGATTCCGTAATTATTGAGTCTGGAAATGATTAATTGGTTTTCTGTATTATTAAAAAAATCGACGACACTCTGAGCAATTCGCTCTCCTATTTCATCAACCAAAACCAAATCCATCAAAGTAGCCCTGCTTAAAGAATCTATATTTTTATAATGTTTCGCTAATTTTTTAGCCACCGTTTCACCCACATATCGAATTCCTAAAGCGTAGAGCACCCTCTCAAAAGGAATTTCGACAGATTTTTTAACGCCATTAACCAAATTCTCCGCCGATTTTTGCGCCATTCTTTCTAAAGGTAAAATTTGATCAACTGTAAGCTCATACAAATCAGCATAATTATTTACCAGTCCATTATTGTAAAGCAAAGTAACAGTTTCTCCACCCAAGCCTTCTATATCCATGGCTTTGCGTGAAATAAAATGTTGTATTCTACCTATAATTTGCGGCGGACACTTGTAGAAATTTGGACAATAATGATTTGCTTCTCCCTCTATTCTCACCAATTCCGTATGACATTCAGGGCAATGAGTAATATAAGATATCACCTGAGAATCATCCTGACGTTTACTTAAATCAACCCCGATAATCTTTGGAATAATTTCACCCCCTTTTTCAACATATACAGCATCTCCGATTCTGATATCCAATTTTTCAATTTGATCAGCATTATGCAAAGAGGCTCTTTTGACAATTGTACCTGCCAGCTGAACCGGTTCTAAATTGGCAACAGGTGTTATAGCCCCTGTTCTACCAACCTGATACGAAATCGAATTCAACCTTGTGACAACCTGCTCCGACTTGAATTTATAGGCAATGGCCCATCTTGGCGATTTAGCTGTATACCCAAGTTCTTCCTGAAATTGAAATTGGTTTACCTTTATAACCACTCCGTCTGTTTCATAAGGAAGATTATGTCTGTGAACATCCCAATATGCGATAAACTGAAACACTTCATCCAAACTGTTTGCCAAAGATGCCTCTTCAGGAACTTTAAAACCCCAATTTCGTGCAGTCGCAAGACTTTTGTATTGCGTATCAAAAGGTAGATTATTCCCTATTAAAAAATACAACAAACAGTCCAACGGCCTTTTTGCTACTTCAGCACTGTCCTGCAGTTTTAAACTTCCTGATGCGGTATTTCTGGGGTTAGAATAAGGTGTCTCCCCAATTTCTATTAACTCCTGATTCATTTTATCAAATCCAGCCAAAGGCAAAATGATTTCACCTCTAATATCAAATTTATCAGGATAATCGCTCCCAGACAATTTCAAAGGAACAGA
Organism: uncultured Flavobacterium sp.; assembly: GCA_964614445.1. Lineage (GTDB taxonomy): Bacteria > Bacteroidota > Bacteroidia > Flavobacteriales > Flavobacteriaceae > Flavobacterium. The sequence goes on along the minus strand of CAZTLN010000004.1, from coordinate 204,357 downwards.
TTTTATGGTTCTGACATTATTCGTTACATCGTCCCCCTGAAAACCATCCCCTCTTGTTACCGCCTGTTTAAGTTTACCCTTTTCGTAGGTAATACTTATTGAAGCTCCATCATATTTTAATTCACAGGTATACTGCAAATCAACATTTCCCAAAACCTTTTGAATCCTTTTTTCCCATTCAATCAAATCCTCCTTTGAGTAGGAATTATCAAGAGAATACATTCGATATTCATGAGGAACAGTTTTAAAATTTTTGGTAACAGCCCCACCAACACGTTGTGTGGGCGAATTCTCATCAAAATATTCAGGATGCTTATCCTCCAAGTCCTGCAATTCTTTGAGTTTTATATCAAATTCATAATCAGAAATTACAGGCTTATCTAACACATAATAATTATAATTGTGTTGGTTTAACTCTTCTCTTAATTTTATAATTACACCTTGAACATCCATAAATGAAAATTGGCTATTTAATACTAAAAAATTGCGCACTAAAATAGCCAATTATAAGAATATTAAACAACATTAAGATTCAATAATTGAATTTATTTGCTTAAACAATTGACCATCGCTCAAGAACGCTCCCTGTTGGATTAGTTGAAAAACGGAAATATTCCGATCATCAGAAAACATCTTTTTACCAACTTTCATCTCTATAGCATCAGTAAACATGTTATCACTAAGCCATTGCAGACCATCCTTTGTCAAAAAGTCAACATCATCTACCAATGACTTAAGCACGATAGACTGAACATAGCTATCGAAAACCTGAAATAAAAAAATATGATTTTTTGAAAAATGCTCCAAATACTTAGCTTTAGACAGAACTCCTTCCCAAATTAAGTCGGAAAAAACATCCAATTCCTGCTCGGCAACCTCAGGCTTTTCCTCTTTGATTTTATCCCACTCTGCTTTATCAATAGACTGAGTTGCTAAAAAAGTACTAAACTCCTGATTTAACTCCTCCAACTGTTCTTTTGTTAATCTTGTATATTTCATACTAAATGTTTTTTCACAACACCTCATTCCACCAAGATGCCTGTTATTCCATAATTTTTTTGCTCATTACAAACAGCATTAAACAAAAAAAATCCCGATCTCGTTTTCCAGAACGAGACGGGATTTTATATTGCGGATTACAAAATTACGCTTGCTCAGCAATAACCTCGTATGGTAAATCTACAATTACATCTCTATGCAATCTCACGCTTGCAGAATATTTCCCTAAACGTTTAACTATACCACTAGTGATGAATTTTCTATCAATAACCTGACCTCCTTTTTCTAAAGCTTCAGCGATATCTATATTCGTAATTGAACCGAATAATTTCTCACCACCTGCTTTAGCAGAAATTTTGATTTCGATAGCTTTCAAAGCATCAGCCAATGCTTTTGCATCAGCAATAACCTTAGCTTCTTTATGCGCTCTTTGTTTCAAATTTTCAGCCAATACTTTCTTTGCAGAAGCAGTTGCTAATTGAGCATAACCTTGAGGAATCAAGTAGTTACGACCATAACCGTCCTTAACAGTTACGATATCATCTTTAAAACCTAAATTTTGAACGTCTTTTTTTAATATAAGTTCCATGTTGTTGTCCTTTTATTTTAGAAGTTAGTCTCATTGGGCCGCAACGAGACAACAACTTTGTTTTATAATTATTTCAATAAGTCAGCCACATATGGCAATAAAGCTAAGTGACGTGCTCTTTTTACAGCAACAGACACTTTTCTCTGATATTTCAATGAAGTTCCAGTTAAACGACGAGGTAGAATTTTACCTTGCTCGTTGATGAACTTCAATAAGAAATCAGCATCTTTGTAATCAATATATTTAATGCCTGATTTTTTGAAACGACAGTACTTTTTAGTTTTGTTCGTTTCTATGTTTAAAGGAGTAAGATATCTGATATCTCCGTCTTTTTTTCCTGAAGCAGATTGTTGTAATGTACTCATAATAATTAAGCTTTTTGAGATTTAAGTTTCGCTCTTCTTCTTTCAGCCCATGAGATTGCATGTTTATCAAGACTTACAGTCAAGAAACGCATAACTCTTTCGTCACGTCTAAATTCAGTTTCAAAAGCAATTAAAACTTCTGGTGCAACTTTAAATTCAAACAAGTGATAAAAACCACTTTTTTTGTTTTGGATTTCGTAAGCCATTTTTTTAAGACCCCAATCCTCTTTAGCTACCATTTCAGCTCCTCTACCAGTAAGAAAATCTTCAAATTTGCTTACTGTTTCCTTTACCTGAGTGTCAGATAAAACGGGATTTAAAATGAAAACAGTTTCATAATGATTCATAATATTCTATTTAATTAAATTAAAATTGGGCGCAAAAATAATACTTTTAATCAAATAAAAAAACAAAACACAACTTTATTCGGTATAAGACCAAAAAAAACGATTAAAATTAGTTTTTTTATTTTTTTTAGTTTAATTTTACCGCATAAAATCCTAAAATTCAGCAGTATGAAATTAAATTGCGTAGTGGTTGACGACAGCTCTATACAGAGAATGATTACTTCAAAGTTAATAAATAATCATACTAACTTACACCTTATTGGCGATTTTTCTAATGCAATTGAAGCCAAAAGCTTTATTTCGATAAACAATGTAGACTTACTTTTTCTCGATATCGAAATGCCAGTGATCAACGGCTTTGATTTCCTGGACGGATTAAAAACAAAACCCCAAATTATTTTCATTACCTCCAAAGCGGAATATGCAATGAAAGCTTTCGATTATGAAGCAACTGATTATCTTCAAAAACCGATTGCAATAGACCGTTTCAATTCTGCAGTAAAAAGAGCAATAGACCTGTACTTACTTAAACAAGAAACCAAAGACGACGAGGGCGATCATATTTTTATAAAAAGTAATTTAAAAAAATTAAAAATTTTCACCTCCAGAATTAAGTGGATTGAAGCCTATGGTGATTATGTGAGAGTGGTTACCGAAGACGACAGCCATCTTGTACTATCCACAATGAAAGCATTTGAAAAAGATTTGTCCGAAAACAAATTTGTAAGAGTTCACAAATCCTACATTATCAATATTGACAAGATAGAAAGATTCAATAGTAAGTTTGCTGAAATTGGAAGCACAAAAATACCATTGAGCAGAAATAAAAAGGAAGACCTAATAAAAGCATTAGCTATAGCATAAAAAATTACTTTCAATAAAAGTCTACGTTTAGCAAAACTTTTATTGCTCGAAACTGAGCCACAGTATCAAAACTATCCAGAATTCTTTGGATAGTTTTTTTTGTATTCCCCAATGAAGAATTATGAGGTATTTTTATCAAAATGGTACGGATATACTCATTCCTTATCCTGCCAACAGAAGGCTCCTCAGGCCCCAGTATCGGTAGATTTAAATTCTGACTCAAAACCTGATAAAGCCACATCGAGCCATCCCTCAATTTTTCAAAATCTTTATTTTTCAAGGTTAGTTTAATAATTCTAAAATAGGGAGGATATTTATAAATCTGCCTATCGTACAATTGTTCCTTATACATCCCCATATAATCATTAATAGTAACCTGCTGTATGATATTATGATCCGGGTTATACGTCTGAATAACCACCTTCCCTTGTTTTTCGGATCGACCGGATCGACCGGCGACCTGAGTCATCATTTGAAAACTTCTTTCGAACGCTCTGAAATCAGGATGATAAAGCATATTATCGGCATTCATTATCCCGACCAAGCTGACATTATCAAAATCAAGCCCTTTAGCCAACATCTGCGTCCCAACCAATATATCAATTTCACGATTCTTGAAACTATCAATGATCCTTTCAAATCCAAATTTTCCGCGTGTAGTATCCTGATCCATTCGTCCAACCTTACTGTCAGGAAACAGAGTTTCCAATTCTTGCTGTATTTGCTCCGTCCCAAATCCCTTAGTTGTTAAGTCTATACTGGAACAACTGTGACAACGAATTGGCTTAGCAATTGAATAACCGCAATAATGACAGCGCAACTGATTTTTATGTTTATGATAGGTCAGACTTACATCACACTGCTGACATTGAGGAACATGCCCACAACTCATACATTCTAACAAAGGAGAATACCCCCTCCTGTTTTGAAAAAGTATTACCTGCTCAGCATTAGACCTTACACTAGTAATCTCCTCAATAAGGGTATCACTAAAATGCCCTTTCATTCTTTTCCTGAAGTATTTGTCTTTTAAATCAACTAACATTATTTCAGGCATCTTAACATTTCCAAAGCGAGTATTCAACTCTACCAAACCATATTTATTGACTTGAGTATTGTAAAAAGTTTCTATACTGGGAGTCGCCGACCCTAAAAGCACTTTAGCACTATAAAAATGAGCTAGGACAACTGAAGCATCTCTTGCGTGATATCTGGGCGAAGGATCCACTTGTTTAAAGGTCTGTTCATGTTCTTCATCAACAATAACAAGACCCAGATTCGAAAACGGCAAAAACAAAGCTGATCTTGCTCCAATAACAACCTGCGCTTTTTCTGACTTTTGCAAAACCTGGTTCCAGACCTCGACACGTTCATTATTATTATATTTGGAATGAAATACGGCAACCTTATTTCCAAAATAAGCTTGTAACCGTCCTACCAATTGCGTTGTCAACGCTATTTCAGGCAGCAGATATAAAATTTGTTTTCCTTCTCGAAGATATTCCTCAATAAGTTTGGTATAGATTTCAGTTTTCCCACTGGAAGTCACACCTTTTAAAAGACAAACATCTTTTTCAACAAAACATTCTTTTATTTGATCACAAGCAGTTTGTTGGCTGTCACTTAGCTTTAACTGATTATCATTTGAATTACCTGAAAATTTAATCCTATCCTCCTGAATCAGATAATCCTCAAAAATCTCTTTTTCGATAAGTGCCTTCACAATCGCAGAACTGGAACCAGAGGCATCCAGTAATTCTTTCTGTGAAATAACTTTTTTTGGATCGCGGGCAATTAACTGAAAATAACTGAGTATGATTTCTTTTTGCTTTTTTGCATTTTTCAATGACTCCAATAGCTTATTCAGATTTTCACTAGAATTATATCTTGCATTCAATTTGATGTATCGAACCAATTTAGGCTTATAAGACTCCTGCACCTCTTCATGCAGGACCAAAATATTTTTCCTGATAAGTTTTTGAATTACAGGAAATACATTTTTTTTATTTAATATTCCTACTACATCTGCAACTTTTAAAGACGATTGCCTCTGTAAAGCCTCATAAACCAAATATTCTTCATCGCTAAGCTGATTATAATTGACATATTCTCCTTTTTTCTGAGAAATCAAGGTTTCACTTTCCAAAAGTAAAGCGCTGGGCATGGCTCCTCTATAAACATCCCCAATCGCACACATATAATAAGAAGCCATCCATTGCCAGTGTGCAATTTGAATCTCAGTAACTATAGGCTCTTCGTCTAAAATCTGATGAATTTCCTTAGCCTCGTACAGAACCGGTTTATTGTTATGCAATTCGACAGCAAGAGCTGTATAAATTTTACTCTTCCCAAAAGGCACTGCTATCCGCATGCCTTTTTTTATAAAACCAAATTCGGCTTCAGAAATTCGATATGTAAAAGTTTTCGAAAGGGAAAGCGGTAAAATTACTTCAACAAAAAACATAATCAGGGATGTAGATATTAAAAAACAATTATTTTGGTACAAATCATTTTTTCATTCTTTGCCAATATTGTGTCCTTCCAACTATTGAAATTCCGATATATCCGCGCACTTTAAGCACATCCTTATCCTCAAGGGCAATATAACATTTATATAATTTCCCATTTTTGGGATCCAGAATCGTCCCCGAATCATATTCTTCTCCATTTTTTGAAAGCCCTTTTATAATTATGAGGCCAAGCACCGGTTTTCCTGCATCCTCACCAGAACATTCATTACATAGGTCTTTGCGCTTTCGTTCATCAAATATTTCGATTACCCTACCATAAATTTTTCCAGAATTTTCATAAATCTCAACTATGGATTTAGCCTCCCCTGTCAAATCATCAATTGTTTTCCACTTTCCTGTAACACCGTATTTTTGGGCATTAACAAAAACGTTAAAAAAGAGAAATGTAATAATTAAAATGTTTTTCATATATTTTTCAATGTATCTTGACTAATAAACACCTATAATTTCTCCAATACAAGCCAGACATATAATCAAAATAAATTGGCTTTTTATTTTAAATTGAATCAAGATGTTTTTTTCTCTCTTTAAGATTGGCAATTGCGGCATTAAGTTCAAACCCCAACAATAGGATCATGCAATTAATCCAAATATAAAACATTACAACCAGTAGGGTTCCAATAGAACCATAAAGCTCATTATATTTCGAAAAACGAAGTACCCAAATGCCAAAAAAATAAGAAATAATTATGGTAAGAATAGTTGTTAAAACTGATCCGATAGAAATAAAGGCCCTTTTCTTATCATGTTTCGTTCCAAATTTAAAAAGGACTGAAGTAGTAATGAGTACCATTAAAATAAGAAAGCCGTACCTCGCAAAAACTATAAATGGAATATTGCCGTTCAAAAACTCCCTTGCGTTAAGTTTTTGTATAAACACTTCAAAAACCACCATAATAGAAACAGTAAGTATCAACAAAAAAGTCAAAACCAAAGACATTCCGATAGCTACAAAATATTGATGAAAAAAACCTCTTTTGACCAAAACATGCTTGGATGTCTCAAAACCACCTAAAATAGCATTCAACCCATTTGCCATCAAAAAGATAGACAAGAGAAAACCCGAAGAAAGCAGACCTGAGTTACTGTTGTGCAGAATATCATTAATAATATTTTTTATGGCGTAAAAGGTGGTTGGAGGCACTCCATCGGCAACAAACTTTAAAAAATCCTCCTGAAATCCCTCAATTGGAATAAAAGGTATAAGATTCAAGATGAATAAGGCAAAAGGGAATAAAGCCATAAAAAAACTAAAAGCAATCGCTCCTGCTCTGTTGGATAATGCTCCTTCAGTTATACCAATAATATAGAGCTCCAAAAGATCATAAAGTGGCAAGCCCTGCAACCAAGGTAACCTAATCTTTTTTGACCAATGGACAAAATCACGTAGTAAAGGAATTCTTTCAACTCTTTCTTCGATTTCTATTGACATGAATTTTCTTCTAACTAGGTTCTTAATTTTAACGTATGACTATCAACTTGGAATAAAAATTTCAAAATGCTTTTAAACTCAAATCCATATTGTAAACGGAATGTGTCAATGCACCTGAGGAAATGTAGTCTACCCCGCATTCCGCATACCATCTTATAGTATCTTCATTAATATTCCCGGACGATTCTGTTTGACATTTTGTTCCAATATATTCTACCGCCTCACGAGTCATAGTATAATCAAAATTATCCAACAAAATTCTGTATACCCCTCCGGCAGCAACTATTTCCTTAACCTCCTCTAAATCTCGGGCCTCAACAATAATTTTTAAATCGCGCTTGGTTTCTTTTAGATAATGTTTTGTTTTCTCTATTGCCAAAGAAATTCCACCTGCAAAGTCAATATGGTTATCCTTAAGCATTATCATATCGTAAAGAGCAAAACGATGATTTTCGCCACCACCAATTTTCACGGCCCACTTTTCAGCCACTCGGAATCCGGGGGTTGTTTTACGGGTATCCAGAATTTTAGTTTTGGTACCTTCCAATAATTTCACATAATAATTGGTTTTTGTAGCGATAGCCGACATTCTTTGCATTGAGTTCAGCACAACCCGCTCGGCCTTCAAAATGGATTGTGAACTCCCGCTTACATGCAATACCACATCACCATTTTTCACAGCAGTACCGTCATTGATAAAAGTATCAATTTTCAAATTTGAATCTACATAGTGAAAAATCATTTTTGCAAATTCTACACCTGCGATAACCCCTTGGTCCTTAACCAAAAGCTTCGCCTTTCCCTGCGCAGAAGATGGAATACATGCTAATGAACTGTGATCACCATCCCCTACATCTTCTCTAATAGCATTTGCAATCAGACTTTGCAGTTCTTCCTGAAATTGTACTTCGTTAATCATTTTTAAAGGAAATTATTATAGCGCTAAAGTAGGATTTATTTTGGGGAATTGAAAATTTGTTTCCCTGCCACCAAATTCCTTTAACGGTATCGAATTCTACTATTAATGATTTAATTTATGAATAACATGAATTTCAATACATAAACTTCTTGGGTATTTTCCTTTCGAATTTAAACACCAAGTCAATTTAATAGTATCTTTGAAAATCCAAGAATTCACAAATTATGATTAAAAAAAAGATGTCGAGGACGCCAATTGGAGCAAGCTAATGGAAGAAAGTTCAAAAATAATAGATCGAGTTTCTGAATATATAAATCTCGATGTCACCCCATTTGGCAAACCTGAAAGAACCGTTGTCAGGGTTGATAAGCGAGATCCCATGTACGGAGGCAATGGCATTGTTTATTTATTGCAAATGTTTGATGAAGGAGAATTGACCAATAACCGTATTGGCGCTTATATGGTCCTGCTCAATAAAGGAGATGAAGCAGGATTTCATACCCACGGATCGCGAAACGAAGAAGAGCTCTATATTGTGATGCACGGCGAAGGAAAATATTCGGAAAAAACTAAAGAAGAAGGAATCCTAAGAGAAAAAACAATCACAAAAGGGTGTATTACCGCTATGAGCGGAAAAGGTTTTCACTCCCTTGTAAACACCACCGACCAACCTCTGATTGTATTCGTTATTACAACCAATAACCCAAAATAGCTAAGCCCCCCTTTATTATATCTTTTTGCACTTGTTAAAATTAATAGTATTTTTACCTACATCTATTAAAAAATAGGCAATTGAAAACAATATAATTCAAGACGAATCACTAACTTTCATAGGGACTTATATAATCATGCCTCATGCTGCAGCTATCCAATAATATTCAAATAGAAAATAAAACTAATTCTGTACAGTTTTTTAAGCTCAAAAACCTGTTTTTAATTTTATTCATTACTTTATGTTTGGGGAATGCAATAGCCCAGGAAGACAGCATTAATAAAAGGAATGATTCGATAAACAATTCACTTATTCAGGCATTCAATAAAAAATTAACTTTAATCGAAGCGCAACGAATAAGTGATTCCTTAAAAAAGGTAGAATTAGAAGCACAACTTAAATCATTAAAAACTACTGACAATCTCAAAAAAGAGGAACTTTTAAAACAATTAAGAGTTTTAACAGAACAAGATTCTTTACGTCTGGCAGAGAAAAAAACTCAAATTGACTCTTTGCGAAAAACAGTAAAAGGTTATCCGGTAATAGGATTCTTTAAAGACACCCTCTTTAGCATATATAATAAACTGGGAAGTTTTTCTGCCAAAGAAAGAGCCGAAGCCATCCATCTTAGACTTATAAAACTCTCTGAAAAATTAAATTTTAAAAACAATTCGATTAAAATAGTCGAAACTGAAAACTCCACTGACCTGGTAAGTGATGAAAATATCATCATGAGTATTACAGAAAATGATGCCTTATGGAACAATAGCAGCAGGTCAGAATTGGGAAAACAATACCAGATTATTATCTCTGAAACCATCATAAAATATAAAAATGAAACGAGCCTGTCCACATTAGCAAAAGAGATTGGACTTGCGCTTCTAGTACTAATTATTATGTTTTTCCTGATTTCATACATCAAAAAACTATTCAGATGGACCGCCATCAAAATCAGGAAACAGGAAAACAAAAGAATTCACGGAATCAAAATACGAAATTTTACTTTATTTGATGCTCATCAGCAGGTGAATGTTTTATTAAACATTAACACTATCATCAAATGGGTAACGATTGTATTAGCGGTTTACATCGCTTTACCTATACTGTTTGGAATTTTTCCCTGGACCAAAGATTTTGCCGGCACCCTTTTTGGTTATATAATAACTCCACTCAAAAAGATTGCCTGGGGCTTCTGGAATTACCTGCCCAATTTAATTACAATATTAGTAATCTTATTTGTTTTCCGGTATGTGCTTAAGGGAATACATTTTCTTAAAAAAGAAATTGAAAAAGAAAATCTGGTGCTTCAGGGATTTTATCCGGATTGGGCCAATCCCACCTACCAAATAATCCGAATTATTGTACTGGCATTCATGGTGATCGTTGTATTCCCTTACTTACCAGGAAGTGATTCAAGGATTTTTCAGGGAGTTTCAGTTTTCTTGGGATTCTTATTTACCTTTGGATCTGCAGGCTCACTCTCAAATATAGTCGCAGGACTCGTGCTCACCTATATGCGCTTATTCAAAATAAATGACCGGGTTAAAATTGGAGATGTCACCGGGGATGTTATCGAAAAATCCCTTTTGGTAACCAGAATCCGAACTATAAAAAACGAAATCATATCAATCCCAAACTCTACCGTAATGGGAAGTCATACTATTAATTACAGCAGTGATGCTCATGAAAAAGGCCTAATTATACACAGTAAAGTAACCATTGGTTACGACGTCCCTTGGAAACTTATGCATGAAGCGCTGATAGACGCGGCTAATAGAACCGAATTGGTTTTGGATGAACCTAAACCTTTTGTTCTTCAAACCAGTTTAGATGATTTCTATGTCTCTTATGAAATCAATGCTTACATAACTGAAGCCAATAAGCAGGCGGTGATTTATTCAAATTTACATCAGAATATCCAGGACGCATGTAACGAAAGAAATATTGAAATCATGTCACCTCATTATATGGCAGCTCGTGATGGCAATCAAACCACAATTCCAGAAAATTATTTGGACAAAAATTACCAAGCCCCTTCTTTTAATTTTAAAATAAAAAAAGAGGAATAATTCCTACTTACTGACACACAGATTAGATAACTTTTCAGTTTAATTGAAAATACAATGAATATTAAACTCCTTGCCATTGGCAAAACTGACAACAAGGCTTTACAATCACTAATTGATGATTACACCAAACGATTATCCTTCTACATCAAATTTGAATTGGAGATTATTCCCGATATTAAGAATGTAAAAAACCTATCCGAAAGTCAGCAAAAAGAGAAAGAAGGAGAATTAATATTATCAAAAATTAGTTCGACGGACCAACTAATTCTTTTAGATGAAAATGGAAAAAATTTCTCCAGCGTAGGATTTTCTGAAGAACTACAAAAAAAAATGAACTCAGGAATCAAGACTCTTGTTTTTGTCATTGGAGGACCATATGGATTTTCGGAAACCGTATATTCAAAAGCGCAGGGAAAAATTTCACTTTCTAAAATGACATTTTCACACCAGATGGTAAGATTATTTTTTATAGAGCAATTGTACCGTGGCTTTACAATTTTGAGAAACGAACCTTATCATCATCAATAATAACTTCTTTTTACCAGATTTTAAAAGTTATTATCTAGTAAATAAACTCCTGTTCACCATCAAAAGTGATTTTTTTATTCCTTAAGTGAAGCGTTCTAATTAAAACTTTATTCTGGATATATTCTCCATAGCTCTCATTTTTATCAAAACATAATTTGAAAGAATCTGGGTTTTCAGGAAAAAGTGCGTTGAGGTAATCTTTCAAAGTTTCAGGGGCTACAGAAACATTATTTACTCTAATAGAATTCCTAAAGAAATAGATCGTATTAAAGATTGGAGCCGGTTTTCCCATTTTAAAGCGGATGCTGGTAAAAGAAATAAAAGCCAGATTTTTACCTATTGTATCTGCGTAAGAAAAATAATTTTCTGCATTTTCATTTTTATGAACCACCTCTTTTCGTTTTTTATCCTGAAGTTTAATAATCTCGGGGATTACTTTTCGCAATGGTAACCGCCTATCAATATTAAAAATCCAATTCGTTGAAATGATACTGTTTTTCCTGTTAACCACGGCAACTGTATCGTTTTCCTGCAATTTGAAAAAAAAGTATATCGGAGAATGATCCAGAACATTTTCGACTAAGGTTAGGTTAGATTTAGGCAATAATACTTCCTCCTTGCTACCACAAGAGAGCAAAAACAAAAGTACTGCCACCGTTATCCATTTCATATCAAGCTATTTTTTCCACCAACTTAACACATTCAATTGCTTCCTTTACATCGTGCACTCTAAGAATCTTGGCCCCTTTAATAAGTGCGGCAGTATTTAAAACAGTAGTCCCATTTAAAGCATCATCAGCTTTTATACCGAGCGTTTTATGAATCATTGACTTTCTGGAAACCCCAACCAAAACAGGTAAATCCAAGGACTGAAATAAATCCAATTTCTGCAAAATTTCAAAATTACCTCCAATTGTTTTAGCAAAACCAAAGCCGGGATCAATAATCAAATCATTGATTCCATAACTTCTTGCCGCAGCAATCTTTTCGCTAAAATAAAAAAGTACATCTTTCACAATATCCTTATAGTCGGTCATTGACTGCATTGTTTGTGGTGTCCCCCTCATATGCATCATTATGTATGGAACATTATAATCCGCAATGACCTCAAACATTTTCGCATCCAGATTTCCAGCAGAAATATCATTAATAATTGCCGCCCCGCCATCAAGACATTCCTTAGCAACTGTACTTCTGTACGTATCGATTGAAAGAATAGCTTTGGGAAAATTCTTGAGAATTATATTCACAATGGGAATAATCCTGCTCAGTTCCTCTACCTCTGAAACAAATTCAGCATTAGGCTTACTGGAATAAGCTCCGACATCAATAAAAGTGGCTCCTTCAGAAAGCATTTTTTCCACTTTTGCCAAGATTTCGCTTTCACTTTTATACCTACCACCGTCATAAAAAGAATTCGGAGTAATGTTTAAAATTCCCATCACCTTAGGAACCGATAAATCAATTAATTCCCCCTTGCAGTTTATTGTCATTTTGTCCTGATTTTAAAATTGATCTTTAACTAAGACTTTTTCTTCGCCAAATTCAAAAACCTCCTTATCAATTATCATTTATCATCAATCTAACTAGTTCAATTAAAATTAATCCCTATTTTTGATGAAATTTTATACAAATATACATCAATAATAATGAAGAATACTTCTCTTGATTTTGATAAGGTAATTGCAGTTTGCCGCACCCTATTCATTAATAAAATGCAGGATTACGGCAGTGCCTGGCGAATTTTACGCTTACCCTCTCTTACGGACCAAATCTTTATAAAAGCCCAAAGAATTAGAAGTTTACAGGAAAATGAAATCCGCAAAGTTGACGAGGATGAAACCGGAGAATTCATAGGAATTATTAATTACTCTATAATGGCGCTGATTCAATTAGAATTGGGTGTTGTTGAACAACCAGACTTAAATGTAGATCAAGCTGTTAAATTGTATGATGAGAAAGTAAATCTGACTAAGGAATTGATGGAAGCTAAAAATCACGACTACGGTGAGGCATGGCGTGATATGCGGGTAAGCTCTCTTACCGACTTGATTTTGCAAAAATTGCTTAGAGTAAAACAAATTGAAGACAACAAAGGAAAAACCATCGTTTCTGAAGGAATTGATGCCAATTACCAGGACATGATAAATTATTCAATTTTTGCATTGATACTAATGGGATTTGCCAACAACAACTAATATGAGAAATATTATTACCCAATTTTCAAGAATTTTTGTAGGACTGTTATTTATTATTTCAGGATTAATTAAGTTAAACGACCCTGTAGGCTTCTCCTATAAACTGGCAGAATATTTTAGCGAACCCGTATTAAACATTCCTTTATTAGTCCCCCTTTCACTGGCACTTGCCTTATTTTTAGTTGTGGTGGAGGTCGTTTTAGGAATTATGCTTCTTATCGGTTATAAAACAAAATTCACCATTTGGAGCCTAATGTTGATGATTGTATTTTTTACTTTCCTCACTTTTTACTCAGCCTATTTTGATGTGGTTAAAGATTGTGGCTGTTTCGGTGATGCCTTGCATCTCACGCCTTGGCAGTCCTTTTCCAAAGACGTCATCCTGCTGTTTTTCATACTTATTTTATTTATCAACAAAAAATTAATCAATCCATTATTTCGAAATAAAACACAAAACACAATCGCGATATCTAGTATTGTCCTTTGTATTTTGGTATCTTATTGCGTCCTAAATCATTTACCATTTATCGACTTCCGGCCATATAAGGTGGGTACGAATATCGAAAAAGGTATGGAAATTCCAGAAGGGGCTCCCAAGTCTGTAGTAGAAATGATATTTATCTACAATGTCAACGGCGTCGAAAAAGAATTCACTGAAAATGATTTAATGAATATTCCTGAAGGAGCAACATTTGTTGACAGAAGAGACAAAGTTATTACAGAGGGATACATTCCTCCAATCCATGATTTTACAATGGAAAAAGACGGCTCTGACTATAAAGAAGAATTGCTTAAAGAGCCTAAACTAATTATGATTGTATCATACGATTTGTCCATAGCCAAAAAAGAAGGAATGGAAAAATTAAAACAAGTTTATGAGCTGGCCCAACCAAAAGGTTACAAAGTAATAGGGATGACCAATTCTTCCGTTGAAGAAGTTGAAAAAAACAGAAAGGAATACGGATTGGAATTTGAATTCTATAATTGTGATGCTACTGCACTTAAAACCATCGAACGAGCAAATCCAAGTATTGTTGTGCTTGAAAAAGGAACCATAAAACAAAAAGTGCACTATAACGACATTAATCAACTTAAATTATAAAAATTTAAAAAAAGTCATTAAAGAGACCTGATACCTCTAATGGCTTTTTTTATAATTCAGCATTTTCGAAATGATTTAATCTCACAAAAAACTTCTCAGAAAGTACATTAGGGCTTATTTTGACAAAGAAATTTAAAAAGAAATAAAAACCTACGACTATTACCTTTTTAAGCTCTTTTTCATAACCAAACCGACTCTATTTGTGATAATCTGCATGGTGTTATAAAAAAAAAGATTCTACAAACCTCAATCAAATTGTTTATTTTAACTTTGTTCCCGTAAAAAATGAAAAAAATTATTGCTGTATTTTTAGTTCTATCAGCTTTTTCCTGTGCACAATCCCAAAAAACTAATTTCACAGAAACAGCCCTTAATGAAAAATTAATTGCACGCGATAATGGCGTCATGGCTTTCAAGGACATCCTTGATAAATACGAATCCAAAACAATAGTAATTGAAATTTGGGCGTCCTGGTGTTCTGATTGTGTAAAAGCGATACCTAAAGTAAAGGAATTGCAAACCAAACACCCTGAAGCAGCATATGTATTTATCTCGATGGATAAATCGGCAGAAAGTTGGAAAAACGGTATTGAAAAACACCAACTGATTGGAGATCATTTTTTGGCTCAGGATCAAATGCAAGGTGTCTTTGCGAAAGCAGTAGATTTAGATTGGATACCAAGATATATGATTATCGACAAGAATGGTAAAATTGTTTTATATCGAGCCATAGAAACTGATTTTCAGAAAATGGACGAAGTACTAAACAAAATGAAATAATATTATTGTAACAAAACGATATTTTTAATAAAAACTAAAACTAAAATGAGAAAAAAGATTGTAGCAGGAAATTGGAAAATGCATAAAAATGCAGCTGAAACCAAAGAATTATTGTCTGAATTAATTGCAAAAGTACCTTCTGATGCATCAGCACAAGTAATTGTTGCTCCTACATTTGTAAACTTGGCTGCGGCTGTAAACCAATTAGAAAATTCTAATATCAGTGTAGCTGCACAAAATGTACACCAGGCTGAGGGCGGTGCCTTTACAGGGGAAATTACTGCAGATATGTTGAAAAGCGTAGGGGTGAATACAATAATTCTGGGTCACTCAGAAAGAAGATCACTTTTTCATGAAACAGATGCTTTAATTGCAAGCAAAGTTGATACAGCCTTAAAACATGACATGACCGTGATATTTTGCTTTGGAGAGGAATTAAAAGACCGTCAATCAGGAAATCATTTTAACATTGTTGAAAACCAATTAAAAGATGGATTATTTCAAACTAAATCCGCCGACTGGGATAAAATAGTTTTGGCATATGAGCCGGTTTGGGCAATTGGTACAGGTGAAACTGCCTCACCGGAACAAGCTCAGGAAATGCATGAATTCATCAGAGAAATCGTTCGCAAAACTTATGGTAGCGATGTTGCCGAAGACGTTTCTATCCTTTATGGAGGTAGTGTTAAGCCAGACAATGCTAAAGAAATTTTCTCTAAACCGGATGTTGACGGAGGTCTTATCGGGGGTGCTTCATTGAAAGCAGATGATTTTGTAGCAATCGTTACGGCTATCTAAAAAATATTCTTTTCAAAACTTAAAAAAGCGATAATTGATTTTATCGCTTTTTTATATTTACGGCAGTACAGTCCTCGTTTAGAAATAGTACATTTGCAAAAAAAATCATATGTCAAATATTTATATCGCATACCACTTCACTATTGAGCCTAAAAATATTAAAAGCGAAGATGCCTTGCAATTGGCCTCAGAAATTTTAATTGCAGAATTAGGGGAATTAGCCTTTGAAAGTTTCACCGAAACTGAAACAGGAGTTTCTGCCTACGTGCAGAAGGCCTTATGGGATGAAATGATTTTAGACAATGTAAACATTTTGAATTCAGATGAATTTGAAATCGACTATACCTTTGAAGAAATTGATCAGGTGAATTGGAACGAAGAGTGGGAAAAGAATTTCGAACCTATTGATGTCGATGGCAGATGTCATGTAAGGGCTCCGTTCCACGAAAAAACCAATGCTGAGTTTGACATCGTTATTGAACCGAAAATGAGTTTTGGAACTGGCCATCATGAAACCACACATATGATGATCCAACATATACTGGAAATGGATGTTACGGGAATGAAAACTTTGGATATGGGTTGCGGAACCGCAATTCTGGCAATTCTGGCCGAAATGAAAGGGGCTCATCCAATTGATGCAATTGACATAGACAACTGGTGCTACTTAAATTCAATTGAAAATGCCGAAAGGAATAACTGTAAGCACATTAGTGTGTATGAAGGTGACGCCTCCTTATTAAAAGGAAAAACATACGATTTGATAATTGCCAATATCAACAGAAACATTTTGCTTAACGATATGCAAACGTATGTCGATTGTTTAAATCCAAATGGAACTTTACTATTAAGTGGATTTTATGAGGAAGACATCCCTTTTATAGATGCTTCATGCAAAGAAAAAGGTTTAAGTTATGTTAAAAAATTCAGCCGAAACAATTGGGTATCACTTAAATACGTAAATTAGTACCAATTTTACAACCACAAAAACTGAAAAAACCTCCAGATGAGTACCAAAGAAAAAACAAGGGAAAAGGTCCACGAAAAGGAATCTATATATCACAATAACGAAATTGTCCTTTATAATGATGATGTGAACACCTTTGATCACGTAATTGAGACCTTAATGCTCGTTTGCAACCATACCGCAGAACAGGCAGAGCAGTGTTCTCTGATAGTGCATTACAATGGTAAATGCACAGTAAAAACAGGTCCGTTTGACAAATTAAAACCTCAATGCACAAAATTACTGGAAGCGGGTTTAAGCGCTGAAATTGTGTAATGCGTTTTCATTCTGAAGTACAACCAATTGATTTCTATTTAAAAACGACTTACAATTAGCATGTTTCAAAACAATCATACTTTTTGATGCGTTTTACATTCCTTTTCTATTTAGTAAATTCTATATCTCCGGTAGTTATTTTAATTTCTCAATATTTAATAATTCTTGGAAAATAAAACTACATAAAAAAACAGCACCCTCTAAACCAGAGAATGCTGCAATATTAAGACACCATTTTTTCTATCCTTAATGTGGCAATTTTGATTTAAACCTACCGTAAAGGTAAGTACCTATCAAAGCTCCCAAAAGCACTATTCCAACATTGAAATAGCCTGCCCCTAACAATATGAAAATAGGCCCTGGACACGAACCTACAAGAGCCCACCCAAGTCCAAAAAAGATACCGCCGACAACATATCGAATCGTGCCCTCCTTTTTATCTTTAAATACAATTGGAGCACCTGTAATATCTTTCAGATCAAATCTTTTGATTATTTGAACACCAATAACTCCAGTTACAACGGCGCTCATGATAATGCCATACATATGAAAGGATTGAAACTGGAACATTTCAAAAATACGGTACCATGAAACGGCTTCGGCTTTGGTAAGAACCACTCCAAAAATAAAACCTACGGATAAATATTGTACTGTTTTCATAATTAAAAGATTAAAGGAAATAACAAATAAACCATAACCAATCCTCCGATAAAAAATCCGATAACAGCTTTTAAAGAAGGTATTTGCAGGTTACTTAAACCTGAAATAGCATGACCTGAAGTACAACCTCCGGCATATCGAGTTCCAAAGCCAATCAAGATACCTCCTATCAACAATAACATAATACTTTTTGGAGATTCAAAAATTTGAGGTCCAAAAAGTGCTTCAGGCATTAAACTGCCATTTGGAGCATCTATACCGTATTCTGCTAATTTCTCGATTGTTTTAGGATTTATGGATACATTCGATGGATCACTCATAAAAAACCTCGCAACAAAACCACCTAAAATTGCTCCCAAAACTACTATGAGGTTCCAAACTCTCGATTTCCAATCAAAATCAAAAAAGGGTGTAGACTTTCCTAATCCTGCCATAGAACACATTGTACTTAGGTTTGAAGACATTCCGAATTTTTTCCCCATATAAATCATGCAAAGCATGATCATTCCTATCAAAAAACCTGAAATGTACCAAGGCCATGTCTGAAAAATTATATTCATTATAATGTAACTTTTAAAATTTTCGAGGCAAATATAACAATTAAATGATAATTACATTTAACCCTAGCGATTTACTGTGGCGTTCTCATTATCTTTGCGTTTTCAGTTAAAATTTAGCATTATTATACCATGAAAAGAACCATTACAGTCATTGCATCATTATTCATCTGTACAGCCTGTATAAGTACCCGGTCCAAGTTAAAAAATGTAGATAACAATGCTCCATTTCCACGAATTTCGAAAAACAATACTTTTGTTTTAACTGAATACAGCAATGATAAAAAATATGGTTATAATAAAAACTATCCAATTAATGTTTTCTATGGCTCAACTACAAATGAAACCATTAACCCCGAGCGTTTTTTAAATGCGCTGGCCGGACCAAATGGGGAACCAATATCTTATACAAAACTGGAAAGTTGCTGCCCTTTTCCAACTAAAAGAAGTAACATGGGAGCGGGATTCCTTGATGTATATGAAATTCAATGGAAAGGACAATCCAAACCTGTCATATTGTACCTTAATATTTATGAAAGAGGTTTGCTGCAATGTCCAATGGGTTTAAGTATCAGAAATTACTAGTAAGGTTGCGGTTTATTTGCAAAAACTTTAAGATTCTTAATATTTGGAACTAAGAACGCTATATGCAGAATAAAATATGGAAGGCACTGATGAAAATAAAGACATTATCAGTATTGAAAAATCAATAACAAAATTATTTTTGCAGTTTAAAGAACAAACTAAAAACAACAAAATTTAATATGGACATTAAAAACATACCCCAAATAAGGCATACCGAAAGCGGCAACTTTTTTTTACTCTCAGGGCCTTGTGCTATTGAAGGAGAAGAAATGGCCATGAAAATAGCAGAAAAATTAGTAGCCATTACAGATAAATTAGAAATTCCGTATGTCTTCAAAGGTTCATTTAAAAAAGCAAACCGCTCCAGAATTGACAGTTTTTCTGGCATAGGCGATGAAAAAGCTCTAAAAATTTTAAGAAAAGTTTCAGAGACATTTGAATTACCTACAATCACGGATATCCATACAAATGAAGATGCTGACAAGGCTGCACAATATGTAGATATATTACAAATACCGGCATTCCTCGTTCGTCAAACCGATTTGGTGGTTGCGGCTGCAAATACAGGAAAAACCGTAAACCTCAAGAAGGGACAATTTATGAGTCCCGAAAGCATGAAGTATGCTGTGCAAAAAGTGTTGGACTGTAACAATCAAAATGTGATGGTTACAGACAGAGGCAGCATGTTCGGATATCAGGATATGATAGTCGACTTTAGAGGAATACCAACCATGAAAAACTATGCCACAACGGTCTTGGATGTAACCCATTCACTGCAACAACCCAACCAAACAGCTGGTGTAACTGGGGGAAGACCTGACATGATAGAAACAATCGCAAAAGCTGGAATTGCAGTAGGAGTTGACGGGATATTTATAGAAACTCATTTTGACCCGGCTAATGCAAAAAGTGACGGGGCAAATATGCTGCATCTTAACTATTTTGAAGATTTAATGAATAAATTGGTAGCAATTAGAAAAACGGTCAATTCTTTTTAATATTTTCCACAAACACATCATTAAACAGGGCGTTTTTACAAGCATAAAACCCCTGTTTTTTTTGAATATTAAATTTGAACAAAAAATAAAAAAAGACAGCATTCTTTAATATTCTATTTTTGTTTTATATCCTATTTTATATGTAAATTAGTGTTCGTTTACTTTCTGATGGGACTGTAAAAGAATATTAAATTCCAACAAATGATTCCGATTCCGAAAATCCCGACGCAATTTGATCCTGACAGAAAATTTTCTGGTATCGAAATACTCCTTTATTTTGTTCTAATTTCTTTTATCCTATTTGTTGGAAGAATTCTTTTTATCCCTCTGAGTTTTTCTTTACTTATCAGTTTTATCCTTTATCCGGTATGTAAATGGATGGAAGGAAAGGGACTGAGTAAAACCTTTGCAATTGCCACTTCCTTGTCGCTGATGTTTCTATTTATTGCAGGTATCATTTTTCTTTTTATTTTACAAATCAGGGAATTTGCTACTGAATGGGTACCTTTTAAAACAAAATTTCTGGAAGCAATAAATAATTTAAGGGTATTCATAGCCGAAAGCTATCACATCAGTTTAGACGAGCAACTTCTATTTTTTAAGAATTCAGTGAATAATTCTGGCTCACAGGTTATTGGCTTTGTTTCAGATAGTTTAATTCACCTATCAGAATATTTATTTTACATCATAATCATTCCTGTTTTTTCGGCGCTTATTTTATACAGCCGCAGGGAATTAGCAAACGTCCTATACAGTATCTTTCCAGCCGGGCAAAAAGACACTATTAAAGAAATACTCGTTGAAACCATAACTGTCTATTATAATTTTATAAAAGGAATGCTGTTGGTTTACCTCATAGTGGGCTTTCTTAATAGTTTGGGGCTATTAATTATTGGAATTCCCAATCCATTTATGTTTGGTTTTATCGCTTCCATCCTTACTTTTATCCCTTATATCGGAATTATTATTTCCTCTTTACTACCTATCACGATTTCATGGATTACCTACAATTCCGTTTGGTATCCTTTGGCAGTAATAATGGTATTTTCGATTGTACAGGTTTTGGAAGCTTATGTAATCTTCCCTTTTGCCGTGGGCAACCGTTTAAAAATAAACACCCTTGTCATTATTATAATGATTACCCTAGGAGGTGTTCTATGGGGAGCTGCCGGAATGATCTTGTTTATTCCCTTTATAAGCATTGTGAAACTCATAGCCGATAGAACACCGCGATTAAAAACACTTTCTTTACTTCTTGGCAACGGTAACCAGGAATAATTTGGCCTCTCCTCCTTCACAATATTTTCTAATTTAGAATTTTATCTGATTTCTCTTAATCTACGGTCCTCCCAACCATTCCGTTTCAAAACTATTTTTATTATTTTATCAAAAATAATTTATATTTACAAGCCCCAAAAGGATCATCTAAAATTCTCCTTATGAAAAAAAACAAGACAGTTGATAAAATTACTAATAATGATTTGAATGTTCAACAAACTGAATTTAATGCCGATGAAAACTTTCGTGTAGTTGGAATTGGGGCCTCAGCCGGGGGTCTGGAAGCTCTTGGACAACTTTTTGACCATATACCTGACGACACAGGAATGGCTTTTATCATTATCCAGCATTTGTCACCTGATTTTGTAAGCCTGATGCCAGAACTATTGGCCAAGCATACCAATATGAAAATATTTACTGCTGAGGACAAGCAAACCATTGTGCCTAATTGCATTTACCTGAATCAAAGGAATAAAAATCTGCACATTAAAGGTCATGTACTTTATGTACTTGATAAAGGGCCAACTTTCAACTTAAATTTACCTATCGATATCTTTTTTAACACCTTAGGAGAGGAATTTAAAGATAAAGCCATCGGAGTTATTCTTTCGGGAACAGGATCAGACGGTACTCGAGGTATAAAAACAATAAGTGAAGCCGGAGGAATTGTAGCAGTACAGGAACCCTCCTCAGCACAATTTGACGGCATGCCAAATTCCGCAATAGCAACTGGAATTGTTGACTTTATTTACCCACCGAATAAATTGGCTGAGTTATTTTACAAACTCCCACTTACTCGTCGAATAACAGTTGAGCAGACAATGGACGTCAGTAATGAGCAACCCTCTAAAGACAATAAACTAGTAAAGGAAATAATGGAAATCGTTCTGGAAAATACCGGAATTGATTTTAAGGAATACAAATGAAACACCATTCTCAGAAGAATTGAAAAACGAATTAATATAACTCATTGCAATGCACTTGATGATTATCTCAAATATTTAAAAACTGATAATGACGAAATAATAACTTTAAAAGATGATTTTCTGATTGGAGTTACCCGATTTTTCAGGGATCCTGAAGCGTTTGAAGAATTAAAAAAGATTGTAATTCCTCAATTATGTGCAAACAGAAAAGACGGCGAAATAATAAGAATCTGGTCTGCGGGTTGTTCAACGGGAGAAGAAGTATATTCACTGGCTATTTTATTTGACGACTATATTCAGAAAAACAAACTGCAAATAACCTTCAAAATTTTCGCTACCGATATTGATTCTCAGGCATTGGCAATAGCAGGTCAAGGTATCTACAGCAACAGTGTAATTCCGGAAATAGAACGGCAATATTTAGAGCAATATTTTATCAAGAGCGGCGATCAGATTACTGTTATTAAAAAGATTCGAGAGAAAATAGTTTTTTCAAATCACAACCTTTTTCAAGATCCTCCATTTATAAAAATGGATTTGGTTACCTGTCGTAATCTTTTAATCTATTTTGAAAACAGAATCCAACTGAAAAGTCTGTACAACATACAATTTGGTTTAAACCACGGAGGTTTTCTATTTCTTGGCACCAGTGAATCACTGGGGGACCTTTCACCACTTTTTGAAACAACAAACTCGAAATGGAAAATTTTCAAAAACACCTCTTCTGCTTCCAGAAGGCCTTCTACACCTATTTTAGTTGAAAAAAGGGAACTCAGAACCACCACATCATTTAATAACCTTAAACCCTCAAATCAAGTAGTAGAAACTTTAGGTTATCGCTACAAGAAGGAAAACGACACCTATATTTACAACCGTTATCTAAGTAAAAAATACGGTCCATCGGTAATTTTTATTAACAATAATTTTGATATCCTGTTTATAAATGGGGATGCTGGAGCATTCATATCGCATCAGGAAGGTGTTTTTCAAAATAATATCTTAAAAATTGTTAGTCCTGAAATTGCCGCGCTGATAAGAAATGGAATTAAAAGAGTCAATTCGGAAGAAAAAGATGTTGTTTTAAAAAATATTAAAAGTCCAAGAAGCGATCAGGATAAATTCCTTTTTGACATCACTTTTCACAAGGTGGAATCTGAGGAAATCCATGATGTTTACGCCATAATTTTTAGCAAAGATAAAAAAATTGAAAAAGATGAAAGTATCGTTGTAAACAATATCGTGATCGATGAACTTTCGCAAGAGCGTCTGGAAGATCTGGAAGAAGAATTGCGTCAGGCCAAAGTCGATTTGCAAATGGTAATCCAAGAATTGGAAACCTCCAATGAAGAGTTGCAATCTTCAAACGAGGAATTGATGGCTTCCAATGAAGAATTGCAAAGTACAAATGAAGAATTACAATCTGTAAATGAGGAATTGTACACAGTAAATTCAGAAGTACAGCTCAAAAACATTGAACTTACCGATTTATACAACGATATTACTAATATTCTTGATCATACAAACATTGGAATGATGTTACTTGACAATAACTTGTGTATTCGCAAATTCAATAATCCTATCGAAGAAATTTTCAAGCTTCATAAAACCGATGTTGGTAGACCTTTGGCAATTTTCAATTCAACTTTCAATCGGAAGCAAGCTGATGACTTATTGCACCAGGCTGATAAGGTTATAAAAACAAGGGAAAGGGTAGAATATCAAGTTACTGACGAATTAAACAATTTATATCTGGTCCGAATTAGTCCTTTTGTAATTGAGCAGAATCTCGATAAGGGTGTAGTAATTACCCTGGACAGCCTGAATACTTTGAGAGAAATAGAACAGGTAGCAACTCAATCAGAAAACAGATACAAGGCACTTTTTGAAAACCTGGATGCTGCATTCTTCCATGCAAAAATTATAACGGACCAAAATGATCAGTGTGTTGATTGGCAATTTATAGCTACAAACAGTGCTTTTGAACGTGTTTTCGAAATCAATAACAATGATGTTGAAGGTAAACGTATTTCAGATCTTCTTAAAAATTCCCCTGAAGTTTACGCTTCAGATATAGATTGGTTGCATCTTTTCAATGAGGTACCTTGCATTAAAAGTAAATCTAGGGAAGATCAAAACAATGAAGATCGTAAAGAACTTATGATCACAAAAAATAACCGTCAATATTTGGTTCGTCTTTTCTGTCCGGCACCAGGTGAATTTGGGGCAACCTTAACAGACATTACATCTAAGATAAACAGAACCGAGGAGTTAAAAAACACAAAAACAGAGTTAGACCGAATTCAGGCAATAACGCGCGTAGGAAGCTTTAAAATAGAATTGCCATCTATGGAAACTCAGTGGTCTGATGAAATGTTTACAATAGTTGGTAAAGAGATAATAAGACCAATTGATTCCATCAAAGTGGCCTCTGAAATTTTAACACCTGAAAGTTATAGCAAATTAGAAAATGCAACAACGACGCTTATCCAAGGAGGTACTGCTTTTGAAATGGAACTTGAAGGCAATTTAGCAGATGGACAGACTATATATTTCATTTGTTTTGCAGAACCTGTATTGAATGAAAAAGGAAAAACTATTGCAGTTAGAGGAGCATTTCAGGATATAACCGAAAGAAAATTAATTGAATTACAATTAATAGAAGAAAGAAAAAAGGCAGAAATAGCAAATTTGCATAAGAACTATTTCCTTGCCAACATGAGTCACGAAATTAGAACTCCCTTAAATGCAATTATTGGCTTTTCTGAAATGCTGAAAGAAAAAAAACTTTCAGAAGACGAAAAAGAAAATTATCTGAAGATCATTGATGGAAATTCCCATCAATTACTAAACCTTATCGATGATATCATTGACGTTTCTAAAATAGAGTCTCAGGAACTAATAATCAATGAGGAACCATGCGATATTAGCAAACTATTTTCGGAATTGGAAGCCAATTTCTTAAAAATAAATAAAAAGGAAACGGTAGCGCTGGAATTTCACCAAGATGAAAGTATAAAAGATTTGATCATAAACACAGACTGCATTAGAATACGTCAAATCGTTTCGAATCTTTTACAAAACGGCCTCAAATTTACCGATAAAGGGAAAGTGAGCTGTACAGTTAAAGCTACTGAAAACAAACTGAAAATAACTATTCAGGATACCGGAATAGGCATAAGCAAGGAAAAACATCAGGAAATTTTCGAGCGTTTCAAACAGATAAACTATGAAAAAAATGCCAAATATGGAGGAACTGGTTTAGGTTTGGCTATTGTTAACGGTATTGCTAAGCTTCTTGGTGGAACTATCGAAATTGATTCAGAAATAGGAAAAGGAGCAACTTTTACCTTACAATTGCCTTTGCATATCGTAGAAGGTGTAATTAGCACGGAAAGCCATAATACCCCTCCGGAAATAATTCCTGAGACAGTTACCGGAACTATTTTATTTGCAGACGACGAGTATTTGGTAAGACTTTTCTTTGAAAAATTTCTTGACGACACTAATTTAAAAATAATCTTTGCCGAGGACGGAAGAGATGCGGTTACCAAATATGCACAAAATCCAGGTATCGATATGGTATTTTTAGATATAAGGATGCCTGAGGTAAACGGATATGATGCAGCAAAAGAGATCCTTGAAATTAATCCTGATGCAAAAATCGTTTTCCAATCTGCATTTGTTATGGGAGAGGAAAAAGAGTTGGCACAACAAATTGGCATTACTGATTATGTAACCAAGCCACTTCAAAAATCGGCTTTAATAAAAGTAATCAGCAAATATATTCCTGGAGTAGCTGCTGAACAGCAATAATTAAAAGTGAACGAAACAAAAAAGAGCCTAAGAGGCTCTTTTTTGTTGTGTTTAATTAATGTTAAGAACTTCTATAGGTTTAATAAACACTTTGTCTTTCTTGATCTATACCTTAGTCATCAAACCATATACCTGCTGGGCTATTTCTAATTCCTCATTGGTAGGAACCACGAGTATTTTTACCTGGGCACTATCAGCATTGATTTCACGTATTCCCTTCGAACGATTTTCATTTTTGACATCATCAATCTTCAGACCCAAATATTCCATGTTTTCACAAACCGCTTTTCGCATACAGGAGGAATTCTCCCCTATTCCTGCGGTAAAAACAACGGCATCCAATCCATTCATTGCTGCAGCATAGGCACCAATATATTTTTTTATTCTGTAAACATTCATATTCAATGCTAACTGACAATCCTTATCTCCTCTTGCTGCATTTGCTTCAATATCCCTTAAATCACTGTAACCGGTAAGCCCCAGCATACCGCTTTGTTTTTGTAAAATAACGTTAACCTCATCCGGACTGTAACCCAGACTTTTAACCAAATAAAAAATCACCGACTGGTCAATATCGCCGCTTCGGGTCCCCATTATTAAACCATTCATGGGGCCAAAACCCATACTGTGATCTATACTTTTGCCATTCATTACCGCAGTGATGCTGCATCCATTTCCCAGGTGAACAGTAATCATCTTTTCACTTTTTTCCAAAAAATTTATTGCCTGCTCTGAAACGAATTTGTGAGATGTTCCATGAAAGCCATAAGCCCTGATTTTATTTTCTATAAGATATTTATTGGGTATGGCATACTTATATGCTACCTCGGGCATACTTTGATGAAAAGCGGTATCAAAAACAGCCACCTGCATGGCTTCTGAAAAAACTTCTTCGGCAACTGTCACTCCTTCCAAATTAGCCGGATTATGTAAAGGAGCCAGCTCAAACAATTGTTTTATCTTCTCCTTTACCTCATTGTCAATAACTACGGTATCGGAAAAGGTAGCTCCCCCATGCACCACTCTATGCCCCACGGCTTCAATCTCATCAGTACTCTTGATGACCCCAACTTTTTCATCCATTAAAAGTTGAGAAATTTTCACCAAACCAACTTTATGATTCTCAATGGCCATTATTTCACTAATAATTGCCTTTTTTGTTTTATAAGTTAAATTTGAAGTTTCCAAACCTATCCTATCAATCATTCCACTACAAATGACCTCTTTTGATGGCATTTCAATTAGCTGGTATTTTATGGATGAACTTCCTGAATTTATAATCACTATTTTCATTTCATTGAAATTAAAATTTAAAGACCCTGTGCTTGGATAGCAGTGATGACAACGGTGTTTATAATATCGTCGATAGTACATCCGCGACTCAAATCGTTTACAGGTTTATTCAGTCCTTGCAGCATGGGACCAATTGCCAGAGCACCGGTTTCTCTTTGCACAGCTTTATAGGTATTATTTCCGGTGTTTAAATCCGGAAAAATAAGGACGCTTGCCTGCCCGGCAACCTCAGAGTTAGGCATTTTACTTTTTCCAACCTCCATGTCTACAGCTGCATCATATTGAATTGGTCCTTCAATCTTTAAATCAGGCCTTTTTTTCTTGACTATTTCCGTTGCTTCCCGAACTTTTTCAACTTCACTTCCTTTTCCAGATGAACCTGACGAATAAGAAAGCATAGCAATTTTAGGCTCAATGCCGAAGGCTGCGCTTGAATCGGCAGAAGATATCGCTATTTCAGCTAATTGTTCCGCAGTTGGGTTTGGATTGATGGCACAGTCTCCAAAAACCGAAACACGGTCTTCCAAACACATAAAAAACACCGAAGAAACTATGCAGGTATCAGGTTTTGTTTTAATAAATTGAAGTGCCGGCAAAATAGTATGCTGTGTAGTATGAGCAGCACCAGAAACCATTCCGTCTGCATGTCCTTTGTAAACCATCATGGTTCCAAAATAGGACACATCCTCCATCAAATCACGAGCCATTCCTAGGGTAACATTTTTGTTTTTTCGCAACTGGTAGTAGGTATTTACATAATCTTCATAATGTTCTGACTCTTTAGGACTAATAATTTGTATTTTTGAAAAATCGAATGCAATACCTAACTCGGTAATTTTATTTTCTATTTGCTTTCGGTTTCCAATAATGGTAATATCCACCACATCCATTGCTAATAATCTGGAAGCCGCAATGAGAATTCTCTCGTCATTACCCTCTGGCAAAACAATACGTTTACGATACTGTTTGGCCCTTTTTACCAAATTGTATTGAAACATTTTTGGAGTAATCCCTTCCGCTTCAAAAGCACTAAGTCTATTTTCTAATTCGTCCAAATCAACAAACTTTTCGAATGCTCTTATTGAAGTTTCTATCTTGTGTTTATTCTCAGCATAAATTTTTGACTGTATTGAACCTATTTTATTGGTCATACTGTAAGTCCCTCCCTCAACTGAAATTATTGGCACTACACTATTTAAACCGTCAATTAATTTCAAAATACTGTCCTCCGGTACAATACCACCAGTCAGAACTATTCCGGAGACCGTCGGATAATTAGCTGATTCATTCGCTTGCAAGGCTCCGAGAATGATATCAGCTCTGTCCCCTGGAGTGATAACTAAGGCATTTTCTTTAAGGTGCAGAAGATAATTGCGGAGCTGCATTGCTCCCACGCTATAACTTCCCACCTCGTTATTTATAAAATCTTTTCCAAAAAGAATTTTTCCATCCAATTCTTCGGCAATTTCCTTAATGGTCGGATTATTCAAACTTTCCACAACAGGAATGGCACTGACTAAAACTTCCTCTGGTAACACACTGCTCAAACCATCTGTTGCCAACTTAAGGTTTTCCGGTTGAATTTTATTTCCTATAACGGCCAAAACCTCCACTTCCTTGTTTTTGAATGAATCATAAGCCAGATACTCACTGTCTAAAAATTCGTCAAGGGTTTTTCCGACTCCTGACCCAACTATAACTGCCGGAATACCAAGATTTTTTGCTATGAGCACATTCATATCTAATTCGATGGCAGTACCCTCACCACTAAAACTTGTACCTTCTACCAAAACAAAATCAAAACGGTCTTCAAGGTGTTTGAATTTTTCGATAATCAAATCCAATACTTCCCCTATCTTTCCTTTGTTTTTCTTCTTAATCAACTGACTTTTTGTAATTGCAAAGGCATCTTCAAACCGAATATCCAACCCAAAATAAGAAATAACCGTTTCGATATGGTTATCGAGTTTTCCATCCTCAAAATCTTCTATTATCGGCCTGAAATATCCCACCTTGGCGGTTTTTCCAATTAGCATACTCATCAATCCAAGAGTAACAATTGATTTTCCACTGTTAGGCTCCGATGTTGCTATATATATGGCTTTATTCATTTTATATTTTTTTTATCTATTGTAAGACTTCCAAATCAAAACCATTTTCTTTTCTTAAAGTATAAAATCAGTATAATTACCATGATAAACATTATTCCAATGAGAGTAAAATATCCATTTTGGTACTTTAATTCCGGAATGTTTTCAAAATTCATCCCATAAATACCTGCCAAAAAGGTCAGGGGTATAAAGATGGCCGAAACTATCGTCAGGGTTTTCATAATCTCATTCATCTTATGAGCCTGGGATGAAAAAAAGAAATTGGACGCACTCTCCAATATTCCCATATCCGATTCAATCTGTTCGAGAAGTTCTAAACTTTTTTGGTGCAGCCTTCCAAAAAAAACATAAGAACTATCCTCTATCACGTTACATACTTCATCTTCCTGCAGACTTTTTATGCCATACAAAGAATCTCTCAAGGGTATGATACTACGCTTCAAAAAATGATAATTATCGCGATGTTTTTCGATTCTTACGAGTATCTCCGGATCATCACTTTCTTTTGAAAGGACAATTAATTCTTCCACCTTATCTTCAACGTTTTCAATCGTAATGTAAAAATTTTCCATCACTGCATCCAAGAGCAGGTACAATAAAAAATCGGCCTTTTTTGTGCGTAAGATTCCCGTATGGTTGCGGATTCGTTCCCTGATATGAGTAAAAAAATCACTTCTCTTTTCCTGAAATGATATTAAAACCCCTTCCTTTAGCATGAAACTAATTTGCTCCACATTGATATTATCTGAATTCTCTGAAGGCAAAATTGATTTGATATTAAAAAACAAACTATTTGTTGATTCCTCCAACTTTGTTCTTCGGGTAGTATTTAATATATCCGAAAGCAGAAAATTATCAATTTCAAAAAAGTTTCCGATAGCCTCTATTATTTCAATTTCGTTTAAACCATGTAAATTGAGCCAATTGTTTTTTTCAGGGATAATGCTTTTTTTAAAATCAGCTACCTTTAAGTCCAAATATTCGGTAAAATCTATATCATCATATACAAATAACTGCATTTGAGATTCAAATTTCTTGTGACTGCCCGTATACTCTAAATGATTTGGTTGCGTTTTTCCGCCTTTTTTGAATTTAATTTTTCTCATACAAAAAATCATTTATAGTAATATTACGAAAAAGTTTTGGTATCGGACAACCGCCTACCAATTTTAAAATTTAGATTTAAAAAGACAAAAGTAAAGTTTAACCAAATTTTCAATTATGAGAATTATCATGTTTAGAAAAAAAATATTTGGGGAAATGTGCTAAACCTGTAAACTGAAAAAACAAAAAAAAACCGCTCCTTTACAGGAACGGTTTTTTTAATATGTACCGAAATAAATTATTTTACTTCTTCGTAGTCTACGTCTTGAACATCATCTCCTCCTGCCTGAGCTTCTTGAGCTTGTGGTTCAGCCTGCCCTTGCTCTCCTTGAGCATACATTGCTTCTGTAGCTTTTTTCCAAGCAGCATTGATGTTGTCTAAAGCAGTTTGGATAGCAGCTAAATCCTGAGATTGGTGAGCCATTCTCAATTCAGTCAATGCATATTCTACAGCTACTTTGTTATCATCTGATAATTTATCACCTAACTCCTTTAATTGAGATTCAGTTTGGAAAATCATGCTGTCAGCTTCATTTAATTTTTCAGCTCTTTCTTTTGCAGCTTTATCCGCCTCAGCATTTGCTTCAGCATCTTTCTTCATTTTTTCGATTTCATCAGCTGTCAATCCGGAAGAAGCCTCGATACGGATATCGTGAGATTTTCCTGTTCCTTTATCAGTTGCAGATACTTTGATGATACCATTAGCGTCGATATCAAAAGAAACCTCAATTTGAGGAACTCCTCTTGGTGCTGGTGGTATACCGTCTAAGTGAAAACGACCGATTGTTTTGTTGTCAGCTGCCATCGCTCTTGCTCCCTGTAATACATGGATTTCAACCGATGGTTGAGAATCTGCAGCAGTAGAGAAAACCTGAGATTTTTTAGTTGGAATAGTAGTGTTAGCATCGATAAGCGTTGTCATAACTCCACCCATAGTTTCAATACCTAGAGCCAACGGAGTAACGTCTAATAACAATACGTCTTTTACGTCTCCGGAAAGAACTCCACCCTGAATAGCTGCTCCAATTGCAACAACCTCATCTGGGTTAACTCCTTTAGAAGCTTTTTTACCGAAGAATTTTTCAACTTCTTCAACGATTCTTGGGATACGAGTTGAACCACCCACAAGGATTACTTCGTCGATATCAGAAACTGACAAACCAGCATCTTTAAGAGCTTTCGCAACAGGTGACATAGAACGTTTTACCAATGAATCTGCTAATTGCTCGAATTTAGAACGAGATAATTTTTTAACTAAGTGTTTTGGTCCTGAAGCAGTAGCTGTGATGTAAGGCAAGTTGATTTCAGTTTCTGCAGAAGCAGATAATTCAATTTTTGCTTTCTCAGCAGCTTCCTTGATACGTTGCAATGACATTGGGTCTAAACGTAAATCAATTCCTTCTTCAGCTTTGAATTCGTCAGCTAACCAGTCAATAATTACGTGATCAAAGTCATCTCCTCCAAGGTGAGTATCACCATTTGTAGACAATACTTCAAATACACCGTCTCCTAATTCAAGAACAGAAATATCAAAAGTACCTCCACCTAAATCGTAAACAGCAATTTTTTGATCTTGACCTTTTTTATCAAGTCCGTAAGCAAGTGCAGCCGCTGTAGGCTCGTTGATAATACGCATTACTTTAAGACCTGCAATTTCTCCGGCTTCTTTTGTAGCCTGACGTTGCGCATCGTTAAAGTAAGCAGGAACAGTGATAACTGCCTCAGTAACTGTTTGACCTAAATAGTCTTCAGCTGTTTTTTTCATTTTTTGAAGTGTCATAGCTGACAATTCTTGTGCAGTATATAAACGACCATCAATATCCACACGTGGTGTATTATTATCCCCTTTAACTACTTTGTAGGAAACTCTTGAAACTTCGTCTTTCACTTCGTCGAAAGAATGTCCCATGAAACGTTTAATAGAAGCAATCGTTTTAGTTGGATTAGTTACTGCCTGTCTTTTAGCAGGATCACCCACTTTAATTTCTCCACCTTCTACAAAAGCGATGATAGATGGCGTTGTTCTTTTTCCTTCTGCGTTAGGAATAACAACTGCCTCGCTACCTTCCATTACAGAAACGCAAGAGTTGGTAGTACCTAAATCAATTCCGATTATTTTACCCATTTTTATTTATATTTAAATTTTAATTTACTTGTTTTAACAACCCAGCCTGCATAATTCAATCTCTGTGCCAATACCAAAAACAACTTATAAATTGTCATGAATTAATACTATTGACAAATTATATCTGACAATCTGACATTTTTAGCTGACTGACATGCTTAGTTAATTTATGGCAACAGGCTGTCATTCATGCACACTAAAAAGAATTTAAATGACCAAACAAAACCTGAAACGTACCGAATACAACCTCTTATTTTGATATAACATAACTCTCCCAAACCAGAAACACATAGTAACCAAATCTGGTTGTAGGTTTTTAACTATCTTTGAAATAACAAAAAGACTATCAAAATGTTCACTTTAGACCAAATCAAACTGGCGCACAGCAAAGTAAAAACTGGTGCCGATTTTCCAAATTATATTCAGGAATTAATTCAATTAGGTGTAAAAGGCTATGACACGATTGTCAGTGACGGCCGTGTTTCTTATTATGATGATAATGGATATGCTGTAAGTTCTGATGAAAAATATGATGAAATTCCTATTGCCCACACAGCAAACAAAGAACGTTTTATTGAATTTTTGGTAATGCATCAGGATGGACAAAGCAGTTATTTTACTTTTTGCCAGCAGGCAGCGCAATGCGGGATTGCAAAATGGCAGATAGACATCATCGAAATGACCTGCA
The DNA here is from genome assembly GCA_964614445.1 of uncultured Flavobacterium sp. Taxonomy (GTDB): domain Bacteria; phylum Bacteroidota; class Bacteroidia; order Flavobacteriales; family Flavobacteriaceae; genus Flavobacterium. The sequence goes on along the minus strand of CAZTLN010000004.1, from coordinate 170,704 downwards.
CCTATTTTGATTCTTCAAATAACCCAATCCTAATCGAAAAAATTCCGGAATAAAAAATTCAGAATACTTTAAAAACTTGAACAGCCCTTACTTTCTGGCGTGACGAACCATTCCTTTTTTTTATTTTGTTTAACATTCCACATAACAATTCTGTTGAATTAAATATGTAAATTTGAGAATATACTGTAGTTATTTTAATTTCTAACAGGGGTGAAATTTCTATCTAAATCTCATTCCATAAAACCCAAATAATATGGAAATCACTTCTCAATTTGTACAAATTCCGCAGAACAACACTGCAGATAATTTAGTTTTCAAAAAATTGGAACAATTATCAAACCATTATAATTGGTTAATCCGGGCAAATGTCATTTTTAAGGAAGAAAAAAGTGATAATGGCAAAGGTAAAATTTGTGAAATAATACTCAGTTTACCCGGGCCCAAACTATTTGCTTCTTCTAATGAAGATTCATTGGAAGCAGCAGCTACCGAAACTGTCAGAGATCTGGAAATTCAGTTAAAAAAACGCAAAGCCGAAATGAAAAAACAATAAGACTTTTTTTAGTATTTGCTTATCAAAATCAAATAATCATTTAGTCCCTTATTCTTAAGTTATTTAATAAGGGATTTTTTTTACCCATACCCCTTGTATATTAGTCGGAGCGAGTCCAGCTCCGCTGCCTGATAAAAAAGAAACCGATTTCAAATTTTAAAAAAATAGAAAAAACCATATAACCACAGGAAAATGCTGTTATATTTATGCCACAAAATTCCTATTATGAAAAAAATATACCTACTTTTTTTTGCGGTTACCAGTTTCCTGAGCCATGCACAAACAAAATCAATAAATAACTCTCCAAAACTTAGCGAAGACATCCCTGAAAATGTGGGGATTTCATCTGAAAGACTTGGCCGGATTGATGCCATGCTATCACAAGCGGTAAAGGAATCTGAAATTCCCGGTGCCGTTGCACTAGTGGCCAGAAAAGGAAAGATTGTTTATTATAAATCTTTTGGCATGGCAGACAACGCAGCATCCAAAACACTAAAAAACGACGCAATTTTCAGGATTGCCTCACAAACAAAAGCAATTACCTCAACAGCTGTGATGATGCTCTGGGAGGAAGGAAAATTTAAATTGGACGACCCGATAGCCAAATACATCCCTGAATTCAAAAATGCTCAGGTTCTAGAATCTACCGATGATGAAGGCCGATACACCACTAAACCTGCCACAAGAGAAATCACCATCCGCGACCTTTTGACACATACATCAGGTATTGGTTATGGCCAAATAGACAGTGACCCAAGATTTAAGAAAATATATCAGAATGCAGGCGTGACTGATTTATTTACAACCGATAAAATTACAATTGCCGAAAGCGTCAAAAAATTAGCCAAGCTGCCATTGCATCACAATCCGGGAGAAAAATTCACCTATAGTGAAGGGCTTGACGTTTTGGGTTATTTTATCGAAATAATGTCAGGCATGTCAATGGATGAGTTTTACCAGACAAGAATATTTGAGCCACTTGGAATGAACGATACTTACTTTTACCTGCCTGAAACAAAATATGACAGAATGGTGACAGTTCAAACCAAAGAAAAAGGAAAATGGGTTCCTTACCCGACCACCTTTTATGACCCTAACTATCCGATAAAGGGTGCTAAAAGCTTTTTCTCAGGCGGAGCAGGGCTTTCCAGTACCGCAAGAGATTACGCAACCTTTCTACAGATGTTTTTAAACAAAGGAGAGCTCAATGGAATTCGCTTATTAAGTCGTACCACCGTGCAATTTATGTTGACCAACCAAATTGGAGAAGTATGGGGCAAAACAGATGCAGGTCATGGATTAGGCTTCAGAATATTAAATCAAATGGGAGAAGACCTTGGTGGCCAGGGGAGCGCCGGCACATTCAATTGGGGAGGCTACTTCAACACGCAGTATTTTGCCGATCCAAAAGAAGAGTTAATTGGGGTAATCTTAAAGCAGACTCAAAAAGCAAATGACAACACCGGCTGGAAATTTCAACTTTTAGCGGAACAAGCAATAGACGATTAGAAAAATCCGTTGTATATCCCACAATAAAAGCGGTTTATCAATGATAAACCGCTTTTTACTTAAACATTTGTCCCATAAAATCTCCAATTCTGATAATAATCATAATTTACTTAATTTTTATTAGTAACTTCCCTTCAATTAATAAACCATTTAATCTCAACCTTCTAATGACCGCATTCAGCAAGCAGATTTCCATCCGTTGGGCAGATCTTGATCCAAATTTCCATGTTCGGCACAGTGTTTTTTATGATTTTGCTGGGCAACATCGAATTGAGATTCTTGAAAGCCTAGGGCTGACCATGAAGGTTTTTAAAGAACACCATTTTGGACCTGTTCTTTTTAGGGAAGAATGTGTTTTCAAAAAAGAAATTAGCCTGTCTGACCTCGTTTTTATTCATACAAAAGTTTCAAATCTGAAAGCAGATACCTCACGTTATAGTATTGTACATGAATTAAAAAATGAGAAAGATGAATTATACGCCACAATTACCGTAGACGGGGCATGGATGGACACTAAGATGCGTAAAGTGGTTAACCCTGTTCCTCACATTGCACAACAAGCATTATCAAACTTCCCAAAAAGCGAGGATTTTAAAGCAAATTGATCCTCTAAACATTTTTTATAATTCTATTAGCAATAAATACATCATTAATCAACCGGTTTTTAAATGGAGAAAAAGATAGGAATTGTTTTGTCTGGAGGTGGAGCCAGAGGAATTGCCCACTTGGGAGTTCTCAAAGCTCTTGAAGAATTCGGCATCGTTCCCACCCATATTTCGGGCACTAGTGCCGGTGCGATGGCGGGTGCATTTTATGCAGCCGGATATCCCGTCATGGAAATCTTAAATATCCTTAAAAAGGGACAAATATTTAATTTTTCCAACATCCTTATAAAACGACAGGGATTATTTGCGATGAAAGGCTTTCATGATATTTACAAGACCTGTTTTCCTACCAACCTCATTGAAGACCTGAATATCCCCTTATATATAGCCGCTACGGATATTCTCAGAGCTGAACTCGTGTATTTTTCATCTGGAAATCTTTCTCACGCCTTAATGGCATCTTCATGTATACCATTAATTTTTCAGCCGGTAGCATACAATGACACCTTGTATGTTGATGGCGGAGTGATTAATAATTTTCCTATCGAACCATTAAAAGCGCAATGCGATATCATTATAGGCAGTTATGTCAATTCCATTAAAAAAGAAGTTGATGAAATTCATATGAACAATATTGTTGACCGATGCTTCCATCTCGCTATGAAAAGCTCAGTTCAAAATAAAATCAACGGCTGCAACCTCTATATCGAACCGCCCAACATGAGTCAGTTCAGTCTCTTTAATTTAAGACGTGCCGATGAGATTTTTCATTACGGCTATGATTATGCCCGATCACTTGAAAAGCAAATCAAAGAACTGGAGATTACATAAAACTCTTTTTTTTTTGCCCCGAAATAGTTTGCCGCATTTCTTTTTTATCTTTAGTATCTTTGGTTTTAAACAATTAGTGCCTTTATTATTAAATGGGTTTTCTAAACAACCAAGATTACATTTCATATAGCTCCATAAATTAAACGAATACATTTTGATAAATACCCTCACCCACTGGAATATTCTTTTATCCAATCAGGTTAACAAAAAAGCATTTATAGATTATATACTATCGGGAAAAGCTGTTGACGAATTGGCCCCATTTAACAGCTTGAAGGGAATTTTATTTTCAGATTTTGCTATCGAAAGTTTTTTACAAAAAGAATTTCAATATGCGGAATTTATCACCGCATCACACACCAACAGAAAACTCAGCACATTTTCCTCGGGGGAAAGAAAAAAGGAATTTTTAAAATATTGCATTAGCCAAAAACCGGATTTTATCATTTTTGACAATCCGCTGGACCATTTGGACCAGGCTTCCAGAAAAATGCTGGAAAAAGATTTAGAGAAAATCTCCAAAGATATCGCCATAATCCAATTGGTTAACCGAGCTGCTGATTTACTTCCTTTTATAACTAATAACCGACAACTTTTGTCTCATTCCTATGAATTAGAAAAATGGGCCGGAGAACATAAAAAACCCAAAAACTTTTTTAATTCCTCAATACCGCAACCTCCGCAAAATATAGAATACGGTCAGGATATCTTGATACAAATGAATAAAGTTAACATAAGTTATCAGGAAAGTAAAATTGTTACCAATATCGATTGGACAATCCAGCAGGGGGAATTCTGGCAATTAATTGGCCCAAATGGTTCTGGTAAAAGTACCTTGTTGTCATTGATTAATGGAGACAATCCAAAAGGCTACGGACAGGATTTATACCTCTTTGGCCGCAAAAAAGGCAGCGGTGAAAGCGTTTGGGATATTAAGAAAAACATTGGTTACTTTTCGACCAATATGACCAGTTTGTTTCAAAGGAGTCATACTCTGGAACAAATGATTCTCTCCGGATTTTTTGATTCCATCGGATTATACGATTTGCCAACTACTCTACACAAGGAAATCGCCAGACAATGGTTAGAATTAATAGGTTTGAGCCATTTAAAACATAAACCATTCAACAATCTCTCCATTGGTCAGCAAAGGGTTGCAATGATTGTGCGTTCTGTGCTAAAACATCCGCCTTTAGTAATTTTAGATGAACCAGTTGAAGGATTAGACGATGAAAATGTAGCCATGGTCATAGAACTTATCAATCTGTTGAAACAGGGATCAAATATGACAATTGTTTTTGTCTCACACCGAGTGGAACCAAATTTGGTTCCCAACTCAATTTACGAGTTAATCCCAACAGAAAGTGGCTCAATAGGAATCATCAAATAACGAAGTTAAATATTTAACTACAGCCAAGTTTGCAAATCAAAGAAAACTGGATTTGGAAGTAGTTAAATTCCATTTTTATAATAACTTTAGGTATCTTTATTTTTATGGAAACATTCAATCACATATTAAAGCTGCTCGCCGGAATAGGACTCTTCCTCTTTGCCATGTACTTATTGGAAGAATCCATAAAAAATCTTTCGGGCAGAACTTTTAAAAGATTTCTTCAAAGAATTACCAAAAACAGAATAAGTGCCGCCGCTGGTGGGGCAATAGTTACCGGAATACTCCAGAGCAGTTCTATGGTTTCTTTTATGGTATTGGCTTTTGTGGGAGCTGGTGTCTTCACCATGCGAAATGCCATGGCTATAATTTTGGGAGCCAATTTAGGAACCACATTAGACAGTTGGGTGGTCGCCACACTTGGATTTAACACTAATATCGAAGTCGTTGCCTATCCTGCAGTTTGCCTGGGAGGTATTTTTCTGATCTTTTTAGGACAACACAAATTTTTCAAATACCTCTCATTTTTTCTTTTCGGCTTTGGTATGTTGTTTGTAGGTTTGTCATTTATGAAGACCGCTATGGCAACTCAGGTGGGTCTGTTTGATTTTTCAGAATATGCTCATATGCCTCTGATTGTCTTCATACTTATCGGATTTATAATCACCGTATTGGTTCAATCCAGTTCGGTAACCATGGCTTTGACACTAAGTGCTCTGCACGTGGGCGCCTTAAATCTGGCATTTGCTGCGGCCATAATACTAGGTTCTCAAACAGGTACCACCATAAAAATTATTTTGGGTGCCATCGGGGGAAATGCATCCAAAAAACGTATCGTTTTAGGTAATTTCCTGTTCAACGTTTTTATTACAATCTTTGCCTATCTGCTATTAAACCCACTACTTCAATTGATTACGGAAGTAATGAATATAAAAAACCCACTCATTGAACTGGTAACTTTTGCCTCAATAATAAACTTCTTTTCAGTTGCCATATTCCTACCATTTCTAAATCATTTTACGTCTTTTTTGGAACGTTTTTTCAAAAAAGATTCAGAAGCTTTGACGGCATTTTTGCACCACGCTTCAGTAAACGAGCCTGTTACAGCCTTGGAATTATTCCGAAAGGAAAGCTTTCATTTTATCCATCTAACCATTCTTCACAATTCAGAATTACTAAAAATCAGTACTTCAGGATTCAATATGCAAGAAGAATTTGAGTCAAGCAAAAGCAACGAAAAATTTAAGGCAAAATCCCGAGAAGAAAAATATAATCTACTAAAAGAATTACAAGGTGAATTACAATCGTTTTACCTCGCAATACGGCCAAAACTTCAATCTGAACAAATTTCGGAAGGAAAGCAATTGATCTCATCAGTTAGGAGTGCTATGCATTCCGCAAAAAGTATTAAAGATATTGGAACAAACATTTTCAACCTGAGTCATTCTTCAAAAGATATTAAATATAATTTTTTCATCCAGCATAAAGAGGAAACCGAAAGCCTTTACCTTCAATTAGATAAAATAATAACAGGCAACCAACAGCTAAGTTTTGAAGTATTACATGGGATATTCGATAAAATTCAAAATACTTATATCAAAACCCTGAATGATTTTTATGTCGATGCCCAAAATGCACCAATTGAAAAAATTGACATTACTACCATGATCAATTTCAATCGCGAACTCTTTACCTCAAATAAAGCCATGGTAATGGCTGTGAAAGATTTTTTGCTTCCTGAAAAAGAAGCAGAAGAATTTAATGAGATTGCAGTTTATAAAACATAAAAATATTTTCTGATATTTACCCGCACTTTAAAGTTACCAACCATTATATTCTGGAAAATATTGAGAACTTACCTATCTATATTCGTCTTCCTAAGCTTACTTAATACGGTATATTCCCAAATACTAAAACAACCTATTCCAGACAAATTGGTGGTCCTTACTTTTGATGACGCACCGGTAAGTCATTATTTGAATGTGGCACCATTATTAAAAGAACATGATTTTAAAGCGACTTTTTTCGTTTGTGAATTTCCGCCTAATTTTTCAGATAATTCCAAATACATGAATTGGGAACAAATCAGGCAATTAGACCAAATGGGATTTGAAATCGCAAACCACACCAAATCTCATGCTCATGTCGAGAAGATTACCCAAGAAAAACTGATAGAACAGCTCTACTACATTGAAAGCAAATGCGATTCTTTGGGAATTTCTAAACCGACCAATTTTGCCTATCCGGGATATGGTCTCAACAAATCTGCTTTGGAAATACTCAAGGAAAAGCAATATCATTTTGCGCGAGCCGGAGGAAGTAGAGTTTACGATCCTATTGAAGACCATCCATTTTTGATACCAAGTTGGGCAACCAATGAAAAGAATAAAAAAGAAATACTGGCTGGAATTTCACAGGCAAAAAATGGTAAAATTGTGGTCTTAACTATACATGGAGTACCAGATGTAGAACATCCCTGGGTTAATACTCCCATTGAAATATTTAAAGATTATCTCAATTTCTTATCTAAAAATAACTTCAAGGTAATCTCCTTGAAAGACCTTGAAAATTATATTGATTTCGAAGAGGCATTAAAAATAATAACCCCTGACTTCAGTAAAAAATTAAAAAATTAAGCAGTTAGCATGAAAATAAAAACAACTTTATTTTTTCTTTTTTTTCTCCATTGTAATTTACAGGCCCAACAATTTATTCCCCTTTGGCCCGAAGGTAAAATGCCAAATACTAAAGGCTTGAAGTTAGAACATATAGAAGAAAGAGAGCGTATTACTCAGGTTGACAAACCGGCAATCTATGCCTTTTTTACCTCTAAAGAGGAGAAAAATACAAATTCCGTTTTGATATGTCCTCCCGGTGGCTATGCAAAATTAACGTATAATATTGCAGGATTTCAATTCGCAAAATGGCTGAACACACTAGGAATCAATGCCTTTGTTTTAATCCATCGCTTACCTACATCTCCAGATTTTATTGAAAGAGAAGAAGGCCCTGTCCACGATGCGCAACGAGCTATAAAAATAATCCGGTCAAATGCAGATCGCTGGCAATTAAACCCTACAAAAATTGGAGTAATGGGCGCTTCAGTGGGAGGGCATTTGGCCGCAACTCTAGCAACTCATGATGAGGATTTTTCAAAAATATATGACCCACTTGACAGTATTTCTTTTAAACCAAACTTTACGATTTTAATATCTCCGGTCATTACTTTGAGTACTTATGCGCATAAGGGCAGCATGGAAAACTTTTTAGGACCAAACAAAAACCAAAACCTTATTGATTATTATTCAAACGAAAAAAAGGTTTCCAAATCTACTCCACCAACATTTATAGTCCTTGCACAAAATGATCCGGTCGTTAACCCTATGAACGGATTATTATATTATCAGGCTTTATCTGAGAACAATATCCCATGCAGTATGCACATTTTCCCTGAAGGCGGTCATTCAATTGCATTGAGAAACAACCCCGAATACATTAATTCCTGGACAAGGCTTTGTGAGTAATGGATGGATAATTTAGGAGTTTTGGATAAAAACCAACCGAAAATTCACGTTGGCAATGCAGATGATTAAAAAATCATTTCTGCTTTATTTCATATAAAATCACTTCTACAAAACGCATTATCAAACTCAACATAAAAAATTTTTTTTCAAAATTTGTATATACAAATAAAAAAAAGTGTTATATTTGTACCTACAAATAAAATTTGTTTCAGGCATGAAAATTGAAGATGAAATTAAAAGCACTTTACCCTTGGAAATTTCAAAAAGAATCATTCTGAATATTATGTATACCAATAATATATTAAATGAAAGATTCAACGAAATTTTGAAACCTTACGATTTATCTGGGGAGCAATATAATGTGCTAAGAATTTTAAGAGGGCAAAAAGGTAAACCTGCCAACATGTGCGTTATACAGGAAAGGATGATAGCCAAAACCAGCAATACAACCCGGTTGGTAGATAAATTACTTTTAAAAGAATTTGTAACCAGAAATGTTTGCCCAGACAATAGAAGAAAAATAGAGGTTTTAATTACCCAAAAAGGTTTAGATGTACTAACCGAGTTAGACCCTAAAGTGTCAACTCACGAAAATCTAGCTGCTTCAAACCTATCGCAACAGGAAATGGAACAACTTAATACACTATTAGAAAAATACCGAAACGCTTAATATATACGATCATGAGCAAATTTATAGAACATCAAAATTGGAGATATGCCACCAAGAAATTTGATTCCAGCAAAAAAATATCATCTGATGACCTAAATTTTTTAAAGGAAGCAATACGACTAAGTTCTTCCTCATACGGTTTACAGCCATATAAAGTCATCATAGTCGAAAACCCGGACTTACGTGCCAAAATACAACCTGCAGCCTGGGGACAATCTCAAATCGTTGAAGCATCACACCTACTGGTTTTTGCAAACGAAACCCATTTGAAGGAGAAATCAATTGATAACTACGTTGAAAAAATCGCTTCAACAAGAAATATTCCGGTAGAATCCTTGGCAGGTTATTCAGATTTTATGAAATCTAAAATCCTGACTTTAGATGACACTACTCAAAAAAACTGGACCTCAAAACAAACTTATTTGGCTTTGGGAAACCTCTTGAATGCCGCTGCAGAGCTTAAAATTGATGTCACGCCTATGGAAGGTTTTATCCCTGAAAAGGTTAATGAAATCTTGGATTTGAATAAACACCATCTGAACGCATCTTTAATAGCAACCATTGGCTATAGACATGAAGAAGACGCCACCCAACACCACAAAAAAGTAAGAAAATCAAAAGAAGAATTATTTATCACACTATAATTATTAATACTTTAAAATTCAAACTATGAAAAATTTAAAAACAATCGCTGTAGCTATATTTGTAGCTTTAACAACTCTATCAGCTACTGCTCAAACCAAGAAAATTGATTTATCTGCAAGCACAATAAACTGGTTGGGAAAGAAAATTACCGGGCAACATAACGGAACCGTAAATTTCAAAGACGGTGTTTTAATTTTTAAAGGAAAAAAATTAGCAGGGGGAAATTTTACTGCAGACATGACTTCACTTACCTCAACAGATCTTGAAGGGGAATGGAAAGACAAATTAAACGGACACTTAAAAGCAGACGATTTTTTCGGAACGGACAAATACCCCACTTCTACTCTGGTTTTCAAAAAAATAGCAACAAAACCTAACAATGTGTACAATGTAACCGCCGATTTGACTATCAAAGGTATTACAAATCCTGTAACCTTTGACCTGGCTGTAAACGGAAACTCAGCTACTACAAAGTTTATTATAGACAGAACTAAATACGACATTAAATTTGGTTCAGCAACCTTTTTCACCTCAATTGGAGACAAAGCGATATATGACGATTTTGAATTGACAGTAGAATTAAAATTTTAAGCAGATAAGGATCCCAGATAAAAAAAAATCCCAATTGCCCAGGCAGTCGGGATTTTTTTCATTCTGCAAACCACTTAAAAAAAATATTTTTGCCAAATTTTTAAAAAATTTGATTTGCAAACTCAAATTACATTTATATATTTGCAACATGAAAACGATAACAAATAATACTTGGTGGTGGAACAGTTTACGTCAATAGTCGTGAAATAAGCTCCTATGGTATTATAACTATAAATATAAAAGGCTTGTCATCACGACAAGCCTTTTTTTTATACTAAACCAGATACAAAATAACAGCATTACAAAATTTTAATTTTATTCGATTTGAAACAGTTTAAATTAAATACAAAATACAAACAAATACTGGCAGACACCATTACACCTGTTAGTGTGTATTTCAAAATACGTGATAAATTTGCCAATAGCCTTCTCCTGGAGAGTAGCGACTATCATGGAAATGACAATAGTTTCTCATATATCTGCTGCAATCCAATTGCATCCATAAAAATCGAAAATGAAACTATTTACAAAACTTTTCCTGATGGATCATCAGAGAAAACAACAATAGATAAATCTACGAACATTACCGAAGTAATTCAGAATTTTTCAGGCCAATTTCAGTCTGAAAAAAACAATTTTAAGTTCATCAATAATGGTTTGTTTGGTTACGTTTCGTATGATGCGGTTCGATATTTTGAAAAAATCAGCATTTCAAAAAAAGAGGACAAAAATGCCATCCCAGATATTTACTATGCAGTTTATCAAAATATAATTGCAATCAACCACTTTAAAAATGAGGCTTATATCTTCTGTCACAGCCTGGATGGCCGAAATAATATTGATGAAATTGAACAACTGATTCAATCACGTAATATTCCTTCTTATAAATTTTCAAAAGATGGTAAAGGTTTCTCAAATCTAACTGATGAAGAATTCAAACAGAATGTAGCCTTAGCTAAAAAACACTGTTTCCGTGGAGATGTATTCCAACTAGTACTTTCGAGAAAATTTACCCAAGGATTTAAAGGCGACGAATTCAATGTTTACAGAGCATTAAGAAGCATCAATCCATCGCCTTACCTTTTCTTCTTTGATTACGGAGATTTCAAAATATTTGGTTCTTCGCCGGAGGCTCAGATCATTGTAAAAAACAGAAAAGCAGAGATCCATCCTATTGCAGGTACTTTTAAAAGAACGGGCGACGACGAAAAAGATGCATTGTTGGCAAAACAATTATCAGAAGATAAAAAGGAAAACAGCGAGCACGTGATGTTGGTTGATTTGGCAAGAAACGATTTAAGCCGTCATGGTCATAACGTAAATGTAGAAAGATACAGAGAAGTACAGTTTTTCTCTCACGTAATACATTTGGTTTCGAAAGTAACCGGTCAATTGCACGACAATGCAACTACGATGCAGGTAGTTGCCGATACCTTCCCGGCAGGAACTTTGAGTGGAGCTCCTAAGCATCGTGCCATGCAGCTTATTGAAGATTTTGAAAGAACCAACCGTAATTTTTATGGAGGAGCAATTGGTTTCATGGATTTTGATGGCAATTTCAATCATGCCATTATGATTCGCACTTTCCTAAGTAAAAATCACCAACTGCACTCACAGGCAGGCGCGGGAATCGTTGCAAGTTCAGATGAAGAAAGCGAAATGCAGGAAGTATATAACAAATTGAGAGCTTTAAATACGGCTTTGGACTTAGCTGAGACAATTTAAAAATTAAAAAATTGATGATTGAAAAATTCCTAATCGGTAAATTTTTCAATCTTTAAATCATTAAATATCGATGAAGAAAATATTAGTTATAGATAATTACGATAGTTTCACCTACAACTTAGTTCACTACCTGGAGGATTTAAATTGCGATGTGACGGTGTACAGAAATGACGAATTTGAATTAGAAGAAGTGGCTAAATTTGATAAAATCTTACTTTCTCCGGGACCGGGAATTCCTAACGAAGCGGGTCTATTAAAACCGGTTATTGAAAAATACGGTCCAACCAAAAGCATTTTCGGAGTTTGCCTCGGTCAGCAGGCTATAGGAGAAGTTTACGGCGGTACACTTTCGAATCTCGACAAAGTATACCATGGGGTTGCAACCAATGTAAAAACAGTTGTAGATGACGAACTTTTGTTCCAGGGCTTGCCCAAAGAATTTGAAGTGGGTCGTTATCATTCCTGGGTAGTCGATGCGACACTGCCTGATAGTCTGGAAGCGACTTCATTCGATGAAAACGGACAGTTGATGTCATTGCGTCATAAAAATTATGATGTGCGGGGTGTACAATTTCACCCTGAAAGTGTTTTGACACCAAACGGAAAAAAAATGCTGGAAAACTGGGTAAATTCATAGTAGGCAGTTTTCAGTTTAGTGTTCATAAAAAATAGAAAAGAGTTAAATAAAAACTTTGCGCCTTAGCGCCTTTGAGGTAAAAAAATGAAAGACATATTAAACAGATTAATCAATAACGAACTGCTTTCAAAAGAAGAAGCTAAAAGCGTCTTGGTTAATATTTCTAACGGAATTTACAACCCAAGTCAGATTGCTGCTTTCCTGACTGTATACATGATGAGAAGTATCAGCATCGAAGAATTATCCGGTTTCAGAGAAGCATTACAGGAATTGTGTGTACGCATTGATTTATCCGAATACAATACTATTGATTTAGTAGGTACCGGAGGAGATGGAAAAGACACTTTCAACATCTCTACATTAGCTTCGTTTTTAACTGCAGGAGCAGGAGTAAAAGTAACAAAACACGGGAATTACGGAGTTTCTTCAATCACCGGTTCCAGTAATGTAATGGAAACTTTGGGTGTCAAATTCAGTAATGACTCAGACTTCCTAAGAAAATGTGTTGATCAGGCCGGAATTTGTATACTTCATGCTCCCCTGTTCCACCCTGCGATGAAAAACGTAGGTCCAATCCGAAGAGAATTGGGTGTTAGAACCATTTTTAATATTTTGGGTCCGATGATAAATCCTTCATTCCCAAAAAACCAATTATTGGGTGTATTTAATCTTGAATTGGCCAGAATGTATGGTTATTTATACCAGAATACCGACAGTAATTTTACAATTGTTCATGCACTCGACGGTTATGATGAAATATCTTTAACAGGTCCTACCAAATTTATTACTCAAAGCAATGAAGGAATGCTTAATCCGGAAAATTTTGGCGTCAACTTAATACAACAAAGCGAAATCGAAGGAGGTAAAACAGTTGAAGAATCGGCCCAGATGTTTATGAACATAATTTCCGGAAAAGGTACCGAAGCCCAAAACAATGTGGTTTGTGCCAATGCCGGAATGGCGATTGCCACCGTTACCGGATGCACACCTTTAGAAGGATTTGAAAAAGCAAAAGAAAGCCTATTGTCTGGAAAAGGATTGACAGCATTGAAAAAATTACAGGAATTAAGTAAATAAGATAAATGAACATACTTGATAAAATCATAGTTGATAAAAAAAGAGAAGTTGTTCTCAAAAAATCAATCATTCCCGTTTCCCAATTAGAAAATTCGGTTCTATTTGGAAAGCCGGTAATTTCTCTTAGCGAACGTTTAAGAAACAGCAATACCGGGATTATAGCCGAACACAAACGCCGTTCCCCTTCTAAATCAGTTATCAACCACAGCTTTACCGTTGAAGAAGTGGTAAAAGGCTATGTAGATGCTGGTGCCTGTGGAATTTCTGTTCTGACAGACGGAAAATATTTTGGTGGTTCACTTGATGATTTACTTTTGGCAAGAGCCTCAGTAAACGTTCCGCTTTTGCGTAAAGAATTTATTGTAGATGAATACCAGATTCTTGAGGCTAAAGCGCATGGAGCTGATTTAATTTTGCTTATTGCTGCCGTTTTAACCAGGGAAGAAATCAAATCTCTATCTGAATTCGCCAAAGGCCTCGGTTTGGAAGTTTTATTGGAAGTACACAACCAGGAAGAACTGGAAAAATCTGTTATGCCTTCATTAGACATGATTGGGGTTAACAATAGAAATCTGAAAACATTCGAAGTCAGCCTTGATTTCAGCAAACAATTGGCAGCCCAAATACCAAATGATTTTGTAAAAGTTTCTGAAAGCGGTATTAGTTCCATCGAAGCTATCAATGAATTAAAACCATTTGGTTACAAGGGATTCCTTATTGGTGAAAACTTCATGAAAACTGACAATGCCGGTAAGGCCGCAGCTGAATTCATCAAACAACTGTAAACTTTAGAATAATGAAACTCAAGATTTGTGGCATGAAATATCCCAACAATATGATTGAAGTTAGTTCGCTGCTTCCCGATTATATGGGATTTATCTTTTGGGAGAAATCCGCCAGATATTTTGACGGAATCATACCCCCAATGCCAAAATCAATAAAAAAAACAGGGGTTTTCGTAAAAGCTGAGCTTGAAGAAATAGCTGCAAAAGTAAAAAAACACGATTTAGAGGCAGTTCAATTGCACGGAAACGAATCAGTTGCCTTTTGTAAGGAATTAAAAACTATCTTGCCACCCGAAATTGAAATCATAAAGGTTTTTTCGGTTGACGAGAATTTTGAATTTGAAACCATAAAACCATTTGAGCAAATTGCAGACTATTTTCTTTTTGATACAAAAGGAAAATTACCGGGAGGAAATAGTGTAGTTTTCGATTGGAAAGTATTAAAAAATTACCCTTCAACTAAACCTTTCTTCCTCAGCGGGGGCATCGGGTTAGATGAAATGGAAGCGGTATCTGAAATTTTAAAAACCGATTTACCAATTTATGCTTTAGATATAAACAGTAAATTGGAAATTGAACCAGGATTAAAAAACACAGAATTATGTAGCGGAGTTGCTCAATACCTGGCTACAACTATAAATAAAAAATAAAAGTAATATGTCATACAACGTTGATGAAAGGGGCTATTATGGAAAATTTGGAGGAGCATACATTCCCGAGATGCTTTATCCGAATGTTGAGGAATTACGCCAACAATATTTAAAAATCACTGCCGAACCGGATTTCAAGGCAGAGTTCAACCAATTGCTGAAAGATTACGTAGGTCGCCCCAGTCCACTTTATTTTGCAAAAAGGTTATCAGAGAAACACAATACCAAGATTTATCTGAAAAGAGAAGATCTCAACCATACCGGAGCACACAAGATCAACAACACCATCGGCCAAATTTTGGTTGCGAAAAAGCTGGGTAAAAAAAGAATCATTGCCGAAACGGGTGCCGGTCAGCATGGTGTGGCCACAGCTACCGTTTGTGCTTTGATGGGATTGGAATGTATCGTGTATATGGGTGAAATTGACATAAAACGTCAGGCACCCAACGTTGCAAGAATGAAAATGCTGGGTGCGGAAGTTCGCCCTGCAAAATCAGGTTCCCGAACTCTTAAAGATGCGACCAATGAAGCTATACGTGACTGGATTAATAATCCTGTTGATACGCATTACATTATTGGTTCAGCAATTGGACCACATCCTTATCCCGATATGGTAACCCGTTTTCAAAGTGTGATATCAGAGGAAATCAAATGGCAATTAAAGGAAAAAGAAGGCCGTGAAAACCCTGATTACGTGGTAGCCTGTATTGGTGGTGGCAGCAATGCTGCAGGAACCTTTTATCATTTTCTGGACGAGCCGAAAGTAGGCATTATAGCAGTTGAAGCAGCAGGAAAAGGAATTCACAGCGGTCACAGTGCAGCAACCAGCAAATTGGGAAAAATTGGTATCATCCACGGGTGTAAAACCCTATTAATGCAGACCCCTGACGGACAAATCACTGAGCCTTATTCTATCTCAGCCGGATTAGATTATCCGGGTGTGGGGCCTATGCATGCCCATTTGGCACAGACGGGAAGAGCGGAATTTTTCTCAGAAACAGATGAGGCAGCTATGCAGGCCGGATTGGAACTTTGTAAATTGGAAGGCATAATTCCTGCTATTGAATCATCGCATGCATTTGCCGTTTTGAATGATAAAAAATTCAAACCGGATGACGTGGTAGTTATCTGTCTTTCAGGTCGTGGTGATAAAGATTTAAATACTTATATCGAGTATTTCAATTTATAATTAAGTTTACAATCTGATTTTAGATCAGATTAACCGAATCTCCATATTAAAAATGGAGTATGAAATTTGGGACTTTTTTTATTTTTTAGTTTATAATTCAGTATTTATAACTCAAAAAATAAGTGATCCCAAATTGGCAATAAGCAAATTTAATTTTCAAAACTGAAGAAATGCAAAAATTATTCGCGTACGGAACTTTAAAAGACAAAGACATTCAGGAAAATATATTTGGACGCATCCTCAATGGAACAGCAGACAGATTAATCGGTTATGTAATTGATTACATTGAAATCGAAGAAGAATATGGTTTGGAAAAATATCCGATAATCACCAGAACCGAAAATCCTCAAGATATTGTTTCCGGATTAATTTATGACATTACAGAGGATGACATCAATCTGGCCGACACCTATGAAGGTATTCATTACAAAAGAATACAGGTCACTCTGGAATCAGGAGAAAATGCTTGGGTATATATTGTTACCAATTAATTGTATTTAAACAACAAATAACAGATTATATTTCTGAAAAATATAGCTGACACAATGAACAGAATTGAACAAAAATTACAAGAAGACAACAAAATACTATCCATCTATTTCTCAGCTGGATATCCTAACCTGAATGATAGCGTACAAATCATTCAGGATTTAGAAAAAAATGGAGTGGATATGATTGAAATTGGATTGCCTTTCAGCGATCCGCTGGCTGACGGACCAACAATCCAGGAAAGTTCTACTGCCGCTTTGAAAAACGGTATGACCACCCAAATTTTGTTTGACCAGTTAAAAGACATTCGGAAAACCGTTTCAATTCCTTTGGTAATCATGGGGTATTTTAACCCGATGTTACAGTATGGTGTGGAAGCATTTTGTGCCAAATGTGCAGAAATCGGTATCGATGGTTTGATTATTCCCGATTTACCGGTAGACGTTTATGCTGAGGAATATAAAGCTACATTTGAAAAATACGGACTAATTAACATCTTTTTGATTACACCTCAAACCTCTGATGAACGCATTCGTTTTATAGACAGTGTTTCAAACGGATTTATCTATATGGTTAGTTCAGCCAGTGTAACGGGTTCTCAGGCAGGTTTTGGAAATGCACAGGAAGACTATTTTAAACGCATTGCCAATTTGAACCTGAAAAACCCTCAAATCGTAGGTTTCGGAATCAACAATGCAGAGACTTTTAAGCAGGCAACCCAATACGCTAAAGGTGCTATCATTGGTAGTGCTTTTATAAAACATTTAACTGAAGAAGGAACTTCTAAAATTGCTGATTTTGTCAAAACAATAAGATAAATCATCAATTTAGGATTCATAACAAACCGCAAATCTGTCCATTAGAGTTTGACAGATTTGCGGTTCATTATTTTTAGAAAAGTTTCTACTCTTCTTCAGTGACAAATTCCATGTGATCTTCAATTTCAGTTTCAACTTGGGGCACTGAAGCTTTCAGCGCATTAAATTTTTCCAATTGCTCCAGTTCATCTTCTTCACCACTGAAATAAGGAAAAACATCCATGATAGGAGATTCGGCAATTGCCGGAATGGTGTAATCACCCATCGTATTTTTCATTGCTTTTACTGTATTGTCATAAGCCTCTTTTACATCGTTAGCCTGAACTAAAAAATACATATTGGTCTTGCGTTCCTTACCGCTTTCTTCGTCATAAGCCACCAACGAAATCTTTGATCTGAACCAACGGTCGGCATTCTCAAAAGGATGGATTTCTGAGTAATTAGCGACCTTAATATTCGTGATTTTAAACTCCTCACTGATGTAGGCTTTCATTTCTTCGCTTATCCTGCTTTCTGCCTCTGTATATGACAGGGCATCAACCAAATAAGGTTCGGTAGTTACCTTTTGATTTCCCGTCTCGTCCACTTTTCTGTATTTAACTTTACATTCGTACCAAATTGTGCTCATAATAGATTTTATTTTTAGGATGCCAAAGATAAATTTTCAAAAACGATCATAAATAAAAACCTGAAATAGATATCCACAATTTCATTTATTTTCCAACAGTTCAAATCTGGTCCAGTTGGAACAACCTAATAAAAAAACAAAGTTAAACAGTTGTTTAAATTAAACAGTTGTTTAACTTTGTAGCCGATCTAAAACTTTCACAATTGAAAACTGATTTAAGCGAGAAACAAATTCAAATTCTGGAAATTGCAGAAAAATTATTTGCGGAAAATGGTTTCGACAAAACTTCTATTAGAACAATTGCCAAAGAGGCGAGTATAAACATCGCAATGGTTTCCTACTATTTTGGATCCAAGGACAAATTATTGGAAAGCCTCATAATTCATAAAACCAATGATTTGAAACTTCAAATTGAAAATTTATCTGTTGAAGATTTAGATCCGGCGCAAAAAATTGACAAACTTATTGAGCTTTATATAAGTCGTATAAGTCGCAATAAAGGAATTTACAGAATATTACATTTCGAATTTTCTGCTGAGGAAAAAGATGAAAAACTAAAAGTCTTGAATGAATTAAGAACCCGGAATTTGAAGTCATTGGAAGCCATTATTCAGGATGGGCAGCAAAAGGGAATTTTCAGAAAAGAAGTGGTCATTCCACTGATTTCGCCAACCATACTGGGAACTTTTTTTCATTTTTATCTCAACAAGGATTATTTCACAAAATTATTGGCACTGAAAACCGATGAAGATTTTGAAAATTATATCCAAACGGAATTAAAAAAACACATTCAACAAACCATAAAAGCACTACTGATCTATGAAAGTTAATTGCATAATTATTTTTACCGCTTTTCTTTTTGGGATGAACGGATTACATGCCCAGAGTAAACAAGGTCTAAATCTGGAAAAGGCCATTCAGCTCGCTATGCAAAACAGCGGTGAAGTTAAGTTGGCAAACGCAAAAGTCCAGACCAAAAAGTACGAACTACAATCCGTAAAAAACAATACGCTTCCTGAAGTGAAAGCAGCTGGCCAATACCAGCGTTTAGCTAAAGCCTCTGTTAATTTAAAATCATACAATAGCAACAGTGACAGTAACAATGAACCGGCGCCGAAAGTAGATCAATTGGTTTTGGGACAGCTAAATGCTTCTTTGCCTATCTTTTCAGGTTTTAAATTAAATAAAAGCTTAAAGGCGTTCAATAATCTGTACGAAGCTGAAAATGCCAATGCGATGCAAACAAAGGAAGAAACAGCCATGAAGGTAATCAACTACTGTGCTGCATTGTATAAGGCTCAAAAAACAGTCGAACTGCTAAAGGAAAATTATAAAAGTGCTGAGCAACGCGTTTCCGATTTTATTGCATTGGAAAAAAATGAAATAGTAGCCAAAAATGATTTATTGAAAGTACAACTTCAACTGGCGAAAATCCAACTTTCTCTGGACCAGGCAAAAAGTGAATTATACCTGGCCAATTATAATTTGGTTAATTTTCTAAAAATGGATCCTGGTACCGAATTGGAAATAAAAGAAAGTGATTTTGAAGGTATAATAATGGAAAAGGTACCTGGGACTGATGCCACTGCCATAGAGAGCAGAAAGGACTTAGCAGCATTGCGATTAGGTGAAAAAGCCAGCCAGGACAATATCAAAATCGCAAAAAGTGCTTACTACCCTACTCTGGCGATCGTAGGTGGCTATACCGCTCTGGATTTGAAAAATGTAGTAACTGTGCAGAACGCCATGAATCTTGGTCTCGGCATATCTTATGACTTAAGCGGAATTTTGAAAAACAATGCAAAAGTAAACATAGCCAAAAGTAAAGCAATGGAAATGCAAAGTGCAGAATTAATACTAACTGACGCAATCAAATTACAGTATCAGCGCGCAGTTGAAGAATACAACCTGGCCTTAAAACAAAGCGCAGTTTACACTCAGGCTGTTGAGCAAGCCAAAGAAAACTATCGAATTATCAGAGACAAATATGACAATGGACTTGAGGATACCAATGAACTGCTGGAAGCAGATGCAGAACAATTGGAATCCACCATTAACAAAGAACTTGCTAATGCCAACATATTGCAGAAATACTACCAGTTATTGGCAGCAGCAGGACAATTAGACCAAACCTTCAATCTCTCAAAAATATAATCAGCATCCAAAATGGAAAAGAAAAAAACTAACAGAAGATTTATCACTATCATAACAACGCTATTGGTGGTGGGACTTGTTTACGGATCATACAAATACATGCACGCTCTCTCTCATGAGAGAACTGATGACGCACAAATAGAAAAAAAAATGAGCCCAATAATCCCCAGAGTGGCCGGTTATGTAAAAAAGGTGTATATCCAGGACAATGATTTTGTAAAAAAAGGTGATACTCTGTTTACCATCGATCCTAAGGATTATCAATTAAAAGTTGAAGAAGCAGAAGCTGCTCTGGCAGCTGCAAAAGGTACCTTTGAAGTATCAAAAGCAGATATTAATAGTACCTTGGCATCTGTCGCCGCCTCTGATGCGAACGTCAAATCAGCAGCAGGTACCATTGAATCAGCTAAAATCAAATTGCGTCTAGCCACCAACGATTTTAACCGCTTCAGTAATCTTTACAAAAATCACACAATCACCAAACAACAATACGAACAGGCTTTAGCCAGAAAAGAAGAAGCTGAAAATCAGGTTAAAATTTTACAGCAACAACAAAATGCCAGTGCTTTTCAAAAATCGGCTGTATCTGCAAAATCGGTGGTTTCAGATAAACAAACAGAAGTGGCTGCAGCCAATATCAAGCGATCAAAAGCAATACTTGAAGCAGCAAAATTGAATTTAAGTTACACCGCGGTTTTAGCGCCAATGGATGGACAGGTTTCTAAAATTGATCTCCAACCGGGTCAGTTGATTCAAGCGGGACAATCACTTTTCTACATCATCAATAATGATGAGGCATGGGTTGTTGCTAATTTTAAAGAGACCCAGCTGAACAAAATGGTGGAAGGCCTAAAAGTTACTCTCAAAGTAGACGCATATCCTGATTATGACTTTAAAGGTACTATTGTCTCATTTTCTCCTGCCACTGGTTCCCGTTTCTCGATATTACCTCCGGACAATGCCACCGGCAACTTTGTAAAAACAATTCAAAGATTACCGGTCAAAATTGCTATCGATGCTGATAATGACAAAGAAAAGGTAAAACTACTGCGCCCAGGAATGAATGTGGAAGTTGACGTACACCTAAAATAAAATGGTAGTAGGAGAAGATGAATTAGTAGAATACGGCTTTAGAAGAGTCATCATCACGATAACGGCGGTTCTTTGTGCTTTGCTGGAAATTGTGGATGCCACCATAGTCAATGTGGCACTGACAAACATGCGCGGAAGTCTTGGAGCTACCCTAAATGATGTTGCCTGGGTTATTACCGCCTATGCGATTGCAAACGTAATAGTCATACCCATGACAAGTTGGTTATCGCAGCAATTTGGAAGACGAAATTATTTTGCAGTTTCAATTGTAATTTTCACGGTTGCCTCCTTCCTGTGCGGGAACGCCACCAACATTTGGGAACTGGTTGCCTTCCGGTTTATACAGGGGCTTGGCGGTGGCGCCTTATTGGTTACTGCACAAACAATCATAACCGAGAGTTATCCCCTTGCCAAAAGAGGAATGGCTCAGGCAATTTACGGCATGGGAGTAATCGTGGGTCCTACCCTTGGTCCACCATTAGGAGGTTACCTTGTTGACCATTTTTCATGGCCTTATATTTTTTATATCAATATCCCATTGGGAATAATTGCCACCCTTTTAACTCTTTCTTTTGTAAAGAGTCCGAAATATGGGGAGAAATTAAAAGCAAACCAGGTTGATTGGTATGGTATCATACTTTTGGCTACATTTATCGGTGCACTGCAATTTGTTTTGGAGCATGGCCAGCAGGATGACTGGTTCAACGATAATTTAATTCTTAGTCTGAGCATAATTTCTGTTTTTGGTCTGATATTATTTATTTGGCGACAGTTGGTTTACAAATTCCCAATCGTAAATATGGGGGTACTCACAGATGGGAATCTAAGAATAGGGATATTAATGAGCTTCATTTTGGGTTTTGGACTCTATGGTTCCACATTAATTATCCCTATTTATACTCAGGCTATATTAGGTTGGACAGCAACAGATGCTGGGCTCATTTTAATTCCGGGATCGATTACTACAGCATTTATGATGCCTATTGTGGGTAAACTAATTCAAAGGGGAGTGCCACAGACCTATTTGGTGGCCGTGGGTTTCTTTATATTTTTCCTTTTTACATTAATGATGTACAATAATATGACACCAGATACAGGTGTTGAACATTTTTATTGGCCATTAATTCTCAGAGGAATAGGTCTTGGACTGTTATTCGTACCTGTAACCACCATGTCGCTCTCAACCCTGAAGGGAAAAAATATTGGGGAAGGTGCAGCTTTTACCGGAATGATGAGACAGTTGGGTGGATCATTTGGTATCGCAATAATCACTACCTATATAACCCGATTATCACAAAACCACCGGGTAAATCTGATTGCACATATAGATAGTAGCAGCTTAGAAGTCCAACAACGGTTAATCCAAATACAAAGAGGTTTTATAGCGAAAGGTTATAGTTTAAACGAAGCTCTGAAAAAAGCCTATCAGGCAATGGAATATAACATAATGAAGCAAAGTACGGTTTTAGCATACATGGATATTTTCCTCTATCTGGGAATTTTATTTTTGTGCTGCATACCAATAATCTTATTTATCAAAAAAGGTAAAGTAAAAGCCAACACTTCTGATGCCATGCATTAATAAAAAACTCCGATCGTAATCGGAGTTTTTTTTATCGGGTAAAAACAAGTTTGTTGCCTTTGGATAAGTTACTATCAAATTGATAACCTTCATAATTAAAACCTTTGAGATCTTCTATTGTTGCTGCATCTGTATCAATAATATAACGCACCATCAATCCACGTGCTTTTTTTGCAAAAAAACTGATCATTTTAAGTTTCCCATCTTTATACTCTTTAAACTCAGGAGTGATAACTGGAACCTTTAAAGCCTTTGAATCAATCGCTGAAAAATACTCATTGCTCGCCAAATTGATAAACAACTCCCCTTTTTGAAGTTCTTTGTTAAGAACTTTTGTTAGGGTACTTTTCCAAAATTCATATAAATTTTTACTTTCCCCAACAGCCATTTTTGTTCCCATTTCAAGTCGGTAGGCCTGAATCAAATCCAAAGGCTTTAAAATACCATATAAGCCGGATAAGATTCTTAATTTTTCCTGCAGGACTTCCACTTTATCTGCCGGTATACTGTGAGCATCCAATCCGGTATAGACTTCTCCGTCAAAAGTATAAACAGCCGGCCTTGCATTTATTGGAGTAAAAGGAGTTTTCCATTCCTGATTTCTTTGCCAATTCAGATCGGCTAATTTCTCTGAAATACTCATCAATTCGGACAATTTTTTTGGAGAAAGTTCTTTTAGGACCTTATGTATTTGTCTTGATTCCTTAAGTAAAGAAGGTTCGGTAAACATTTGCGTAGGCAATTCCTTTTCAAAATTCAAAGACTTTGCTGGAGATATCACAATTTTCATGAGGACTTTTTTGCTTTTTAATTTTTTTTTGGTTTTCAAAAATAGTAATTGAATATTAATAAATAATCTGACAAGGATTGATTTGTTTGATAGCATTATAAATAAGAATCATTATTCTTCAATAAAATAATGATAATCTAAAGGAAATTTTATGAAAATAGATCGATTTATCTATTTTTGTTTCAAATTGAAAAAATAATGACAAAAATCACTTCCTCAAACAAAAGCACTTTATCTATTATTAACGCCGCTGTAATAGTAGCCGCCCTTGGATACTTTGTAGACATCTATGATTTATTACTTTTTGGGATTGTAAGGACGGCAAGTTTAAAAGATCTCGGAATTACAGGTGATGCTATTCTTACCCAGGGAGAATACCTGATCAGTATGCAAATGGTAGGAATGCTGGTAGGAGGAATAATTTGGGGCATTTTAGGGGATAAAAAGGGCCGTATTTCTGTACTCTTTGGATCCATCTTAATTTATTCGGTAGCTAATATTGCCAACGGAATGGTTACAACTGTAGAAGCTTACGCTTTTTGGAGACTAATTGCCGGAATTGGACTTGCAGGTGAATTGGGTGCCGGAATTACATTGGTGACCGAAAGCCTGCCAAAAGAAAAAAGAGGATACGGCACTATGATTGTGGCTACCATTGGCGTATCAGGCGCTATAGCGGCCTACTTTGTATACCAGATTTTTCAGGATTGGAGACTATGCTATTATGCTGGAGGTGGATTAGGCCTCCTATTACTCTTTATGAGAATCAGTATAAGCGAATCAGGGATGTTTAAAGAGGCGGTAAAAAGTGAAGAAAAGAAAGGGGACTTCTTATCGCTATTTACCAACAGAGAAAGATTCACCAAATATGTACAATGCATCCTCATAGGAATTCCAATTTGGTTTCTAATTGGAGTACCAATAACCTTTTCTCCGGAATTCGCAAAAGCCTTAGGAGTTTTAGGAGCAGAAAATATTTCGGCAGGAAAGGCAATAGCCTGGTGTTACACCGGACTTGTACTGGGAGACCTTACTAGTGGATTACTGAGTCAGCTGCTTAAGAGCAGAAAAAAAATAACACTTCTTTTTATAGTATTAAATCTGATTTCGGTACTGCTATTTTTAAACTCATTTGGAATAAGCGTTAACACATTCTATTTATTATGTCTACTAATGGGATTCTCGGTTGGATATTGGGTGCTGTTTGTAACCATTGCAGCTGAACAATTTGGAACAAACATACGTGCAACAGTAACCACTACGGTTCCAAATTTTGTTAGAGGATTATTACCTTTTATCATACTTTTATACAGTTTTTTCAGAGACCAATTATTGGATGGTAATATTCTTAATGCAGGTATGATTGTAGGATCAATACTATCAGCCATTGCTTTATTATCTCTTTGGCGTCTGAAAGAAACTTTTCATGAAGACTTAAATTACATTGAAAAGTCCTAATAATTTAATAAATTTATGTGCCCATAAAAAACCATGCTAAAAATCACTCACAATGAATTACTTACATTAAGAGAAAGAAGATTTTAGAGGGTTTAAAAAAATCTCCATTACAAGATTATCAAAAAAAGCAAACACTTTTTTCAATAAATATATTTTGTAAAAAATTTAATGTGCTAATATTATCATTTTAAGAGACAACATTAAACAATATTTAGGTAATTTTGTGTTTTATTAAAAATTATTCAACACTAAAGAGCTAAAAGCCAATTTTTCCACCATAATAGCAAAACCAAATTCCAGTTCATGAAAAACACAATTATAGTTCGCATATACAATTCTGACCTATTCAAAGAATTTTTCGAAAATGAAAAATCCAGTGGAATTGTCCTTATAGCCTGTACACTTATATCATTAATTATTGCAAATTCAACTTTTGGCGAACAATATCTTCACACCTGGCATGCAACTATTGGAGGACAGAGTGTGGAGTATTGGATTAATGACGGATTAATGACAATTTTCTTTTTATTGATTGGACTGGAGCTTGAACGCGAGATTTATCTGGGCGAATTATCAAACCTTAAAGAAGCCATGCTTCCTATTTTCGCGGCAATGGGAGGTATGCTCGTGCCGGCAGGTTTATATTTACTTTTTAATTATGGTACCCCAGCCCATTCCGGGGCAGGAATTCCGATGGCGACTGATATTGCCTTTGCATTAGGAGTTCTTTCCTTATTGGGTAACAGAATACCACTCTCCCTAAAAGTGTTTCTGACTGCACTTGCTGTTATTGATGATTTGGGAGCTATATTGGTAATTGCCATTTTTTATACCGATGGTATTGAAACATTATCACTTGGCATCGCGATGGGAATTCTCCTTTTTCTCTTTATCCTCAATCGCTTCAAGGTTAATGTACTTTACCCCTATCTTATCGGCGGAGCCATTATGTGGTATTTTATGCTGAACTCGGGAATTCATGCAACAATTACCGGAGTACTTTTAGCCTTCGTTATTCCATTTCAGGATGGAACAAAAGAAACCATCTCTTACAAATTGCAGCATTTTTTACACAGGCCGGTGGCATTTTTTATTCTTCCGCTCTTTGCTCTTGCAAACACTGCAATTGTAATAGGATCCGACATGGCTGGAGCTATCGCAGAGCACTATAGTATGGGAATTACTGTAGGTTTAGTTTTAGGAAAACCCATAGGTATTGCTTTTTTAAGTTTTATAGCGGTTTCATTAGGCTTGTGCCGACTGCCATCTGACCTGAACTGGAAGACAATTATCAGTGTTGGTTTTCTGGGGGGTATAGGATTTACCATGTCGATTTTCATAACATTACTCGCCTTTGATGACCATCACCTCATCAATAATGCAAAATTCATAATTTTGATTTCTTCTCTGATAGCAGGAACCTTAGGATTTCTATTTTTGAAAAAAACGCTAAAAGTGGATATTCCAGACAATAATTCGTAAAGGAATTACTTTTTTCTTTTTCTTTTGGCTATGATAAGCATTAAGATAACCCCAACGCTCTTAATAAATGTTTTTTGATGATCTTTAAACTACAAGTAATGGGTTACTTAATGTGAAGGAATTAAATTTGAATTTGGAACAAATTTCTGATTGAAATTTGCCAAAGATTAAATTTGAACATATTTATTTTTTTTATCAAAATATATTCAGTCAATTTCTTTATATTTAGTTATATCAAAAACCAAGCTATTTATATTGTATGCCAAAATCCCTAAAATGGTATCTGAGTAGACATTCTTTACTCTACAAAATCCGATTCAAACTAGTTTCTAAAAGCACCACTTTTGATCAAATTGAGGATTTTTGCTACAATTCACAAAACCCAAACGAAAATATCCCAGTACTCTATTCGCAGATAAACAATTTGATATTCCCAGATCGAAAACTAGTCTTGGATGATTTCAAGAAGGGAAAAAAAATTGCCAAGTGGCTTGCCGAAAACATCAAGGGAGGTCCTGGTTTGGGCATTTCATCTGAACTAGCTTTGAAAAAAATGATAAAAGGAGAAGGTGGGGTTTGTAGCGACTTCTCCCAAATCTACAATAATTTTTGCGTAATTAACAACCTAAAAGTCAAAGAATGGGGCCTGAAAATTGAAGATAAAAACAATAATTTATTAGGAGGACATTCTTTTAATGAAATTTACTGCACTGACTTAGATAAATGGATTTTAATTGATGTTTCAAAGTCAATTTATTTTTACCATAAGAGTCCAAAACTCCCTCTTTCTGTCGAGGAATTTTATACTTTAAAAAATAATACCCAAACCATTAATTACGAGGTTTTCAACAAAAAAGCATCACCTGACCATAAAAAAATCAATGACCACTACTTCGGGTACGATTCATATCCATTTGTAATTACTAATTATTGCAACAAAACCTTTGATTTTTTTCTTGGTAAACTGAATTTTCTTCCGGTATCTGTTATCCATGGTTTGGTTTTTCTAATCGGGAAAGGTTATACTTACCAATTTCCTAATTGCAATACTGAGCATACTAAGGTTTAATTGAAAATTTGTTGGCAAAATGGACCTATTCAGCATACCAAATGACGAAGAAACCAATCTTTTACCCTACGATGGTACGGTCTTCTACCATGGCACGATATTGCCCAGGGAAAAAGCCAATTATTACCTTGATTCCCTTTACAAAAAGATAGACTGGAAAAATGATGAAGCCATTATTTTTGGCCAACTTATTACCACCAAAAGAAAAGTAGCCTGGTACGGCGACAAACCATTTCGATACACTTATTCCAGAACTACAAAACAGGCTTTACCATGGACACCTGAATTATTGGAATTAAAGACAGTTGTCGAAGAAATATCGGGCGATACCTTCAATTCATGTCTCCTAAACCTATATCATGATGGCAATGAAGGAATGGCATGGCATAGTGACGGAGAAAAAGATTTAAAAAAAAACGGCGCAATAGCTTCATTAAGCTTCGGAGCAGAAAGGAAATTTTCATTCAAACATAAATCCACAAAAGAAACCGTATCCCAAATTCTTGCCAACGGAAGCCTGCTTATAATGAAAGACGAAACGCAAACACATTGGCTACACCGCCTCCCTCCCAGCAAGCGGATATCTAAACCAAGGATAAATTTGACATTTAGAACAATAGAAGAACAGTAAACTCACTCGGTATACTATTTTTACTAATTTTAGCTCGATTGAATATCTAATTTCATTAAAAAATTTTATCGAAATGGTCACAAAAATCAGCAGCATACTTACACTATTGTTATATGCATTTTCTTTTGCGCAACAGTCTCAAACCTATCAATCGCTAGATTCACAAAACCCAATAGTTTTTGGAGGTGACCACATCCTGTACCAAGGAAAAAAAATTGTTCTGGGACAAAAAGCCCTTTTTATAGACGCACAGTTTACCGGCGAAGAAGCAGCAAAATACCCCTATGTTTTCAATTCGGTTAATGAGGCTGTCAAAAATCTAACTGACGGGACCGAAGATAGTCCAATGACGCTATATCTGGCACCAAATGTCTATTGGATTGACAACCCGGATGACCCGGCGATTAGAACCCCAGAAGAGGGCAGCTCAACACCTTATGGTCTGCAGGTGAAATGCGAATGGCTCAAATTTCAGGGACTTTCGGATAAACCCGAAAATGTGGTTATTACTGCTAATAGAGGTCAAACTATAGGAGCAATAGGTAACTTTACAATGTTCAAATTCTCCGGACAGGGAACCAGTTCCGAAAATATCACCTTTGGCAATTACTGCAATGTAGATTTAGAATATCCCTTGAAGCCGGAACTGAACAGGAAAAAACGAGCTTCTGCTATAGTTCAGGCTCAATTGATTCATTGTGACGGCGATAAAATTGTGGCCCGTAACACCCGATTCATCAGCCGACTCAATCTGTGTCCTTTTGTTGGAGGAAAGCGGGTACTCTTCGATAATTGTCATTTTGAATCAACCGATGACGCCCTTTGCGGCACGGGAATTTATCTCAACTGTACCTTGGATTTCTACAGTTCAAAACCTTTTTATTGGACCAAAGGAACCGGTGCGGTTTTTTTGAATTGCAACATCAGATCATTTACCCGTGGAAAGCAATTTTTTACCAAAGCAAATGGCCAATTGGCGTTAGTCGATACCCGAATTTCTTCAGAAAGTTTAGATTATATCGGATGGAATGACACTCCTCCCCTTGAAACAAGAAATTATCAATTCAATGTCCAACTCAATAATAAACCAGTTTTCATTGGACACAATGATTCTGCTTCAACAGTTGATATGACAAATAAATCACTTTTGGATGCCTATCTTTTTAAATACAAGGAAAAAACCATTTACAACACCTATAATCTATTGTCGGGGAACGATGATTGGGATCCTATGCAAATAAGAGAAATTGTAATGGCTGCCGAAAACGACCATCATAAAAAATACCACCATCTACCGACTCAATTGACAATATCGCCAACTCGCATTACAATAGAAACCAACAAAGATCAGGCGGTACTTAAAGCCAAAATAAATCGTTTTGGAAATTATGATTTTGAAGGAGAAGAAATCAAGTGGAGGATTGATCCGCAATACAGCTCAGTTGTGGATCTACTGATAAATGAAAAAGAAAATAGTTGTACCGTTGTTCCAAAAAACACAAGCAATGAAACCATTCAACTAATTGTTACTGCCAGGACTTTATCGGGTTTAGAAGGAGTTAGCGTCCTTAATGTGGCACCATCAAAACTGGAACCCCCTTCGTTCTCAAATTATCCAAAACTAATAAAAAACAAGCAGGGTGAATTACTCCTTAAATACCAGCTAGACTCCAATTTAATGGATCAGTCGGAGATTAGCTGGTACCGATGCACTGATGTTGATGGCAGCAATCCTATTGAGGTAGCAGTTTCCCGTCAAAACGAGCCCTTTACCAAATACCAACTTACATTAGCAGATGATGGTTATTATATTAAAGCAGCGATAACCCCCAAACATATCAGAAGTGAGGGAGGAAGAACTATCCAGGTGATTACTCCAAAACCGATCAGAGTTAAAGAAATTAAGCAGACTTTTGAATCCATCGCTACTGATTTCAAAAATGTCTCTCTAAAAAATCAGCCAGAAATCAAACCGGGGTTCTGGACCTTTAGACCTTTTGAAAACCTAGACAATACAACTACTTCAGAAGGAGACTCCTGGTATTTCGGGCTTGGTCAGGACGGTGCTGCCAATATGAATGGACTTCTGCAAAGAGGCAGAAGTGCAAGTATGTACTATACCCCCATTAACCAGAACAAAAAAAACTTAAAACTAAACATGACCTTGTCTCCATTTAAAACTGCTGGACAGGGATTCAGCGTGGCACATATGTACATGGATATTTTAATTAAATATGATCCAATGTCAATGACGGGATATGGTTTGCGAATCATTAGAACCACCAAATACCACGATGCGGTTGACTGTTATTTGGTAGAATATAAAAATGGCACTATAAGCATTATAAGTGAAGTAAACACGACCAGCAGCTTCAGAAGTCCCTGCTTCATCAGCCTTGAGATTATGGGCAACAAATTTGTGGCTAATCTAAAAACTGCAGCCGTCAATTACAAGTCCTCAGATCCAGAAAAAATTAAATCGGAAGTACTGTTAAAAACAAAAATCAATGCTAATAACATTGGAGGATTCGGTATTAGATATAATGGAGGATCTGCTACTATGGTAAATAAATTAAAAGCGGAGTGGCAATAACAAACTAAAAGCCGTTATGTGTAAATGATAACGGCTTTTTTATTCATTTTTTTTTCTAAAACAGTAAGGGCACATCACTCCAGCTGTCAGCCAGTTTGTCCAGATTAGACTTCATCAAATCTTCAGGCGACATGGCTATTCTGAATTCGCAACTTGCCTCAAAATTCAAAAACCAGGGTTCTGCAATTTTGGGTATTGAAGATGCCTCCGAAACATCAACAACCATTACAGCCCCTCTGTTTCCGTCATGTTCAGTAAAATAGATGCTTTCTGGTTTTATTTCTTCGATTACCCTGCCGATAATCTCTCCTGCTTTTCCTTTTCGTACCATGGAATTAAAAGGTTCAATAGGAAAAATAACATTACATATCATTTTCATAGCTTTTGAATTTAAAATTAACACCTATAAAATTACGGCTTAAAACAGATAAAAACGGAAACAAACCACTGTTTATCAAATTTTTAAACTACAAGAAATGATATTTGTTGCAGCAAAATCAAGATATTAAATAACTAATTTTAGAAATTGAATTACCAATAGTAGCCAAGTCTTTCCTATTTTTGGACTTCCAAACTTCAGTAGCAACTGCTAAACTTTCATTATTTATGACCACCCACCTGGCCTTACTTAGAGGAATTAACGTTTCCGGGCACAATATGATAAAAATGGATGCTCTGCAAAAGATGCTCGAAAATATGGGCTATAGCGATGTAAAAACCTATATCCAGAGTGGTAACGTCTTTATAACCACTGAAGAAACCAATCCCGCAGCTGTGGGTTTTCATATCAAACAGGAAATCTTCAAAGTATTTGGCCACGATGTCCCCGTTGTGGTAATCAGTAAAACAGCTCTTGAAGCCTGCATCGAAAACAATCCATTCCTGAAAGAAAATAACACCGATACAAAAAAACTCTATGTGGCTTTCCTTTCAACCGAACTGAAACCGGAACGAATCCATGATTTGAAAATGAGTGCCGTAAAACCGGACGAAGTACATATTGACAAAAACAGGATTTATATCAAATATGCTGTTTCGGCGGGAAAAACAAGATTAGACCAAAAATACATTGAGAAAAAGCTAAACCTCACAGCTACCATCAGAAACTGGAACACAGTAGTTACCCTGCTCAAAATGTACGAAGAAACAGCAAGCTAAGACTCTAATGAGAATCTGACATAAATTCTGGCTTATAATAACAATTCCTAAAGTTACAGCCATCCTCATTTACAATTCCATAAAAAGACAGCCTACGTAAGCATTTCTTGATTAATTTAAGTATTTATACGTACTTATTTATTTAAATTTGTTACAAAAGACAGAAGTTCAGCTAACGTACAAGAGTATTATTATTTTGATATTCCATAACTGTAGCGCTTTAAATAAATGGCATATGAGAGAAATAGTAACTGACTGCACCAGCTGTATTAACACCAATTGCTTCATCAAGAAATACGCTCCGCTTGAGAAAATGCAGGAATTCGCCAAAAAGAAAACAAATTTCAGTTGTAAAAAAGGACAGCAATTCATGATTGAGGGCGCCCCGGTGCAGGGACTGTATTTTATCTATAAAGGAAAAGCGAAAGTACTCAAAACCGGAATTTATGGCAAAGAACAGATCGTACGTTTAACCTCCGACGGGGACACCCTGGGCTTCCGCGGATTCGGTACCGGCAACCGCTACCTCATCACTGCTTCTGCCATTGAAGACAGCGTACTTTGCAATTTCAGCAATGAGATAATGGAAAATATCCTGAGAACCATTCCCGAATTCACCTATGATATGATGCTGTTCTATGCCGAAGAACTCAACAAAAGCGAAAACCGGGTAAAGAAAATCGCCCAAATGAACGTAAGAGAAAAAGTCATCGACACCTTATTATACGTACTTAAAAAATTTGGCCACACAAATCAGGTTCTGAACCTCAGCCTGAGCAGAAAGGAAATCGCAGACTTTGCCGGTACCACTGACGAACAGGTTACAAGAATCTTCTCTGCCCTTAAAAAGGAAGGTTTGATAAAGATAGTCAACAAAAGAATCAGCCTGCTGCAGGTTGACAAACTCAAAGCCGAGATAATCGAACATAAATAGAAGCCGTAGCTTAACAATTTTAAAAAAGTCCAATTCTTTGGACTTTTTTTTATTCCCTTACCTCAACTAAATACTCTTACGGAGACAAGATCGCAATCTGCCCCTGCTATGCCAGCAGAATCAGCAGACTTATAAACCCCTGATAACAAAAGAACAAAACCCATTTGTTGCGTTTACACCTATTTTTTTATGTAAATTACTACAACTAAATAGGTGCAAAAAACACGTTTTAGTTGCGCTTTACGTTATACATAAGTATAAGTACGTAAGTATATTTGTAAACGTAACAAAGAACAAATCAATAAGACTAATAATAATTCAAAACCATTTAATTATGAAACTACTCAAAACACTAAGTTTATCATTCTTTGGCCTGGTAGGTGCAGGAACATTTGCTCAGGAACTTAAAGCAGACATTCAATTAAGACCTCGTTATGAATACACTAATGGTTTTGGAACCTTACTGACGCCGACTACGAGTCATACCTCTTTTATAGGACAACGTTCTAGACTGAACTTAAACTATGGAGACGAAAAATTAAAAGTAAAATTGGCTCTCCAAAATATTGGAGTTTGGGGAGATGCCCCAACAACAGCTAAGTCTTCAGTAAACGGAACAGCCTTATTTGAAGGATGGGCTCAGTACAGCTTCACTGAAAACTTCAGCGTAAAAGCGGGACGTCAGGTACTTTCCTATGACAACCAGAGAATCATTGGAGGTCTTGACTGGGCCACTCAGGGAAGAAGCTTTGATGCTGCAGTGGCTACCTATAAAACTGAGAAATCGCAATTAGACTTAGGAGCTTCTTTGAATGAGGACACTGAATCTAAAGTAGATGCGGCAACACCTTTTACAACTGACCACAAAAACCTGCAATACGCCTGGTTCCACACTAATGTAGACAAATTAGGAATCAGCTTGTTAGCATTAAATGTAGGAAAAGAATTTGTGAACAGCGACACTGCTTTGGAAACACAATACATGCAGACCTTTGGTACATATACCACCTACAAGGACAAAAAATTTGATGCTGCACTTAGTTTCTATACACAAACAGGTAAATCAGCTGATGTATCTATTGCAGCCTATGAAGCAGCTGTTAATGTAGGATATGCTTTCTCTCCAAAGTTTAAAGCCACAGCCGGATATGAATATTTATCAGGAAAAGACTTTGATGATACTGACTCTAAAACTAAAACTTTTGCTCCATTATTCGGTACAAACCATGCTCACAATGGTTTCATGGATTACTTCTACGTGGGTTTTGCTAACAAAACAGGATTACAGGATATCTCTTTGAAATTAGACTTCCCGGTTGGAAAAGTAAATTTATCTGTTGCCCCACATGCTTTCCTGACTGCTGCTGATTTATCAGCAACTGATGACTCCTACTTGGGTACTGAAATCGATTTGACAGCGATATACAAATTACACAAAGATGTAACCCTGATAGGAGGTTATTCTCAAATGTTTGGATCTGATTCACTTGAAACATTAAAGGGCGGAATCGCAGATATTACAAACAACTGGGCTTACCTAATGGTTAACATCAACCCACAAATATTCTCAACAAAAAAATAACAGCTAACTAAAGACAACTATTATGAAGAAAATAGCACTTAGATTATCAGTGATACTAATGACAACCCTGGGAGTTGTTAGTTGTAAAAACGAAAATAAAGCTGCTGCAACTTCTGAAGAAACAGAAACTGCAAGCACGTCAAAAACAGAGCAATTAGCTCTGGAAAAACCACAGGTAACACTTGGTTTCATCAAATTAACAGATATGGCTCCATTGGCTATTGCTAAAGAAAAAGGATTCTTCGAAGACGAAGGTTTATTCGTAACTCTTGAAGCGCAATCCAACTGGAAAAACGTTCTTGATCGTGTGATTGACGAACAAATCGATGGTTCGCATATGCTTGCAGGCCAACCAATCGCTGCTGCTGTAGGTTTCGGTAGACAAGCTAAATTAGTAACTACTTTCTCAATGGACCTTAACGGAAATGGTATTACTGTATCCAATGACGTATGGTCAAAAATGAAACCAAACATCCCATTAAAAGACGGTAAGCCGGTACACCCAATCAGTGCCAGCGCTTTACTTCCGGTAATCAAGGAATATAAAAACCAAAACAAATCCTTTAAAATGGGTATGGTATTCCCGGTATCCACTCACAACTACCAGTTGAGATATTGGCTGGCTGCGGGAGGAATCAATCCTGGGCAATACACTAAAGACAATGTGCAGGGGTTAATCAATGCCGATGCTTTACTATCGGTTACCCCTCCTCCACAAATGCCTGCAACTCTTGAAGCAGGAACAATCAACGGATATTGTGTGGGTGAGCCTTGGAACCAGCAAGCGGTTGCTAAAGGAATTGGTGTACCGGTAATCACATCAAGTGATATCTGGAAAAACCACCCGGAAAAAGTTTTCGTAATGACTAAAGCTTTTGTTGAAAAGAACCCAAATACTGCAATTGCAATTACTAAAGCTTTGATTAGAGCAGGTAAATGGTTAGACGAGCCTGCAAACAGAGCTGAGGCTGTTAAAATCTTATCAAGCCCGGCATATGTAGGTGCTGATGAAGTAGTACTTAAAAACTCTATGACAGGAACTTTCGAATATGAAAAAGGAGATAAACGTGACGAACCGGACTTTAACATATTCTTCAAATACAACGCAACTTATCCTTTCTACTCAGATGGAATCTGGTATATGACTCAAATGAGACGTTGGGGACAGATTACAGAAGAGCAGCCAGCTGAATGGTACGCATCAAAAATTAAAGAAGTTTACAAACCTGAAATCTGGATGAAAGCAGCTGAACTATTGGTAAAAGAAGGAAACTTAGACCAGACAGATATTCCTACAACAGACGGTTACAAGCCTGCTACAAGCGAGTTCATTGACGGATTGAGTTATGATGGTAAGAAACCTCTTGAATATCTTAAAACGATGAAAATCGGAAATACTAACTAATAATAATCTGGCGGAGGAGGTCGGAAAACCTCCTCCCCAATATTAAAACAAAAGAAGCACAAAAAGGAGTTCGACATAAACTACACTTATTCTGACTCCGACTAACAATACTATTTCATTTTAAAAAGATTTTGATCAGACCAAAATAAATCTCTTTAAAACCAACATTATTAAATAAATAGAGCTATGAAAACATTATCAATAAAAACCGCTAAATTTATAGGATTGGGTTACTTAGAACCATTTATTCGACTGCTCTCGGGAGAAGAAGTAAAGAAAAATGCAGGAGAGACATTCAAAAGGATAATTATTCCAATCCTGTCAGTTGTTCTGTTTATTACATTATGGCAATCATTTTCCAATTATTTAAATAATGTTGAATCGGAGATTAAAATTGAAAAGGCTCTGACAGACCAGGGCCCGGAGGCTGCAAAAAGACTGGAGGAATGTATTGCTTCAGGAGATATAAGCTGCCGACCTAACTCTTTGCCTTCACCGGCAATGGTGGTGGGTGCTGCAGGTAAATTGTGGGACGACCACTTACTAATGACCGCAAAAAAAGATGCCTTTGTTGAAAAATACAAAACTTTGAATGCTGAAAGAGCAGCAAAAGGTGAAACCGAAATTGTGTATACGGGCAGACCTTCATTTGTTGACCAGATAAAAACCAGCTTAAAAACGGTTTTTGCAGGATTTCTGTTATCGGTACTAATCGCTATCCCGTTGGGAATTATATTGGGATTAAGTGAAACGTTGAGAACTTCTTTCAACTGGATTGTGCAAATATTCAAACCGGTATCACCCGTAGTTTGGCTGTTATTGGTTTCGATGATCGTAAAAACAATATTGACAAATGTGGATGTTGAGAAATCCTTTGTAATCTCTTTTATCAGTGTGGGACTTTGTTCTATGTGGGCTACACTTGTAAATACCAGCGCCGGAGTTTCTTCAGTTGATAAAGATTACATCAATGTTGCCAAAGTATTACAATTGGGAACATTCAGTAAAATCTTCAAAATCATCTTACCCTCTTCTTTCCCTATGATTTTTACGGGATTAAGAATTACATTGTCCGTAGCCTGGATGGTATTGATCGCAATCGAATTATTGGCACAAAGCCCAGGTTTAGGTTCGTTTGTTTGGGAAGAATTCCAAAACGGTTCCAGTGATTCCAATTCAAAAATAATTGTTGCCATGTTTGTAATTGGTCTTATCGGATTCATGCTGGACAGAATCATGATGATCTTCCAAAAACTACTGACTTTCAACGACTAATTCCCAACTAAAAATCAACGATTATGGCGTATTTAGAACTACGAAATGTATGCAAATCATACGGAGAAGGAAAAAACAAGACAGAAGTCTTATCGAACATAAATTTAAGAATTAACGAAGGAGAATTTGTAGCCATTGTAGGTTTTACGGGAAGCGGCAAAACAACTTTGATCAATTTGATTGCAGGATTAATAGAACCGGATTCCGGAGAAGTTCTATTCAAAGGAAAACCTATTCAGGGAACGAGCCATGAGCGCGGTATTATTTTCCAAAATTATTCTTTACTTCCTTGGTTAACCGTTTATGATAATGTGGCCATGGCAGTAAAAACTGTTTTCCCAAATTGGAGTGCCAAACAAGTTGAAGACCATGTGAACGACTTTATCGCCAAGGTAAACCTCTCACATGCTGCCCACAAGAAACCAAAAGAACTTTCCGGTGGTATGCGTCAGCGTGTTGCCGTTGCCAGAACACTGGCCATGCAACCTGCACTAATATTAATGGACGAACCGCTGGGAGCGCTAGACGCCCTGACCAGAGGAAATCTTCAGGAAGAGATATTAAATATCTGGAGTGAGGACAAACGTACTGCTCTTCTGATTACCAATGACGTAGACGAAGGTGTTTTTATGGCCGACAAAGTAATACCGCTTCGTCCGGGACCAAAAGCCACATTAGGACCTGAATTTAAAATTGAAATCGACAGACCAAGGGATAAAACGGCATTAAACCAAAACGACAATTTCAAAAAATTAAGGAATCAAATCATCGAATACCTTATGGAAATTGGAGACGAGCGAAAAGCCGGAATGGAGGTGGAAGCATATGAATTACCGGATTTAGTTCCGATGCAATTCAGCTAAACTCCTCCTTATATAAATCAATTAAAAGAGAAAAATCATGACAGAAGCCACTATACTTAAGTCGAAAAACATCCCGCATGATCCGGCAGGATTTGAAAAATACATGTTGGAATTAAACAATCTGAAAAAAGTCTATCCAACTCCAACCGGCGATTTTGTCGTTTTAGAAAATCTAAATCTGAAGATTAAAGAAGGGGAATTTATTTCCATCATTGGACATTCTGGATGTGGAAAAACGACTTTACTTTCTATGATTGCCGGTTTAAACCCAATATCGGGCGGTCAAATCGTCCTGAACGGTACTCCTATATCCGGTCCGGGACCCGACCGTGGGGTCATCTTTCAGTCTCCTAGCTTATTGCCCTGGCTGACAGCTTTAGAGAACGTTCTTTTAGGAGTAGAAAAAGTTTTTCCGCATGCTACTAAGCAACAAAGACTGGATATATGTAAATATTATTTGAGTAAAGTGGGATTGGACGGCGCTTTTGACAAAAAAGCTAAAGACCTATCGCAGGGAATGAAGCAGAGAGTTGGAATCGCCAGAGCCCTTGCATTAAAACCACAAATCCTCCTTTTAGACGAACCATTTGGAATGCTGGACTCCCTGACCAGAGGAGAATTACAGGACGTATTATTGGAGGTACTCAACAAAGAAAAGATGACCGGTATTATGATTACCCATGATGTGGATGAGTCAATATTCCTGGCTGATCGTGTAATCATGATGACCTCAGGACCAAGAGCTCAAATCGGAGACATTTTGGAAATCCCATATGAAAGACCCCGAAACAGAAAAGAGATCTTAGAACACCCTACTTACTATGACACCAGAGAACATCTTATCAACTTCCTGGAACACTAAATTCCATTCGATATAAAAAAACATTTTACTTTATTTCAATAAGACAGGCTGAAGTTTAAATCCTTCAGCCTGCCTTTTTTATCTCATTCCGATTTATCATCTACATATTTTAACAGTATTCCTTCTTTAAATTAACCGAGAAACAGTATTATTGCAGCGATTTAAAAACAACAAAATCAAATAAATACATGAGCATTGAGGACATCATTGGTAATTTTCACATTGTAGGGAGCAACCAGGACGCTGAAGAAAACAGTTATCAGGGTACATTGTCCTTATCCTTAGACCAAAACCATAGGATTAATGCCCAATGGATTATCAACAACGAGCAGTTACAGGAAGGAACCGGTTTTTTCAAAAACGATATCCTGGTAATTAATTTCAAGTATAAAGGTGAAGACCTTAAAACCTACAAGGGGGTTGTAGTTTACCGTTGCCACTCTAAAGATCTCCTGGATGGCTTTTGGTCAGAAAAACACGGGAATCCTCTCTACCTGGGGGCAGAACGCTGTTTTAGAATCAGCGACATCCATAATTAATTACCACGGAGACTTTCATTTATCCTCAAGAGGCAGTACTTCCCAGCTGTTTACAACCTCTTTATTCTAAATTGTTTAGATTTGTATTCTATCAATAAAATCTAATACTATGCATTTTAATCCATGGGGTATCGCCATAATGCTGGCAGGAGCTTTTTTATTTTTGAGCGGACTTACAAAAAGTAATTTTATTGTTTACCGATTGTTTGTTGCCAGAAGTAAAATGCTCTGGAAAGACGAAAACCGAGTACACAAATTCTATCAGCTTGCAGGGCTTTTGGTCATAAGCTTTGGCCTTTTAGTAAGCCTGGGAATAATTGCGAAACAATAGTAGGTGGCTTATACAGGGGCTTGAAAAGAAAGCTGTGTGACCCAGGTTACTTGGGAACGGAAAGCAATCATATATTTTTACGAAAAATTAAATATAATGAAAAAGATCCTTTCCCTGTTGGCAATGATACTATTGCTAAGCTGCAACAACAAAACCACCTCCTGCACCAAGAGACCTACCCATTCTGAAACTGAATTAAGCGCAAAAGAAAGGGAAGCAATCAGCAGCATCGAAACGCTTACAAAAGAAGAGGGACTGCAAAGACTGCAAACCAACTGCTACCCTTGTCACAATCCGAATTCTGAATCACATGACCGCATGATTGCACCTCCGCTGGCCGGCATAAAACACAACTACAAAAACCTCTACCCCAATGAGGAACTATTCATTGCAAAAATGGCTTCATTTGTAAATTCGCCAAACGAGGACAATGCTGTGATGAGAGGTCCCGTGAGACGATTTGGACTCATGCCTAAAACCTCTTTATCACAAATAGAAATTCAGGAATTGGTAAAATACATCTATAATAACAATCTCGAAGCCCCTGACTGGTTTCCGGAGCACTTTGAAGAGCATCATAACACAAAATGGACCGAAAAAAGTTAATTTTGGAATCAGCTTTTCCCGGAAAGAAATAGTCAGAAATAAAGAATAAAGATTTAACAGCTGGAAAAAATCCGTGAATACAGTGGGCTTGGACCCACTGCTTGTGATTTTCAGACCTAATAAACAGAAACAAAACAATATGTTAGACAAAATGAAAGAAATGTGGGATAACCGCTATGCTGCGGAAACTTATGCTTATGGCACGGAACCCAATGTTTTTTATAAAGATGCACTGGAAAAATATGTAACCGAAGGAAGTATTCTGCTGCCGGCAGAAGGCGAAGGTCGAAATGCTGTGTATGCTGCTAAGCAAGGCTTGGATGTAACAGCCTTTGACAGCAGTAACGAAGCAAAAAAGAAAGCCCTAAAATTAGCAGAAAAAGAAAAGGTGATAATTCATTATGAGGTTGGCGATTTCTTTCACCTAAACCTCATCAATCAAAAATATGATGCCACTGCTCTTATTTATGCGCACTTCCCTCCTGTTCTGCGTTCGGCCTATCATGAAAAAATTGCCAGTCTGATTAAACCCGGTGGATATATTATTTTAGAAGGATTTAGTCAGAGTAATTTACCTTATCGCGAAGCGAATCCGCAAATTGGAGGTCCGGACAAAATAGAAATGCTTTTTTCAACTGATATGATTCAAAATGATTTTCCTGACTTTAAAATTATGCTGCTCGAAGATATTGAAGTAAAATTAGACGAAGGCCTATATCACCGGGGAGTCGGAAAAGTTATACACTTTATAGGGCAAAAAATACAATACGATTTTAAAGAGTAGTAGGATATTATTTTCTACTGTTTTTTTTTTTGAATAATGCATTTAAACCAATTAATCATATATTTATCAAAGCGCACATTGAATCCAGAAAAATACTACTTATGATATATACGCTATTAAAAACTAGCTTGATTGGCCTCATTATATTATCAGTAAATTTTGGGTTAGCCCAACAGGGTGTGCAAATCAAAGATTTGGACAATAGCCTTGTACTTTCAAATCAATATGTGGAGGTGACTATCAATAAAAAAAGAGCCTATATCTCTTCAATAAAATTCAGAGGAATGGAAATGATAGGAAAACAGCATACAAACTGGAATATCGTGGCAACTGATGACTCAGAAGATTCCAGGTTAACTAACTTCCCTCAAAAAGTTAGCTATACCCTGAGAACAGACCCGACTAAAAATAAAGGCCAACGCGCAGAATTGAGTTTTAAATTTGTTTACGACAAGGCTATCAAATCCATACCTCTTGATATCGACCTTCGCTTTACATTAGGCAAGGATGACAAGGGTATTTATCTTTCTGCCTTATTTCGCCACGCCAAGGAATATCCGGAATTCAAATTGGGACAAGGTCGGATGATTATCGAACTGAATCCTGAAATATTTAACTTTTATACAGTTGATGCCAAAAGAAGACAAAATATGGCTACTGGCTACGATGTAGAAAAGGGGATTATGAGAAACGTTAAAGAAGCCAAGCTACTAACAACAGGAATACGAAAAGGACAGGTCGAACACAAATATGATTATGCCGCCATACTGGCTCAGACGCCAACCTGGGGTTGGACCAGTACCAAAAAAAATATCGGTTTTTGGATTATTAATCCAAGTTTCGAATACATAAATGGAGGCCCAACGCAGGTAGGCAACACAGGTCATGTCGAAGCAATATTATTAAACCACTGGCTTGATAGTCATTATGGTGGTCATCCGCTTTTGTTTGAACAAAACGAAGAATGGGAAAAATTTGTAGGCCCTTTCTACTTCTATTGCAATTCGGCCTCAGATAATAATACGCTATGGAATGATGCACTCCAGGAAGCCGAAAACCAAAAAAAACAATGGCCCTATAGCTGGGTGCAAGATCAGGCATATCCTCATAAACAAGAGCGTGGATCTTTAAAAGGCCAGATTCAGGTAAATGATCCCTCCCCTTTCTCAAACATGTGGGTGGGTTTATCAACAACCGATATCAACTGGCAGTATGAAGGAAAAAATTACCAGTTTTGGGTAAAAGCCGATCCTAAAGGAAATTTTTCTATTGCAAACATCCGCCCTGGAAAATACAACTTATTCGCTTTTGCGGACGGAATTTTTGGAGAATTTAAAAAAACAGATATCAATATTACTGCGGGAAGTAACCTCAATATTGGGAAACAAATATGGACGCCTTTACGATATGGGACTCAATTGTGGGAAATAGGAATTCCGGATCGATCTGCTGCCGAATTCAAACACGGCGACCATTATTGGCAATGGGGCTTATATATGAAATATCCTCAGGAATTCCCTAATGATGTTAATTTCACCATTGGCAAAAGCGACTGGAGCAAAGACTGGAATTATTGTCAGCCCGGAGTAATCGATGAAAAATATAATGTAATTAAAGGAACCAACTGGTCCATTAATTTCGAGATGCCTGAACAACAAAACGAAAAAGCCGTTTTAAGAATAGGTATTTGCGGCAGCCGAAAAGGGGAAATAATTAAGGTTTCAGTAAACGGCCAACCAATAGGAACCACAGGCCGCTTGCCTGAAATGGGGGTGATGCACCGAGACGGCATTAGAGGAAAACAGCTAGACATTGACCTCCCTTTTGATGGAAAATTACTCAAAAAAGGAACCAATACCATCCAGTTATCCTTTGACGCAAAAAAATGGCCTTTTGGTGTATTGTATGATTATTTGCGCCTTGAAATTGTGGAATAAAATTATCTAGCAACATGTTCACTATCTTTATATTAAATTGATTTAGAATAACTGCTTATTTAATAATTAAACCAGACAATAAAAAAAAGCAAGCAAAAAAGGAACATGGTAATAGCCGGCACAAAGTTAACCCTTGGTCTAGTTTTTTGTGGAATGATGGTTGGCTCTTTGTAATGGTATAGATTCTCCCGAGGTTGGTCGCTATTTTTTATCTCATTTTAACCTAATTACAATTTAGGAGTAAAGAATCTTGCAACAAAAAACCGATA
Source organism: uncultured Flavobacterium sp. (assembly GCA_964614445.1). Taxonomy (GTDB): domain Bacteria; phylum Bacteroidota; class Bacteroidia; order Flavobacteriales; family Flavobacteriaceae; genus Flavobacterium. The sequence goes on along the minus strand of CAZTLN010000004.1, from coordinate 126,992 downwards.
TATGAAGATTGTAAAAAAAATTCTGAAACGTATCGCCCAAGGTAGCATTTTAATAGCTGGACTAACTTTGCTTTATATTATTTTAGCGTACCTGCTCTCGAGAATACCAATAAATATAAACAAAGAATCAAAACATGAAATAGCAATCTATTTGCTTACCAATGGAGTACATACGGACATTGTCCTTCCAATTAAAAACAAAATTATCGACTGGAATCAAAAGGTCAGCTATCAAAACACAATTGCCAAAGATTCAACCTATCAGTATATTGCCTTTGGATGGGGAGACAAAGGATTCTATCTGCATACACCAACCTGGGCTGACTTAAAAATGAGCGTTGCCTTAAAAGCAGCCTTTGGATTAAGCACCTCAGCGATACACACCACCTATTACAGAAATTTAACTGAAAATGAAAGTTGTAAAAAAATAATGATAAGCGTGCCACAATATCAACAACTAATTGCTTTTATAGCCAGGAGTTTCGAAACTGATAAATATGGTAAATATATAAACATAAAGACCAATGCTGTTTATGGCCCAGATGATGCCTTTTATGAAGCAATAGGAAGCTATAATCTCTTTTATACTTGTAATACCTGGACAAATAATGCTTTAAAAGCCTGCGGACAAAAAGCTTGTCTATGGACTCCGTTTCAGAGTGGTATTTTTTATCACTACAAAAAGTAATCAATTGCTTGAAGTCCGTTTCTAAAAACCCAAAAAATAATATTTTTACAAAAAGAAAAGTTTTACCTATGCTTACCGACATCAATCCGAAACTGCCAATGCGCGACAAAAATGTCACCAGAGCATTTTACTCCGAAAAGTTGGGTTTTGAGGAATTTGGCACTATTGATTTTGATGGATACCTGATGATGCAAAAAGACCACATTCAGCTTCATTTTTTTGAATTTAAAGACCTGAATCCAAAAGAAAACTACGGTCAGGTATACATCAGAACTAATAAAATTGACAGCCTTTATCTATCTTTCCTGGACAAAAATGTAAAAATTCACCCCAATAGCCCATTAGAAGTTAAACCCTGGGGGCAAAAGGAATTTTCTATTTTGGATCCCGATAATAATTTATTGACCTTTGGACAAAGTCTATAAATCGATAACTATGAAAAAAATCAAATTAAAAACATTTCCGATTCTTGGATTTCTGCTTTTTACAACCTTCAATACTTCTGCTCAGCACAATAAAGAAGAAAAAGAACCCAAAGACAAGCAGGCCTATCTTCTGACCTATTTCAAAGATGATACCCATAGTCTATATTTTGCAATAAGCACAGACGGCTACACCTTCACAGATATTAATAATGGAAAACCGGTAGTTGCCGGAGACACTATCGCTACCCAAAAAGGAATTCGAGACCCCCACATCACCAGAGGACCCGACGGAGCTTTCTATATTGCAATGACTGACCTACACCTGTTCGGAAAAGAAAAAGGATATCGTAGCACCCAATGGGAAAGACCGGATGAAAAATACGATTGGGGTAACAATCGCGGTTTTGTGCTGATGAAATCATTCGATTTGATTCATTGGAAGCATAGCAATTTCCTTTTTGACGAAGCTTTTGAAGATTTTAAAGACATAGGCTGTGCCTGGGCTCCGCAAACAATTTATGACCCGGAGGAGAAAAAGATGATGATTTATTTTACAATGCGCCTTGGACATGGTCTGACAAAAATGTATTATGCATATACGGACGATGCTTTTACAAAATTAGTAACCAAACCAGAAATCTTATTCGAATATCCAAATCCAAAAACTCAGATATTGGATGCCGATATCAGTGTAATGCCCAATGGCAAATATTGCATGACATATGTGGCTCAGGAAAATCCTGGAGGTATCAAAATTGCCTTTTCAAAACATATCAATAGAGGTTATGAATACAATCCCGAATGGATTGACAAGGAAGCCCGTGGCTGTGAAGCTCCCAATATCTGGAAACGCATTGGCACTTATAAATGGGTACTGATGTACGACATTTACAGTATTCGTCCTCATAATTTTGGTTTTGTGGAAACCTCCGATTTTGTAAATTTTACAGATTTAGGCCATTTTAATGAAGGCCTTATGAAAACCACCAATTTTACTTCTCCCAAACATGGGGCTGTGATCCATCTGACAAAAAAAGAAGCTAAAAAACTAGCCATTTATTATGGTGCGGATTTGAAATTTTAACGAATTAAAACACCTTTTAAAAGAAATAAAACCTCGTTTGAATTTATTCACCGGGGTTTTATTTCTTTTATATACTATCAAGCTTCATACGGACTTATATTATCTGAACCCCTGAATATTTAAACTAATTTACACGATATATTATAAAAATAAGCAAGTTGTTGCAGCTGCAGATTGTCTAATTATCGATTTTTAAACTAAAAAAAAATAGAAAAACCATTATTTTAGATTTCTATTATTTTTTTATCAAACCTTAAAAATAAACACAAATAAATAAGTATTTATACTTACTAAATACTTATTTTTACACCAGAATTAGATTGTGTAATACCACAGTTTAGATTTATATTTTAAAAAAAGACATGATGCAAAAATCAGAAATCAAAACCACATGTTCCTACTGTGGAGTGGGATGCGGAATTATTGTTACAAATGATTCCTCTGGTGTAAAAGTAAGAGGAGACCAAGATCATCCTGTAAACCGAGGGATGCTTTGTTCGAAAGGGATGAACCTGCACTATGTAGCTAACGACACCAGCGACAGAATTCTGTACCCTGAAATGCGTTGGAGTAAATCTCATCCTATGGAGCGTATAAATTGGGATACCGCTATGGAACGTGCAGCTAAAGTTTTTTCAGCAATAATAAAGAAACACGGACCAGACAGTGTTGGTTTTTACATATCGGGGCAATGCCTTACCGAGGAATATTATTTGGTAAACAAATTGGTAAAAGGTTTTTTGAAAACAAACAATATAGATACCAATTCCAGACTTTGTATGAGCTCAGCAGTGGTGGGTTACAAAAAGACATTTGGAGAAGATTCGGTCCCTATTGCCTATGATGATATCGAACTTGCAGATACTTTCCTTATTACAGGTGCCAACCCTTCCTGGTGCCACCCTATCCTTTTTAGACGATTAGAACAACATCGGGAAAAAAATCCAAAAGTAAAGGTAATCGTTATCGATCCCCGAAAGACAGATACTGCCCTTACTGCCGATTTACACCTTCAAATCCTACCTGGAAGTGACATTATCCTTTACCATGCTTTGGCTAAACGAATCATTGAAAAGGGTTACACCGACAATGATTTCATAAACAAGCATACCGAAAATTTCACTGCCTACCGAGACCTTGTCATGGCAACATCTTTAGATAGAGCATCACAACTTTGTGGTATTTCGATAAAAGAAATTGACACTGCAGCGGATTTAATCGGAAAGGCCGAAGCTTTCCTATCCCTTTGGGCTATGGGACTAAATCAAAGTGCTGTGGGTGTCGATAAAAATACCGCATTACTTAATATCTCCTTACTTACAGGACATATTGGAAAACCTGGTTCGGGTACATTTTCCTTGACAGGACAACCCAATGCAATGGGTGGTCGTGAAGTAGGTGGTATGGCCAACTTACTGGCGGTCCACAAGGAACTTGCCAACCCGGAACATCGTCAGGAAGTAGCCGATTTTTGGGGAGTGGATTCTATCTCAGAAAAACCGGGTCTAACTGCAACTGAGATGTTTGATGCTTTAGAATCAGGTAAAATGAAAGCTATTTGGATTATATGTACCAATCCAATGGTCAGTTTACCGGATTCCAGAAAAGCGGAAAAGGCTCTGAAGAATGCCAAATTTGTAGTAGTACAGGAAATATCACATCGTTCAGACACCTCGAAATTTGCCGACCTTTTACTACCTGCTGCAGGCTGGTTAGAAAAAGAGGGGACAATGACTAATTCTGAAAGAAGAATTTCTTACTTACCAAAAGGAATTAATGCACCAGGAGAAGCACTTTCTGACGTGGAGATTATAGTTCGTTTTGCACAAAAAATGAAATTTAAAGGCTTCAATTACAATTGTACCGAAGATGTTTATAAGGAATATTGTCTAATGACTAAAAATACAAACATCGACATTTCTTATCTGAACTATAACCGGCTAAAGAACGAGGGTACCTTCCAATGGCCAGTTCCCGATTACGGACATCCCGGCACTCCACGCCTATTTACCGACAGGAAATTTTATACGCCATCACAAAAGGCAATTTTTAACCTGCAGTCCACATATAAGAACACTTCAGAAGAACCAAATGATGATTTCCCATTGATACTTACCACCGGAAGAATCAGGGATCAATGGCACAGTATGACCAAAACAGGAAAAGTGTCCCGATTGTTGACCCACACTCCAAGCCCGACACTTGAAATAAACCCGATTGATGCTTTCAAGGCTTCGTTAAACAACGGAGATATAGTTAGCGTGAGAAGTATAAATGGTATTGTCAGGTTTAAGGCTAAAGTCACTGACACCATCAAAGAAGGGGTTGTTTTCCTGCCGATGCACTGGGGAAAACAATTGGAAAATGATTTAAACCGAACAAATAACCTTACAAATACATTGGTAGATCCGGTATCTAAAGAACCAGATTTCAAGTTCACCCGAGTTTCGGTTTCGAAATACGAAAAACCTTTCCAAAAAATTGCCATTGTAGGTGCCGGGGCCGCAGCCTTTAGGTTTATACAAAATTACAGAGAATTCAATTCAACGGATGAAATCATTGTTTTTTCAAATGAAGAAAATCCATTTTATAATAGAGTTTTATTACCTGAATATGTAACCGCCGAATTATCCTGGGATAAATTATTAAAGATTAAAGATGAAGCTCTTTCTAAACTAAATATCATTGTTAAATCCGGGGTAAGCATTGAAAACGTAAATTCTTCTGACAAAGTGATAACAGACAGTGTGGGAATCACTCATCAATATGACATCCTGATTTTAGCTACCGGAAGCCGTCCTTTTGTGCCTGAAAATGCCCAATTGCATTTACCGGGACGCTTTACAATGAGAAAGAAAGAAGATGCGGACCGATTGAAAAATTATTTGGACAGCACCAATTTAGCTTCCGAAGAACAGCACGTAGTAATAGTCGGAGGTGGACTTTTAGGTTTAGAATTAGCAGCAGCCCTAAAACATAAAAAAGTAAAAATCACAATAATCCAAAGAGCTTCCCGATTGATGGAACGTCAACTAGATCGGATTTCCAGTAAGTTATTGGCCGAAGAGGTGCAATTGAGAGACATTCAGATTTATTTTGACAACGAGGTTAGCACCGTTTTTGAAACGGACAATCCTTACGAATTGGAAATTGCATTAAAAAGTGGGCGAATACTAAGCGCAAATGCTATAGTATATGCCATTGGAACAGTACCAAACATTGAATTAGCTAAGGAAACGGGAATAGTATGCGGACGAGGCGTAAAGGTTAACCAGTACCTTCAATCTTCCAACCCTGATATATTTGCCATTGGGGAAATAGCAGAATTCAACGGTCGCCTGTTCGGAATCACATCGGCAGCTGAGGAACAAGCTGATATTCTTGCAAACTATCTTGCAGGGGATATCAGCAGTTATTACAAAGGCTCTGTCTTGATGAACATCCTTAAATTAGAAGACATTAATCTTTGCAGTATTGGAGAAGTAGACGTTCCGGAAAATGACGAAAATTACGAAGTAATTATTTTCTCAGACTTGAAAAAACGCTATTACAAAAAATGTATCGTAAAAGATGATTTACTAGTGGGTGCCATTTTAATGGGAGACAAATCGGAATTTCCCGAATTCAAAAGTATGATTGAAAGCAAAATCGAACTTTCAAACAAACGGAATACCTTATTAAGAGGTAGCTCTAATGAAAAACCGGTTTTAGGAAAACTGGTATGTTCCTGCAGTCAGGTAGGAAGTGTTAACATCGAAGACGCTATAAAAAGTGGCGTTACCAATTTTACTGATCTTTGTAAAAATACCGGAGCCGGTTTAGGTTGCGGAAGTTGCAAAACAGAAGTAAAAGAAATTTTGGCCAAATGTATATAAGTGTATAATTAAGAGAACGGTAAAAATTAACCATTATGAGAACTAATTTCTAATCACTTATCGCTCAATCAAAAAAACTAATAAGATGGAATTGACAAGATTAATAGTAAAAGGAGGCGTAATCACACCGGGTGAATTGCGAAACATCGTTAATTTGAGTTTGGAACAGGGACTTAAAAGTTTTTCTTTTGGTTCCAGACAAGATATTATTTTCCCTGAGGGTTTTACAAATCTGGATACTGCAAATTACGAAAAATTGCATTTTGTTCATCCAAATGAACAAAGCGGAAACAATATCGTTTCATCATATGTGTCAACGGATATATTCAGAAACACACCATGGTTGACGGGAAATAAATTCCTCTATATCCTGGAGCAATTTAAAGAGCAGCCGCTTCTTAAGGTCAACATCACAGACCCAAAACAACAACTGGTTCCATTGTTCACCGGCCATCTTAATTTTATTGCGTCCGACCATGAAGACTACTGGTATCTTTATATACGATTACCAAAATGGCACAGAATGGAGGTCTATCCTGTGCTAATTTACAGCTGGGATATTGGAAAAACTTACTATGAAATTGAAAAAATTATCCAAGAGGACACCTATGATATCGAAATGATTTTCAATCTTGCAACAGAAGTTTTAGATACAAATAGCAGAACTATTGATAAACCACTTAATACTCCCTTTTATCCATTCCCTTACTATGAAGGCATGAATCGTTTTGGAATCGACCAATACTGGTTGGGCTTATATTGGAGGAACAACTTATATGATCTGGAATTTCTGAGTGAAATGTGTGATCTGTGTTTTGATTGTAAAATTGGGAAAATATCTATTACTCCATGGAAATCTTTTATTGTCAAGGGTATACCAAAAGACCGAAAATTGGATTGGGAGAAATTCCTGGGAAAAAAAGGAATCAACGTTCGTCACTCGTTATTAGAACTGAATTGGCATCTTCCGGTTGCAACAGATTGGGCATTAAACCTGAAAACTTTTTTGGTACGCACTTTGGATCAATTTGACATCAGTACTTATGGACTTACTTTTGGAATATCTAACTATAATCGAGAAGATAACTATTTTACATCCATAGTAATTGAAAGAAATAAACTTCCAAAAGATCTTGAAAACATAAAAATAAGACATACCTATAATGTATTATTTGCTAAGCATTTTAATCCAAATAAAAGAGAATACATAGTGCATACGCAAGACATTGACAAATTGGAGTTACCTGGAATCCTCATTGAATTAAGCCGAAAATATTTCGAGGAATTAGGGAGTAAGGACACAACAGAAACAACCACCACAACCAAAATCAAAAAGGAAACAGCAGAACACAATGTGTATCAATGTCAGGAGTGCTTGACAATCTATAACCCGGAATATGGAGACCTGGTACAGAGAATTGCTCCGGGAACACTTTTTAATGATTTGCCATTGGATTATTGCTGCCCTTTATGTGAAGCTAGTAAATCCAGCTTCAAGCTTTTGGCTACACATGTAGAAGATGCCTCCTAAACGCACCTAAACCTATATACTAATTGTCCCAAATAATAAACAATATGAATACAAATACTGACTATAAAACAGTCGACTCTTCAAAAATCACAATAACAGAACTTATGTTACCATCACACACCAATTTCAGTGGAAAAATTCATGGAGGTTACATATTATCGTTGATGGACCAGATTGCCTTTGCCTGTGGTTCTAAATTCTCAGGTAATTATTGCGTAACTGCTTCTGTTGATACGGTAAACTTCTTAAAACCTATAGAAGTAGGCGAATTGGTTACCATGAAAGCCAGCGTCAATTATGTGGGAAACAGCTCCATGATTGTAGGTATTCGGGTTGAGGCTGAAAACATCCAAACAGGTGTAATTAAACATTGTAATTCATCTTATTTTACGATGGTAGCCAAGGACAAACAAGGTAAAAATGTGGCGGTTCCAGGGTTGATATTGACAACTTTAAAAGAAGTAAGTCGCTTTCAAAACGGATTGAGGCAAATTGCGCAAAAAAAAGAGAGAGAACACCAGAAAAAGATTGCCACTTTTGGATCCATTGAAAGTATTTTAAAATCCAAAAACTATAAGGTAATGGTTGATTTTAACAAAAATGAATAAACTACCTATTATATACTACCCTCCTATTGCAATCATTGAACGATTGTCCTGATTCAAAACAGGATTATCAACATCGGCGAAAGTATTCATCCCCGCACGAGTTTTCTTTTTGTTAAAAATGGCTTTAGCGATGAGATCTTCAATAGCATCACCATTTCGATAAGGTGTCAACAAATCGGTTTCCGAATTAGAAAACAGACAATTCTTTATTTTGCCATTGGCCGTCAGGCGGATCCTGTTACAGCCATCGCAAAAGGGATTGGTAATAGAACTGATGATTCCAAAACTACCCTGATATTTTTTTATCTTAAATTCTCTGGCTGTAAGGTTTTTTTCGTCGATTAATTTCTCCACATTACTTTCTGAAAAATGATTATGGACCATGTCCAAAATTTCTTTTTGAGAAACCATTTTACTTCGGTCCCAGTGATTTCCGGCAAATGGCATGAATTCAATAAAACGAACAGAAATAGGTAATGACTCTGTCAGATTTATAAAATCAATGATTTCGTTCTCATTAAAACCTTTGATTAAAACTACATTTACCTTTACTTTAAATTCATTATTAAGAAGTAAATGCAAATTGTCGATTACTTTTTCAAATTGATTTCGAAGGGTTATTGTATTGAATTTTGAAGGCACTAATGTATCCAGACTGATATTGATTTTAACAATATTATTTCTCTTTAAAACATCAAGATGTTGGTCAATCAATATTCCGTTTGTGGTAATAGAAATCTCGGTACCAAGTACAGCTAATTTTTCGATTATTTCCGAAAAATCTTTTCGCAACAGCGGTTCACCTCCTGTTAATCTTATTTTATCAACCCCATTATTTACAAATGTTTTAGCGATAGCACAAACCTCATCAGCAGTCATCAACTCCTTTTTGGAAGACAATACGATTCCATCTGCCGGCATGCAATAGGTACAACGCAAATTGCATTTTTCAATTAATGAAATACGCAAATAGTTGTGCTTACGTCCAAAATCATCGGTCAATATGGTGTTATTTGTTATCATGGTTTTTCCCTTTTAGGATGTGAAACACATGCAAAACATGTGGAAAAATGGCATCCATGGATTCTTTCGCTCCATTTGCAGACCCAGGCAAAGCCAATACCAGACAATCTCCTAAAATCCCGGCAACAGAGCGGGAAAGCATTGCATAAGGCATGCGATCCTGACCATAACTACGTATTGCTTCTTCGATACCCGGAATTCTGTTATCTAACAACGGTTCGAGTGCTTCAGGAGTAACATCTCTTGGAGAAAGTCCCGTTCCTCCGGTAAAAATTACCAGTTGGTTTTCCTTACTATATTTTTTCGTTCTGTCCTGAATAAAGTTAATTTCATCAGGAATGATTTCATAGTGCGAAGTTTCAACTCCATAAGAGGCTAATTTTTCGACAATAATTTTCCCGGAACGATCTTCTTTCTCACCAGCAAAAATAGAATCGGAACATACAAATACGGCTGCTTTAAGGACATCACGAAATCTGTTTTTGTAGGTTGACTTTCCTCCTCTTTTTTCAACTAATTTTATCGTCGAAATTTCTATGTTTTTATCAATAGGTTTTAGCATATCATACATGGTCAAAGCCACAATTGAAGCACCGTGCATCGCCTCGACTTCTACTCCAGTTTTGTAAACAGTCTTCACTGTAAAAAGAATATCGATATTTAAATCTTTTATCTCATAGTCCACTGAGGTAAACTCTATAGGTAAAGGATGACAATCCGGAATGGACAAATGCGTATTTTTAACCGCAAATAAACCGGCTGTTTTTGCCATTTCAAGGACATTCCCTTTGGGAACCAAATTGTTCAAAATCGCATCGATGGTTACCCCTTGACTTACCACAACGGTGGCCTGAGCAGTTGCCGAACGCAACGTACTGATTTTATGAGTAATATCTACCATTGCTTATTTATTTTCTTTCCAGATGAAATCATCGTTATCAAATATTTCCCTTCCAAAAATAGGAACCTCAGTCTTAATCCAGTTCACAATAGTCTCGGTGGCCTCATAAACCTCTGTCCTATGTCCGGCTGAGACAAAAACAAACAGACAAACTTCACCCGCATTCACTACTCCCAAACTATGATAAATATGCATACAAACCAGATCAAATTTAGCAAACGCCCTTTCTCTGATCTCATAAAATGCCACATTGGCCATTTCTTCATAAGCCGTATAATCTATTGCTTTTACGGTATTTTCGTCATGGATATCAGCACGTACCTGACCTAAAAAAATATTGTGTGCTCCAATATTGTGTTTACCCTGATGTTTAGCTATTGAATTGGCTATAAATTCGGGAGAAATAGCTCCCTTAATAAAAACCTTTTTTTTACTCATAAATAGCGTTTTTAAAAAATCGAAAGAAGATCATCACAAACAAAATCCTCTAGTTTTAAAGCTCCCCCTGTAATGCTCATCACTTTTGTAAAATTATTATTTCTTAACAATTGCACAGCCTTTTTACTGCGCATTCCCGATTGACAATAAATGAATAGCTGCTTTGTTGTATCCAGCTTAGACAATTCTTTTTCCAAATCAACCAGTGGAATCTGAATACCATTTTGGATATTTATTTTAGGAAATTCGTCCTCGTTACGAACATCCAGAAACAAAACATCTGGATTATTTATATTAACCAATGCATCGGCTGCAGCAATTTCAAAATCTGAAACCTCTTGAAATCTATATTTATTTTCAAACTCTGTTTGCGTCAACATAACCACTGGACCCTTATTCAATTCAAATTTTTGTTGTTCATTATTGAGCAAATTGTAAACCAACAAATTGCCGGACAACGATTCTCCAATCCCCAAAATCATTTTTAGAACTTCATTGGCCTGCAACATCCCTATGATTCCAACCGATATCCCCATCACCCCGGCATCCCTACAATTCTTACTATGTGCCTCTTCATCTGGAAAAAGACAACGATAGCTGGGCCCCTTTTGAAAATTAAATACAGAAACCTGACCCTGAAATTTATAAACTGATCCGTAAACGAAGGGTTTACCGGTCATGCAACAGGCATCGTTTATCAGATATTTAGAATTCAAATTATCAGTCGCATCGACCATTATATCATAATACTCAAATAATTCAATGGCATTATCACCATTTAAATATGATGTATAAGCATTAACCTTTATGCTAGAATTCAATGACAAAGCCATATCTCTGGCTTCAATAGCTTTTGATTTCCCCACAGCATCCTCCTTGTAAATGACTTGACGCTGCAAATTGCTAAGTTCAATAGCATCATTGTCAATAATACCTATCTCGCCAATACCTGCAGCAGCCAGATAAGGAATAACGGCAGCACCTAATCCTCCGGCTCCAATAACCAAAACCTTCGCCTGAAGTAATTTATCTTGCCCGTACTCACCCACCTCCGCAAGAACTATTTGTCTGTTGTACCGCATAATTAATTTCTTATTAATTTATTGACATTCAACCACCAGCGAATGGCGGTAGCAACGCAACTACGTCATTCCCCTCTAATCTATGTGTATTCATGTCTTTTACTATTTTTTGGTTCACTGCAATACTATACGAAAGAGCACCTAAATTATATTTCAGCTCCAAATTTTCAATCAATTCAGATAAGGTCAAATCAGCCAAGGTAATACTTTCTTCCTGCAATTTAGTTTGATCGGCAATTGCTCCAAAATATTTTATAACAGCCATTATTAGAATACGTTTAAATTTTGGTAAATAAAATCATCATCAGTAGAAGAGGCTTTTACAAAATTACTAAGTTCTATAGAATTTCTAACTACTTCGCCTATCACAATAATTGCTGGTGAAGATAATTTGTTTTCAACAGCAAGTCCGGTAATCGTGCTAATTTTCCCAACCACCTTCCTTTGGGAGTCCTTAGTTCCGTTTTGAATAATAGCTACAGCCAAATCATCCGTTCTGTTTCTTTTGTAAATTGACACTATCTCTTCCAGTTTGTTCATCCCCATCAATATCACCACAGTTGCGGAAGACATAGAGGCTAGAACAACATCTGCAGACAACCTATGTGAAGAGGTAGTTCCGGTAATTACCCAGAAACTTTCAGATACACCACGTTGGGTCAAACTAATACCATTGGTTGCCGGTACTCCCAAGGAAGAAGATATTCCTGGAACCACAGCTGTTTCTAAACCATATTTTTGAGCAAATTCTATTTCCTCACTTCCTCTGCCAAAAACAAATGGATCACCACCTTTTAATCGAACTACATGGCCATGACGCTTCGCCATAGCAACAATAAGGTCATTAATTTGGTCCTGACTGTATGCATGGCATCCAAAGCGCTTTCCTACAAAGACAACTTCAGCCTGAGGTGAAGCATATTGCAGCAGCTCTTCATTGACTAGTGCGTCGTATAATACCACATCGGCATCTTTAATTGTTTTTATTGCTTTTATTGTAATCAATTCAATGTCGCCAGGTCCTGCTCCAACAATCGTCAACTTCGGTGTGTCAGAATTTCTCATAGTCTTTCATTTTAAATCATTATTCAGTTCGTTTAATTCCGCGACAGAATTAACATTTCTGAAATGTATACTTTGTTCAGCTTCAGCGCTAATAATCTGGTGTTTCAAATTTCCAAGCAAATGCATCATTTTTAAATGATCTTCCTCTATTGCCTCTTTCAAAACAGGAATTATCTTTTTCGAATAAATCCCAATCAATGGATGGATTTTGTTTTGATCTGAAAAGACAGTTGCGTCAAATTCCATTTTATGTTGTTCTAGCAATTCAGCCAATAAATTGTTTGTTATCAAAGGAATATCACAGCTAAGAATCATATTTATTTCAGTATCCGAATTCATCAGGGCACTGCATATCCCTCCTATGGGTCCCTTTTCCAATTCGATATCGTTTATAATCTCAAAGGGCAGATAACCATATTCAGAACTATTGGTAACTAATTTAATCTTACCATTCAATGGTAATACAGCTTCAATAACATGTTCTATCAGAGGTTTAGATTGAAAAAGCACCAGCCCCTTCTCTGATTGCATCCTACTGCTTTTCCCTCCACATAAAATAAATATCGTTATTCGTTCCATCCCCAAATCAATTATTTTCTATACAGATATCGGCTTTTTCAGACACATATGAATTGGTTAATTTTCTAAATACCTGTTTCACTTTTATTGTGTTATTTGCACAATCTATTGACCGATTATCAACAAAGCTACATTTAATCCAATTATAAAAACAATACCAATATAAGTATTAATACTTATGCAAATATAAGTATTTTAAATAAGGACAACCCGTAATTAACGATTAAAAGGATCGAAATACAGTTTAGAGAATTAACAACCCTAAATTTACGAATCATGAAATCATTGTATTGGTTTACTAACAAATTATCAAAAATAAATCCCAAGGCCACGAACTGTCCTTGGGATTTACCATAATATTATCACTCTCCTTTCTTATTCGGCAGGCAAAACCAGTGTAGAGGTAATCTGTTCCAATACTTCGAAGGCCGCTTCTGCCATTTTATTCCCTCTGGTATCTACCAAAGGATTGATTTCTGCAAATTCAACACAAATCACTTTACGGGTAGCTAATATCCGATTTATGATAGCAATAACTTCATACTGATCAAATCCTTTTGGAACTGGCGTGCCTGTCCCATTTGAAACTAAATCACAATCCAGTGAATCGACGTCAAATGAAATATAAATTAAATCGCAATTTCCCAATTGATTTAGAGCCTCATCAACACAAGTTTCCAGCCCCCTGTAACGCACCTCAGCCACTTTGTAATTCCTGATTTTTAATTTCTCCATTTGGATATCCTCGGCTTCTTCTGTATCTCTAACTCCAAAATAAATCAAATGCTCCGGAAAAACTTTAGGACCTTCCACTCCAATATTCTTCATCTCATCCCAGAGCTGTTTGGTATCAGGAAGGACCTTATTTATTTGACTACTCATATTATCATCTCCGATGGCAGCGCACAATGGCATTCCGTGTATATTTCCCGAAGGAGAAGTGTAGGGTGAATGTATATCGGCATGGGCATCAATCCAAATAACACCCAATTCCTTGTCTGGGTACGCTGCCTTGATACCACTCATTGTTCCTAATGCCGAAGAATGGTCACCAGACAAAACCAATGGAAGAAAATCAGCCTCTATACTTCTTTTTACCACATATGACACTCTGTTACATTGCTCCAAAACAAATTCTATTCTTTTGGCAAATGTATTTCGGGTTTTATCATAAATGGTTTCATTATGTGTTTTCACGTCTTCAAACACAAATAGATTAAAATAATCACTTCCTTGATTGATTGCAGCAATTTCAAGCGCATCGACCCCGATATCTGAACCCCGGGCCCTACCCCCAATATCTGAACGATTTTTTATTAATTTAACTTTTCGTTCCATAACAAACTATTATTTGAAATTGTCCAGAGCTTTTTCAATGATAGCAAGACAATCATGAATTTGCTCCTCATTTATTACAAGTGGAGGGGCTAATCTGATTTTATTTCCGTGTGTAGGTTTTGCCAGCAAACCATTATCCCTGAATTTAAGACATATTTCCCATGCAAGATCTGATTTTTCATCACAGTCAATTACGATTGCATTAAGCAATCCTTTTCCTCTTACAATTGTTATCAATGGATTCCTGGAAGCTATATCATTCAATCCTTTTCGTAGAACAGCTCCTAGTTGTTCAGCATTTTCTGCTAAATTTTCTTCTTTCACCACCTCTAGTGCTGCGATTGCTACGGCCGCAGCAACAGGATTACCCCCAAAAGTAGATCCATGTTGTCCTGGTTTAATAACATCCATGATTTCATTATTAGCCAATACCGCCGAAACGGGATATACACCCCCTGATAATGCTTTCCCTAAGATAAGAATATCCGGTTGAATATTTTCATGATGAACTGCCAATAATTTACCGGTTCGTGCAATTCCAGTCTGAACTTCATCGGCAATAAACAAAACTTTGTGCTTTTCGCATAATAATTTTGTTTTAGTCAAATAACCATCAGCAGGTACAAAAACACCTGCTTCACCCTGAATGGGTTCAACCATAAACCCAGCAATGTTCGAATTAGATTCTAATACAGCCTGCAAGGCTTCCGCATCATTATAAGGAATTTTTATAAAACCTGATGTGAAGGGACCAAAATTCTTTCTGGCAGTTTCATCATTTGAAAACGAAATAATAGTGGTAGTCCTGCCATGAAAATTATTTTCACAAACAACAATCTGAGCCTGATTTTCAGGAATTCCTTTTACCTCATAAGCCCACTTTCTACATAGTTTCAAAGCCGTTTCGACAGCTTCAGCACCTGTATTCATAGGTAGCACCTTATCAAAACCAAAATATTTGGTTACATACTCTTCATATGTACCCAATTTATTGTTGTAAAAAGCCCGGGATGTTAATGTCAATGTTTTAGCCTGCTCCAGCATGGCACCCACAATTTTCGAATGACAATGCCCTTGATTTACTGCTGAATAGGCAGACAAAAAATCATAATATTTTTTACCATCCACATCCCAAACATAAACACCTTCACCCCTTTCTAGAACCACAGGAAGCGGATGGTAATTATGTGCACCATATTTATCTTCTTTTGCTATTAATTCCTCTGATTTTGTTGAAAGTGTATGTTGATTATGTTTCATGATTTCCGTTAATTTAGCTGACCAACAAAATTAACTATATTTTATTGCCTTTCAAAACCCATCAGGGGCTATCATCTCAAAAAAACAGAGATAACCGACATCTTTAATAACGTTGAATATTAATTTTTTTTCTAGTGTCAAAAACAATTATTCGATTATATTTCAGATATTTGAGTACCAAACTTTTAAGCATGAAACAATCATTTTTACTTACACTGGGATTTGTCTTTTGTCTGAACTTCACTTTCGGACAGTTAAAACCAACAAGATATACGGACGGAAGCCAAATTTTAAACGGATATAAAATACCTGCCGCGGTCAAAAACGCCTTTAATCCGGGAATCCTAATACTTCCTGCCTGGATGGGGATTGACAAAGCATCCAAAGACATCGCAGTAGATTTGGCCAATTTAGGATTCCATGTTTTTATTGCAGATATCTATGGTGAGGGAAATTATCCCACAAATTATCAGGAGGCAAGTAAAAGTGCGGGGTACTATAAGTCTAATTACAAAGAATATCAAAAACGGATATCTTTGGCCTTGGACGAACTCGTTAAAACAGGTGCAGACCCAGAAAATCTTGCAGTAATTGGGTATTGTTTTGGAGGCACGGGTGCTTTAGAAGCTGCCAGAGGTAAGCTCGATGTAAAAGGCGTGGTTTCCTTTCACGGAGGTCTAGCCAGAGATTCCGGAAGAAAAATTGAACCGATAAGTTCCAAAGTATTAATTTGTCATGGTGCCGATGATCCTTTCGAATCAAAAGAGGAAATAAGTGCTTTCCAACAAGAAATGAGAGATACCATGGCCGATTGGCAAATGATTTATTATGCCAATGCCGTACATTCATTCACAAATTCGGAGGCCGGAAATGATAATTTAAAAGGAGCCGCCTACAATCCGATAGCTGCAAAAAGGGCTTTTGAGCACTTAAAACTATTTTTGAAAGAAACCTTAAAACAATAACCCAAAAATCGCAACTTTTAAAATGAGAACTGTTATTTACATTTTAGCCTTTGCTTTCATAACTTCTTCTTACGGGATAAATGACACCATTTACAAAAGCAAAACCTTAATTCCTGATAAATACATATCCACAATAACCCCTACCGAATTAAAAACACATCTTTTTATCGTTGCTGGTGATGCTATGGAAGGAAGAGAAACAGGATCTCCCGGACAGAAAAAGGCAGGTAAATACTTAATAGATCATTACAAAAGAAATGGAATTCCCTCTCCAATAGGAACCTCCAACTTTTACCAGCAAATTCCGGCATCTTATTTAAATGCAAAACGAAATGACAATCTGGACGATTCTGAAAATATTTGCGCATTTATTAGGGGTACAGAGAAACCAGAAGAAATAATTGTTATTTCTGCCCATTATGATCACGTAGGTGTTCGGAACGGAGATATTTACAATGGTGCCGATGACGATGGCTCCGGAACAGTTGCATTACTTGAAATAGCTCAGGCATTTCAAATTGCAAAAGAAGAAGGTTACGGACCAAAACGCTCCATCCTTTTTCTCCATATGACTGGGGAAGAACACGGCCTTCATGGTTCTCGTTACTATTCCGAAAATCCATTGTTCCCTCTAAATAACACCATCGCAAATATAAATATTGACATGATTGGCAGACGAGATGATTTACACCCCGACACTAATAATTACGTTTATCTGATTGGAGCTGACCGACTATCGAGCGAGTTAAATCAAATCTGCACAGTGGCAAATGAAAAATATACCCAATTGACTTTGGATTACAGATTCAATGAGCGTTCAGACCCCAACCGTTTTTACGAACGATCAGATCATTATAACTTCGCCAAAAATGGCATTCCAGCCGTATTTTTATTTAATGGGGTTCATGCAGATTATCATCAAAAAACCGATACCCCGGACAAAATAGAATATGACGCTTTGACCAAAAGAGCACAATTAGCCTTTACCATCGCGTGGGAATTAGCTAACAGAAATAAAAGACCCGCAGTTGACCAAAAATAAGTCTAAATTATTAATGAATAAAATACTTAGAAATATTATTGCAATCGTTGCCGGTTGGTTTTTAGGGAGTTTTATCAACATCATTCTGATACAATTGGGTCACGCCCTCCTGCCAATAGAGGGTTTGGATCCCGATAATGTTGAAAGTATGCAAAAACTGATTCCGTCCCTTGGACCGGAATATTTTATTTTCCCTTTTTTGGCTCATACCATAGGTACCCTTACAGGAGCCACAATAACAGGTTTGATTTCAGCCAATAACAGTTTGAAATTTTCCATGTTAATTGGCGTCTTTTTTTTCTTGGGAGGTCTTATAATGGCCTTCAAAATACCTTCTCCCATCTGGTTTATCATAGCCGACCTCACTATTGCTTATATTCCAATGGCATGGCTTGGGGCAAAAATAAGCAACGACTACAGGAAAAGTTAAATGTAAATTAAACTGACCTAAATTTCTCCTGAAAATTTAGTAAATTTAGACTGCTTTGATATCAACATATGCTGATTTAGAAAAGCCAAATTGTAAAAGAGAGAGATTATGACAAAAGATAATTCAATGGCAGTAACCGTCAGCGTAATGAATTTTATCAATTCTTTTGTTGACAGGGAGCAGAAACGCCAGGAAAGTTTTGAACTGATAGAACTAATGCAAGAAGTAACGGGCTTTGAACCTAAAGTATGGGAGCCTGGTATTATTGGTTTTGGTTCCTATCATTTTAAATATGAAACTGGCCAAGAAGGCGATGCCCCGCTTATAGGGTTTTCCCCAAAAAAATCAGCTTTTTCCCTCTATGTCTATTCCGGATTAGAAGAACACAAGTATTTACTCAAAGATCTGGGCAATTTTCAGATGGGAACAGCCTGCATTTATGCCAAAAGACTTTCCGATATAAACCAAAACGCACTTAAAAATCTTATGAAAGAAACCATAGGATTTATTAAATCCAAATATGGTGCTTAAGCTTTTTTTACGAGCTGATACAAACAAAAAAAGCCTCGAAATAATTCGAGGCTTTTGCCTTTTGGGTGGCTGACCGGGTTCGAACCGGCGACCCTCGGCACCACAAACCGATGCTCTAACCAGCTGAGCTACAGCCACCATTTGCTTAGCGGTTGCAAATATACAATTAAACTTTGCTTCTCCAAATAAATTATCTAAAAAAATAAAGAAAAATTAAAGCAAATCCCCTAAGCTATTGACAGCCACATATCTCTCTACGGTAAATCCTTCCGCATGTTCAACGCCCACTAGACGACCCAAGTCTCGAGAACGATAATTTAAGCTCTCCAGAAAGTTTTTGGAGGTAATAGGCGATTCTGGTTCCTGTGATTTTGGATCGTAGAACTGGGAACGATAAGCTAAAATAGCTTCTATTTTTTTTTCAGTATATCCGCTAATATCTACAACAAAATCAGGCACAATATTTTTCCACTGAATGTAATGATAAACCAATTTTGGGCGCCATAACTTTTGTTTTATTCCTTCATAATTCGTTTCAATTTTCATTAGACCAGATAAAAAACAAGCATCAGATACTAATTTACTTGCTTTACCATGATCAATATGTCTGTCGTCTATTGCATTACACAACACCGTGTCTGGCTGGTATTTCCTAATCATTTTTATTACTTCCAACTGATGCTCCTCATCGTTCTTAAAAAAACCATCCCGCATTTGTAGATTTTCTCTAAACGAGACCCCTAAGATCGCAGCAGCATCGGCGGCCTCCTTGTCTCTAATCTCGGCAGATCCTCGGGTTCCTAATTCACCTCTTGTTAAATCGACAATTCCAACCGATTTACCTAACCCTATTTCTTTAATGATTGTTCCTGCACAACCTAACTCCACATCATCGGGATGAGCTCCAAAAGCTAAAATATCAACTTTCATTTTCGTACTTATTTATTCTATTTTCAAATCCTATAAAACACGCTTCAGCGTCATCGACTTGTTTACACTTTCATTCCATTCTTTTTCCGGAACACTATCTTTGGTGATACCACAGCCTACATATAAATGAACTTTGTGATCAGCTACTTTCATACATCTCAAATTTACATATAAATCTGATTTAGCATTCTTTTCTGGAAAAGCCTTCCTGTTAAGTTCACCTAAAAAACCAGTGTAATATTCTCTATCATAAGATTCATTTTCGAGAATAAACTTTTTCGCCTGGTCTTTCGGCAATCCGCACACCGCTGGTGTTGGATGTAAAACCTCAACAACCTGATTCAATTTGGAATTTTTATTTATGGTTCCTTCAATATCGGTTTTGATATGCAACACATTTCCGGTATTAATTGTATAGGGACTTGAAATGGAAACTTCAGAAATTAAATTTTTAATATTTTCAATAATGTAATCCGTAACAAATTGTTGCTCTTCAAGTTCTTTTTTCTCCCAAACTACCTTGGTAGAACCTTTGAAATTTTGCGTACCAGCCAAGGCCATTGTGCAAAACTTCTTTTTAGACGCTTTTAAAAGTCGTTCCGGTGTTGCACCCATCCACAAACCTATTTTTGGATGATACCAACAATAACAAAAAACAGTTGGATAGTACTGCAATACACGAGTAAAAACGGTTACTAAGTCAAACTCCGGAACTTCCAAAATTTCTTTTCTGGAGAGCACAACCTTATTTAAACCATCATTCTCAATTGCATCAATTGCTTTTTTTATCAGATGTTCAAATTTCTCTTTATCCTCCTCATTTTTCTCCGAGTAATTACTAACATAGCCATCCTCCTCAATTAAACTTGTTTCTGCCTCCCATATAACGGATTGATTGTCGGGAATCAATATTTTCTGATTCCCATCGAATGGTGCAAAAACAAAGCCCTTTTCATCCAATGTGTCTGCAAAATACAAATGATCATTTTTTTGAAAATAACCTCTTATAAATTTTTTATTGGGTTTTCTATAAATAACAAAAGGCAGGTGCTGCCCTTCCTGTTGCTTCACTTTAATAAAGAAATCAATCATAAATTGTTCTTTTAAAAATTACTATGGAATCTAACTATTCTGTTTTCTTTCTTTTCGGCAAAACCATGTTGGTTAGTTTACACAGGGAAATTAGATCATTTTTCTCATCTGTAATCCGAATCTCCCAAAGATGAATACTTTTGCCCTGATGGATGATCCGGGCTGTAGCGGTAACCACTCCTTCCCGCTTGGCCTTCAAATGATTTGCAGCTATTTCGATTCCTCTTACTTCGCTCACTGCTGAATTTATAAATATCATAGAAGCTGCACTACCCACACTTTCAGCCAATGCCACAGTTGCTCCCCCATGTAATAATCCCATCGGTTGATGAACCCTCGAATTTACCGGCATTTTAGCCACCAAAAAATCAGGACCGGCATCAATATATTCAATCTCCAATGTCTCCATCAAGGTATTCTTAGAAACCCTGTTACAATATTCCAGTATTTTTTCTTTATCAAATTCCATTTAAAGTATTTTATCGAAACGTAAAAGTAAATTAAAGATAACATAATACAACCTAAATTTAAAGCTTATTCTTACCGCTAGGTTAGGATTGTTAATAAGTAAACCAAGTTTTTCCTATTTTTACAAAAAAATTTTCACTTAATGCGCCCGTATTCAGCACTTATCATAGTTATCACCTTAATTTCTATCTGTGCCTGTCGTTCTGATTTTTCTACCGTTGCCAACAGCGGAAAACTAACTTTTTCCAGAGACACCGTTTATTTGGATACGGTTTTTTCCAACATAGCCTCAAGTACTTACTTATTAAAAGTATATAATAAAAGTAAAAATGATATAAACATCCCAACAGTTAAACTTGGCAAAGGTCTGGATTCAAAATACCGTATTACGGTTGACGGGATGCAGGGTAACAATAACAAACTTTTTCGCGATATCGTTTTATTGGCCAAAGACAGCATGTATATTTTCATAGAAACTACCGCTGATATTTCTGATGCAGCTCCTTCCGATTTTTTATATACAGATGCCATTGAATTTGACAGTGGAGATAATTTGCAAAAAGTTCCACTGGTTACTTTAATTCAGGACGCTGTATTTTTATATCCAAAACGTTATGAAAACGGCATAGTAGAGAAATTAAACTTTGATGACTCGGAAATTAGTGGTTTTTATTTGGACGAAAACGACGAAATTAACGGAAACGAACTTCATTTCACAAATAAAAAGCCATACGTTATTTATGGCTATGCCGCAGTCCCATCAGGTAAAACTGCCATTTTTGATCCCGGAAGCCGAGTTCATTTTCATGTCAACTCAGGACTTTTAATACCTGAGGATGCCACAATAAACGTCAATGGAGAAGCTTCGGAAACTGATAAATTAGAAAATGAAATTATTTTTGAAGGGGACCGTTTGGAACCTGAATATGCTGAAATCCCCGGACAATGGGGAACAATTTGGTTGTACAACAGTAATACCTTCAACCGAATTAATCATCTGACTATCAAAAATGCTACCGTTGGAATTCTTATCCAAAATAAGAACAACACCTCCCTTTCTGTGAAAAACAGCCAATTATACAACTGCTCTAATTATGGAATCCTGGCAGAGACAGCAACAATAGAGGGTGATAATATGGTGATAAACAATTCTGGTTTAGTAAGTTTAGCCTGCACTTATGGCGGTGACTATCAGTTTACCCATTGTACATTCAACAACAACTGGAACAGTTCAAGATCAATTGCTCTATCTATAAACAACATTAAAGGAGGTGCTAATCCGGAAACAAAAGATTTGACTAAAGCAACATTCAACAACTGTATCATTTATGGTTCTAACAGTAACGAATTGATTTTAACAAAAAATGGAGCCTCAACTTTTGAATACCAGTTCAACAACTGTCTTATCAAATCAACCGCCAATAATGCAGATCCTTTGTACTTATTCAATAGCGACACATCACATTATAAAGAGATTATATTGAACCAAAATCCTAAATTTTACAAACCCAATCAGAATAAACTCCTTATCGATAATACATCAGCAGCATTCGCTCAGGGCAACCCCTCTTATTTGATCTCTGAAGATATAATTGGAAACACACGAACTTCACCTCCAGATTTAGGGGCTTATCAGAATATGCCATTTCCTGAATAAAGAAAATATACAGCAGCAAAATCCCAATAAATCAATTTTCCGGTGAAGGGATTTTCAGTAAAAAAATGAATTTTTAATTCTTGTTGTTCCTATTTTTTTAAACTAAATTTGCATCGCAATTCTACAAACAAAAAACAATGATTCATTTCTTTGAAAACCAAAGCAACGTAATTTATGCCGTGCACACTCAGGGCGAAATTTCTGCTCAAGATATTTCTAAATTAAACTGGCTTTTTGCCAATGCAAATAAAGTTGAGAAATCCGTTTTGACGGATTTTTTTGTTGGTCCTCGTGCTACAATGATTACACCATGGAGTACCAATGCAGTAGAAATAACTCAAAACATGGGAATCTCAGGAATCATACGTATTGAAGAATTTCAGCGAGTAGCAGAAAATTTCACTGATTTTGACCCGATGCTTTCTCAAAAATACAGCGAGTTGAATCAGGATATTTTCACCATAAACATCCAACCGGAACCTATTCTGGACATTGAAGATATTGATGCTTACAATAAACAGGAAGGTTTGGCACTAAGTTCTGAAGAGGTTGAGTATCTGAATAATTTGGCGACAAAATTAGGTCGTAAATTAACTGACTCTGAAATCTTTGCTTTCTCTCAGGCTAACTCAGAACATTGTCGTCATAAAATATTTAACGGAACGTTTATAATCGACGGTGAAGAAAAAGAGACTTCTTTATTCAGATTAATCAAAAAGACATCACAAGAAAACCCTAACGATATTGTATCGGCATATAAAGACAATGTAGCTTTTGTAAAAGGACCTAAAGTGCAGCAGTTTGCACCAAAAACTGCTGACAAACCGGATTTCTACGAAACCAAAGAGTTTGATTCAGTAATCTCCTTAAAAGCGGAAACTCACAATTTCCCAACTACTGTGGAGCCTTTCAACGGAGCTGCGACAGGATCAGGAGGGGAAATACGCGACCGTCTTGCAGGAGGACAAGGTTCGTTACCATTAGCGGGAACTGCAGTTTACATGACTTCCTACTCTCGTTTGGAAAAAGACAGAACATGGGAAGATGCAGTAGAAGAGCGAAAATGGTTGTATCAGACACCAATGGATATTTTGATAAAAGCTTCTAACGGTGCTTCTGACTTTGGAAACAAATTTGGACAGCCGTTAATCACTGGTTCTCTTTTGACTTTCGAACATGAAGAAAATGACCGTAAAATAGGTTATGACAAAGTAATCATGCAGGCGGGAGGAATTGGATACGGAAAAGAAGATCAGGCTATCAAACATACTCCAAAAACAGGAGATAAAATTATTATTCTGGGAGGAGAAAATTACAGAATCGGAATGGGTGGTGCTGCAGTATCATCAGCAGACACTGGAGCCTTCGGTTCAGGAATCGAGCTGAATGCCATTCAGCGTTCTAATCCTGAAATGCAAAAACGTGCCGCTAACGCTATACGTGGTTTAGTGGAAAGCGACAACAACCCAATCGTTTCTATCCACGATCACGGTGCAGGTGGACACCTGAACTGTCTTTCTGAATTAGTGGAAGACACCGGAGGACTTATCGACTTAGATAAATTGCCTGTAGGAGACCCTACCCTTTCAGCAAAAGAAATTATCGGAAACGAATCTCAGGAAAGAATGGGATTAGTAATCGGACAGGAAGATATCGATACCCTGCAACGAATTGCCGACAGAGAACGCGCTCCAATGTACGAGGTAGGAGACGTTACCGGTGACCACCGTTTTACTTTCGAATCAAAAACCACTGGTGCTAAACCTATGGATTATGCTTTGGCTGATTTCTTCGGAAGTTCTCCAAAAACTGTCATGACAGACAACACTGTTGCCTACAACTATGCTGACTTAGAATATTCTAAAGATAAAATTGCAACTTACTTAGAGCAGGTATTACAATTAGAAGCCGTAGCCTGTAAAGACTGGTTGACTAATAAAGTTGACCGTTGCGTAGGCGGAAAAGTTGCCAAACAGCAATGTGCAGGACCTTTACAGTTGCCATTGAACAACTGTGGAGTTGTAGCTTTGGATTACCTTGGAAAAGAAGGAATCGCAACTTCGATTGGACACGCTCCAATTTCAGCATTGATTGATCCTGTGGCGGGTAGCCGCAATGCGGTTGCTGAATCATTGTCAAACATTGTTTGGGCTCCGATTAAAAATGGTTTAAAAGGAGTTTCACTTTCAGCAAACTGGATGTGGGCATGTAAAAACGAAGGTGAAGATGCCCGTTTATACGCTGCTGTAGAAGGCTGCTCCGACTTTGCTATTGAATTAGGAATCAACATCCCTACAGGAAAAGATTCCCTTTCAATGAAACAAAAATATCCAAATGACGAAGTGATTGCACCTGGAACGGTAATTATTTCGGCTGCTGGACATTGTACTGATATCAGAAAAGTAATTGAACCTGTATTACAAAAAGATGGTGGTTCTATATACTATATCAATTTATCACAAGACGATTTCAAATTAGGAGGTTCTTCCTTTGCACAGATTCTAAATGTTATTGGTAAGGAGACTCCAACAATCAAAGACGCTGCTTTCTTCAAAAAAGCATTCAACACGGTTCAGAAATTAGTTTTGGATGGCGATATTATTGCAGGTCATGACATTGGAAGTGGGGGATTGATTACTACTTTATTGGAAATGTGTTTTGCAGATATTAACCTGGGAGCAAAAATTGATTTCTCTGTTTTAGAAGAAAAAGACATCATTAAATATCTTTTTGCGGAAAACATAGGACTTGTATTCCAGGCAAAAGATGACGCTACCTTAGAAAGTAAACTTAACAACAATGGTGTTTCTTTCTTTAAATTAGGAACAGTAACTAATGAGGCGGTATTAAACTTTGGACCATGTCAATTAGATATTGAAAAATACAGAGACATCTGGTTCAAAACTTCTTTCCTTTTGGATCAAAAACAATCTAAAAACGGAACAGCACAGGACCGTTATAACAACTATAAAAACCAGGCGTTAGACTTCAAATTCCCTGCTAACTTTACAGGAAACAAACCGGAAATCGATAGTTCTAAACCAAGACCAAAGGCAGCAGTAATTCGTGAGAAAGGAAGTAACTCCGAGCGCGAAATGGCAAATGCAATGTATTTGGCAGGTTTTGATGTAAAAGACGTTCATATGACTGATTTGATCTCAGGACGTGAAACTCTTGAAGATGTTCAGTTTATTGGTGCTGTTGGCGGATTCTCTAATTCTGATGTTTTGGGTTCAGCAAAAGGTTGGGCCGGAGCATTCTTATACAATGAAAAAGCAAAAACTGCTTTAGACAACTTCTTTAAACGTGAGGACACCTTATCAGTAGGTATCTGCAATGGTTGTCAGTTGTTGATGGAATTGGAAAAAATAAATCCAGAACATGAAGTACACGGAAAAATGCATCATAACAACAGCCACAAGCACGAAAGTAACTTTACTTCTGTTACGATTCAGGAAAACAACTCGGTGATGCTATCTACACTGGCTGGGACTACACTGGGAGTTTGGATCTCACACGGAGAAGGAAAATTCAATTTACCAATGAGTGAAGACAATTACAACATTGTAGGTAAATATGGTTATGAGCAGTACCCTGCTAATCCAAATGGTTCTGATTACAATACTGCCATGATGTGTGATGCAACGGGCCGTCATTTGGTAACCATGCCACACATTGAACGTTCTGTTTTCCAATGGAATTGGGCTAATTACCCAAGCCACAGAAACGACGAAGTCACTCCATGGGTAGAAGCATTTGTCAATGCTCGAAAATGGATTGAAAACAATTAATAATTTCAACCAGAAAACACAAGCGTTCTCATAGTAGAACGCTTTTTTTTGCAATTATTTTTCTACTTTTAGTGATTTGATTCATTTGAAAAAACAATTTCTTCAAAAAACCCGCAAACAAATGCCAAACAACATTATCACAATTCCTCATGGAAAAATGAAGGATGTACTTTACAAGCTTTTGAAAAAACATCAATTTAGCGAAGAGAATTCGCAATTAATGGCGAATGTGTTTACTGAGAACTCTTTGGTAGGAGTGAATTCACATGGCATCAATCGGGTTCCACTTTTTATAAAATATGTGGAAGAAAACATCATAAAAATAGATAAGCAGGCCATAAAAACATCAGAATTCGGCAGTATCGAAAGATGGGATGGACAACTTGGACCAGGAATCGTAAATGCCGACATCTGCACAAAAAGAGCAGTTGAATTAGCAAAACTTCACGGAATGGGATTAGTAGCTTTGCGAAACACCAATCATTGGATGAGGGGAGGCTATTACGGCTGGCAAGCCGCCAATCAAGGATGTATAGCCATTTTATTTACCAATACAATACCAAATATGCCGGCTTGGGGAGCTAAAGACAGCCGATTAGGAAACAATCCCTTTATAACTGCAATCCCAAGAGCGGAAGGTCACGTTGTACTAGACATGGCTGTATCTCAATATTCTTTTGGTAAGATTAATGAATATAAATTAAAAGGAGAAAAACTACCATTTGACGGTGGCTACGATGACCAAGGACAACTTTCAAATGATCCGGAAAAAATCTTAAAAAGTCATAGAGCATTAGCTGTCGGCTATTGGAAAGGCTCTGCATTATCTATGATTTTGGATATGTTAGCCACTTTATTATCAGCCGGAAATTCAACCTATAAAATTGGTTTAAATGACTTTGAAACAGGAATTTCCCAAATATTCCTTTGCATTTATCCCGAAATATTTAATGATCAAAATTTACAGGAGCAATTATTAAATGAAATAATTAATTACACCCATATGTCTCAACCTATTAATAAAGAGAATAAAATATATTTTCCGGGAGAACGAAGCCAGATAACTAAATTTAAAAATCTTAAAAACGGAATTCCTGTTAGCGTTGAAATATGGAACCAAATCATTAATTTATGAGAGAAATAATGTAATAAACTTGCTCATATATTTTTTATTATTAAAACAATCTTTAAAAAATTGTTTTGTTCAATTTAAAAAAATAGGTTACCTATTAAAAGATAACCTATCTTCACATAAACTACACTAACTAACTAATCTTAAGGATAATGAGTACTCCTTATTCCCATTTAAGAAAACAAGGAAATAATTTTAATTAATCAATTTCCAAAGCAACATTTTCCATAAAAATATCTGGCTCTCTTTCATTATGCCAGTAATCAACTAAGATGCTTAGAACTACATCTTTTAAATCTTTGAAAGAACTCTCAACCAGGTGTTCTTCATCTTTAATTACTTCAATAAGTAATTCATTTACTTTTTTAATTTTATCAGAATTTGTCATAAATGGTAGTATTTGGGCGTTAATACTAATTTTAAATAATCATCGTGGTAAAAATATATGAATTTAATACTCACCGCAATACCCACTTTTGGTGATTTTTGCAACAAAAAAACCACTTTTACTAAGCTTTATCTTACATTTTGTAAAAAACATAAAAATTCAGAGATTTTTTAAGAAAATAAACAGCTATTTAGAAATTGACTCCTATTATTTGGTTTCCATCAATCTTAACAAAAAATATATTTTCAAAGGCAGCGGGAAAATTCAAAAAAAATACCGTGTACAAAAAATGGAAAAATTTATACAAGGTTTTTTATAGCTGATAAAACCAAATAAAATATAATAAAAATTTTTTTTTGTAAATTTAAGATTAAATGGTCTTTTAGTCCATTGTAAACCAATTATTTAAACTCATCAATTTCAATCTTAATTTATAAAAAATGAAAAAAGCATTAAAGGTTTTGGGTATTATTCTTGCGCTGATTGTTGTAACAGCGATAAGTGGATTTATTTATTTTCAAAGCAGTGACCTTCCTTATTATGATATAAAAAGGACTGAATACCAAGTAAAAAGAATCCCCGGCGATCTTGAAAGAGGTAAAAAACTAGTTTCCATGCTTTGTGCCGGATGCCATCTTAATAGAGAAACGGGAAAACTAACCGGAAAAAGAATGTTGGATGCCCCAACTGAGTTTGGTGAAATATATTCGCAAAATATTACACAGGACAGAAATAATGGAATTGGTGATTGGACAGATGAAGAATTAGTGACACTATTTAGAACAGGAATCAAAAAAGACGGACAATATTCTCCGCCTTATATGGCCAAATTACCTTTGATGGCAGACCAGGACATTGATGCAATTATATCATTTCTAAGATCTGACGATCCAATGGTAATTGCCGATTCAACCCCTGACACCCCATGTAAACCATCTGTATTAACCAAATTCCTTTGCAAAGTTGTCTTCAAACCCCTCCCAATGCCTAACACAGTTATAAAGATGCCAGATGATACCAATACTCTAGAACTTGGAGAATACTTGGCTCACAACTTGGATTGTTTTTCCTGTCATTCACAGGATTTCAAGTCCAATAATTACTTGGAGCCTCACCTGAGCGAAGGGTATTTTGCAGGTGGCAATAAGCCCTTGGACGAAAAAGGAAGGATTATGATTACACCAAACCTTACACCCAACAAGGAAACAGGAATCGGAACATGGTCAAAACAAGATTTTGTAAAAGCTGTGAAGCTTGGTATTAAAAAAGGTGATAAAGCTTTGTTATTCCCAATGGTCCCCTATGTTCAACTTACGGACTATGAAGCCGGAGCCATTTATGATTATCTCCAAACAATACCACCTATTAATAATAGGGTGGTCCGGTCAGTTTATTGATCATAAACAAAAAATGAAAAATCATATTATTTTTGAACCTTTTATAAAACTTTTATAATATCTCCCTGAGAATTGTACTAGATTTACCATTTAGTTTTATGAAAATGAAATAAGCTAATGAAAACCATTCTAATATCAACAATTCTCAAAAATGTATAAACCACCTAAACTATTATTTCTTTTTGTTTTTCTAATAGGTATATCAAAGGGAAACTCTCAGATATTGGTAAAAATTTTTGAGAATCGTGTATGTTTTATAGAAGGCAGAGATAGTATCCTCACTTATCAGGCTTCCGAAAAATCGTTAGATGGTAAATACCCTCGTTCGAACTACATTCATCCATTATACAATATGGACGGACAAATTTTGACTGAAGATTTTCCAGAAGACCATCCGCATCACAGAGGGATATTCTGGGCTTGGCATCAACTTTATGTTGGAGATAGACGTATTGGAGATGGTTGGGAAATTTTGGATTTTTCATGGGAGGTAAAAAAAGTCAAACAGCTAAAGCAAAAAGACGATTCTAAAGCAATACAGACGGAGGTTGTTTGGAAATCTCCTCAATGGACAGACAGCAAAGGGAAACAAGCAGGTCTGGTTAGGGAAAATACAAATATAAGGGTTTATCCTGCGAGGAACAATTACAGACTTATCGATATTCAAATATCTCTTAAGGCACTCGAGAGCGAAATGAAAATTGGGGGTTCAACCGACGAAAAAGGTTATGGCGGATTCTCACCACGAATTAAGTTATCAGATGACGTGGTATTCACTACTCCCTTTGGTAAGGTATTGCCAACTAATTTACCGGTAAACCCCAGTCCATGGATGGATATTTCCGGATCGATGGGAAATAAAGGTGCTTTAGCCGGTCTAACTATACTTTGCCATCCTGAAAATCCCGGATTCCCAAATCCCTGGATTTTAAGAGCTAAAAAAAGTATGCAAAACGCAGTATTCCCTTTTCCCGGATCACAAGCTGTACCTCTTTCAAATAAAAAACCTACTCTTTTGCGTTATCGGTTAATTGTTCATCAAGGGAATGTAAACTCAATTGATATTTCTTCAATTTACGCCGACTATACATCCCATTAAAATTTACAACAATCACAGGCTAATATTAATCTACTGCCACCTTATATGTTGGATCCTCGATAATATTAACTTCGATAATATCTTCCGCGTTTTTAAGCAGTTGCCTACAGTCAGCACTTAAATGACGTATGTGAAGTTTCTTTCCCTCTTTAGCATAGCGCTCTGTTATTTTATTTACAGCATCAATAGCGCTCATATCCGCAATTTTACTTTCTCTAAAATCAATTATAACCTCATCAGGGTCATTTGAAACATCGAATTTTTCTGCAAAGGCAGTTGTCGATGCAAAGAATAGGGGCCCATATATTTCATAGTGTTTAGCCCCTTCCTGGTCGATGTATTTTTTTGCACGTATTCGCTTAGCGCTTTCCCAGGCAAAAACTAATGCTGAAATTATAACTCCTATCAACACCGCCAAGGCCAAATTGTGAACCACAATAGTGATTATAGCTACAAGAATCCCAACAAAAATATCGTGTTTTGGCATTTTATTAATAATTCTAAAACTAATCCACTCAAAAGTTCCTATAGAAACCATTATCATTACTCCTACTAATGCAGCCATAGGTAATTTTTCAATAACAGGCGCTCCAAATAATACTATTATCAATATTGTTATTGAAGCAACAATTCCTGACAAACGAGCCCTAGAACCTGCGGAAAGATTCACCAAAGTTTGAGCTATCATAGGACAACCACCCATACCAAAGAAAAATCCATTTAAAAGATTAGCGCTTCCTTGGGCAATACATTCCCTGTTCCCCTTCCCTTTAGTTCTTGTGATTTCATCCACCAAATTCAACGTCAATAATCCTTCTGTTAAACCTACAGACGACATTACAAGGGCATAAGGAAAAATTAACTCTAAAGTTTCCCAAGTCAAGGGAATCTGTGGAATATGAAATGGAGGAAAACCACCACTAACTGAAGCAATATCAGCAACTGTTTTTGTCTCTATTCCAAATCCCAGGACCAGTCCAAAAACAACCATTATGGCCACCAAAGATGCTGGTATAGCTTTAGATATTTTAGGAAATAGTAACACAATGCTGATAGTAAGCGCAACTAAACCTAACATAACATAAAGGGGATTTCCTGAAAGCCAAACACTTTCGCCATTTACCATAGTTTTAAACTGCTCCAGTTGAGACATAAATATTATAATTGCCAGCCCATTTACAAAACCGAACATTACCGGCTGAGGCACCAGACGAATAAATTTTCCCAACCTAAAAAGCCCTATTAATATTTGAATTACACCTGCCAATGCAACTGCAGCAAATACATATTCCAATCCATGGGATTTCATCAAAGCTATTAATACAATCACCGTCGCTCCGGCTCCTCCTGATATCAAACCTGGTCTGCCTCCAAATATTGCGGTAACCAACCCCATGATAAAAGCAGCATACAAACCAACTAATGGTGGAAATCCGGCCAGAATAGCAAAAGACAAGGACTCTGGAATCATCGTCATAGCAACAGTTAATCCTGCTAATATTTCCGTTCTGTAATTAACTTTTTGTGAAAAATCGAATAAGTTGAAATACTGTTTCATTCTGGAATTTCCTTTTTTTATAACGTTAATATTTAAAAAAAATAAATCAAATTACCCTAGGAGGAAAAGTGAAAACATGGACATCCAATAAATTCTGCTTCCTAATTCAGTAATATTATATACCCTTTTGCAAAAAGTCTTGCAAATCTAACCCTTTTTGACAAATGTTCAAATTCAACTTCCTATTCGACACAATGATTCCCATTATTTTTTCAAAAAGCTTTGATTACCTCATTTTTCGCAAAAACAGCTTTACCCTTACAAACCATAAAATCAAATATTCCTATGAAGCAAAAAATCAATTAATACATTATTTATCAGTTATTTATTTCAAAAAAAATCGCTGACCATAGTTCAAAAAAAATTTAAAATGATTAAATTTATGTTCGTGGATTATGCAAATATTTTGGGCATCTCATTTTTTTTTTTTATCAACTAATCCGAAGAGAAAGTCCAAGCTTAATTACCGAAACCGGTTAAGTTTTAAAACCGCAAATCCTTTACTCTGTCAGTTAATTTAATAATCACAGATACATAATTGATATAAATATATTTTTTACATGACAAATTCAAAATACATTCTGTTTTTTGATGAAATTAGTATTTCTCAAATTGACGAAGTAGGAGGAAAAAATGCATCTCTAGGTGAAATGTATGGAAAACTTAGCCCTCTCGGAATTAACATCCCTTTCGGTTTTGCCGTAACAGCTGCAGCTTATCGCCTTTTTCGACAAGAAAACAAAATTGAGGATACAATAAATAATCTTTTAGGAAACCTTGATTTAGAGAATTATTCAAATCTATCGCAAATTGGCGAACAAATCAGAAACATAATTCTAAATGCACATCTTCCTTCAATTATAAAAGAACAGATTTATTCTTCATACGACAGAATCGAACAAGAATTAGGTACCAAAAATCCAAGTATGGCTGTTAGAAGCAGTGCCACTGCCGAAGATTTACCAACAGCAAGCTTTGCAGGACGAATGGAATCCTTTTTGAATATTAGCGGGAAACGTCATTTGCTCGATAGTATCCTGCACTGTTACGCTTCACTATTCACAGACAGAGCTATAAAATATCGATATGATATGGGCTTTGAAAAAATAGATATTGCTATTTCCGTGGGAATTCAGCAAATGGTAAGGAGTGACCTTGCCTCATCAGGTGTCGCCTTTACCATCGACCCGGATACAGGTTTCGAAAAAACAATAATTATCAACAGCTGTTGGGGGCTCGGGGAAAATATAGTTCAAGGAACTGTCACACCTGACGAGTGGATGGTCTTCAAACCGACATTACAAGACCAAAAGCATTTCCCTATCCTAAAAAAGCATTGTGGCAGGAAGGAATTTACTATGATTTATTCAGATAAAAAATCAAATACTTCTTCAAACAGCACAACCATTAATTTACCCACACCCTGGGAAAAACAGGACAAACTTTCTTTAGAAGATAATGAGGTGATTCAACTATCGCATTGGTGCGATATTATCGAAAAGCACTACAACAAGCCCATGGATATAGAATGGGCTAAAGATGGACTAAGTGGAGATCTTTTTATCGTTCAGGCACGACCGGAAACCATTTACAGTACAAGTGGTAAAGCAAAAAAACAAGTCAGAGAAATTTATAATTTAACTAGCAAAGGGAAATTAATTACTACCGGTATTGCTTTAGGAGACAAAATTGTAACCGGCAAGGCCCGAATTTTAAAGAGTCCGAAAGATGGGGAGCAGTTGTTGGAGGGTGAAATACTTGTAACCGATGTAACCAACCCAGATTGGGATCCCATCTTGAAAAAATCAGCAGCAATTATTACCAACAAAGGTGGTCGCACCAGCCATGCCGCGATAGTCGCACGAGAATTGGGAACCATAGCGGTTATTGGCTGCGGTAATGCCACAAAACTCATTCAAAACGGACAGCAAATTACTGTTTCCTGCGCAGAAGGTAAAGATGGTTACATTTATGAGGGCCAATTGCAGTGGGAAGTAAAAGAACAAGATTTTAGCCAATTATTGATACCTGAAACAGCCCCTATGTTTATTCTTGCCGACCCAGACAGGGCTTTTGAATTGAGCAACTACCCCAATAAAGGAGTTGGCTTAATGCGGATGGAATTTGCTATTTCCAACTCCATTAAAATTCATCCCTTAGCGCTTTGTGAGCCTGATAAAATAACCGATGAAAATATCGCAAAGCAAATCGAATTATTAACAAGGAGGCATTACCACGGCAAAGATTTTTTCATTGACAAATTAGCTGAAGCAGTTTCTATTGTTGCAGCCGCTTTCCATCCAAAAGAAGTTATAGTCAGAATGAGTGATTTCAAAAGCAATGAATATGCCAACCTCATTGGAGGACAATATTTCGAACCGGAAGAAGAAAATCCAATGATAGGCTTTAGAGGTGCTTCTCGATACTACAGTAATTTTTACAGAAAAGGTTTTGCTTTGGAATGTGAAGCGATGAAAAAAGTACGAAACGAAATGGGATTTCAGAATGTAAAACTTATGATTCCTTTCTGCAGGACAATTGAAGAAGGCAAAAAAGTGATTGCAGAGATGGCCTTGAACGGATTAATTCAGGGGGATCATAATTTAGAAATATATGTTATGATTGAAATACCCAGTAATGTGATTTTAGCAGATGAATTTGCGAAACTGTTTGATGGTTTCTCAATTGGATCAAATGATTTAACCCAATTAACACTTGGTCTGGACCGAGACTCCGCTTTGGTAAGTTATTTATTTACTGAAAATGATCAGGCTGTGAAAAACTTGATTAGAGAAACTATTCATGCTGCCAAGAGAAACAAAATAAAAGTAGGGCTTTGCGGGCAGGCACCTAGCGATTTCCCGGAGTTTGCTCAGTTTTTAGTAGAGGAAGGAATTGACAGCATATCGTTTAATCCCGATGCTATTATAAAAGGGATAGAAAATATTTTGGAATCAGAACGAAAAAACACTATTAGATTGTAAAATTCAAGTAACAGTAAAAATTATGGAATCAAGTTTTAAAAACAAAGTGGTAATTGTTACCGGGGGGAGCTCTGGTATTGGCAAAGCAACTGCAATAGCTTTTGCAATGGAAGGAGCTAAAGTTGTAATAGCAGATTGGAAAATTGACCCTACAGCGGTCGAAACAATGAAAAATTTGACAACCGAGGTACTGTTTATACAATGTGATGTTTCCAATGATGAAGATGTAAAAAATATGGTAAATAAAACAATCGAAACATTTGGCAGCCTAGACTATGCGTTTAACAATGCCGGTATAGAAGGCGAAATGGCTGCTACCCAGGAATGCTCGATGGAAAACTGGAATCGCACAATTGAAATTAACCTTAAAGGGGTTTGGCTTTGCATGAAGTACCAAATCCCCGAAATGCTTAAACAAGGAAAGGGAGCAATTGTTAATTGTGCTTCAGTTGCAGGATTGGTTGGTTTTGCAGGATTACCGGCTTATGTCGCTTCCAAGCATGGGGTTATAGGTTTGACTAAAAATGCCGCTTTGGAATGTGCCGAATTGGGAATACGGGTAAATGCGGTTTGTCCAGGAGTAATACAAACTCCAATGATAGACCGCCTGACGGGAAATAATCCTGATAACATCAGCCAATTCACTCAATTGGAACCAGTTGCACGTTTTGGAAAACCAGAAGAAATTGCTAATGCCGTTCTTTGGCTTTGTTCCGAAAAAGCCTCTTTTGTGACGGGTCATCCAATGGTGATAGATGGAGGCTTTGTAGCACGTTAGGGACTAAAAAATTTGGATGTTATTAAGTAATTTCAAAAATCAATTAAAATGAATCTTAAAAAATCAGAATTACAACCTCCACACCTTTTTTTTATCATCATATTATTTTTATTTCAATCATGTAATGGCCAAGAAACCAAAGACATAGAGGAAATTCAAAAAAATATGGCAACCAATATTGGCAGGATTTCCTATTCAGGAATTGTAGATTTTAAATATGCTGCCAAAATAGCTACACCTGCGGTTGTAAACATAAAGTCAATCAACAGTAAAAA
Organism: uncultured Flavobacterium sp.; assembly: GCA_964614445.1. Taxonomy (GTDB): domain Bacteria; phylum Bacteroidota; class Bacteroidia; order Flavobacteriales; family Flavobacteriaceae; genus Flavobacterium. The sequence continues at coordinate 90,578 of CAZTLN010000004.1, read as the reverse complement.
AGAAAATAATGAGGCTAAAGATTTTGATGAAATACCGGAACAATTAAAAGATTTTTTTGATCAAGATCCATTTTTCAGACAATTTAAATTTCGAGGTCCCAATGACTCCCAACCGCACCCAATGATTTCCAGTGCATCCGGGGTGATACTCACTTCTGACGGCTATATTGTGACCAACAATCACGTAATTGCTAAAGCCCAGGAAATTGAAGTAACACTTTTTGATGGCCGTACCTATCAGGCAAATATTGTTGGTACTGATGAACAGACCGATCTGGCATTGCTTAAAATTGACGAAAAAAACCTTTCCTCCTTGATGTTTGGAGACAGTGATAATATTGAAGTCGGAGAATGGGTAGTAGCGGTGGGAAATCCATTTAATCTGGCTTCCACTGTAACCGTAGGTATTGTAAGTGCAAAAGCACGAAACATAAACATATTGGACAGTAGAGGCGCAATTGAATCATTTATTCAAACCGATGCCGCAGTAAATCCCGGTAACAGTGGCGGAGCCCTAGTAAGCTTGGAAGGAAAACTCATAGGAATAAATACAGCAATAGCTACACCAACAGGAGTATATGCAGGCTATGCTTTCGCTATTCCTGTTGATATTGTAAAAAAAGTAATAAATGACATACTAAATTATGGAACCGTTCAAAGAGGGACCTTGGGTATAAGCATTAAAGATTTAAACAGTAGTCTTGCAAAAGAAATCAATATTGAACGGGCCAATGGGGTTTACGTCGATGGAATTCTAGAAAACGGAGCTGCAAAAAAAGCGGGAATAAAGGTGAAAGATGTAATTATTTCTGTTGACAATATCGAAACAATAAACACCTCCAAATTACAGGAAATAATTTCGAGAAAAAGTCCGGGAGACAAGGTTAAACTAACTCTCATTCGAAATGGAAAGGACAAAAAAGAAATTGAGGTAACACTACAGAAATATTCAGAAACAGCAATAGTTTCAAAATCAAATTTATTAAATGAACTGGGTATTGAACTTCAAGAATTAGGCAATGAGGAGAGGAAAAAATACAAGATTCAAAATGGCGTTAAAATCATTAAATTATTCAATGGTAAATTAAAAAATTACACAGACATTAAGGTTGGCTTTATCATTATGTCTGTAAATAGAAAACCGGTGCAGACAATTCAACAATTCCTGAGTGCTATAGAAGGTCAAAAAGGAGGCGTTATGCTGGAGGGAAAATATCCAGGAGACTCAGTATCTTATTACTATGCTTTCGGAATGTAAAATCAACTGTTAATTCTAAAATGATCTAAAAAATTTGAGACAATGAAAATATTAATGTACAGCGTATTCGATTTTGAAAAACCTTTTCTTGAAAATGCCAAACATGGAAAACTTGAAATTACATACACCGATAAATCACTTAATGAGGATACTGTAACACTTGCAAAAAATTATGAAGGTATTGCACTATTTACCTGCGATTCAGCTAATCAAGAAATAATAGACATTTTATATTCCTATGGTATTAAATTTATTTCATTACGCTCAGTAGGACACAACCATATTGATTTAAAAAGAGCAAGAACCTTGGGAATTAAAGTGGCCAATGTACCCGAATATTCACCCTATTCTGTTGCAGAGCATGCGCTGGCGCTGCTTATGGCATTAAACCGCAAAATTGTTTTAGGGCAGCAACTAATTGGCATGGGCGATTATCGTTTGGATCATTTGGTTGGATTTGATGTACATGGTAAAAAAGTTGGCATCGTTGGCCTTGGCAAAATTGGGTTAGCCTTTGCGCGTATTATGCATGGTTTTGGTTGCGAAATAATGGCCTACGATCCCGAGGAAAATCATAAAATTTTACAAAACATCAATATCAGCTTCACATCCCTACAGGACCTCTGTAAAAATTCAGACATCATCTCTGTTCATTGCCCTCTAACAAAAGATACCAATCACATGTTTAACTCGGTGCTCTTCAATATTATGAAAAGAGGGGTATACTTTATCAACACAGCCAGAGGAAGCATCGTTAACACCAAAGATTTAATCAAAGCCCTTGACAGCAATATTGTGGCAGGTGCAGGTTTGGATGTCTACGAAAAAGAAAATTCAATCTTCTTTAAAAACCATCTTGAAGAAAAAATAGAAGATCCCATTTACATTTTTCTCCAATCGCATCCAAAGGTACTAATTACCGGCCATCAAGGCTTTCTCACCCAAGAAGCACTAACCGCAATTGCACAAACAACAATGGCCAATTTGAATTCTTGGACCTACAACAGTACCTGCGAAAACGAATTGGAATAATGCTACACACTTTTAAAAAAAACTAAACGCAAAAAAAACATACAATGACCCATTGGCATTCTCTTTCCGCCAGCGATGTTATCAGGTTACTGGGGTCAACCGAGAAAGGTATTGATGAGAAAGAAGCACAGGAACGCCTGATTAAGTTCGGACCAAACAAAATTGAAGATAAGCAGAAAAAAAGTGTCTTTAAAATGCTTTTATACCAGTTGACAAATTTTATGATCTTTATATTAATTTTTGTCGCTGTAATCTCAGGAATAATTGGAGAACTTACCGACACCATAATAATTCTAATTATTGTTATAGTTAATGCCTTAATTGGTTTTTTTCAGGAATACCGAGCTGAAAAAGCAATGGAGGCTTTAAAAAAAATCATCCCTGATCATACCAAAGTAATTCGCAATGGAAGGACAATGGAAATCCCTACCATTGACTTAGTTCCCGGCGATTTGATTTATTTGGAATCAGGGGATCGAATTCCGGCTGATATCCGATTTATTGAAACCTACAATCTAAAAATTGATGAATCGACCCTCACAGGTGAATCACAAAATGCAGAAAAAACGGCTACAATTATAACTGAACAAAACTGCCCTTTGGGAGACATGCACAATTCAGGCTTTAAAGGTACATTTGTCACAACAGGAAGAGCCCGGGCATTGGTTACCGCAACAGGTATGAATACAGAACTTGGAAATATCGCCACGATGATCCAAATTGAAGACACCCATACCCCCCTTCAGATGAGACTGGAAGCTTTTGGTAAAAGACTATCAATAATAATTCTTGTTATCTGTGCTCTGATATTCACCATGGGTTGGCTTAGAGGTGAAGAACCGCTTGGTATGTTACTAACTGCAATTTCATTGGCTGTAGCTGCCATCCCTGAAGCACTACCAGCTCTAGTAACCATTACCTTAGCTATTGGAGCTAAGCGATTAGTAAAGAGCAATGCAATAATAAGAAAACTGCCAGCAGTGGAGACTCTTGGTTCAGTTACCTACATTTGTTCAGACAAAACGGGTACACTTACCCAAAACAAGATGAGCGTTGAAAAGATGTACAACAATCCTGAGTCTGACCTTCAATTTCCATTTTTTCACGGAAAAAGCCTACTACATGCGCTTGCATTAAACAACGATGTATCCAAAAAACATGAAGGATCATATTTTGGGGATTCTACTGAAATTGCTTTATTCCAATACGCTCTGGAGAACACTATAGATAAATTTGATTTAGAAGAATATTTTCCCAGAATTGCCGAATTGCCCTTTGATGCCTCCCGAAAATGCATGACTACTATTCACAAAACAGACAGTACCAATATTATTATTACCAAGGGTGCTGTCGATGTCCTTGTAAATAAACTAATCCCTGAGCAAAAGGACATCATTCCTGAGTTTGAAACCCATGCAAATGAAATGGCTAAAAAAGGATACAGAACTATTGGTTATGCAATCAAAACAATGCAAACAGTACCTGGCATTTCAGAGATTGATCAAATCGAATCCTCACTTTTTTTTCTGGGAATAGCAGGAATGATAGATCCACCCAGAATAGAAGCGAAAAATTCGGTTCAAGCCTGCAAGGAAGCGGGTATCATTCCGGTGTTGATTACCGGAGATCATCAGCTTACGGCAAAAGCAATTGCATACGAATTGGGAATCCTAAGTTCGGAAGAAGATATTATAATAACTGGAGAAACGCTAAATTCTTTAGCTGAGAAAGATTTTGGAGAAATCGTAGAAAAAGTAAGAGTTTATGCAAGGGTAAATCCGGAACAAAAACTAAAAATAATCAAAGCATTACAGACCAAAAAACAATTTGTTGCGATGACAGGCGATGGAGTAAATGACGCCCCTGCCTTAAAATCTGCGAATATTGGAATAGCGATGGGAATTAATGGAACTGAAGTCTCCAAAGAAGCTGCCGACATGATTTTACTTGATGATAATTTCAAAACCATTGTTACCGCAATTAAACATGGCCGAATGATTTTTGATAATATTTTAAAATTCATCAAATACATCATGACAGGGAATTTTGGTGAAATATGCGCCATTTCACTTGCTCCAATATTTGGATTACCATTTCCTTTACTTCCGATACATATTTTATGGGTGAATTTAGTGACAGATGGCCTTCCCGGACTTGCTTTGGCATCAGAACAAGCAGAGTCAAAAATAATGCATCGGCCGCCTAGAAGCCCTAAACAAAACATTTTTTCCGGAAGGATGGCATATCATATAATTTGGGTAGGTTTCCTTATGGGAATGGTTACGCTAGGTATTCAAGCCTGGTCAATTTGGGATGGTTTGAAAGACTGGCAAACTATGGCTTTCACAGTATTATGCTTTAGCCAAATGGGACATGTTCTCGCCATTAGATCTGATGAAGCCTCACTTTTCAAAATTGGTCTCTTTTCCAATAAATCAATATTGTTTTCTTTATTATTAACAGTATTACTCCAATTCTTAATCATTTATGTGCCTTTCTTTAATAAAATTTTTAATACTCAGCCGCTTACACTTTTTGAACTTATAATTACATTACTGGCTTCAAGCATAGTATTTTGGGCTGTGGAATTGGAAAAATGGTTTGTGCGAAGAAAAAAAGCAGCAACAACAAATAATTTTCTTTGATTAAATTCCAAAAATATTTGCTATCTAATTATTCAGAAAACTTGTAATAGTTACTTCAAAAAATTATTGTAAATTAGTGTAGACAAGGTGCTTAATCAACAAAAACCAGCCTACAGAATCCCCAAAAAACACCGCGGAAAAATAAAAACAATGAAAGGTACATCTAAAATAGGTCGTTTAGCAGGTATTGATATTTTCATCCACTGGACTTTTTCACTGCTAATCATTTTCATAATTTACACAAGTCTTAAAAAGGGACAAAATTTTTCAGAAACCATATGGTCCCTACTTTTTGTTCTTGCTGTTTTTGCCACTGTGGTTATGCACGAATTCGGACATGCATTGGCAGCAAGAAGATATGGCATAAAAACAAAAGACATTACCCTTTTGCCAATTGGAGGACTAGCTAGATTAGAAAAACTGCCTGAAAAACCTTTTGAGGAATTGGTTGTTGCAATAGCTGGTCCATTAGTTAATGTGGCTCTGGCATTTATTACGCATATTTTTATCGAATTCCCAACAGATCCCGAAACCTTATCCGCCACCGTGGCAGATGGTATAAATCAAAACAATTTCTTCCTTCAGTTTTTCTTTGTGAATATCGTTCTTGCACTTTTCAATATGATACCTGCTTTCCCCATGGATGGAGGCAGAGTTCTTAGAGCCCTTCTGGCTTTTAGACTCGAAAGACACATTGCCACTAAATATGCCGCTAGAGTCGGGCAGTTATTAGCTGTGGGTTTTATTTTTATCGGTATATTTTACAATCCATTTTTAATTTTTATTGGATTATTCGTCATAATGGGAGCGCAAATGGAGACAGAATATACGGAATCCAGATTCTTTATTAAAGGTTACAAGGTAAGAGATGTACTCATGAAACAGTTTATAAGTATTGATGTTAATGAACCCCTCAATACTGCAATAACTTCCTTACTCGACAGCCAGTCAAAGATTTTTTTAATTACAGAAAACAATGAACCAATAGGTACCCTAAATAGGGATCAAATCATTTTTTCTTTATCCAAACATGGAGAAAATTACCCAATCCGGGAGGCTATGAATACAAATTTAATTTTTCTTGAAGTAGAAACCCCTCTCGAAGACATTTTTGAACTTGTATATCACAACAAATCCAATTTAATGCTTGTAATTGAAAACAATCATATTGTCGGCACACTTGACACCGAGAATCTATTGGAATTTTTGCTTATCAATGAAGTAAAGTCCAAAAAAGAAAATATAAACTAGACTGCCAAGTTGAAATCCATCTCCAAAAATTATGAAAATTAATAAGCTTAAACAAAATCTTTATATCGTATGGCATCGATCATAACTTTTATAACCGATTTGTTATTAAATAGCTCTACTAAATCAGAAAACATTAAACATTAATTGACTAAATAGTTCTACAATGGCATTTATAGATTATTATAAAGTATTGGGAGTTGATAAAAAAGCAACAGAAAGTGAAATCAAAAAGGCATACAGAAAACTGGCTAGAAAATACCATCCTGATGTAAATCCAAAAGACACAGAGGCTGAAAAAAAGTTCAAAGAAATTAATGAGGCAAATGAGGTGCTAAGCAATCCTGAAAATCGAAAAAAATACGATGAATATGGGGAAAACTGGCAACATGCTGAAGAATATGAAAAAGCAAGGCAGCAACAGCAGCAATACCAGAGGACAGGACAGCAGGGATCTTATAATTCATTTGGAGGAGATGCCGGAGATTATTCCGACTTTTTCGAGTCCCTTTTTGGTGGAGGGTTTAAAAGAGGGGGTGGCAGAAACCCCCAATACAAAGGTCAAGATTTTAATGCAGAGCTCCATCTTGATTTGAAAGATGTATACAATACTCACAAGCGTACCCTTACGATAAACGGAAAAAATATCAGGCTTACCATTCCTGCCGGCGTCGAAGACGGTCAGGTCATCAAGATTAAAGGACATGGTGGAGAAAGCATTTCCGGTGGCCCTAAAGGAGATCTTTACATCACATTTGCCATAACTAACAACACCAACTTCAAGAGGGACAAAGAAAACCTATATACCACTGCTGATTTAAATTTATTTGATGCAATCCTTGGTGGTGAAATAACCGTAAACACATTTGACGGAAAGGTAAAACTCAAAGTCGCACCGGGAACCCAAAATGGCACCAAAATTAAACTCAAGGGGAAAGGCTTCCCTATTTATAAAAAAGAAGGAGATTTTGGAGATTTAATTATTACTTATGAAATTAAAATTCCAACCAAACTAACTTCGAAAGAAAAAGAATTATTTACAGAACTTTCTAAAATAAGAACAACATGAGCACAGAAAATTTTATTCCAGTAAATATATTATGCACTCATTACAAAGTTGAAATATCTTTTTTCAATAGTTTAGATGAAATTGGCCTAATCGAAGTTCTTGAAATTGAACAGGGGAAATACGTTCATAAAGATTCAATATATGATATCGAAAAAATTTTGCGAATGCATCAAGACTTACAGGTAAATGTCGAAGGAATTGATGTCGTCCTCAATTTGCTTCATAAGATCGATGCACTTCAGAGTGAATTAAAGAGTGTTAGAAGTCGGTTACTTCTTTATGAAAATTAAAACAAAACTTCTCTTTCGACAGCATCTGTGTAGTATTTTTTAATATCGTTGCTAATTAGTTTTTCAAATTAATTTTATGAAACTATATAAAGCCATTTCTGGCAAACATTGAAACAAACAACATGAATCAGTTTAATACCTTAAAACTTGTGCACCTGGGAATAGATACCCAAAAAGAACATGTAGTATTCATGCGAAAAGACTGCCATATATGCATTTCTGAAGGTTTTGAGGCTTTAAACAGAATACAGGTAACAGTAAACAACAAAACACTTATTGCTACTTTATATATTGTTGCAAATGGTGCTTTAATGGAAGGAACTGCTACTCTTTCAGAAAGCGCATGGTTAGAATTGGGTGCCAAACCTGGGGATGAAATTAATTTTTCTCATATGCAACCTGTAAATTCAATAAGGGGAATTAGATCGAAAGTTTACGGTAAAAAATTAAAAAAGAAAGAATTTCAAGATATCATAAACGATATTGTACAGGGTAAATATTCAAATATCGAAATTGCTGCTTTTGTTACGGCCTGTGCCGGTGACAATCTGGATATTAAAGAAATTATCGGACTTACCCAAGCGATGGTCAATTCTGGTGACAGACTTAGTTGGAACCAAAAAATAGTTGTAGACAAACATTGCGTCGGCGGATTACCCGGTAACAGAATAACGCCCATTGTAGTAGCTATTGTATCAGAATATGGTCTGACTATCCCAAAGACTTCTTCACGTGCCATTACCTCTCCCGCTGGTACTGCCGACGCTTTGGAAACAATTACAAAAGTTAATTTGGATATTGAACAAATTAAGAAAATTATTAAAAAAGAAAATGGCTGCTTTGTTTGGGGAGGCACCATCAATTTAAGTCCTGCTGACGATATTTTAATTCGGGTCGAAAGGGCACTCGACATGGATGGAGAAGGACAGATGATTGCTTCTGTACTTTCAAAAAAACTGGCAATTGGCTCAACTCATGTAGTAATTGACATTCCTATCGGAAAAACAGCCAAAGTAAGAACCGAAGAGGACGCAGAAAAACTCAAATATTATTTTTCTGTAGTTGGTAAAGCAATCGGAATGAAAATAAAAGTATTGTTTACTGATGGCTCCCAACCTATCGGCAGGGGTATTGGTCCTGCTTTGGAAGCTATGGATGTATTAAGTGTTTTGCGTAATCAGAAAAATGCTCCTCAGGATCTTAGAAACAAATCCATTACAGTCGCAGCCAGCATTATTGAACTAGCGGAAAAATCGAAAAAAGTTAATGGTCTGCAAATTGCGGAACAGATATTAGTCTCGGGAAAGGCCTATGAAAAATTTATGTCTATATGTTTGGCCCAAGGTGAATTCAAAGAACCTGAATATGCTGTTTATAAAAAGGTAATATTAGCAAAAAAAACAGGAACAATTACAGAAATAGACAACAGAAAACTTGCTAAGCTTGCAAAACTGGCAGGTGCTCCTTATGATAAAAAAGCCGGAATAATCCTCCATACTCCTTTAAAAACTAAAGTTGGCAAAGGAGATCCCCTTTTTTCGATATATTCCGAATCTGAAGGAGAATTAAAATACGTGATTGACTACATGAAATCAGAAAAAGACATTATTATAATCCAATAAGGCAACATGAAGAAATTATTTTTTGCATTACCCGGAAATGAAAAATTCACTCAAATTTTATTGGAAAGCAATAATGGAGAACAGGGCCAATACAACATACGTCAGTTTCCAGATAACGAGACCTATATTCAAATCCTATCTGAAGTAAAAAATAAAGAAGTAGTTCTTGTTTGCACTCTCAATAAACCAGATCATAAATTTTTACCGCTTTATTTCTTAGCTAAAACAACAAAAGAATTAGGAGCAAAAAAAATAATTTTAGCAGCTCCCTATCTCGCCTATATGAGGCAGGATAAATCTTTTAATCCCGGAGAAGCCATAACTTCAAAGTACTTTGCAAATCTTCTATCCAGTTTCATAGACGCCTTGATTACCATCGACCCGCATCTACACAGAAGGACATCGCTCTCCGAAATTTATTCCATTTCCACCAAAACAGGTCATGCAGCTCCTTATATTTCACAATGGATAAAAAACAATGTAAACAATGCCGTAATTATTGGGCCAGATATTGAAAGTGAACAATGGGTGTCTGAAATAGCAATAGATGCAGGGGTACCCTATGTTATTCTGAATAAAATCAGATTCGGTGATTATGATGTGGAAATTTCCAAACCCAATCTTAGTAATTATCTAAGCCACACCCCAATCCTGATTGATGATATAATTTCAACAGGAAAAACACTTATCAAAACAATAAATCACCTTACGGAGATGGGAATGAGAAGTCCTATTTGCATTGGTATCCATGCTGTTTTTGCAGGTAATTCGTATGAACAAATACTGCAATCCGGTGCTCAAAAGGTGATTACCTGTAATACCATACCTCATCAAAGTAATGCAATAAATATTAGCGACCTTTTTAGTTTCTAAAATTTCAGATTCCTCAAATACATTAAAAAGAAAAGGACCTTAATCAACTTTTTTATTGCCAAACTCCTTAAAATATTTTTTCAGGAGATAATTATATACAAACACTTAGATTAAAAAATACATTTATTAACATAAATAACTATAAAAATGCCAATCTAAGAGTATAAAAACTATGATTATCGTATTATAAATTGTATATTTGAGAGGCACTTTCCTGTTAAAATTAATGCAGATTCTTATGACTACTATTCCTAAAATAGACGAAGTATTGAAATCATTTTTAATAGAAATAGGTGAGTTATCATATTTTGCGGGTCGCTTTTTTAAGGAAATTTTCAGACGTCCAACCGAGTTTAAAGAATTTTTACGCCAATGTTACTACATGGGAAATCGATCCCTTCTTTTGGTTTCCGTGACCGGATTCATTATTGGTTTAGTTTTTACACTTCAGTCGCGACCCACGTTATTGGAATTCGGTGCAGTTTCGTGGATGCCTTCCATGGTAAGTATCGCTATTATCAGAGAAATTGGTCCAATTATTACTGCCTTAATTTGCGCCGGAAGAATTGGTTCTGGGATTGGTGCTGAATTGGGATCGATGCGAGTTACAGAACAAATTGATGCAATGGAAGTTTCGGGGACTAATCCTTTTAAATACCTTGTGGTTACCCGAATATTAGCCACTACGCTTATGATGCCTATTTTAGTGTTTTTTGGTGATGCCATTGCTATTTACGGTTCCTTTCTGGTGGAAAATATCAAAGGAAATGTTTCCTTTTTACTCTATTTCAATCAGGTATTCAATTCACTAGAATTTAGCGATTTGATTCCCGCTACCATAAAATCATTTTTTTTCGGCTATGCCATCGGCTTAGTAGGTTGTTATAAGGGATATTACTGTAAAAAAGGTACCGCTGGGGTGGGTGTAGCAGCTAATTCTGCAGTGGTTTTCACCTCAATGCTCCTTTTTATCATTGATTTTGTGGCAGTCTTTGTAACTGATATTTTTTACGATTAATTTCAATTATGACAGATAGTAATTCAAATATTGACCCAATTATAGAAATCAAAGACTTGAAAAAAAGCTACGCCAATCATCATGTATTAAATGGCTTTAACATGACTTTAAATACAGGTGAAAATTTAGTTGTAATGGGAAAATCAGGCTCCGGAAAATCAGTAATGATAAAATGCCTTATAGGCCTGGAAACTCCAGACAGCGGATCTATCACAATAATGGGTGAAAACATTAGTGAACTGAGCCGTACTAAATTAGATGAATTGAGAACAGAAATTGGTTTTCTTTTCCAAGGAAGTGCGCTGTACGATTCAATGACTGTTCGGGAGAATTTAGAATTTCCTCTAAGACGTCACACCAAAAAATTTGGTGTTTTAAAGGATACCACACCACTTGTAATGGAAGTTTTAGAAAACGTGGGGCTGGCTCATACCATTGACCTCATGCCAGATGAACTTTCAGGTGGTATGAAACGCAGGATAGCACTTGCCAGAACACTAATATTAAGACCTAAAATAATTCTATACGACGAACCAACAACCGGATTGGATCCAATTACCTCAAAGGAAATTATAATCTTAATGAAATCAATTCAGGAAAAATACAACACCACAGCCATAATAATTACTCACGATGTGGATTGTGCAAGAGTAATTTCAAACAGAATGATTTTATTAGTTGATGGTATAAATTATGCCGAAGGCACATACAAAGATTTATCAACCTCTACCGACCCCAAAATTCAAGCTTTCTTTAAATAAGTACAGACATGAAAAAAACAGCATCTCAAAAAATAAAACTTGGCTTTTTTGTCATTATCGGATTATTAATTTTTATCCTTGCCGTCTATTTCATTGGAGACAAGCAAAAATTATTTGGTAAAACAAACCATTTAACAACCGTTTTTAATAATGTTGATGGTCTCCAATTGGGAAATAATGTCCGCTTTTCAGGAGTCAATGTAGGAACGGTTTTAAATATCCAAATGATAAACGACACCAATATCAGGGTCGATATGATTATTGACAAAAGCATCTTTAAGTACATTAAAAAAAATGCAGTTGCCACCTTAGGATCAGATGGTTTGGTGGGAAGTATGATTATAAATATTATTCCCGATGGCAATCCATCAGAACCGGTACAACCGGGTGATGAAATACAATCAGTAAATAGAATACGTACCGTAGATCTTTTAACTACTCTTAGCCGTACAAATGACAATGCGGCTCAACTTACGGAAAACTTATTAAAAATAACTGAAGACATTAACAAAGGTGAAGGAACAGTAGGCTTACTTATGAATGATGCCCAAATGGCCAAAGATCTAAAAGAAACTATGCATTATTTAAAAAAATCAGGTAAAGCAACATCGGAAACATTGGCAAATTTAAATAAACTTATTACCTCTTTAGGAACTAATAAGAAAAATGTAGTAGGAGTTTTGAAAGATACAACTGTGGCTAACGACATAAAAAGCATCCTTTCCAATCTGGAAAAGTCTTCAAAAGCAATTGATACTGTGGTAGGTAATCTCAACCAAACTATTGTCAATATCAAGGATGGCCAGGGTGCCTTAAACTATCTTTCAACTGATAAACAATTGGTAAGAAATATTGATTCCACTGTTACCAATATAACTGAAGCCAGTAAACGACTAAATGAAAATATGGAAGCAATGAGACACAATTTCTTATTTAGGGGTTACTTCAAAAAACTAGAGAAGCAAAACAAAAAACAAAACAAACAATAGCATACCACTAAGCTGTTGAAAACCATAATTTTAGACTTTCTACAAAAAGAAGAATTTCAAATTATTTATTTTTTATTTACTTTTTACCATACAAAAGCGCTAACTTTCAAGTAAAATTTACAATTCTTTGCATTAAATCAATACATTTAAAGCAGAATTATAAAAAACAATAAATATTTATGTCAGTACTGATTTCACTGTGCATTTTGTTGCTTTTTGCCTACTTGTTTGATCTTACTGCATCAAAAACAAGAATTCCATCTGTAATATTATTACTCCTATTAGGATGGTTGGTTAAAGAAATAACAAATTTCTTTCATATTAAACTTCCTGATTTAACGGGTGAATTAGCTGTTTTGGGTACCTTAGGTCTTATTCTTATAGTTTTGGAAGGATCGTTAGAACTAGAGTTAAACCAATCAAAAGTCGGATTAATTAAAAACTCTTCTTTAGGAGCCTTTTTATCTGTAATATTTTTAGGCTTTTTAATGGCCTTTTCACTACACTATTTTTGGGACTATCCTTTTAAGGCCAGCCTCATAAATGCAATACCCTTTACTGTCATAAGCAGCGCGATTGCCATTCCAAGTGTACGCAATTTAAGGTCAGGTTTTAAAGAATTTATCATTTACGAAAGCAGCCTGTCAGATATTTTCGGAGTTATATTTTTTAATTTCGTCGCTTTCAACACGGACTTTGGAGTAGGTACTTTCGGTTATTTCTTTTTGGAGATCCTGCTTATTATTGTTATTTCTTTTGTGGCAACAATTTTCTTATCTTTTTTACTGAACAAAATTGAACATCCTATAAAATTTGTACCTATAGTCCTATTGGTCATTCTTATCTATGAAATTTCGAAAATTTTTCACCTACCAGCGCTCTTATTTATCATGGTTTTTGGTCTTTCCATAGGGAATTTGGACGAACTCAAACACTTCGCTTTTATAGAAAAATTCCGCTTAGACCTTTTAAATAAGGAGGTCTCTAAGTTCAAAGAACTCATAGTCGAAGCTACTTTTTTAGTGCGCTCTTTGTTCTTTCTGTTATTTGGCTACATAATCGAAACCTCCGAAATAATTAATCCCGATACCTTTGTTTGGGCAATTGTAATTGTAGGGATTATTTTAGCTATAAGAGTAATTCAATTAAAATTGTCCAAAATGCCCTTGTTTCCGTTATTATTTGTTGCTCCACGGGGACTTATCACCATCCTCCTATTTCTTTCCATAGGAGATGAATATGAGATTGTATTGATAAACAGATCCTTAATTATTCAAGTAATACTATTGACAGCCTTTATCATGATGATTGGTTTAATGATTACCGCTATAAAAAGAAAAAACAGAATCGAAGAGCAGAGAAAGGCACTGCATTCTAGTCAAGGTGAATAAACAATTAAGTCAGTAGCGAATTAAATTGTTTTTAAAGCTTGAATTAGTTTATCAATATCTTCCCTGGAATTTTCATGACTGAATGAAATGCGTAAACTTGGCTTATTCAAATCTCCCTTGGAGAGTATTTCTGCCAAGACATGAGAGGGTCTCACGCTACCGCTCTGGCAGGCACTTCCGCGAGATACTGCCACTCCTTTCATATCCAAAAGAAACAATATCATCGAGGTTTTATCTTCTGAAAAAGGTAGCATTACATTCAAAATATTGTAGAAACCATTTGGATTACCATTTACAGAAAATCCCGGAAATGAAATTTTCAGTTGATCAATCAGGTACTCGCGTAAACCAGATATATATTTCCGTTCTTCTTCCAAATTATTACTCGAAATTTCCAACGCTTTAGCCATACCTGCAATCTGATGCACTGCCTCAGTACCCGCACGGTATCCTTTTTCCTGTTCACCACCATACAAAAGAGGCTGAAGTCCGGAGTTTTTCCTGACATAAGCAAAACCTACTCCCTTAGGACCGTGAAATTTGTGGGCACTTGCCAGAACAAAATCAACATTAACTTTTTGTAAATCCAATTCCATTTTCCCAACCGACTGCACCGTATCCGAATGAAACAAAGCATTGTACTGTTTACATAGTAAACCAACTCTTTCAATATCTAAAATCGTCCCCAATTCATTATTGACATGCATCAAGGAAACCAATGTTCTATCACCTCTATCCAATAATTCAGATAAATTAGTAAAATCTATTTCACCATTAGATTTCAAATTCACATAATCTACCTCAATACCATATTCTTCCTGCAATGCAAGAATGGTATATAGTACCGCATGATGTTCAATCTTACTAGTAATGATGCGGTGCAATTTCAAATCTCTTACCGCTGATCGCAGAATCCAATTATTTGCTTCTGTGCCGCAGGAGGTAAAAATTATTTCCTGAGCAGTTACATTAAGTTTCTTGGCGATTGATTTTCTGGAAAGTTCCAGAACATTTTTTGCATTACGGCCAAAACTGTGTGTCGAAGACGGATTTCCGTAATCCTCGACCATGATCTTAGTCATTTCCTGAATTACTTCAGGCCTAATGGCTGTGGTAGATGCGTTATCGAGATATACTTTTTTCATTGCCGCAAAGTTATAAAATATCAATTGTGTTATGTCCAATATCAATTGCCATTTTTTTCTCTATTTTTGTAGAAAATTTTTTAAAATGAAAAGAGTTTTAAGCTTTCTGGCTTTTACATTATTATTTAGCAACTGCGATGACGGCAATTTAGTCCAAAAAAGTATAAGTTTTGAAGAGGTTCAGACACAAAATTGCACTACGAATAATATCATATATAAAATTAAAGACCAAGAGGCCCTGCTCCTAGAAATTCCCAACACTACTTTTAAGAATGAACCAACCGGAGACAACCCGATTATTTTGAATATTAGCACCTCAAGCAACCGCGTAGTGTACCGTTTTTACGATGGCTCTATAAACTCTAATAACATCTGTGAGACCCTACCTCCGGCCAAACCATATATCTCAGATCAATGGGTGGCTACGGATGGAAAAATACAAATTACCACAACAAGCATTAAATCCACAAACACTGTTGATAATAGCACCAGAATTACTGGATACAACCATAACATTATTTTCAAAAATATTACTTTCGACAGAAATAACGGTACTCAGGTATATGAGACATTCCCCTTTGGAGATTACAAAACTTCGGCAACAAGCCTTTCCTTAGCCTTCGATAAAACGCTGGAAAAATGCAGTAACTCCAATGTTATCTATAATTACAACAGCAGTGAAGCATTATTGCTTAATATCGATCCGAGTTTGATTTTAAATGAGGCTACTCCGTTAAACAGTCCGCGAACTGGACTAATTGAATCTACAAAAAATCAGCTTACTTACCGACTATTTTCCGGTCTGTTAACGGCCGACTATTTTTGTAATACCTCCACTCCACTAACCCCTCCTGTAAATCAGGAATGGAATGGCGTCGCTGGGGTGTCTGGGATAAGCGGAATAATTGAAGTAACTACCACCACTAATGGACCAGGTAGTTTTAAGCATACCATTGTACTCAAAAAAGCTAGCCTGAAAAAAGGAAACAGCGATTTTTCCTTAGGAGACAATTATGAATTAGGAGACTTATTCACAACGAATTAGCACATAAATTTCAAAAGAAAAACAAAGCCCCTGTTTTAAAATTAAAACAGGGGCTTTGTTTTATAAATAGCTTTTCTACTTAGTGTTCTGCTTAAAATAAACTTCAGTTGCTCCTTGCCCGTATTTCTGATAATTGGCATCCTGAAAACTAATATTATCATACCTCCCCAACAAAAAATCAAGTTCAGCTTTCAATACACCCTCTCCAACTCCATGGATAAAAACGATTTTTGGAATCCTGTTTTTAATAGCAAACTCAATATGTCTTTTGGCAGTATCTGCCTGCAAACTCAAAATTTCAAAGTTGGACATTCCTCTCTTATTGGGCACCAATTTTTCAATGTGCAAATCAAATTCAGGAACGGGAACTTCCTTTTTATCCTTGCGTTCTTTTATAAAACTTCTGGGTTTAGGAATTGTTTTCTCCTTCTTGATTTCATCCACATTTATTCTCTTAATTGAATCCAACAAATTAGCTGAATCTCCTATTTTTAGTAATTCCCCCGCCATAAAAGTCATCAAAAAACCATCTTCGGTCTCCAAGGTGACCTCTAGGTTTTTTACGGATATAACGATTCCATCGATTGCATCATCCAGTACAGTCACTTTATCTCCCTTACTGAACATTTTCCTCCTCTTTTTCCTGATTTTTACTGGGTGTTTTGGCACTTAATTGCATCATTCCAAACATAAATATAGCAATAGCAATTACGGTGATATAAACATTTTGCTGGGCGCTGGCCTGCTCAAAAAAAGCAACTATTATTGCAACCAACATTAGGGGAATAAAGTATTTTTTCATTTCTTTATATTTCAGGATTCAAAAATAGTAAAATAATAAATTGTGGAATTAGAAAAATATATGTTTCCCTGTCTCAGCAAATCGCTTTTTGGAGTGGAATGTCTGGGTTGCGGTTTTCAAAGATCTGTTATTTTACTGCTTAGGGGTAATATAGAAAGTGCTTTCCAAATGTACCCTGCCATCTTTACCACATTACTTTTTCTGATACTATTGTCATTCCACTTTGCCTATAATCGTTTTTTTTCTCAAAAGGCTATCATCGTTATGACCATCATTAATTTCTTCCTGATGATTTTAGGCTATTTATACAAGCATTATTAATACAGTTTTCATAGTAATAATTATTATTTTTTATTCATCCTGCTCAATATATCATTCATCATCTCAATTTGGATTTTTTGAATTTCTATTAGTTCTTCCTGCTGATGTCTGATCAAATGGTCTAACTTTTCGTGAAGCATCCTAATTTCCAACTCCGATTTTAGATTAATCAAATAATCCTTTCTTGCTCGATCGCGGTCCTTTTCTTCTTGCCTGTTTTGGCTCATCATAATAATAGGAGCCTGAATAGCCGCAAGACAAGATAAAATCAAATTCAATAGAATAAATGGATAAGGATCAAATCCTTTATTACTTAAAATATAGATATTAGCCAAAATCCAAAAAATTATAAAGGCTCCAAATAAAATAATAAACTTCCAACTTCCTCCAAAATCAGCAACCTTATCAGCTACTACCTGACCTGCACTTCTGATTTCTATTTCCTCTTCTATTTTATTTACGGTTGAATCATAATCCAATAATTCTTTCGAAATTTTATTTTCAATATTGGACAGTTCCCCTATTTCTTTAGAAAGATAATTGGAGATGTATTTTTCGCGGTAAATATTTAGCTCACTAATGGATAGAAATTGTTCCTCAGTAAATTCAGGATTGTCTTCCTGTATCAATGCTAAGATTGGGTTTCGGATAACAGAACCCGAAATTTTATCAGATAATGGAAATTCTTTCTTTGAAAGATCACTGACAAAAGTGTGAATTATTTTCATCCTAAATAATTTAGCTTAGCCAATTTACACATTTAAAATCAGAATTCTTAAAATATTTAAATTCAATTCCATGGGTAAACAGAATTATAATTCTCACCTACAGCCCTTCTGATACTATTTTTATTCAAAATAGTTCAATATATTTGTTTCTAATTAACAGAAAAAGAACCTTAAAAGCTATTATCATTTAAATTTACTTCTTTCGATTTAAAAATTTAGACATTCCTGATAGGATAACGATAATAAGCTTATCATATATTAATTCAATCCCAAAGGCATGACAAAGGATCTGATTATCAATAAAATTGACTCCTTAAAAAGTCATAGTTCCATTAATTATGGAATTAAAACCAAAATTGAAGTATTTACCGAAAAAATATTCTACACCTTATTTGATTCAAATGCACCACTAAGTGAGAGTATTGACGAACTGGAAAAACAGTTTAAAGAAATAGCGTTTATCGCCTGCAAAAAACCAGAAGAACTTTGTGCATCAAACTGGGAAAGTTTTGCGGCAAAACTGCCTTCAATTCTTGAAAAATTAAATAAGGATGCTGCCTATTTTCTTGAAAACGACCCGGCTTCAAACAGCATAGAGGAAGTTTATTTGGGTTATCCCGGTTTTTATGCTATTGCCATTTACAGATTAAGCCATGAATTATATAAGTTAGACTTGCTGCTATTCTCAAGACTAATGAGCGAATACGCCCATAGAATTACAGGGACCGATATACATGCTGGAGCACAAATCGATTCTCCTTTTTTTATCGACCACGCCACGGGAATTGTAATTGGGGAAACTGCGGTTATTCAAAAGCACGTAAAAATTTATCAGGGAGTTACTTTGGGAGCATTGAGTGTAAGTAAAGACATGAAAAATTCCAAGAGACACCCTACGGTAGAAAACAATGTTTGTATTTATGCCAATGCAACTATTTTGGGTGGGAATACCACCATTGGCAAATACAGTATCATTGGTGGTAATGCCTGGATTACCAAATCAATCCCTGAAAAATCAATAGTTACAAACACCACCACCACCGAAGTAAAAGTAAAAGAATTAAAATAAGTATGGATCCTCAAAAGATATTGAACCTGATTGGAAACACTCCGCTTGTAGAAACAACCAATTTAGTTAAAAACAAAAATGTCAAATTATTACTAAAACTTGAAGGGAATAACCCCGGTGGAAGCGTCAAAGACCGTGCTGCTTACAATATGATTAAATCGGCCTTAGAGAGGGGCGATATAAAAAAGGGAGACAAACTCATTGAGGCAACCAGCGGAAACACAGGAATTGCGTTAGCAATGATTGCCCAACTTTTAAACATTGAAATAGAATTAATTTTACCCGAAGATTCCACCAAAGAACGTACTCAAACCATGCGCGCTTATGGTGCCAATGTGATTCTTACACCTGCCAAAGAAGGTATTTTAGGTTCACGTGATTATGCCGATAAAAAAGTAGCTGAAGGAGGTTACATTATGCTGAATCAATTTGCCAACGAGGACAACTGGAAAGCCCACTACAAAACCACCGGACCCGAAATTTGGAATGACACCAAAGGATCAGTAACTCATTTCGTTTCGGCAATGGGTACTACCGGAACTATTATCGGAACTTCTACTTATCTGAAAGAGCAAAACCCTACTATCCAAATAGTGGGTGCACAACCTTCAGAAGGATCTCAGATTCCCGGAATCCGAAAATGGCCTGCAGAATATTTACCAAAAATATACGATGCGTCTAAGGTAGACAGAACGATTGACGTAAGTGAGAAAGAAGCCCGTGAGATGACCAAACGCCTTGCTCTCGAGGAAGGAGTATTTGCCGGAATGAGCAGTGGAGGTGCTGTTTCCGTGGCTCTGAAATTAGCCGAAGAACTCGAATCTGGTGTTATCGTGGCCATCATCTGCGACCGCGGAGACCGCTACCTGTCTTCTGACTTGTTTGACTGAAACAATTTTTCTTAAAATAAAAAAGCTCGTTTTAAAACGAGCTTTTCTTATGGTTTAAATTATTATACAAGGGTGGCCATGGACCGAATCTCCATTTTTAATGCTTTTGACACGGGGCAATTCTTTTCGGCTCTTAATACCAAATCCTGAAATGTCTCGTTACTGATACCATCAACCTTAGCCTTAACGTTTAGATGCGAACTAATGATTGAACCTTCCACAAGGGTAACCTCGCTCTTGGTTTCAATACTTTCAGGATGGAAGCCGGCCTCTCCTATGAATGCCGAAAGTTGCATGCTGAAACAGCCGGCATGAGCTGCAGCTATCAATTCCTCAGGATTGGTTCCTTCCCCTTCTTCAAACCGGGAATGAAATGAGTAATTTTTATTATCCAACACCTTACTCTGTGTGGTAAGGGTTCCCCCTTTTTCTTTTAATGATCCTTTCCAAATCGCTGTCGCATGTCTTTTCATAACTTACTGATTATTGCTATTATTATATCTACTAAAACTTATTTTACACCTTGTAATTTAGTGATTTTTTTTAGCATATTTAAATTTAATAATACTTAATAATCAAAAGATCCAAATCATATATCCTAGTGTAATAATTATCCAACAAGGAAGGTAATAATAAAATGATGAATAAATATTTGTTGACAGTACCAATTAAATTCTCAAAGGCTTGTATTTATTGACCGGATCAAAATAGGTTTTTCTATTAACGAGTTAAATACAGATAGCCCTGCTTGGTATTTGTTACCAATTCACTTTGGAGACCAACTGAAGTATAATTTAAGATATAGAAATAGGTACCGATTGGCAACGTACTTGACCCTCCTACTTTTTTGGTGCCCATCGACTCACCTGTAAACACATTATTAACATTATCATATTCTTCAGTTTCATAGACCAATTGCCCCCACCTATCATATATTTGTACACTATTTTGAGGATAACATATCTTATCAGTAATATTTTCAATAATGAAGTTTTCATTAATTCCGTCACCATTTGGAGTGAAGGCATTATGTACCTCAATACTTCCACAACCCAATACAAAACTTTGATCAATTGTTAAATTAACAACATAATTAATTGGACAGGAACCAGTCTCTGCAGTATAAAGGAAACTATAATTCCCTGAAGCAACATTATTAGGATCTAAAACGCTTCCCACCAAAGTCCCTATCTGGTCTGTATCATACCAAATTCCGTTAATTGGCGCATCCTGAGGGAGAAAGCTTCCTAAATCGACAGCTGTCCCATTTAAACTATTTATAAAATCAGGAATCGTAATTGTAATAGCATTAGTTGCGACATTAATTGTTATTCGAGCATTGCTGTTTTTGCCTTTATAAGCAGGTGAACTGCTCGTTACTCGTAACTTATATCCAGCTCCACCCATTATATAATCCGGAATTGTAACATTAATTTCACCCATACTGGATTTACCCTCAAGAGTACCAATGTTCACCGGATTTTCAAAACTCCCATCAGCATTACTCAACTGTGCAGTAAAAACATTATTGCTTCCAATATCACGCGATAAAAAAGGAAGACTAAAACTGCTTCCTGCACATATTACTTCATTATCAACCATCCCTGTTATGATTTCCTCTCCAGGTTGTTGGAAACCGTAAGCAATAACAGTATTATTGACAGACTTTGATGACTTACCAATATTATCTATTCTAGAAGAAGAAACGGCCTGACCTATAGTATAAGTAATTTGATTACTTCCACCACTTAAGATTCCTCCTGCTGTTGAAATTACATCGCGACTGATACTCTGAGCCTGAGCACCAATTATAATGGATAAAAATGTTAATATCAAAAATAAATATTTCATTTGTAATTTCTTAAATTAATTATTCATCATCTATTTATATAATTTTGTAAAGATACCCTCTTAAACTTCTTTTTAAACTATTGTATAACTTTTATATGAAATTGTCCACCACTGCCAAAACTAAAATTATTTAAAGTTGTAAAAAAAGCCACCTTTACAGTATCGTTTGCACTAACATACGCATATGCAATTATTGCTCCTTGAGGCATTGTTCCCGCTGTCGGTGAAACAACTACCACCCCTGATGTAGTGGCACCCGGAACAGTAAATGATAATTCTACGGTTTCATTTTTTATCAACATATTCCCCGTAGGCGCAGAACCAATTGCACTTACCACTGAAGCTGATAAAGAAGACCCGCCGCTGTTATTCGCTATCTGAGTATCAACATAGGTCTTAACTGCATTTTGCGTCGGATATAAAACATCACTTGTCCCTAAGTTAACATTTGTTGATTTATTAGATAAATTTTCTTTTTGAGATTCAGCAGCTGTTGCTCTTGTAACCTCATTTGTGATAGCCGTTCCATTTGCAATTATGGCATTAGCCTGAGCTGTTGTGATTCCAACTTTAGCGGTATTGGCAACAATAGCATCTGCCTGAGTCTGGGTGATTCCAACCTTATCAGTATTAGCAACGATAGCATCTGCCTGAGCTGTTGTGATACCAACCTTAGCGGTATTCAGAGCAATCGCATTATTCTGTGTTATTTGTTCTGACTGTAAAGCATCAATTGCTGTTGCATTGGCAGCAATTCCTAATATATCCTGATCTCCTGTGTTTGTACCACTGGTGTTACTAAGTTTTGTCACTTGCTCGGAAGTTAATCCAACCTTAGCAGTATTAGCTACGATAGCATCTGCCTGAGCTGTTGTGATACCAACCTTAGCGGTATTCAGAGCAATAGCAGCATTCTGAGTAGACTGTTCTGACTGTAAAACACTGATCGCTGTTGCATTGGCTGCATCTGCTGCTGCTCTGGCTGATGCTTCTGCATCGATGTTTCCTTGTAAGGCTGTATCGGCAGTAGTACGATTGTTAGTTTCTGTTGCCAAGTCAGCAGCTATTGCTCCTTCTGCAGCTGTAGCTCTGGTTACTTCATCACTGATCGATGAAGCATTGGCTGCATCTGCTGCTGCTCTGGCTGATGCTTCTGCATCGATGTTTCCTTGTAAGGCTGTATCGGCAGTAGTACGATTGTTAGTTTCTGTTGCCAAGTCAGCAGCTATTGCTCCTTCTGCAGCTGTAGCTCTGGTTACTTCATCACTGATCGCTGAAGCATTGGCTGCATCTCCTGCTGCTCTGGCTGATGCTTCTGCATCGATGTTTCCTTGTAAGGCTGTATCGGCAGTAGTACGATTGTTAGTTTCTGTTGCCAAGTCAGCAGCTATTGCTCCTTCTGCAGCTGTAGCTCTGGTTACTTCATCACTGATCGCTGAAGCATTATCAGCTATAGCATCGGCATTCGCTTGTTCGGCGGCTCTGGCTGTGGATGCTTCGGCATCTATATTATTTTGAAGTGTAGTGTCGGCATTCCCTCTAGCCGTTGCTTCATCACTGATCGCTGTTGCATTATCAGCTATATTAGTAGCATTGGCTTGTTCAGCTAGTTTAGCTCTGCTTTCCTCTGCATCTATTTTATCCTGAAGAATTCCTTCACCGACATCAACATATGATTTAACCGCATTTTGAGTTGGATATAAAACATCACTGGTACCCAAGTTGACATTGGAAGACTTGTTAATCAGATCTTCCTTAGAATTTAAAGCCGTTTGCTGAGCGGTGGAAACCGGTTTATCGCTATCGGAAGTATTATCTACATTTTCAAGTCCCAGATCGGCGGCAGTAGTATTTGACTTTTCGGCATAAAGCGCATATGGTACGCTATTGAACTGGGCAGTCCCCATATCAATAAAGGCGGAACCTCCATTAACATCCATTTCCACCTGCAGGAACTTGGCTCCTGAACCCCAATTTACAGCAGCCAGGGTACCAATAACAGGGCTACCCGCACCAATATTAGTGTTAAACAAACCAAGATTGGAAGTTGTTAACTTGTGAGTTTCCTGGTAAACTATCGTTCCGCTCTCACTTCCATTCCTGATAGTAAAGCGCAGACTGATATTTTGCGAAGCCAATAGCTCACTGCTTTCATTACGGGCAACACCCTGATAAGGAATAGCCTGAGGGGTTTGTGCATAGGCCTGTCCAACAGTAAAAAATAAGCCTAAAAGACAGCTTAGTTTTAAAAAGTTAGTAGGTAAAACTTTTAAAATGAATACAATAAAATTCATAAAAAAGTTAGCATGGGGCTGCATTCTTTTCATGTTTTTAATTTTTTAAAATTTCCGATATGTCTTCTCTGGAAAATTGATTTGGAGCCAGAAGGAAGTGGATTTTGAGCGTGTAACAACTAAATTTTTATCTAAAATCCATAGTGAAAATACTTATTAAAAAAATCAACCACAACCTCAGCAACCGCCTTTTCGACGAAACAGTAAAAAAAATCGTTAAACCACAGCCTACTGTAGACCAACGGTTTAAAATCGTATTTGTATGAAAAACCACCCATTAAAACACACTTATAAAAGGCTATTTTTCAATACTTCAAACAAAATCCTTTGCAAATAAAAAAGCCAACTCTCCCGAGTTGGCTTAATTGAAAATCAATGGTAAACTCCTATTGTTTTACCAGTTTAATTGTTTTACTGTTGGCTCCCTGAGTCACCACAGCGATGTAGGTACTCATAGGCAATCCCTCACCGAAGCTGATGGTCTGACCTTCACTGGATTCTTTTTGCAACACCATGCGGCCGAGCATATCATAAACCTGTACTGTTACCATCTCGGTACCGCCTCCGCTGACCGCTATGCTAAACTGATCGCTGGACGGATTAGGATAGGTGATGACATCGAAACCAACTGGCTCAAAATTTGACTCTACCGCTGCTGTAACAGCCGTCTTACTTGAGTCCGTGGTTTTGGCAGCAGATGCACCGGTTACATTAACGTCACCACCGCAAATAGCAGTCATAACTGTTTTTGTATTTTCCCAATTATTGGAATACCAAACTCCTCCTCCATTTCGCTGAATAGTTACACCCAATTGATCAAGATCACCTTCAAGATCTAACACCATTTGACAGTTCCCTTCAATAGGAGTTGTCGTCCCTTTTATGTAATCATACTCAGCGATATTAGCTTTTCCTGAGAAAGTAGCAGTTGGTTTAGTAATATTTAAACCAGCAATTGCATTACTTCTTATCAAATAGTAATGTAATTGGGTATCCACAGAACCATCAGGTTTATTGTAACTTTTAACCTTTAAGGTCACTTTACCTTTAGGGTTTTGAATGTTTTTACCCTTTTGCACGTATTCTACATAGAAATTTAAAGACGCTTTTTTATCAGCTGCTCCCTTAACATATCCAACTGAATTCTCATTACATAATTTTGCATCTCCAGATATCAAACCTCCTGGTTTTGACCTTACAACAGTTATAGATGCATCTTCATTAAAAATACCATCCGTATAATTACCAGAAAGTTCCACGCCAATATCAAATATATCTCCACCAGCATTCCCAATATTCAACTGAACAATTGCAGATGCAGTACCTCCTTTCTCCGGATAATTTGGATCTATGAAGTCTACCGGCAAATTTGTTGCGCTTGGAACCGCTTTACCGTCAATCGTAAATGTTACACGTGCTGTTCTGATATCTCCACAAGGTTGACTATTTTTAATTGTTGCTGAAAGAGTTACCGTTGCAGTATTGCTGGTAGAAGAACTAGTCCAAGCACTTGTGGGTCCAGTATAGTATATATCTCCAACTGCAGCTGCTATTTGCGGAGTAATCGATACCGTAGCTACATTGCTTTGTACCGGGCAGGAATTTGCACTTATTACAACATAGTAAAAATAATTTCCTACAATATAATTATGAGGTGTTTGATAAGTGCTGTTTGTTTCTCCCAATATAGCAATTGAATTGTCACCATTTGCATTCTCTGCTTTGTACCATTGATATGAAATGGCTGAATTATATTCTATATTCTCAAAACTAGCTTTTATACTTAATTCAGGAGCATTACAACCGTATACCAAAGATTCACCCACTGGATTAGTAATTATTAGAGGAAGTTCTTTTACCGTAATAGCCACTGCATTGCTGGTAGTTGTTCCACAACCATTTGTTGCAGAGTATCTTATTTTCTTGCCGTTATCTACAAAGGAAACCGTGTATGGTGATGCAAAAGATGCAAATACATCAGTTCCGACTCCTGTTTCAAGTTCCCAACCCTCAATGCTTACTGTTAAACCATTTGCAGTTACTGTCGGTGCACTTAAACTTAAATCACTGCCTGAACATACTGCGTCTGGTGAAGTAATATCTGCTATTGAAGGCTTATCATTTACCGTAATAGCCACTGTATTGCTGGTAGTTGTTCCGCAACCATTCGTCGCTGAATATTTTATTTTCTTACCATTATCTGCAAAGGAAACTGTGTATGGTGATGCAAAAGATGCAAATACATCAGTTCCTACTCCTGTTTCAAGTTCCCAACCCTCAATGCTTACTGTTAAACCATTTGCAGTTACTGTCGGTGTACTTAAACTTAAGTTGCTGCCTGAACATACCGCATCTGGTGAAGTAATATCTGCTATTGAAGGCTTATCATTTACCGTAATAGCCACAGCATTGCTGGTTGTTGTTCCACAACCATTCGTCGCTGAGTATCTTATTTTCTTACTATTATCTGCAAAGGAAACTGTGTATGGCGATACAAAAGGTACAAATTCATCAGTTCCGACTCCTGTTTCAAATTCCCAACCCTCACTGCTTACTGTTAAACCATTTGCAGTTACTGTCGGTGCACTTAAACTTAAGTTGCTGCCTGAACATACTGCATCTGGTGAAGTAATATCTGCTATTGATGGTTTGTCATTTACCTTAATAGCCACTGCATTGCTGGTAGTTGTTCCACATCCATTTGTTGCAGTATATCTTATTTTCTTGCCGTTATCTGCAAAGGAAACTGTGTATGGCGATGCAAAAGATGCAAATAAATCAGTTCCGACTCCTGTTTCAAATTCCCAACCCTCGCTACTTACTGTTGAACCATTAGCGGTTACTGTCGGTGCACTTAAACTTAAGTCGCTACCTGAACAAACAGCTGATGGTGAAGTTATATCTGCTATTGATGGTTTGTCATTTACCGTAATAGCCACTGCATTGCTGGTAGTTGTTCCACATCCATTTGTTGTAGTATATCTTATTTTCTTGCCGTTATCTGCAAAGGAAACTGTGTATGGCGATGCAAAAGATGCAAATACATCAGTTCCGACTCCTGTTTCAAGTTCCCAACCCTCACTGCTAACTATTGAACCATTAGCGGTTACTGACGGTGCACTTAAGCTTAAATCACTGCCTGAACATACTGCATCTGGTGAAGTTATATCTGCTATTGAAGGCTTATCTTTTACCGTAATAGCCACTGCATTGCTGGTAGTTTTTCCACAACCATTTGTTGCAGAGTATCTTATTTTCTTGCCGTTATCAGCAAATGAAACTGTGTATGGCGATCCAAAAGGTACAAATTCATCAGTTCCGACTCCTGTTTCAAGTTCCCAACCCTCACTGCTCACTGTTGAACCATTATCGGTTACTGTCGGGGTACTTAAACTTAAGTCGCTGCCTGAACATACTGCATCTGGTGAAGTTATATCTGCTATTGATGGTTTATCATCTACCGTAATTTTCGCGCTAGATTTTCCAAAATCTGATGTACGTTCACAACCATTCCCATCCACGATTTTTGTCAAGGTATAAGTTGTCGTTACAGTCGGTTTAACTTGTACAGCAAAAGAGGTTGCATCAGCAGTTGTGATTTCTTTACTCCAAGTCGTACTACCATCAGTATAGTAAATGGTATGTGGAGTAGCAAAACCAGTATTATTAGCATCATATTTTAATATGCCGTCTTCCCCGTAACAAATGGTTCCCCCAGTAAAACCGGTAGTAACATTATTTGGCAATGGATTTACTGTTGCAGTAATTGCCAAACGATCTGGACTTTGGCAATCTCCTATCTTTTGAGCGGCATAGTATGTAGTTCCATTTACCAATAAAGGATCTGAATCAATTTTCATACTATCCCCATCATACCAAACAATGGTACCGTCAGTGATGGTACTAACTGAAAGATCACTCAGGAGAGAACCTGCACATCTCGACTGACTTGCTTCTCCTGTTGGAGCTGGTGTGTCAGGTGCTATTAAAGCATTGCTATCATCGCAATCATTTGTACCACTCAATTCAGAGGACAGAAATCCATTTGTTGGGCGTTCGCACTGTACTACTGCTGTCGGATCTCCGTAGTCATCCCCATCTGCATCGATATACCATGTCTGACCCGGATATTCGTCCGCATCACTGTCATCACAATCATCTGTACCATTACCTGACAACTCGGATAGTAAGAATCCGTCTGTTGGTCTTTCACATTGCGTCACACTCGAACCACCATAATCATCTCCGTCTGCATCGATATACCATGTCTGACCAGGATATTCATCTGCATCTGAATCATCACAATCATCTGTACCATTACCTGACAACTCGGATAATAAGAATCCGTCTGTTGGTCTTTCACATTGCGTCACACTCGAACCACCATAATCATCTCCGTCTGCATCGATATACCATGTCTGACCAGGATATTCATCTGCATCTGAATCATCACAATCAGTGTTATCAGTAACATATCCATCAGGAGCAATACAAGCCAGAGTACTACTACTATTGGAATCACCATAACCATCACCATCCGAATCAGGATAATAAGCGGTCTGTGTTGTGGTATCAATACTCGAATCCTCATCGTCTATGAAACCATCACAATCATTGTCGATACCATCACAAATTTCCTGTGCTCCAGGATTTATGGCTATCTCACTATCATCACAATCATCTGTACCACTCAATTCAGATAACAAGAATCCATCTACTGGGCGTTCACATTGTGTCATGATTGAGCCTCCATAAGCATCCCCATCTGCATCGATATACCATGTCTGACCTGGATGTTCATTCGCATCATTATCATCACAATCCGTATTGTCTACAACATAGCCAGATGGCTGAGCACAAGCCGCCATACTTACAGCAGGATTCCCATATCCATCACCATCTGCATCTGCATACCATGTTGTGGAGCTGTTTACTAAGATAGTCACCACATTTGAAGAGGATGTACAAGAACCTGAAGTAACATTTCTTCTATAATAAGTTGTTTGTGTCAAAGCCGGTGGTGAATAAGTGGAGTTAGCTCCGGAAGACCCATTTATATTATCAAAATCTTCGTTATTAGTGCTTACCTGCCATCTATAACTATATGAACCAGTGCCACCTGATAATGTACCACTTGTTAAAGAATTAGGGGCAGTATCAACACAGATTATTTGACTTGCACTAATTGTATTCCCTGCAATTTCAGCTAAAACAGTTAATGGATCAGTTTCACTCATTTGAGATGAACCCTCTTTTGATTGAATAACATAATAACTCCCAGAGTCAGAAGATGACACTGAATTAATGTTGTAAGTATCTGAATTATTATCTTGAACTAAAATATCAATATCTCCATTTTCCTTATAAAACTTATAATTAGTCCACCCTGAACCACCAGATGCTGTCATCGAGACTGAACCACCTGTACAAACTGTCGATGGACTAATTGTAATATTTCCATCATAAAACTCCCACTCCGCATGTAATCCACTTGTAAGACCATCTGCTTTCAACAATAATGTGGCCCCTAGCTCATCCTCATCCAAAGGCACAATCCAGGTAGAAGAAATATTACCATTGCCATCGGCAACTACTTCCCATGGAAGGTGGGATCCTGTGGGGCTGGTGAGGTCATCGCCCTCACCAACATGGAGCACCTGTAAGCTCACGGTTTCTCCGGGGGTAAAGCCGGAACCGGTAATGTAAGCCGTACTACCTGGAGGATAGTCCAGCAGATCTGTTTGAATAGTGGCCTGTCCTAAAACCACATTTGCAATTAATAGATTCGCAAAAAAGAAACAGAACGTCATGAATTTGGGTAAGACTGTTTTCATACCTGATTGAATTAATAAATGAATAATAAAATAACAAACGCTATAATGAATAATCGCAATTCTGAATAAGGAATTAAATGTGGCGGTATTTGCAATTGAAGTCTTGTAGGCTTTCGATAAGAAAAAATCGCTCTTTTGTGGTATAAAAAGAATCTTAATTTATTTGGGGCATACAATAAAATTCCATCTAATTTACTTCTTAATTAAATCTTAATATTTCTTTTTTATCGCCTTTTCGATTAAAGGATGAAAAAAAACTTCTAACTGCATTTTGTATTTATTTTATGAAATACAAATCTTACAAACGTCATTTTTTGGTCCTGTTTTTAGGAACCAACCCCATTTTTGGCAGACCAAAATCAAATCCATTTTTTAAAAACACAATCTAAGGTAGTCAACTTGTTATCAATAGCTTAATCTATTTTACCATTGACACTAAAATGAAGTCCATTGGCTTTATGATGTAGACCAATGGATTTTCTAATACTAAAATGGAATATTATTTTCTTACAGAAACTTACTGTTTGACTACTGCAACCATTGCAGCTAACTTTCCCTTTCAGCCCATAAAATCCTCCTAGGCAATAGCGATTATTTTGTTAGATTTGCAACTGACAATTATTGCTAAGGAAGAACAAAATGAGCGGAGGTGCCCAGCCACAAGATTGGCCATACCTAAAAAAATACCAGGCCGAAAATGCCAATTTGGCCTTGGCTGAAAGCGAAGCAAACCGCGTGGTATTCTATGGGGATTCGGTGACCGAATTCTGGAAAAACAGGCGTCCTGATTTTTTTTCAAAAAACAATTATGTGAACCGTGGCATCAGCGGGCAAACCAGCCCCCAGATGCTGATTCGCTTTCGGGCCGATGTCATTAATCTGCAACCAAAGATCGTTGTGATTCTGGCAGGGGGAAACGATATTGCGGGCAATACGGGCCCAGCTACCCTCGAAATGATTCTCAACAATCTCAGGTCGATGACCGAACTGGCCAGGGTAAACCAAATAAAAGTGATTCTTTGTTCGGTACTTCCGACCAATTACTTATTTTGGAACCCCAAACAGCAACCGGCAGCCGAAATTAAGGCCCTTAACGATTTGATTAGAAATTATGCACTGCAGCAATCAATCACTTTTGTAGATTACTATTCAGCCATGGTCGACGAACATATGGGGATGAAAGAAAGCTATTCTGACGACCGGGTTCATCCCAACGAACAGGGATATGAGGTGATGGAGCCGCTCATTAAAAAAGCAATTGAAAACCTATTAAAAATCTAAAATAAAAAATATGAACTACAGAAAACTGGGTAAAACCAATTTTAATATCTCTGAAATCTCTCTGGGAACCTGGCAGGTAGGCGGAAAATGGGGATCGCCATTTGACAATGCCTCTGCCGACAAACTGATCAATACTGCCATCGATCAGGGGGTGAATTTTATTGACACTGCCGATGTGTATGAAAACGGTCTCAGCGAAACCGCTGTAGGACGCGTGGTACGTTCCCGATCGGAGCGCGTTTATATCGCCACCAAATGCGGGAGACACATCAGTCCGCATGTGAACGAAGGCTATCAGCCTAAAGTGCTGCAAAAATATGTCGAGGACAGCCTTAAAAGAATGGGATTGGAAACCCTGGATTTAATTCAGCTTCACTGCCCTCCTACAGAGGTTTATTATCGCCCTGAAATATTCGAATTGTTTGACCGTCTTAAGGAGCAGGGAAAAATCCAGCATTTGGGTGTGAGCGTAGAAAAGGTCGAAGAAGCCCTTAAGGCCATTGAATATTCAAACGTTACTACCGTGCAGATTATTTTCAACCTGTTCCGTCAGCGTCCTTCGGAACTATTTTTCAGGGAGGCTCAAAGAAAAGACATTGGTATCATTGCCAGAGTTCCTCTAGCGAGCGGACTCCTAACAGGAAAATTCAGCCCGGCAACAACCTTTGGCGCACAGGATCACCGCAACTTTAACCGTGAGGGAGCTGCATTTGACAAGGGAGAAACTTTTTCGGGAATCAACTATGATTTGGGATTGAAAGCCGTGGAAGAACTGAAAGCCTTATTTCCGGACACGCCAAATCTTGCACCGATGGCACTGCAATGGATTTTGAGTTTCAAAGAGGTAAGCTGTATCATTCCGGGAGCTTCAAACGAAGGGCAGGTACTTTCTAACCTTTCGGTTTATGATATGCCGGTCCTGACTGCCGATAAAATTGCAGCCATGAACGCGATTTACGAAAAATACATCAAAAACGAAGTGCACCATTTGTGGTAGAACCGTTTCGATTCCAAACAAAAAATCCGATTGTCAGGCAATCAGATTTTTTTTTATTCTTCTTCGGTATGATGTGATTTAGAGTAATTGCGCCATTTTTCAATGCATTCCCTGAAATCATCGGGTAATTCGGTATCAAAACGCATCATCTCACCGGTTGTGGGATGAACAAAACCAAGGGTCTTGGCATGCAGGGCCTGTCTTGGCAAAACCTTGAAACAATTTTCTACAAATTGTTTGTATTTGGTAAATGTCGTTCCCTTGAGGATGATATGCCCTCCATAACGCTCGTCATTAAACAGCGGATGCCCGATGTGTTTCATATGAGCCCTGATTTGGTGCGTTCTTCCCGTTTCCAGGATACAGGAAACCAAGGTAACATAGCCAAAACGTTCCCAAACTTTATAGTGGGTTATGGCCGGTTTTCCAATTTCGGGATCGTCAAAAACAGCCATTTGCATCCGGTCTTTCAGATGTCGGGCCAGATTCCCCTCAATAGTTCCATGATCTTCCTTGACATTTCCCCATACTAAAGCCACATATTCCCTCTCGGTAGTTTTGGCCTCAAACTGTTTAGCCAGGTGGGTCATGGCAGCTTCGGTTTTGGCAATAACCAATAAACCTGAGGTATCCTTGTCGATGCGGTGCACCAGTCCGGGCCGTTCGCTGCTGTTCATGGGCAGATTTTCAAAATGAAAAGCCAGTGCATTTACCAGGGTCCCGGTATAATTGCCATGACCAGGATGCACCACCAAGCCCGGCTCTTTATTTATTAGCAGGAGCGCATCGTCTTCATAGACAATATTTAGTGGGATATTTTCGGGCAGAACATGATTTTCAAAAGGCGGATGCGTCAGCATGATGGTGATAACATCAAAAGGTTTTACCTTGTAATTGGATTTTACCTGAATATCATTGACATAAATATTCCCTTCGGTGGCCGCATTTTGAATCTTATTACGGGTGGCATTGGGAATTAGTCCCATCAGATATTTATCAATGCGCAAAAAAGCCTGTCCCTTTGGAACTTCAAACCGATAATGTTCAAATAATTCCTCTTCGTCTAAATCAATCGGCTCAATATTATTGTTCATTTGGCATTTCTTCTATTGGACTTTGAATCGTATCATTAACGACATCTTCTTCATAACTGGCATTGCCATCGCCCAAAACCAAATCGATTTTAGATGATTTCAATACCTTATCGCCGGGTTTTATATTTCTTCCTTTGTAACGCATTTCCAAAACCATATCTTTCCCCAAATTAGGAATGTAGGTTATGGTTCCTTCTTCAAGTCCCAATGCCTTAAGCGTAGGTACCGCCTCACGATACGTTTTTTCGATCAAATCAGGAACTCTCACCGAGGTAAACCCTGAACTATTTATTTTAATATATACCTTTCTCCCCACCTTAACATGGGCTCCAGGCAGCGGATCCTGTTGAACCACACTGTATTTAGGATAGTCACTTCGGTAGTCTACGCTGTCAAGCAACACATAATCCAAATCCAGATCGTCCAATTTATCTTCAACCTGCTCTTCGGTAAGCTTACTTAAATCGGGCACGATGATTTCATGACCGTGATCAGTAGTAAAAGTCAGCCAATGCATAAACAGGTATCCCAAAACAGCAAGAATCAAACCTGCCAAAAACACCTGGGTAAAGAACTCTCGACTCTTAAGGTAATTGCGTAAACTCATATACTTATTTTAATTTGGAGACAAAGATAAAGGTATTTCGTTTCAAAAAAAATGATAATTTTGTTTATTCAAATTCTCAGAAAACGCTAAACAAAACGAGGATTTATTTCCCCTAATAAGGAGAAGTCGCAGCAAGAAAAAATCAGGCACAAATCCGGGTTTTTACTGTGGCAAAACGGAATGAAAGGGAAAAATATTTCAATTTGATAAAACAAAAGACACTAAATGAAAAACATTGCCATAATCATGGGCGGCTATTCGAGTGAGTACAAGATATCACTTATAAGCGGTAACGTAGTATACCAATTCCTGGACAAATCAAAATACAACGGCTTTCGTATCCATATATTCAGAGAAAAATGGGTTTATGTAGATGAGGCTGAAAATGAATATCCAGTTGACAAAAACGACTTTTCTATAATGGTAAACGGAACCAAAATCAGTTTTGACTGCGTTTTCAACTCCATTCACGGAACTCCTGGCGAAGACGGACTAATGCAGGCTTATTTTGAATTATTGGGCATTCCGCAAACTTCCTGCGATTACTATCAGGCTGCTCTGACATTCAACAAAAGAGATCTACTTTCTGTTTTAAAACCCTATGGAATCAAAACAGCAATCTCCTATTATTTAAATCAGGGCGATGTTATAAATACCGCTGAAATCATTGGAAAAGTTGGACTGCCTTGCTTTGTCAAACCAAACAAAGCCGGATCGAGTTTTGGAATTTCTAAGGTAAAAACCGAAGCCGAATTGCCTGCAGCGATCGACAATGCTTACAAAGAAGACAATGAAATTATCATCGAAAGTTTCCTTGACGGCACCGAAGTTTCTGTGGGTGTTATCAATTATCAGGGCGAAATTATCGTTTTACCTATCACAGAAATCGTTTCTGAAAATGATTTCTTTGATTACGAGGCTAAATATCAGGGAAAATCTCAGGAAATTACACCGGCCCGACTTTCTGAGGAGATGACTCAAAAAGTGGGTGCCATTGCCAAACGCGCCTACGAAGTATTGAAGATGAAGGGCTTCTCCCGTTCGGAATTTATTATTGTCAACGGTGAGCCTCATATGCTCGAAATGAATACCATTCCGGGACTAACAACAGAAAGTTTGATACCGCAACAGGCAAAAGCCGCCGGAATTGCACTTGAAGATTTGTTTACCAATGCCATTGAATTAGCTTTGGCATAAAAAATAAAAAAAAAAAAAAATGAACAAAAGCAGAGTTGAGGCCTTCAGTGATGGTGTTTTAGCCATTATCATTACGATAATGATAATCGAAATTAAAGCACCTCATGAAAGTAGTTTTAATGCTTTGATTCCTTTGATTCCTGTATTTTTAAGTTATTTATTAAGCTTTGCCTATATCGGAATCTACTGGAACAACCACCATCATATGTTTCAGACAGTAAAAACTGTCAATGGAGCTGTTTTGTGGTTCAATATGCTTTTGCTTTTTTGGCTTTCACTTATCCCCTTTACTACCAGCTGGATTGGAGAACAGCATTTTTCTATCGTTCCCATGTGCATTTATGGTATCGTATTATTGATGAGTGCCATTACCTATACCCTTTTACAAAACAAACTGATTCAATTACACGGAAAAGAGTCCACACTGCATCAGGCAGTCAAAGACGACAAGAAAGGAAAACTCTCCTTAGCCTGTTATGCAGCTGCAATTCCATTGGCCTTTGTTTCCACCTGGATATCAGGACTCCTTTACATATTTGTTGCCCTAATATGGATTATCCCTGATAAGCGAATCGAAAACCAATTAAACAAGAACCTATAATGAAAAAAGCTATATTCCCGGGATCGTTTGATCCCATAACTTCAGGTCACGAGGACATTATCAAAAGAGCTATTCCCCTTTTTGATGAAATCGTGATTGCCATAGGAATTAATGCCGATAAAAAATACATGTTCCCATTAGAAGATCGAAAAAGGTTTATTGAAGAGACTTTTAAAGACGAGCCTAAGATTTCGGTAATTACCTACGAAGGACTGACCATCGATCTTTGCAAAAAAATTGGCGCCAATTTTATCCTTCGAGGTCTGAGAAACCCCGCCGATTTCGAGTTCGAAAAAGCCATCGCACACACCAACAGGCATTTGTCAAAAATTGAAACAGTCTTTTTACTCACCGCTGCCAGCACCTCCTATATTAGTTCCAGCATCGTCAGAGATGTAATCCGCAATGGTGGTGAATACCAAATGCTGGTTCCAAAAGCCGTTAGAGTCAAGTAAAAAACCAGATAGAATTCACGAATCGACCCCAAGCACATCCATCAACTTGCAAAAGGTACTTAATAAGCGTACTTTCGCAAAAAAAATTTCAATCTGAACTATAATGAGCATAGAAAGAGAATTAAACAAACGAAGCGGAGGAAAATGTGAACTTTGTGGAACTACCGAAAACCTTAAAGTTTATGAGGTACTTCCAACAAGAAAAGGAGGAATTGATGAGGCAATCCAGGCTTGTAGTACCTGTATTGACCAAATAGAAAATCCGGGACACGAAGATTTAAACCACTGGAGATGTTTAAACGACAGCATGTGGAGTGAGCACACTCCGGTTCAGGTGGTAGCCTGGAGAATGTTGAGCCGTATGCGTGCAGAAGGTTGGCCGCAGGAATTACTGGACATGATGTATCTGGAAGACGATATTTTAGATTGGGCAAAAGCAACCGGAGAAGGTGAAGATGACGAAAACAAAATTGTTCATCGAGACAGCAATGGCGTGGTTTTGGAACACGGAGACTCGGTGGTTTTAATTAAAGATCTTAAGGTAAAAGGTTCCAGTATGGTTGCCAAACAGGGAACCGCAGTGAGAAATATCCGTCTGGACCATGAAAATGCCGAATATATTGAAGGAAAAGTAGACGGTCAGCAGATTGTTATCATAACGCAATATGTAAAGAAAATATAATCTGGATAACAGCGTAAAAAAAGGGGTTTAAACCCCTTTTTTATTATAATATCCTGAAAATCATTCTGCATCTT
The DNA here is from genome assembly GCA_964614445.1 of uncultured Flavobacterium sp. Lineage (GTDB taxonomy): Bacteria > Bacteroidota > Bacteroidia > Flavobacteriales > Flavobacteriaceae > Flavobacterium. Next base: position 53,415 of record CAZTLN010000004.1, on the reverse strand, counting down.
TTTTACAACTTAAATTTTATTTGTTTCTATGGAATTAGGATTCCATAAAACTGTTAATCAATCGTTGTTTTCCTCGAGATCATGATGGTTATCACCGCCAAGACTGTAATAATTATTTTCCTCGTCTTCGCTTCCTATCATTTCCTGTTCATCATCGAGTTCTGAACCCGGTATATCCAAATCTCCAGCTGCTACATCTTCCTCAAAATCTTTCTCGTTCAATTCTCGGGTATTATTGATTTCAACAGCTATCTTTTTCTTCGTAATATCTTCCGGATTAATATCACTTTCTTTGCGAAATTGCTTATAAATATCCTCACTAGGTGGATACAAAAGAGAATCCGGTACTTTGTTTTCCTCGTCTTCCGACTTACTTTTTTTATCTTTCATCTTTACCAAGTTTAAAATTTAGGACATCAAATCTAATAACCCCAAGTTAAGAATTTTTAAGGTAAAAACATATTAAATTGATTTAAAAGACATTATAGTTTTCAATAGTAACAGTTTTTCTGATTATACCACTAATTACCTCGATTTTTTTTTTAGATAAAAAATAGTAACGATTTTTTTTAAAAAATAGCTTGAATAATATTGATGATAATAAGACATAATTCTTTAAATTTAAGGTAAAGAAATCTATTCTATGAATTTCCCAATCAAGCTTAATAACCTAAATAATTATAAATATGAGCCTTTTAAAAGATAATATTATCCCCGGAGAACAAGGAAAAATCTTTGGCACAGACGCTAAAGAAAATCTGGATTTAGAAGCTATCAAAAGCAAAATATTAGGTATCGACGGCATCAGCGAAGTGATAGTAAACACTGATATATTCCCTCGCGAATTCACGGTATATGCGGACAAGGTGGTTAGTGTTGCCGAAGTAGAAAAAAATGTTAAGTCGATTGGTTTCCATGCAATTCCGAAAGATCCTATTTAATTAAGAAAAATACATCATACTTTATTTATTCCTAAATCCTTCTTTTTAACAGCAACAAAAGGAGGATTTTTTTTATTTCTGGTATTTTTATCGTAATATTGCAATATAAAAATATTTTAATGGGAATTACCAAAACCGAACATTTTACCAATCAGCAAAACGAGCTAGCTATCCTGACCAAAGCTATTGGACATCCGGCCAGAATAGCCATCATCCAATACCTTATGAGTGTGGATAGTTGCGTTTGCGGCGATATTGTTAATGAGCTACCTCTGGCCCAACCAACCATATCCCAACATTTGAAAGAATTAAAAAATGCAGGACTTATCAAAGGAAACTTTGAAGGAAATACCATCTGCTATTGTCTGGATGAAACAGGTTTTGAAAAAATTAAAATGTTTTTTCAGGATATCGACACCCATCTTAAAAACAAGGAAAAACTATGTTGTTAGATTTATAAAAACACCAATTATGAAATTATCAGAAGTAAAAACAATATTAGGCACCTCGCAAAATGTATCTTTCAGATTGCCAAACGGCAGTTTCGTACCAGAACATTTTCACGTAACCGAAGTTGGCCTGATTACCAAAAATTTTATTGACTGCGGAGGTACAGTGCGCAAAGAAAATGTAGTAAGCTTCCAGCTTTGGAATGCAAATGATATTGACCACCGTCTAAAACCAGGAAAATTATTGGAAATCATAGCCTTATCCGAAAAAGTTTTAGGAATCGAGGATTTCGACATTGAGGTGGAATACCAATCTGAAACCATCGGCAAGTACGATTTAGGATACGATGGCAACAATTTCACCCTGCTTAACAAGCAGACTGCCTGCCTTGCCGAAGACCAATGTGGGGTTCCAAAAGTTAAACCCAGAATAAAAATATCCCAACTGAACAACCAATCCAACTGCTGTACCCCAGGCGGAAGCTGTTGCTAAATTAAAAATCAAAATTTCTAAATAAAATGACACCAACCAAGATTGCGCTTTTCGAATCGATCGAAAAAAAAATATCGTCTTTAAACACCTCATCCATTTCCGAAGAACGAAAACACATCCTGCAACCTCTTATAGATTTCATTCAGGACAAAAAAAACAACCATCAGCAAATACGTCTAAACTTCATTTGTACTCACAATTCCAGAAGAAGCCATTTGTCTCAGGTTTGGGCACAAACAGCCGCAGCTTATTTCAATATTGAGAATGTTTATTGCTATTCAGGAGGAACCGAGGCCACAGCTATGTTCCCTATGGCAGCGAAAACATTAGAGAAAACAGGTTTTAAAATTAAAACAATAGCAGAGGGAAGCAACCCAATCTACAGCATCAAATATGCTTCAAACGAACATCCAATAATAGGTTTTTCAAAAACCTACGATGACGATTTCAACCCAGAATCTGAATTCGCAGCAATCCTTACCTGCTCAAGCGCAGACAAAGGCTGTCCATTCATTGCAGGTGCCGAGAAAAGAATTCCAGTGACTTTTGAAGACCCAAAAGCCTTTGACAACACCCCGCAACAGGCTGAAAAATATGCCGAAAGAAGCAACCAGATAGCGACTGAAATGTTGTATGTTTTCTCTAATATTAAGTAACTATGTCAGCAAATAATTGCGCTCCGGCAGCCGAAAGAAAAAAACTAAATTTTCTCGACAGTTACTTAACACTTTGGATATTTCTGGCGATGGTCATAGGTGTACTAATAGGGAATATTTTCCCATCCAGCGGGGATTTTATAAACTCCTTCTCAAGTGGAACAACAAATATCCCACTTGCAATTGGACTCATATTAATGATGTACCCTCCTTTAGCAAAAGTAAAATATGAACAGATGGGTTTTGTATTTAAGAATACCAAAGTCTTAACTGCTTCACTTATCCTAAACTGGATTATAGGGCCTATATTGATGTTTGCACTGGCTATTTTGTTTTTAAATGAATACCCGGAATACATGATTGGTCTAATTCTCATCGGATTGGCACGATGTATTGCTATGGTCGTTGTTTGGAATGACCTAGCCAACGGAGACAGGGAATATGCTGCCGGCCTTATTGCATTAAACAGTATTTTCCAGGTGCTATTATACAGCGTTTATGCCTATATCTTCATTACAATTCTCCCTCCCCTATTTGGATACTCAGGATTTGAAGTAAACATCAGCATCGCTCAAATTGCAGAGAGCGTAGGAATCTACCTTGGAATTCCCTTTGCATTAGGATTCATAAGTCGGTACACGCTAATTTACCTAAAAGGAGAAGAATGGTTCCAAAACAAATACGTTCCTTTTATATCTCCAATAACCCTAATTGCATTGTTATTCACAATCATAGTTATGTTTAGTCTAAAAGGAGAGCTAATCGTAGAGATTCCATTGGATGTTGTCCGAATAGCGATTCCTTTGATTATATACTTTACTTTTATGTTTGTTGTTAGTTTTTTCATCGGCAAACATTTCGGAGCCGACTATTCAAAAAGTACAGCCATCGCTTTTACAGCGACAGGAAACAATTTCGAACTCGCCATAGCTGTTGCCATTGGGGTATTCGGAATTAATAGCGGTCAAGCTTTTGCGGGGGTTATAGGACCATTGGTAGAAGTTCCGGCTTTGATAGCACTGGTAAATGCCGCCTTCTGGTTTCAAAAAAAATATTTCAAAAACACATAGAAAAACGATTTATTAATTGTGAAGACAGTTAGTGTATTAAATACATTAGCTGTCTTTTTCTTTTAAAGAAAATCGAGATACTTAAAGCAATATCATACCTCCCAATATAACCTTAAGAACCGTAAGGCCGAAAAGCTTTCATTCGAAAAACACAAAAACCCCAACCATTTTTTACCTAATTCACTTTTTAGCCAACCCATTTTATCAATTCCGCAAATAATCCCCAAAATCACAAATTAGTATTTATACCTAAGTATTAATACGTATATTTGCCTTGTAATACTTAATTATCGATATTATGATTAAAATAGTGGTAGTCGGAAACGGCATGGTAGGCTTCAAATTTTGTGAAAAATTCATATCAAAGCCAGGACAAGAAAAATATCAAATTACCGTATTTGGGGAAGAACCGAGACGCGCATATGACCGCGTACATTTAAGTGAGTATTTCACAGGAAAAACAGCAGATGACTTATCGCTTTCTACTGTAGACTGGTACAAAGAAAACAACATCATATTAAATACTTCTGAATTAATCACAGACATAAACAGGGAAGAAAAAACAATTCACACTCACCTGGACAACACCCATAAATATGATTACTTAGTTCTCGCTACAGGATCAGCTGCTTTTGTTCCGCCTATTCAGGGAGTAGAAAAAGAAGGAGTTTTTGTTTACAGAACAATCGAGGATCTTGATGCCATCATGGCCTATGCTCAAAAAATAAAAATAAAAGGTGCGACTGAGGCCGCGGTTCTAGGTGGCGGACTATTAGGTTTGGAAGCCGCAAAAGCAGTTCGGGATTTAGGTTTAAAACCACATGTAGTAGAGTTCGCTCCACGCCTGATGCCAAGACAATTGGATCAGGTTGCCAGTGACATGCTTCAGGCCAAAATTGAAGAACTTAACATCAAAGTACACCTGAACAAATCCACTCAGTATATTGACGGTGAAGACCAGATTACCGGTATGATGTTTCAGGAAGACGAATTGCTTAAAGTAGACATGTTGGTTATCTCGGCAGGTATTAAACCTCGTGACGAACTGGGAAGAGCTTGCGGACTGGAAATTGGTGTCCGCGGAGGGATTGTCGTAAACAACAAGATGCAAACGTCAGACCCTGCAATATTCGCAATCGGAGAAGTAGCCTTGTACAACCAGATGATATATGGTCTTGTTGCTCCGGGTTACGAAATGGCTGATGTAGCTGCAGAGCAAATTTTAGAGGGAGAAAAAACGATGCGTGAGCATATCGACATGTCCACTCAATTAAAATTAATCGGGGTTGAAGTAGCAAGTTTCGGGGATCCGTTCATTGAAAACGAAAGTGTTACCGCCATCGTATACGAAAACAAGCTAAGCGGCATCTATAAAAGAATCAACATCACCAAAGATTCAAAAAAATTACTGGGAGGAATTCTAGTTGGTGATTCAAGCGATTACAATTCACTCTTCCAAATCTATAACAACGGAATGGCCCTGCCGGCTAAGCCTGAAGATTTAATATTGGGATCAAGAGGCGGAGAATCTTCTTCAATGGGAAGCGCACTGGACCTTCCGGATACCGCGGTGATTTGCTCCTGTGAAAACGTTACAAAGGGCGCTATCTGCGGTTCAATCAAAGATGGCAGTTGTTCTAATCTTTCCGATGTAACTAAAGCTACCAAAGCAACAACGGGTTGCGGGGGATGTAAGCCATTGGTAACCGATCTGGTAAAAGAAACACAAAAATCTCTGGGACAAGAAGTAAAAGACGTTATCTGTGAGCATTTTGCCTACAGCAGACAGGAACTATATGACATTGTAAAAATCAACAGATTTAAATCCCACAACGAAGTATTGGGAATTGTTGGAAAAGGAGACGGTTGTGAAATATGTAAACCCGTACTGTCTTCAATCTTTTCGAGCATCTACAACGACACTGCTAACAAGCACGTTACGGCTCAGGACTCAAATGACCGCTTCCTGGCAAACATCCAGCGCAATGGTACCTATTCCATAGTTCCAAGAGTTGCAGGAGGAGAAATCACCCCGGAAAAATTAATTGTTTTGGGTGAGATAGCAAAGAAATACAACTTATATACAAAAATTACCGGTGGTCAGCGTATTGATTTATTTGGTGCTGAATTAAACGATTTACCAGAGATCTGGAAAATACTGATTGACCACGGATTTGAAAGTGGCCATGCTTATGGTAAATCCCTTCGTACAGTAAAAAGTTGCGTGGGTAACACCTGGTGCCGCTACGGCATGGATGATAGCACAACATTGGCAATCGACTTAGAAAACAGATACAAAGGGCTTCGCTCACCTCACAAAATAAAAGGTGGAGTATCCGGTTGTATCAGAGAATGTGCCGAAGCGAGAGGCAAAGATTTCGGGGTTATCGCTGTTGAAGGCGGCTGGAATTTATACATCTGTGGAAACGGAGGAGCAAACCCAAAACATGCCGTTTTGTTTGCTGAACAAATAGACAGAGAAACCTGCATTAAATATCTGGATCGTTTCTTAATGTATTATATACGCACTGCAGGACCTTTAGTTCGAACTTCTACCTGGCTAGAAAAACTTGAAGGAGGCTTAGAATATCTAAAAAAAGTAGTTATCGAAGACAGCCTGGGAATTGCCGAAACACTTGACACTGAAATGCAAGGTTTAGTTAATACCTATTCCTGCGAATGGACAGAGGTTGTGGAAAGTCAGGAATTACAACAGCGTTTTAAACATTTTACAAACACAGATGACCGAGACGATAATATTGTTTTTGTTCCTGTAAGAGAACAAATCTCTCCTAAACCTTGGTAAAAGACGACCTTACTAAAAATTGATTACCTAAAAAAGACAAGAATTATGGAAAATATACTTCAACAATACGAAACCGTACACCCAGCTGATGTAAAAGTATGGTTCAATGCAGGAAAAACAACTGACTTCCCTACCGATGGTGGCGGTTGCATAAAATACAAAGGCCAGCAGATTGCAGTAATCAATTTTGAAAAAAGAGGAGAATGGTATGCCTGTCAAAACCTTTGTCCGCACAAACTGGAAATGGTTCTGTCCAGAGGAATGATTGGCTCAACTGATGATATCCCTAAAATTGCATGTCCACTGCACAAAAACACTTTTTCACTGAAAGACGGAAAGAATTTAAATGGTAATGACGACTTAAAAATCGCAACCTACCCGGTAAAGATAGTTGATGAGCAGGTGCTGATTGGCTTTGTAGAATAAATATGTATCTTTGGTCTATTAAATTTACAACATGAACAACGACCGCTTTAACCAGGCCAGCGAATGGATCGATGCTGAAAATTCTCAAGATCCAAATACTGAAATTTACCAGGGCAATAGCTTCCCAAAAGAATTGATCTATTCCAAAAGGATGTACGAAAGACTGATGGATTTCCAACCTAATGCCTCTGAAGAAGTTCAGATTGCAGCTAAGGCCCAGCACATCTGCCGATGGAAAATTGCTCGAGAATCCTATCCAATGGATCGAGTGGGTTATTTGAAATGGCGAACAGATCTAAAGAAATTTCATGCTGATACCACAGCTTCAATTCTGCAAAAAGCAGGTTATAGCGACGAATTCATTGATAGGGTTTCCTTCCTAATTGAAAAGAAGCAATTGAAAAGAGACGAGGAAACACAGCTTCTTGAAGACGTAATTTGTCTTGTGTTTTTAGAATTTTACCTGGCTGATTTTGTCGAAAAACACCAGGATGAAAAAGAAAAACTGAAAAATATTATTCTGAAGACCTGGAATAAAATGTCCGAAGACGGACACCGTGAAGCTTTAAAAATCAACTATAGGTCTGAAAATCTAGAGCTAATTAAAGAAGCACTCGGACTGTAATGTGATCACAACTATGGAAGACACAGGGTCTAACCGTAATTTAAATTTCAAAAAATTAAAGCGAATGTACCTGTTCGCTTTAATTACTATTGCCATTACTGTACTCCTGAGCCAACTTCTAATCCAGTACAACATAAACAGTCAGTTCAACGATTCACGACTGATTAATATTTCCGGAAAACAAAGAATGCTTAGCCAGAAACTGGCAAAAGAGGTTTTGATACTTAATTTAGCCACTGACCCGGCAAAGGAAACCCAGAGGATTTCTGATATCAAAAACACACTTGACCAGTGGACAACAATACATAATGCCTTAGAAAAAGGAAGTGACAGTCTTAACTTCCCTAAGACCAAAAGTCCCACTCTCTCCAAACTGTACGAAGAGATAAAGCCTAATTTCGATAATATTGTTGCTAATACCCATAAATTCACAAGTAACCACAACAATAAGAAAGACAGCATTGAAAACAAAAGATTAATTACAATTATTCTTGAAAACGTAGACGTCTTTCTGACCAAGATGAACAAAATTGTTGGGCAGTACGAGAGAGAGGCTTTAGAAAAAGTTACGTTGCAACGCAACACAGAATATGCAATATTAGCTTTTACCCTGTTGGTTTTATTATTGGAATTCCTCTTGATATTCAGACCCACCAACAACAAAATCGAGCTCCTTATTTCTAAACTACTTTCCTCTGAAAAAAGAGCGCTGCAACTCGCACGTGATTCAGAAATAATGAGCATTGCTAGAGAAGAATCCATGAAAGAACTGAAATCACTTCACTATGCAATGGAAAACACACTGCTGTACTGCCGAGTTACTCCTAGGGGAAAAATAATCCACATGGGCGAAAAATTCTCAAAGCTATTGCAGTACAACAGAATCTTCGATAAAGAAACGAGCTTTGCCAAGGCATTATCCCAAAATGAAGATGAACAGCACTACATCGAGACAATTATCTCAGAAAGACAAAGAAATGGCTGGCAGGGCGAGCTGAATATAACCACCAGAGATGAGGAATCTTTGTGGTTAGATATGTCGATGATTCCTGTGAATATCAAAAAAGACGAATCAGAATTATTGATTATCTGCTTCAACATAACAATACGTAAAAATGCCGAGCAGGAAGTGGAGCGTTTGAATAAGGAAAATACAGCAGAGAAACTAAATCAGCAAAAAATTATTTCCAGTAAAATCGTTGAAAATCAGGAAAACGAGCAAAACAGAATTGCGCGGGAAATTCACGATGGCATCGGTCAAATGCTTACAGGACTAAAATTCAGTTTGGAAAGTATCGACCTGGACAACAGAGAAAAAGCTGAACAAAAAATAGAGTACTTAAAAAACTTAGCCCTAGATATAATCAAAGGAGTCCGGACCGCAACATTCAACCTAATGCCACCGGAATTGAGCGACCATGGAATTGTATCATCGCTGAGCAAACTCGCTCAGGAACTTTCGAAACTCACAGGAAAAAACATCCAAATTTACAACAAAACTGATTTTGACAAAAGACTGGATTCTTTAGTTGAAATAAACATCTATCGTATAGTACAGGAGGCAATCAATAATGCCATAAAGTATGCCGAGTCTTCACACATAATTGTGCGACTATCCCACAGTGAAAAAATACTTAGTATTACCATCGACGATAATGGAAAAGGATTTGAAATGGCAAAAGTGGAAAAGAAAAGAAACAGCGAATCTGGCATGGGCTTATTATTTATGAAAGAAAGAGCCCAATACATCAACGGTAGAGTTTTTATAAATTCTATACCAAACGAGGGAACCAGAATAACTTTCAATATCCCAATTGAAAATCAAAATTAAAAATAAGTAATTTTACATATATTTGTAAAAATTCTAATTAGAGCTGTACTATAATCAGCAAATTAAATTACGTAATTTATGAGTGACACTATCAAAGTTGTGCTGGCTGACGATCATTTCTTCGTAAGAGACGGCATAAAATCTCTTTTAGAAAGCGAACAAAATATTGAGGTAGTTGGAGAAGCATCAGACGGACGGGAGGCCATTGAAGTTGTAAACACAACTCAACCTGACCTTTTAATAGTTGATATCAGAATGCCAAATCTAACCGGGATAGAAGCTGTAGAAAAATTACGTAGCCAAAACAATAAAGTAAAAGTGATTGTTCTTTCGATGCATGAATCGGAAGAATATGTTTTAAAATCAATTAAAGCAGGTGCCGATGGTTACCTATTAAAAGGTTCTAGCAAAGAAGAATTTTTAAAAGCACTTCACACTGTGGCAAGTGGCGGGAAATATTTTACAGGAGATATTTCTTCAATTTTAATTGGCCAACTTACTGTGGACACTGCACCGGCAGAACCAAAACCACAATTAGAAGATGACTTAACAATAACAAAGAGAGAAAAAGAAATTCTCAATCTTTTATTGAAAGGTCAGGGAAACAAAGAAATTGCCGAAACATTGCAAATCAGCAAACGTACAGTTGAAGTCCATCGCTTTAATCTGATGAAAAAATTAAAGGCAAAAAACCTTATGGAACTTTCAAACAAAGCAAAAGAGTATTCACTGATATAAACAGATTAGCATAAATAAAACAATATTAAGGTCCCTTATAACTAGGGACTTTTTTTATACCTGAAAAATCCCAAAATATTCCCATATACTAATATCAATTCGATAAAAAAGAGCCCTTTCAACTTCTTATTCTCAAAAGTTTCTACTTTTTAAGTACAAACATCAAAAATACTTAGTTTTAATAAGTATTTTTACTTATGTTTGCTGAAAAAATATAAGTAAAATGAAAAACTTTCCTTCCTTAATTGAATCACACAAGATATTATTCTTGAACACACTTGCATTTACAGTATGTTTTGCATGTTGGACCTTAAATGGTGTTTTAGTAACCTATCTGGTAGACCGAGGCATCTTTAATTGGAATGTAGTGCAGGTTGGCTGGCTGCTAGGTATACCAATTCTGACAGGAGCTGTAATGCGTTTGCCAATGGGGATTCTAACAGATAAATTTGGCGGAAAATATGTTTTCTCATTCCTACTAATCCTTTGTTCTGTCCCTTTGTTTCTTCTTCCTTTAGCCAACAGCTTCTTCATGTTTGCACTACTGAGCTTTTTGTTCGGAATGGTTGGAACAAGTTTCGCTGTGGGTGTTGGATACACCTCGATATGGTACCCAAAGGAGTGGCAGGGAAGAGCATTAGGTATTTTTGGGATGGGAAATGCAGGAGCTGCGATAACAACTTTTATTGCTCCTACCCTATTAAATGAATTTGCCATGGATGACCCACAAAACGGCTGGAAATTATTGCCTCTTATCTACGGTGCCGCATTATTAATTATTGGTCTTATTTTTCTGTTTTTTGCAAAAAACAAAAAAACAGAAAAAGCCACAAAATCGATTCCACAAATGCTAAAAACACTAAACTGCGCACGTGTATGGCGATTTGGAGCTTATTACTTCCTGGTTTTCGGTTGTTTCGTGGCCTACTCCCAATGGCTACTACCAAATTTTATGAATGTCTATCAGACAACTTTAGTGCTTGGAGGATTATTCGCAACCTTGTTTAGTTTGCCTTCGGGGGTGATACGTGCATTTGGTGGTTATCTATCAGATAAATATGGAGCTAGAACAGTAATGTATTGGGTTTTGGGTTCATCAGCTGTTTTAAGCTTCCTGCTAATGATTCCAAAAATGGAAATTACAACTGCCGGTCCTGGTATCATGGCCAAAAAGGCCGGGATGGTAACCGAGGTATCAACAACAAACATCAAAGTTGGCGAAACTGATTTTGCAGTTATCCCAAAAAAAGAAATAACCTCAGATGGCTCGAACATTTTACCCCAAAAAGCGAGCTGGCAGGAGGTAATCGTACAACAAAACCAAAGCGTAGCTAAAAAGGAACTATTAGCCAAAGGGGTTACTCTTATAAAGTTTGATGCTAACATGTGGATCTACCTCATATTGGTAGTCCTGATAGGAATTTCTTGGGGAATTGGAAAGGCTGCTGTGTACAAGCACATACCTGAATATTTTCCAAATGACGTGGGAGTTGTTGGTGGAATGGTTGGATTACTGGGAGGTCTCGGAGGATTCTTCTGCCCTATCATTTTCAGTTACCTGTTGACGGCTACCGGAATCTGGTCAAGCTCATGGATTTTCATCTTTCTATTCTCAGTGGTTTGTTTGATTTGGATGCACATTACCATCACAAAAATGATGAATAAAAAATCACCTGAGTTATCCAATCTGATCGATACAAAAAATTAGATTATTTAGTATTGAAACAACATAGCCATCCGAACCTTAGGATGGCTTTTTTGCTTTTAAACAAAATTACCCTACAATTTATATCCAAAAGAATGTGCATGCTCATTTAGCTCAATTAGATTCAAAAATTTTACTTTTGCATTCCATTTCACAGTTATAGAAGCACAGATAGCAACAAAGCGTCTTAAAAAAAACAACATGAAATACTCAGCTGTTATTTTTGATCTCGACGGAACCCTGGTTAATTCCATTGAAGACATAGCCGATTCAATGAATAAAGTTTTAATGGCCAATAATTACCCAACACATGATTATGAAGCCTACAAATACTTTGTCGGCAGCGGTATAAAGAACATGGTACGGGAAGCGCTTCCAAAAGACTGTAACAAAGAGGAGGAAATAAGTAGGCGATTTGCGCAAATGATCTCAATTTACGCAGACCATTGCATCGATAAAACAAGGCCATATGAAGGAATCATCGAATTACTGGCCGAATTAAAAGCAAGAAACATTAAACTGAGCGTTTTATCTAATAAGGCCGATGAATTCACAAAAAAAATAACCTACGCTTTATTTCCGGAATATTTTGAATATGTGGTAGGACTCAGCCCTGAAATCCGGAAAAAACCGGATCCGGCAGGAGTATTGCAACTATGTCATGATTTGGGAACAAAACCAGAAGAAACACTATACGTTGGAGATACTGCAATTGACATGCAGACCGCTAACAATGCCAATATGCCCTCCGTAGGGGTTCTTTGGGGTTTCCGAACAAAAGATGAACTGCTATCCAATAATGCAAAATACATTTTAAGCCATCCTTTGGACTTAATTCCCATCATAAACGACTAAAAACAGGAATTACAGAAAAACGTTTTTGAATATTAATGGGATACATTCCATAAAGACCTCAAGAATACATATCTTTGCGAAAATATAATTACAACCATTTAAAAGCATATAAAAATATACTATGAGAAGTGATGAAGTAAAAAAAGGGGTTTCAAGAACACCTCATCGATCATTATTCAGAGCAACAGGTTTAGTTGATGAAGATTTTGACAAACCATTTATTGGAGTTGCCAATTCATATATCGAAATTATTCCCGGACACTTTTTCTTAGACCGTGTTTCAAGAATAATCAAAGAAGAAATTAAAGCAAACGGATGTGTACCATTTGAATTCAACACTATAGGTGTAGATGACGGTATTGCAATGGGACATGACGGAATGTTATTTTCATTACCATCCAGAGAAATTATCGCCAACTCTATTGAAACAGTTATGAATGCTCATAAGCTTGATGCGATGATTGCAATTCCTAACTGTGATAAAATTGTTCCCGGAATGATCATGGGAGCTTTAAGAGTAGACGTTCCTACCATCTTTGTGAGTGGTGGACCTATGAGGAAAGGACACACTAAAGACGGGGTGCCAATTGACCTTGCTACTGCATTTGAAGCAGTTGGAAAGCACGAAGCTGGTCAGATCACTGATGAGGAATTAAAAGATATCGAGTGTAATGCCTGTCCATCAGGAGGAAGCTGCTCGGGAATGTTTACTGCTAACTCCATGAATACCTTAATGGAGGCTATGGGAATTGCACTACCTGGAAACGGAACTATTTTGGCTTTAACAAAAGAGCGCGAAGAATTGTATCGTAGCGCTGCAAGAAGAATTTGTGAGATAGCCAAAGATAAAGCGAAAACTGAGAAATTCAGATTGACTAACATCCTTAACGAAAAAGCGGTAAGAAATGCATTTGCTGTAGATATGGCAATGGGTGGAAGTTCGAATACCGTACTTCACATGTTGGCAATTGCCAAGGAAGCGAAAGTTGATTTCAACCTGGAAGACATCAACAGTATCTCTAAAAAAGTATCGCACATTGCTAAAATATCTCCAAGTTTGTCAACCGTTCACATGGAAGACATCAACAGAGCCGGAGGTGTAAATGCTGTAATGAAAGAGATGACCAAAAGAGGTGATGATATTTTATTAGACAACCTAACCATAACAGGAGAAACCATCTTAGAAAAAATCAAGGATGCCTTCATCAAGGACACTAATATCATCCACACTATCGATAATCCGTATTCGCAGGTAGGTGGTTTGGCAATTTTATACGGTAACTTGGCTGAACAAGGTGCGGTTATCAAAACTGCAGGTATCACCGGAGACAGAGTTTTCACAGGAACTGCCGTATGTTTTGACGGACAGCCGGAAGCTATCGAAGGAATCACAAGCGGAAAAGTAAAAGCAGGTAACGTAGTTGTTATTCGTTACGAAGGTCCTAAAGGAGGCCCTGGAATGCAGGAAATGCTTGCTCCTACTTCTCTTATCATGGGAATGGGACTTGGTGACAAAGTAGCTTTGATTACTGATGGCCGTTTTAGTGGTGCTACCAGAGGAGCGTCTATCGGTCACGTATCTCCGGAAGCTGCCGAAGGCGGAATGATTGGCTTATTGAAAGACGGAGATGAAATTCACATCGACGTAGATCAATACATCTTATCAGTAAATCTTTCTGACGAAGAAATCGCCAAAAGAAAAGCTGAATTTGTTCCTCTTAAGAAAGAATTGAATTCAAGATGGTTAGGACAATACCGTGCATTAGTAACGAATGCCAGTAACGGAGCTGTTCTGAAATCAGACTTATAATAGAATAAAGAAAGCTTAGACTAGCAGTCTTTAAAGGCTAAAACCTCGTTTTATTTCATTGGAAAATGAAGAAAACGAGGTTTTGTATTTTTGCATAAATTAGTATCAATTAAAAAAGCTGTGTTTTCAAAAATATTTATCTATTTCAATTTATAAAAGCACACAATAACTTATTTTTGCGCCATGGCAAGAAAAAAAACAGACAAAGTTGTCTTTCATCAGATTAAAGTCCTAGACGCTGGTGCAAAAGGCGTTTCGGTAGCAAAGGCTCCAGACGGTAAAGTAATATTTATTCCGAATGTCGTGCCGGGCGACGTAGTGGAAATTCAAACATTCAAAAAACGCAAAGCCTACTATGAAGGCAAAGCAGTTAAATTCCATGAATATTCTGAGCATCGCGTGGATCCGGTTTGTGAACATTTTGGAGTTTGCGGAGGCTGCAAATGGCAAAATATGAAATACAGCCAACAACTCGTTTACAAACACAACGAGGTAAAGAACAATTTGCAGCGCATTGGCAAAATTGAGCTTCCGGAGTTCGAACGAATCTTGGGTTCTGAAAAACAGTTCTTCTACAGAAACAAAATGGAATTTTCGTTTTCTAACAGCCGTTGGTTAACCGAGGCTGAAATTGGAAGCAACGAAGAATTGGATAACAAAAATGCCTTAGGCTTCCACATTCCTAAAATGTGGGATAAAATCCTGGACATCAAAAAATGTCATTTACAGGAAGATCCATCGAATGCTATCAGGAATGAAGTTCGAGATTTTGCCAATACAAATAATCTTACTTTCTTCAACCCGAGAGAACATTCCGGATTGCTAAGAACCCTGATGTTGCGTACCGCTTCTACAGGAGAAATCATGGTTTTAATTCAGTTTTTTGAAGATGACAAAGCCAAAAGAGAATTGCTTTTAAACCATCTTTACGAGAAATTCCCTCAGATCACTTCGCTATTGTATGTGGTAAACAACAAAGCGAATGACACCCTGTATGACCAAAATATCAAACTCTACAAAGGACGCGACTATATCCTGGAAGAAATGGAAGGTTTAAAATTCAGCATCAATGCTAAATCGTTCTACCAGACCAATTCTGATCAGGCATACGAATTATATAAAATAACCCGAGAATTTGCCGGATTGAACGGAAACGAAATTGTGTATGATTTATATACCGGAACAGGAACCATTGCCCAATTTGTATCCAAGAAAGCCAAAAAAGTAATCGGGGTGGAAAGTGTGCCGGATGCCATCAAAGACGCCAAAGCGAATGCTGAGCGCAATAACATTGACAACTGCGAATTCTTTGTAGGAGACATGAAAGTGGTATTCAACGATGCTTTCATTGCACAACACGGACAACCGGATGTAATAATCACTGACCCACCAAGGGACGGAATGCACAAAGACGTGGTGGAACAAATCCTGAAAATCGCTCCTGAAAAAGTAGTTTATGTGAGCTGTAATTCAGCTACCCAAGCGAGAGACCTTGCTCTAATGGACGAAAAATATCAGGTGAGTCGGGTAAGACCAGTCGATATGTTCCCTCAAACCCATCATGTGGAAAATGTGGTACTTTTGGAAAAAAGAAAATAGTAAATGGTAATTAGTGAAGAGTAATTCGTCTTAATTTAAAACTAATTACTAGTCACTAATTATTACTCACTTAAAAACTAATATGAAGAAAATATTACTGTTGTTATTAGCTTTCACCTTCTCATTCTCCGGTTGCGAGAAAGATGACATCTGTGATGCCAATACCGTTACCACTCCCCGACTGGTGATTTCATTTTTTGACATCAATAACCCTTCGGTAGCCAAAAGTGCAACCTCTTTAAAAATAGTAGCAGAGGGAATGGAAGAAGGAATTTTGTATAGTGGCAATGACATCATTAACGGAAGTAAGGTTGCAATACCATTGAAAGTAGACAATGATGTCACCACCTTTCATTTCATCTTGAATTACGGCAGTGCCAATCCTGCTTTTACAAACGAGGACATCATACAGTTTAATTACAGCAGAGAAAATATATTTGTATCTCGTGCCTGCGGCTTTAAAACCAATTTCACCCTGGATCCATTTGTACCATTTGTTCATACCGATGCCCCAAATCCCGACATAAAATGGATGCAGTATGTAACGGTTAAAAACAGTATTATAGCAAACGAAAATGAAACACACCTTGAAGTATATTTTTAGCATCGGCCTGGTTTTGTCTTTGTTTTTTGCAAATGCTCAGGACACAATACCATCTGCAAAGCCTCAAAAGATAGGGTCAGAAGGGATCTTACCTACAACTGTAGCTACAGCTCAAAAAAAGGACAATCTGCAACAGACCGATTCAATTAAAGCTCCGGTAAAAAAAGATCGCTACGGACTGCGTTTGGGTATGGATTTATACAGAGTGAGCAGAGCATTTTACGACAAAGATTATAAAGGAATAGAGCTTGTAGGCGACTATAGAATTTCAAAAAAACATTACCTCGCTGCCGAATTGGGAAATGAAAACAAAACCACCGACGACACCCGCCTGAATTTCACTACAAAGGGATCTTACCTAAAGGTTGGTTTTGATTTTAACGGCTATGAAAACTGGCTCGACATGGAAAATATTATTTCCGTTGGTTTGCGTTATGGCTTTAGTACTTTTAACCAGCAGCTTAACACATTTAAAATTTATAATACCAGCCGCTATTTTGGCGAAAACCCTGCATTGGCCTCAGGAGAAAAATTCAGCGGACTCACTGCAAGTTGGCTTGAGGTGGTTGCGGGCATGAAGGCCAAAGTATTCAATAATGTCTTTTTAGGATTTAGCCTACGTCTGAACAGACTTGTAACAAACAAGGAGCCTAATAATTTCGAAAACCTATACATTCCAGGATTTAACAGGACATATAACGGACCATTCGGCGTTGGATTTAATTATTCTGTAACTTATTTTGTTCCCCTTTACAAGAAGAAAGCAGAACCTTCAAAGCCAACTTCAACAGAGAAAAAGAAAAAATAAAATAAATTTTACAACAAATAAAAAACCGCAAATTCACTGATAAGAAAATCGTGAACCTGCGGTTTTAATTTTTACAAAAGAATACAGAATAGTTTTGTGCTCTTTCCCTATTTATAAACTATTTAATTTCCTTAACGTCCTTAGAGAAAAGCCATTTCATAAATAACTTTTCCCCGTCTTTGGTTTTGGCAGCCTGAAATTTTGGACCTACAAAAGTTGCGATCACAAAAGCCAAAAAAGGAACCAAAAATCCTGTAAGACCACTATATTCCTGAATCAAATAACGAGACAATATAAATAAAGTCACGAAAATTCCTAATTGATATAAAAATGCTTTTAGCTGTAATTTAGTCATGATTTGCTTTTTAGTTGTTTATTGATGTGCTGGTTAACAGCTCTCTTTTTTCTACCCTCTGTACTCTTAATCCTGAGTCTGAAACTTAGTTCGCTTGCTACCTTCATACATTTCGTATTTAACCAAACGGGCTTCGATTCCGGCATTGAACAATTTAATTTTTCTTGAAGGCCTTAGGCCCACAAATTTCAATGCGTCCAGATTCCCTGTTACAAACCAGGCATCAGTTCCAGGATAACTCTGTTTCAGGGTATCCCCAATGTTTTTATAAAATCGTTCCATATTAATATCCAATCGTTCATCATAAGGCGGATTGAATACGATGTGTAGTTTGCCCTGAGTTTCTTTTTCCGAATCAAAGAAATTTCTTTCTTCAACGGTAACATATTCATCCAGATTAGCGTTACGAATATTGTCTTTGGATTTCATAACTGCCGATGGCGCTTTGTCATAACCTTTTATAGTGTAATGAAACTCTCGCGTTTTATTCATCAAACTTTCAACTATTTTATCGAACAAATCGTTATCCCAATCCTTCCATTTTTCGAAAGCAAATTCTCGACGATTGATATTTGCCGGAATATTGCAGGCAATCATCGCAGCTTCAGCAAGAAACGTTCCTGACCCACACATCGGATCAAGAAAATCAGACTGTCCGTCCCAACCGGAAAGCAGTAAAATCCCCGCTGCCAAAACTTCATTAATGGGAGCAATATTAGTTGCTGTGCGGTAACCACGTTGATTTAAAGTAGCCCCCGAAGTATCCAAAGCAACAGAAACCTGATCTTTATCAATATGAATATTAATTCTCAAATCAGGGAATCTTTTATCAATACTGGGACGTTGCCCTGTTCGCTCTCTAAACTGATCCACAATTGCATCCTTACATTTTTGAGAAACAAACTCCGTATGCCTGAAAAATTCTGAATGCACGGTGGTGTCAATCACAAAAGTCTGATTAGCATTAATGTATTTTGACCAGTTAACAGCTGCCACACCTTTGTACAAGGCTTTTTCATTATTAGCCCTGAATGAATAAATAGGTTTTAAGATTTTTATTGCGGTACGCAAGGACAAATTAGCCTTATACATAAAGCCTTTATCTCCTTTAAAACTGACCATTCTCACCCCTTGCTCCACATTTTGCGCGCCTAATTTTCTCAGCTCATCAGCTAATATTTCCTCAAAACCAAAAAAGGTTTTGGCAATCATCTTAAAATTTTCTTCCATCTGATTTTTTAAAGTCACACCTCAAATGCCCAAACAATTTGGTGTGGTGAAATTTCAGCAAAAATACATTAAATTTGCCGTAAAGATTTAATTCAAAAAGAATAAATGTCTGAAGAACCAAAACCGAATACCCTAAATCAGGGCGAACAGAAATCAACCTGGTACAGCTCCTGGTTTGACACTCCCTATTACCATATCCTTTACAAAGAGCGCAATGATGATGAAGCCCAATTTTTCATGGACAATCTTACCCATTACCTCAATCTTCCGGAAAATGCAAAAGTTTTAGATTTGGCCTGTGGCAAAGGCCGACACGCCATTTATTTAAACCAGTTGGGATTTGACGTTGTAGGTGCAGATCTATCAGAGAATAGTATCGCTGAAGCCTCTAAAAATTCAAATGAAAGCCTGCATTTTCAAGTGCATGACATGCGAGAACCTTTTGAGGAAAAATATGATGCCATTTTCAATTTGTTTACGAGTTTTGGTTATTTCGAAAATGACGATGACAATCTGAAAACTTTAATAGCGATAAAAGAAAGCTTATCTGAATACGGATTTGCAGTAATAGACTTCATGAATGTATATCAGGTGCTCAACACCCTTGTCCCAGAAGAAGTAAAAACCGTGGATGGTATCGATTTTTATTTAAAACGATATGTGAAGGACGGACACATTTTTAAAGAAATAGACTTTGAAGACAACGGTCAGAAATTCCATTTTACTGAAAAAGTAAAGGCCATGACCCTCGAGGATTTTGAACAAATGATGGAAGAAGCCGGTATTTATCTTTTAGATATCTTTGGTGACTACAAACTGAAAAAGTTTCACAGAACGGATAGCGAACGCCTTATTCTTATTTTCAAATAATGAACTACCTTTTACCTTTACTTTCTGTACTACTGGGTTATGGAATTGCTTTGGTACTAAAACCAACAAACAAAAGCAATCTTAAATTATTATTGGCTTTCAGCGGCTCATTTCTGCTTTCCCTAACCGTATTCCATTTGCTCCCGGATGTGTATGACAGCAAAAACGAAAATATTGGTATCAGCATCATGCTGGGTATCTTGTTCCAGATTGTACTGGAATTTTTCTCCAAAGGAGCTGAACACGGTCACGTACACGGGCATCCTCACATGTCTCACATCCCTTGGCTTCTATTCATTAGCCTTTGCATTCACGCTTTCCTGGAAGGTTTCCCGGTAGGACATCACCACGATTTAGCCGTGGGAATCGCTATTCACCACCTGCCGATTGCCATCATCCTGACGACCTTTTTCTTAAATTCTCAGCTAAACAAACAGGCAATTTTTGCATTCATGGCAACCTTTGCAATAATGACACCACTTGGTACATTTGTTGCTGACTATCTGGCTTTTTTAAATGATTATTACAATGAAATTACCGCAGTGGTGATAGGAATATTATTTCATATCTCATCGACCATAATTTTTGAAACCAGCGAAGGTCATAAATTTAACATTGCCAAGGTTTCGATGATTGTTTTAGGGATTGCCTTGGCTTATTATATATAAGCCAAAAGTTTAATTCCAGAGTTATTTTCAAACTTCAGCTTGGTTTAAGTTACTGCCACTGCATAATAATTAACTAAACAGAGAAAAAATGAATACAAGAAATTCGCAATTTTTGAGAGATGAAGACAACAATAATATATGGTTGTCAAAAATAAGTGACCAGGACAATAATTTTACTGACTTCGGAATAGCACCTGTAGTGCTTGCAAGCGAAGCTGAAGTCGGAAAAGCAATGTTAAACGAACTATACTTTACCGCAAAATCAAAAGAAGGGGATATTAACATAGCGCTCCTTGGTGGAAGAGGCGCCCAGGAGCTACACCGATTGCTGGGAGAAATAGCTAAGACCAGCCAACAGGATGAGTTACTTGCCAGACTAAATGTGTTTACTCAGGACGCGCTTGCTCCTATGGGCATGTCCAATTGTTATAGTTTTGTCAGAGATTTTGAACGTATTTTAGGAGAAGCTTTTTTCAAGAAAATAAAAAGTTTTACTCCAATGCGAACAGACACCCAGGATATAGAATCTGCTCTAATAGCCTATTTAAACAAATTGGAAGAATTAGGTGGTTTGGATATCTTCTTCATTGGTCATGGACCCGAAGAAAATCAGGCTTCGCACCTAGCTTACATTAAACCTTTCTCAGGAGCAAAACCACAACATCTTGCGGGAATAATCCCCATTTCTAGCAGTATATTAGAGCACCACATTAGCAAGTTT
The DNA here is from genome assembly GCA_964614445.1 of uncultured Flavobacterium sp. Lineage (GTDB taxonomy): Bacteria > Bacteroidota > Bacteroidia > Flavobacteriales > Flavobacteriaceae > Flavobacterium. Next base: position 32,155 of record CAZTLN010000004.1, on the reverse strand, counting down.
AAAGCCGGTGGAAGCATTGTTAATGAAATTGATGAAAAGGAATGTCGATCTGCAAAATATATACTAACCCTAGGACCGGCAGCTATATTACAGTCAAAAAAGATTGTGCAGTCTGTTGTAGATGCTGATTCTGCACCTGCTAAAATTCAAACTTATTCAAAGGTCCTAAACACTCACCTGAGCTCAGATGAAGGAAAGTTGGTTGAGCAATTAAATGCAAATCCGGGATTATGGATAAGACTGCATCCTAATACTAAATCCTTTGTACTACCTAATTTAGGTATTTAACGGAACGACAAACTTATCATTGGCCGAATATTCCCTAACGGAATCCATGCGGCTACTTGAAAAACATAAAGTGTGGTTGCAAACTAAAGCACTGAAAAATTCAGGCAGATTAATCTTAGGATTACCAAAACAATAAACGAAGTGAAAAATGAATAAATTTCTTTCTAAAGGTTATTTCGCAATATCTATACTATTTATTTTACTGTCAAAAACAACTGTTTCGCAGGTCCTTACTGTAAAAAGTCCCGACGAAAAAATCACAGTTAGGGTGTTTATAGAAAATGGCGAAGCGTTTTATTCCGCAGATTTTATGGACATCACAATGCTGGAGAATTCTCCACTTGGAATAGTAACCAATGCAGGTGATTTCAGCACCAATCTTAAATTTGTGGAAAGTAGTGTTACGTCAATTTCTGAAAAATACGCCCTAAAAAAAATAAAAAAATCTGAAATCGATTATACTGCGAATGAATTGAAGCTTAAATACTCTAACAAGGAAAACAAACCTTTTGAAGTTGTTTTTAGGGTTAGTAATAACAACATTGGTTTCAAATATAATTTGTTCCAATATGGTGAAATAGCATCCTGCGTCATAGAAAAAGAAATTTCAGGATTTAATTTCCCCAATAACACCACTACTTTTTTAACTCCGCAGGCAACTCCTGGTATTGGCTGGATGCAATCTAAACCAAGTTACGAGGAAGAATATCAGGCTGATGAAAAACTATCAACCCCTTCGAAATACGGTTTAGGGTATACCTTCCCTTGCTTATTTCATGTTGGCAATAATGGCTGGGCACTTATTTCTGAAACCGGGGTAAGTGGCAACTATTGCGGTTCGCATCTAAGCGAAGGCAACAGCGATGGAATTTATTCTATTGCTTTTCCGCATCCAAAGGAAAATAATGGTTTTGGAAGTGCCAATACGGCAATTGCCTTACCAGGATCAACCCCATGGAGAACTATAACTCTGGGTGATAACCTAAAACCCATTGTGGAAACAACCATTCCATTTGACTTGGTACAACCACTTTACCAGCCTTCTACTAATTACAAATTTGGCCGCTCTACATGGAGTTGGATTATGTGGCAGGATAACAGTATGAACTACGACGACCAGATAACCTATATTAATCTTGCCGCTGATTTAGGTTACGAATACATTTTAATTGATGCTTTATGGGATACGCAGGTGGGTTATGCTAAAATGCCTGAATTGATAAAATCTGCTCAATCGAAAGGTGTGGATGTTTTTTTGTGGTACAATTCGAATGGTAATTGGAATAATGCACCACAGGGACCAAAACACAAAATGGACAACCCCATCGCACGAAAAAAAGAAATGAAATGGCTTAAGGAATTGGGCGTAAAAGGTTTAAAGGTTGACTTTTTTGGCGGTGACAAGCAGGAAACCATGCAACTGTATGAATCTATCCTTTCAGATGCAAATGAATTTGGACTAATGATTATTTTTCATGGCTGTACCCTACCACGAGGATGGGAAAGAATGTATCCCAACTATGTGGGCAGTGAAGCCGTGCTTGCTTCAGAAAACCTTATATTCACCCAACATGCCAACGACATGGAAGCGTATAATGCCTGTCTGCATCCATTCATCCGTAATGCAGTAGGCAGTATGGAATTCGGCCCCGTATTACTCAACAAACGGCATAATCGCACCAATAACGGAGGTAGAACCAGACGCACCACTGATACTTTCCAATTGGCTACCTCTGTATTATTTCAAAATGCGGTCCAAATGTTTGCTATTGCACCTAATAACTTAACCGATGTTCCTGCATTTGAAATTGATTTCATGAAAGCAGTTCCCACTACCTGGGATGAAACTGTTTTCATTGACGGTTATCCAGGGAAATATTGTGTAATTGCCAGGCGCCATGAAAACCAATGGTATGTCGCAGGAGTGAATGCTCAACAAGAAAAATTGAATTTAAAATTAAATCTGCCTATGTTGGCAGATAAAAAAGTGAGTTTTTTTGGCGATGACGATACTTTATTGGCTTTTAAAAAGGAACTAAAAATAAGTAAATCGGGAAGTATTAAGATGACTATCCAACCAAATGGCGGAATAATTTTGAAGAATTTTTAAGAAACGGTACGATCCAAAAAACAAGGATTTCAATAACTGTAAATAACAATCCCATCTACAAAAGTTATCAAAAAATTCAATACTTAACACAATAATACTATAGTACAAAGCTGCCAATCTTTTAAAAAAGATATTACCTTTGATACTATTTAAAAATAGATACAAAGAATGTCTTTTATAAAAACCACTGAGCAGTCTTCAAAATACGAGCATCTTGAAAAAATGTCCGTAAATGATTTATTAAGAAATATCAATAACGAAGATAAAACCGTTCCTCTAGCTGTAGCAAAAGCGCTTCCTCAAATCGAATCTTTGGTAAATCAAATCGTTGCCAAAATGAAAGTTGGAGGTCGTTTGTTTTACATTGGTGCCGGAACTTCAGGACGTCTGGGAGTTGTCGATGCCTCTGAGTGTCCTCCTACTTTCGGAGTACCTTTTGATCTGGTTGTGGGAATCATTGCCGGTGGGGACAAAGCGATTCGCAAAGCCGTGGAAAATGCAGAGGATGATACCACTCAGGCCTGGATCGATTTACAGAAATTCAACATCAACACAAACGATGTGGTAGTAGGAATTGCCGCTTCAGGAACGACGCCTTATGTCATTGGCGGTTTAGAAGCCTGCAATAAAAATAATATCATAACAGGAAGTATTTCCTGCAATGCGGGTAGTCCGCTGTCTCAAACAGCCCAATTCCCTATCGAGGTAATTGTTGGACCTGAATTTGTAACCGGAAGTTCCAGAATGAAAGCCGGAACCGCTCAGAAACTGGTACTGAATATGATTTCGACTGCCACTATGATTCAACTTGGAAAAGTAAAAGGAAACAAAATGGTCGACATGCAGTTGAGCAACGCCAAATTGGTAGACCGCGGAACAAAAATGATTATGGGAGAAATTCCTGTTAGTTACGATGAAGCTGCCCAATTATTAAAAGAGCATGGAAGTGTGCGCAAGGCTGTAGATTATTATAATTCAAAATTATGAACCAACAGTTCAAATACAATACTGACAAACGACCCTTATGGCAACAAACAAAGAATTATTATCCAAAGGAATTAAATATTTAGCCGGGGCATTACCGCTAATGTTCCTTGGTCCTTCCTTGATTTTCAATGCTTTTATGAACCAACAGAATGTTTGGCACTATTTAGTATTAGCATTTGGAATTATTGCCTGCCTGTCATCAATGTATTTGATTTTTAAAGGATTGAGAACCATGATAAAAGCTTTGTTTAACGACTAATGAAAGACCTAATTCACATCCAGAAAACATTTGAAAAAGAGGTTTTCATAAACGAGAAGGTAAACAATCGCGAATTTGAAGATTGTGCTTTTAAAAACTGTGATTTCTCCAACAGTGATTTCTCCAATAATACGTTTATGGACTGCGAATTTATAAACTGCAATCTGTCCATGACAAATTTAGCCGGTACAAGTTTGAAAACGGTTCACTTCTCCAATTGTAAATTAATGGGAATTCAATTCAGCAAGTGTACTGACTTCATGTTTGCAGTAAGTTTCAATGATTGCATTCTGGATTATTCTTCTTTTTCGAACAAGAAAATGCCTAAAACAAGATTCAGTTCCTGTTCGATGAAGGAAGTAAACTTTGTGGGCTCAGACCTATCTAATTCGGTCTTTGATAATTGTAATTTGGAAAACAGCATTTTTAATGATACTCAGCTCAAAGAAGTCAATTTTTTGACGGCCTACAATTACAGTATCGATCCTGAATTCAACCCAATGCGAAAAGCCAAGTTTTCAATGGAAGGCATTTCGGGACTTTTGGAAAAATATGACATCAAAATTCAATAACAAACCTAATGAAAAAATTATTTTTTTTACCCCTCTTAATATCATCCCTATCATGCTATAAGGTGGAACGCAATTGCCAGGATTTCAAGACGGGTAAATTCCGATTTGAGTATGAAATTGATGGTGTAAAAAAAGTAACGGTCTTTGAACGCAACGACAGTCTTGAAATAGAAACTTTTGAAGGGAAAACAGATACCGCTACTGTTCGTTGGGTTAACGATTGCGAATATATTTTGAAAAAATTACACCCTAAAAATATGGCAGAGCAAAAAGCAATCGATATGAAAATCTTGAAAACTTCAGGAAATTCATATACCTTTGAGTTCGGTATGGTAGGTGTGAACAAAAAACAAAGAGGAACAGTTACCAAAATTAGCGACTAAGTTTCTACCTCAATTAAATCTGACCCCATTATATGGAAGTATTTTTAAACATTGATGCCTGGGTTGCCTTAGCAACCTTAACTTTTCTTGAAATAGTTCTGGGAATTGACAATATCATATTCATTTCCATTGCAACGGGAAAATTACCCGAGGAAAGCCGAAAAAGCGCCACAAAGCTGGGAATGTTTCTAGCCATGTTCATGAGGATCGTACTCTTGCTCGGTATTTCCTACTTAATAGCTATGAAAGAACCTTGGTTCTCCCTAGACTTCAGTTGGCTACACGCACAAATTTCAGGACAAAGTCTGATTCTTCTTTTCGGAGGTTTATTCCTTATTTACAAAAGCACCAATGAAATAAGAGAAAAAGTAGATAACAAAGGGCATGAGGAGCAGGAGGTTAAAAAATCAGCTACAAAATCATACAGCAGTGTAATCATGCAAATTATTTTAATTGACCTTGTTTTTTCATTCGACAGTATCCTAACTGCAGTCGGGATGACTAATGGCGTTTCCGGCGCCCTCTATATCATGATTACAGCAGTGGTAATTTCAGTATTGGTTATGATGCAATTTGCAGTACCTGTGGGTAATTTTGTAAACAAAAACCCCTCTATTCAGATTTTGGGTTTATCATTTCTAATCTTAATTGGCCTGATGCTAATCACCGAAAGCGCACACCTGTCAAATGCACTTGTAATGGGAACTCACGTCACACCCATACCAAAAGGATATTTATACTTTGCCATCTCCTTTTCACTAATGGTAGAGGTTTTGAATATGAAGGTTTCAAAAAAAGAAAAAAAATCAAAATTATAAAATCAAAGCTCCTGCCAGGGAGCTTTTTTCGTTCTGTAGCTAAAAAACAATATCTTAGCAATCAACTAATATTTCATTAAACGATTACCCTCTTAGATTTCACCTTTAAAGGGAACAATTAATTAAATTACAATGAAAAATACCATTTCGCAAAGAGTCGCCGACTTTCTAAAAAACTATCCACCCTTTAATTTCCTGAATCAAACTGATATTGAAATCCTGGCTGAACAGGTATCTATCATTTATAAAGAAAAAGATAGCATTATTTTCACTGAGAACGAAGAAACTCATGAGGTATTTTATGTTGTACATAAAGGTGCCGTGGCTTTAATAAAGCTGGAGCACAACGATATCTTAGACCTTTGTGACGAAGGCGATATTTTTGGTCTCAGGCCTCTTATTGCACATGAAAATTATAAAATGGAGGCCCGAACTGAAGAAGAGACCATTCTCTATGCCGTACCTATTGCCATTTTTAAACCCTATGCCTTAAAAAATCTAAAGGTTGGTAATTTCCTGATTGAGAGTTTCGCATCAACCGCAATTAATCCATTTTCCAAAAGTCACCGAACTAAACTATATGGGGAAGAATCAATCGATGAGGCTTTAGATCCCAGCAATAAAATATTGGACCTGCAACCCATAAAATATTCCAAAAAAATAATTACCTGCCCCCGTTCTGCAACTGCAAAAGAAATAGCAAAAATTATGACCAAGAAAAAAGTGGGCGCAATTGTGGTTATTGAAGACAAGTTACCCATAGGTATAATAACCGATAAGGACCTGAGGAATAAGATTGTTTCAGGTGACCATCCCATATCCACCTCTGCCGATGTAATCATGAATTCCCCGGTTATTACCTATTCAAAAAAACTTACCATAACCGAAGCCCAGATGGTTATGATGAAAAGTAATATTAGCCATTTATGTTTAACTAAAGACGGAACTGCAAATACCAAGACTGTGGGAATCCTCTCTAAACACGATGTTATGGTAGCACTGGGAAACAATCCTGCTGTACTTATAAAAGCATTACAGAGAGTTGAAAAACCTAAACAAATCAAACCTATCCGGGCAAAAATAATGCAGTTGCTGCAGGGTTATCTGGATCAGAACATCCCGATGAGGCTCACCAGTAAAATCATCACCGAACTCAACGATGCCTGCATTAAGCGAGTTATTGAATTGTCTCTAGAAAAAATGAAGACTCCTCCGCCAGTTAAATTTTCCTGGTTGGCCTTGGGAAGCCAGGGACGGAGCGAACAACTACTTCATACCGACCAAGACAACGCCCTGATATATGAAAATGTTCCCGAAATATTGGAACCAAAAACAAAAGAATATTTCTTAGAATTGGCCCGCCATGTTAATAAAGGATTATTCGAAATAGGATACGATTATTGTCCGGCAGAAATGATGGCTTCCAATCCTAAGTGGTGTCTGAGTCTAGGAGAATGGAAGGATTTGGTTCATCATTGGATTACTAATCCCGGAAAAGACGAAATCTTATTGTCCTTTATCTTTTTTGATTACAGTCTGTCTTATGGCAGCCGAAGCCTGGCAAACGAATTGGCTGATTATATTTTTGGAGATATCGAAGCTAATCCGGTGTTTTACATCCATTTGGTAAGTGGTGCTTTGCAAAGTCCGTCTCCAACAGGTTTCTTCCGACAGGTTTTGGTAGAACAAGACGGGGCACACAAAGACTTTTTTGACATTAAAAGAAGAGCATTAATGCCACTGGCCGATGCTGCAAGAGTATTAATTCTGTCACATCGGGTAAAGGGCATCAGCAACACCCAAGAGCGTTTTGAGAAATTGGCCGACCTCGAACCGCAAAACAAAGAATTGTTTTTATCCTGTGCAATTGCCTATAAAACATTATTGAAATTCCGAACCAGACAAGGACTTTTACACAAGGACTCAGGACAGTTCATTGAATTGGAAACACTTAGCAAGTTGGAAAAAATCAATCTAAAAGCCACTTTCAAGACTATCAAAGAATTACAGGAAGTTATTTCAATGCGTTTCAACCCTGGAAAAGTAGCATTATGATCGATTATTTAATAAAAAAAACTGCGGACTTATTAGAGTTTTACGGCATTAAAAACAAGCCAATTGACGAAAACCTGAATCGTCCTATTGACTCTACAAGATTTGTTATTTTAGACACTGAGACTACCGGTTTTGACTATACAAACGACAGAATACTCTGCATTGGAGCAGTGGTTTTGCAAAACGGAATTATTCCGGTCCCCGAGAGTATAGAAATATATATTCAGCAAGATTATTACAACCAAAACAGTGCAGAAATACATGGGATTTTAAGAACCGAAGTGCTTATGCGCAAAACTGAACTGGAGGCACTTCAGGAGTTTTTAGGTTTTTTGGATGATGCTATTATCGTAGCGCATCATACCTCCTTCGATATGGCTATGATAAACTCTGCATTAGAAAGAAACGGCTTACCAATAGTTAAAAATAAAACCCTGGATACAGCTATACTGTACAAAAAGACCTTGATTAAATCCAATCTCCTCAATCATAAGGATCACTATACCCTGGATGATTTGGCAGACAAATTTGATATTTCAAAAAAAGACCGGCACACGGCTTTGGGAGATGCATACATTACGGCAATCGCTTTCTTAAAAATACTTAAGCGGCTGAAAGAAAAAAACAAAGACTTAATGTTATATCATTTATTCAGATAAAAAAGAAAAAGCTTCCGCTGTGGCGGAAGCTTTTTGCTATTCTAAAGACATGCTTATCTGACCGTCGTCTTCTAACTGAATGTTACCCTCATCAGCCAAAATATTTATTTTCTGCTCTGCATCTTCCGGCTCTACATCTTCCGGTTCATCATATGGCAGTGGTTCCAGCCTATTCACCTGCTTTAATTTATCGCTGGTCAATTGATTTCCTAATGCCTTAAATCCTTTTACAGCTATGAAATTCTCCACATCGACTGTAATACTCTCCTTTTGTACTCCTTTTATTTTTGGAAACACTAATTCAACCATAGGGCGATAATCAGTTGACACCAATTCCAATTGCGAACTCGCATGATCGGTGATAAAACTTTCTTCCTTATTCTCATTTTCCACAAGGAAACGCTTTAAAAAATAGCGTTCTTTTTCCCCATCATAATAGATGGCAGATATCGGTTTTTTAGGAAGCCATTTTTCGAGAACAATCATATCCTGTTCAAATCGAGCAGACAACTCCGGAATCATCACTTTTAATTTTCCTGATTGGTTAATGATTAAAATTTTATCACTTGGTTTAAATTCGCCCAATAACTCTCCTCGTCCGTCTACATTCAATCTTTGAACGGTATCATCATACCAGATTTTCCTTGGCAGTAAAGTCGAAATTCCTTTCTCCTTGATTTCAATTTTCTTAATTGGGTATTTGGATACCAGATTCCCTTTAGAGGCCCGGCCCTTAATAGCTAAATTGGCAAAATCAATATCAAATTTCAATTTTTTAATGCTTCCCACCTGACGTAATAGAACGGTAATTACCTCTGCCTCCCCATTAGGATTACAGGTAAAATAAAGAACTTGTGAGCCTTTAGTACCAGCAGTCAGATCATACAATTTATCTCTGGTAACCCCTGAAACATTAAACCTTTTGATGTAAGAAGGACCTGATTTCCCATCGCGGTAAACCATATTATAAATGGTACGTTTATCGTTCTTGTCAAAAACAGCCACATGAATAATGTCTTTTCCAACAAAAGTTTTGGCATCCACTTTGGTTACCATCATGCTTCCGTCTCTCAAAAAGACGATTACATCATCGATATCAGAGCAATCCGTAACATACTCATCTTTTTTCAGGCTGGTTCCTACGAAACCTTCTACTCTGTCTACATATAATTTGGTATTTCTCAGTACTACCTTGGTAGCTTCAATATCATCAAATATTCGAAGCTCGGTTTGACGCTCTCTACCTTTCCCATACTTCTCCTTAAGCTTACTGAAATAGCTGATCGCAAAATCGATAATATGTTCCAAATTATATTCCACCTCCTTCATTTCATCTTCCAATTTCGAAATGAAATCATCCGCTTTATCAGAATCGAAACGGGTGATACGAATCATCGGAATCTGAGTCAGACGTTGTAAATCATCATCATTTATATCTCGCACAAAAGATTCCTTAAAAGGTTCAAATCGCTCATACATATATTTGAACAAGGCTTCTTTATCATGATACAACTTGAAATCGATATACATTTCTTCACGAATGAAGATTTTCTCCAAAGTGGCAAAATGCCATTTATTCTTTAATTCCTCCAACAGAATTTCTAATTCCTGACGCAGCAAATCGACTGTTCGCTGGGTCGAAATTTTCAACATTTCCGAAACCCCGATAAAAAGCGGTTTATTATCTTCAATAACACAACCCAAAGGTGCCACTGATGTCTCGCAGGCTGTAAAGGCAAACAGGGCATCTATGGTTTTATCGGGTGAAACGCCGGGATATAAATGGATTAATATCTCAACCTCAGCAGCTGTATTATCTTCAATTCTTTTAATTTTTATTTTTCCTTTTTCGTTTGCCTTCAGGATACTGTCAATTAAGGTAGAGGTATTTGTCGAAAAAGGAATTTGAGTTATCGCAAGAGTATTTTTGTCCACCTGAGCGATTTTTGCACGCACGCGAACACGTCCACCGCGCATACCATCATTATAATTCGTAACATCGGCAATACCGGCAGTCATAAAATCAGGATAGAGCGTAAAGGACTTTCCTTTAAGAATTTTAACCGAGGCATCAATTAACTCATTAAAGTTATGAGGCAGTACTTTGGTAGAAAGACCAACCGCGATACCTTCTGCGCCCTGAGCCAATAACAATGGGAACTTCACCGGAAGATTAATCGGCTCCGCCTTTCTGCCGTCATAAGAAACACCCCATTCTGTAATTTTAGGCGAATACAATACTTCTAAGGCAAATTTTGACAAACGGGCCTCGATATAACGAGAAGCAGCGGCACCATCTCCGGTCAGGATATTCCCCCAGTTTCCCTGACAATCAATCAGCAGGTCTTTTTGACCAATTTGAACCATCGCATCGGCTATACTGGCATCTCCATGTGGGTGATATTGCATAGTATGCCCAACCACATTGGCTACTTTATTATAACGTCCGTCGTCCAATTCTTTCAACGAATGCATTATACGACGTTGAACCGGCTTAAATCCGTCTTCTATCGCGGGCACGGCTCGCTCTAATATTACATAAGAGGCATAATCCAAGAACCAGTCTTTATACATACCTGTAACTTTAGTAATAGTATCACTACCATCACCTTCTTCCTGGCTTTCGTATATACCTTCATCTTCCGGCGATTGGGAATCTTTTTCATCTCCTTCTGCTGAACCCACACTCACGCCGGAATCGTTCACTTCCGACTCTGAATTGTTTTCCTCGCTATCTGGAATTATGTTGTCGTCTTCTTCGTCTTTCATTTATGCTGAATTTATTTTCAGTTTTTCGTTTAAATAAAGTTCGTCTATTCCTTTCCGATCAGGTAAACTAAACTTTTTAGCTTAATCTGGATTGAAATAACCATTAAACTTCCTCCATGGCATCCACTTCGACTTTCAGATTATTAATAATAAATTCTTGTCGGTCGGGAGTATTTTTACCCATATAAAAAGATAAAAGTTGTTCTACTGAAGTTTGTTTATCCATCATCACCGGATCCAAACGAATATCTTCACCGATAAAATGTTGGAATTCATTGGGTGAAATCTCTCCTAATCCCTTAAATCGGGTAATTTCGGGTTTTGGTTTTAGCTTTTCAATTGCAGCTACCCTTTCTTCTTCGGAATAGCAATAGATGGTTTCTTTTTTATTTCGAACTCTGAACAAAGGCGTTTGCAATATGTAAAGGTGTCCTTCTTTTATAAGTTCCGGAAAAAACTGCAGGAAAAACGTTATCAAAAGTAAACGAATGTGCATTCCGTCGACATCGGCATCGGTTGCAATTACAATATTATTGTAACGCAAATTCTCCATGTCATCTTCGATATCCAAAGCCGCCTGTAAAAGATTGAATTCTTCATTTTCGTAAACAATCTTCTTGCTCATTCCGTAGGAATTCAAAGGCTTACCACGCAAACTGAAAACGGCCTGTGTATTAACATCCCGAGATTTTGTAATCGAACCCGAAGCAGAATCTCCCTCGGTGATAAAAAGTGTACTTTCTAAATAGCGTGGGTTTTTAATATCGGGTAAATGCACTCGACAGTCACGCAATTTTTTGTTATGCAAACTCGCTTTCTTCGCTCTGTCTTTAGCTAATTTTCGGATACCTGATAATTCTTTACGCTCTCTTTCGGCTTGTAAGATTTTGCGCAAAAGCAAATCAGCAGTCTCAGGGTTTTTGTGTAAATAGTTGTCTAGATTATTTTTTACAAAATCATTTATAAAAGTTCTAACTGACGGCATTCCCGGTTCGGACCCTATTTCAGTAGACCCCAACTTAGTTTTGGTTTGCGATTCGAAAACCGGCTCCATAACCTTAATACTTACTGCTCCTACTATCGACTTACGAATATCTGAAGGCTCAAAGCCTTTATTATAAAATTCTCTGACAGTACGCACAATAGCTTCCCTAAAAGCCACCAAATGTGTACCACCCTGCGTAGTATTCTGCCCATTTACGAAGGAATGATATTCCTCACTGTATTGGGTTTTACTGTGGGTCATGGCTATTTCAATATCATCACCTTTAAGATGAATGATGTCATAAACTTTATCCTCCTCAGCTATATTTTCGTTTAATAAATCCTTTAAACCATAATCAGAGAAAAATTTCTCACCATTATAGATTATAGTTAGTCCTGTATTCAGGTAACAGTAATTTTTAAGCATTTTCACTACATATTCATTCCTGAACTTGTAGTTTTTAAAAATTGAATCATCTGGTGTAAAAACAACCTTAGTTCCTTTTCTTTTGGTTGTATCGATAACATCCTCTTCCATTACCAAGGTCCCAGCAGAAAATTCAGCCGCTTTTTGCTTTTCCTCCCTTACGGATTCTACGCGAAAAAAAGTAGACAAAGCATTCACCGCCTTGGTACCTACCCCATTTAAACCTACAGATTTCTTAAAGGCAAGAGAATCATACTTACCTCCGGTATTCATTCTGGATACCACATCCACCACTTTTCCCAACGGAATTCCGCGACCGTAATCACGCACAGATACAGTTTTATCTTTAATGCTCACCTCGATGGTTTTTCCTGCCCCCATGACAAACTCATCGATACAGTTATCTATAACTTCCTTTAATAAAATATAGATACCATCATCGGGCGAGGAACCATCTCCTAATTTCCCAATATACATTCCGGGACGCATACGAATATGCTCCTTCCAGTCTAATGACCGAATATTATCTTCGGTATACTTACTTTGATCTGACATTAAATTTTGTGGATTTGGCGCTAATATATGATTTCTCATTTTATTTTAAAAATGATACAAACCAAAAATATCAAAAATGCTGTTTACAGGTGTTTTTCAAGCTGGTAAGGAGGAATTTCAATGAAAAACAACCCTTAAACATCCAAATTAAAAATGAGGTCCTTTAAGATTTTATCAAATTCAGGATTTGATATTTTGCCATTTTTCAAATCAAAATTCTCGTAAAAACTTGGAAGCGAAAAAGTAGCTTTAATGTCGGCACCATAACGCGGGAAATGTTCTGAGGAAATTTTGAGCACATTTAGCCCCCCTCTTTTCCCATCAGAAGTAGCCATGAGAAGCATTGGTTTGTTCTGGAAAACTTTGCCTGTAATTCTGGAAGCCCAATCGAAAATATTTTTGAATGCAGCGGAATAATTACTGTTATTTTCCGCCATAGAAACCACTAAAAAATCACCTGATGCAATTTTATTCAAAAAAGCATGAGCCAATTGGTGTTGCCCAATTATTTTTTCCACATCCACACTAAATAAAGGCATATGATAGTCATTCATATCCAACACCTCCACCTCGGCATTTTCAAACAAATTAGCCGCATAGGTCGCTAATTTTCTATTAATGGAATTACTACTTGGGCTGGCACCGAAAGCGATGATTTTCATATTGCTCTTTTTGTTAAAAATACAGAAAAGTTTCCAAAAAGAAAACAATTGAAACCCAAGAATACCTCTTTAAAAATTAAAATCCGTTATACCATAAAAAAAACTGCCTGAATATTCAGGCAGTTTCTTATTTTATGTTGTCGTGGAATTAAACATTAAAACGGAAATGCATCACATCTCCATCCTTCACCACATATTCTTTACCTTCCACTCTCAATTTTCCGGCCTCTTTTACTTTTGATTCTGAACCGTAATTTGAAAAATCATCAAATGCAATTACCTCGGCACGGATAAATCCTTTTTCAAAATCCGTATGGATAACTCCGGCTGCTTTAGGAGCTGTATCCCCTATGTTAATAGTCCATGCACGTACTTCTTTAACACCTGCAGTGAAATAAGTTTGCAGGTTTAGCAGTTTATAGGCTGCACGAATCAATACAGCCGATCCAGGTTCAGTAAGACCTAAATCTTCCAGGAAAATCTGGCGCTCTTCGTAGCTCTCCAGTTCTGTAATATCAGCCTCAGCTCCTACCGATAATACGATCACTTCTGCATTTTCATCTTTTACCAATTCGCGAACCTGATCTACATATTGATTGCCATTTACAGCCGCACTCTCATCTACATTACAAACATACAATACTGGTTTGGTAGTGATCAATTGAAAATCCTCCATTAACTGTTGCTCGTCATTGTTTTGCGGCACCACTGTTCTTGCAGATTTCGCCTGCATCAACGCATCTTTGATTCTGTCTAAAAGCGCTTTTTCCGCTTGAGCTTCTTTATTACCAGTTTTGGCAGCACGATTAACCTTCTCCAGACGTTTTTCTACCGTTTCAAGATCTTTCAACTGCAATTCGATATCGATGGTTTCTTTATCGCGAATAGGATTTACATTACCGTCTACGTGTACAATGTTATCATTATCAAAACAACGTAGAACATGAATGATTGCGTTACACTCACGAATATTTCCCAGAAACTGATTCCCCAAACCTTCTCCTTTACTTGCTCCCTTAACTAATCCGGCAATATCAACAATATCTACCGTCGCCATCTGAACACGTTCCGGTTTTACCAGTTCCTCTAATCTCGCAATTCGGGGATCAGGCACATTTACCACTCCAATATTAGGCTCAATAGTGCAAAAAGGAAAGTTAGCACTTTGTGCTTTTGCGTTCGACAAACAATTAAACAATGTTGATTTTCCAACATTTGGCAATCCTACAATTCCTGCTTTCATGATACTATCTTTTACTGCTAGTGTCTGAACGCACTAGTCTTTTTCAGTTTTTTATTAAACGGCTGCAAATATACTAAATGTATACATAGCATTTTATAAAAATAAAATGTCGCCAATTCCGCTTTTAAACCTACCCGTTCCTTTTCAGAATTAACGGATAATAAAAAATCCTGAATATAACTATACTCAGGATTTCTATTTTATTGAAAAAACATATTTTTCTATTCATTATGCAAGAACGCTTGTCGGCTCAACAAGGTCTCTTCATCCTCAACATGGTTGTCATCCGGAACACAACAATCTACAGGACATACTGCAGCACATTGTGGCTCATCGTGAAATCCTTTACACTCGGTACATTTTCCCGGAACTATATAATAAAATTCATCCGAAACAGGGGTCTGAGGCTCGTCGGCATCAATTTCCTGCCCATTCTGCAATACAACATTCCCACTCAACTTTGTTCCGTCACTATATCTCCAATCATCTGCACCTTCATAGATTGCATTGTTTGGACATTCTGGTTCACATGCACCACAATTGATGCATTCGTCTGTAATAATAATTGCCATTTTGTATTCTTTAGGGATTTAAAATTTCAGGCATTAAAATCAATAATGTGATCTTTTACAAATTTTGCCTTCTAACTTATATAGCTTATTTTTGCGCAAAATTACAATCAAAACAATTCATAAGCAAACATTATGACTCTAGATGCCAAAAAAAATGCTTTTATCTCTCTGGGACAATTCCTTAGGCAGTTTTCCGACAAAGGCCACATTAAACAGGAGGAAGTGTTATGCAATGAATTATTCTTTGATGAATTCTCCCAGCTGATTCAACTATCGCAATCCCACAATGGTTGGTATACTCCTGAACAAGTGCATTTTGCGCTGCAGTCCTGGGCCGACTCGCTGACAGCGAAAAACCTCAACGAATGGCTCTCAAAATACAATCTGGACCATGAGAAATCAAAAACTGTAGCAATAATATTAGCCGGAAATATTCCTTTAGTTGGATTCCACGATTTTTTATCGGTTCTGATAACCGGACACAATGTATTGGTAAAAACATCATCAAACGACCAGCATTTATTGCCATTTTTAGCAAAATACCTTATCGCAGTAGAACCTAGCCTGAAGGACAAAATAACCTTTGTTGCCGGCAAACTCGAAAACTTTGACGCAGTTATTGCAACCGGAAGTGACAACACGGCCAGGTATTTCGAATATTATTTTAAAGACAAACCTTCTATAATCAGGAAAAATCGAAATTCTGTTGCAGTGCTGAACGGGCAGGAATCCAAAGAAGATCTTGTAGCCCTGGGAGAAGATATATTTCGATATTTTGGCCTAGGTTGCCGCAATGTATCGAAGTTATTCGTTCCGGAAGCTTATTCATTCAATGATTTTTTTGAAGCTATTTATGAATACAAGGATGTCATTGAATATGAAAAATATGCCAATAATTACGATTACAACAAAGCGGTATTCCTGATGAGTAATTTTAAATTGTTAGACAATGGTTTCCTCACAATCAAAGAGGACAGCAATTATGCTTCACCGATTTCAAGCATATTTTACGAGTATTACAGCGACCTTGAACAAGTAAAGCAGCGACTGACTTCGGAAAGCGAAAAAATACAATGTATTGTTAGCAACAATTTGATTGATGACAGCATAGAATTTGGTCAAACTCAGCAACCTAAATTATGGAATTACGCAGATAACATAGACACTATATCGTTTTTGTTAACAATCTGATGAAAAATATTTTAATTATTTCGAATTATTTAGCGTTTTTTAATCTCATTTTCACGAAATTTGCGCTTTAAATTTTCGGACATAAACTACATCATGAAAAAACACAACTACAGCGCAGGACCTTGTATATTACCACAAGAAGTTTTTGAAAAATCAGCACAGGCTATTTTAAACTTTAATGATTCAGGCTTATCTATTTTGGAAATTTCGCACAGAAGCAAAGATTTTATTGCCGTTATGGACGAAGCCAGAGCACTTGCCCTTGAACTATTAGGATTGGAAGGCAAAGGATATCAGGCTTTATTCCTTGCTGGTGGTGCGAGTTTAGAATTTTTGATGGTTCCATACAACCTGATGAAAGAAAACGGGAAAGCGGCATACCTGGATTCTGGTACCTGGGCAAACAAAGCAATGAAAGAAGCAAAGGCCTTCGGAGAAACTGTAACAGTGGCTTCTTCAAAAGCTGATAACTATAACAACATTCCTAAAAACTTTGAAATTCCTGCTGACGCAGATTATTTCCACTGTACCAGTAACAATACCATTTTTGGTACACAAATGAAATCTTTCCCTCAAACCAATGTTCCAATGGTTTGCGACATGAGTTCGGATATTTTCTCAAGAGAATTAGACTTTTCTCAATTTGACATCATTTACGCTGGTGCTCAAAAAAACATGGGACCTGCCGGAACCACTTTAGTAGTCATAAAAGAAGAAATTCTTGGAAAAACAGGCAGAAACATTCCTAGCATGCTAGATTATGTACAACACCTGAAAGCAGACAGTATGTACAATACTCCCCCAGTTTTCCCTGTTTATGCTTCTTTATTAACTTTAAGATGGATCAAAGAACAAGGTGGAATTGCTGCTGTTGAAAAATTAAACAATGCAAAAGCAGCGTTATTGTACAACGAAATTGACAGAAACCCATTATTCACTGGGACTGCTGCACTTGAAGACCGTTCTAACATGAATGTAACCTTCTTATTGACTAACGCTGAACATACAGAAACATTTGACAAAATGTGGAAAGAGGCCGGGATTTCAGGAATACCTGGTCACCGATCTGTAGGCGGATACAGAGCTTCTATATACAACGCAATGCCAATCGAAAGCGTACAGGTATTGGTAGACGTAATGAAAGCTTTAGAATCAAAAGTTCAATAGGCAATTGACAGCTGCATTTAAGCACAAATCATATCCTATTTTAAGTAATAAAAAACAATAATTTTAAAGTCAGTTAATAGTCCAATAGATTATTTAGACCCAAAACAAAAAAGCAAAAATGAAAGTATTAGCAAATGACGGAATTTCTGATAGTGGAATTCAAGCCTTACAAAAAGGTGGATACGAAGTTATAACAACAAAAGTTGCCCAAGAACAAGTAGCTAACTACATCAACGAAAACGACATCAGTGTAATTTTGGTACGTAGTGCAACAAAAGTTCGCAAAGACATAATCGATGCATGTCCTGGAATTAAAATCATAGGTCGCGGTGGTGTTGGTATGGATAACATCGACGTTGAATACGCTAAAAGCAAAGGAATAAACGTAATCAACACTCCGGCTTCTTCTTCAGAATCTGTAGCAGAATTAGTTTTCGCTCACTTACTTTCAGGTGTACGTTTTTTACATGATTCAAACAGACTCATGCCTCTAGAAGGTGATTCAAACTTCAACGGTTTGAAAAAAGCATATGCAAACGGAATTGAATTAAGAGGCAAAACATTAGGAATCGTTGGTATAGGTCGTATCGGTCAGGCTACTGCAAAAATGGCGCTTGGATTAGGTATGAAAGTAATCGCTGCAGACAGCTTTATACCTCAGGTAGATGTAAAAGTGGAATTCTTTGACGGACAGTCAATTACTTCAACAATCAAAACCCAATCATTGGAGTCTGTATTCCAGGAAGCTGATTTCATCACCTTACACGTTCCGGCTCAAGATGGTTACATCATCACTGAGAAAGAATTGGCTACCATGAAAAATGGTGTTGGAATTGTAAACTGTGCTCGTGGTGGTGTAATTGACGAAATCGCTTTGATCGATGCTTTAGACAGTGGTAAAGTTGCTTTTGCTGGTTTGGACGTTTTTGAAAGCGAACCAAAACCTGAAATGAAAATTTTGATGCATCCAAAAATTTCCCTAACTCCTCATATTGGAGCTGCTACAGTAGAAGCACAGGATAGAATTGGAACTGAATTAGCTTCACAAATCATTAGTATCTTAGGCTAATATTTAGCTTTTATAATATTCAAGAGGGATTTATTTAAAAATAAATCCCTCTTTTTTTAGCAGCAAACGAAGTTGACAAGTAAGCATTTAATTTGTAAATTTAGTTGGTTTCAAAATTTACATTATGAAAAAAGCTATTTACATATTTACGATAATTGTGGGTATCACAATGAGTTGCACTTCCTCCAAAAAAATTGCAGGTAAAGAAAAAAATGCCAGTCCTACTTCAAAAGACACCATAAAAATTGTAAACAAGGAGTTGGACTACGAGGTAATCATCATTGATCCTGGCTTTGACACCTGGTTGCTTACCACAGCATACCCAAGAGGATATTACTCTCAAAGTTACCTGGAAAACAAAAACAGATTATATATTGATGAGTGGAACAGAAGGGCTTTGCAGCCAAGCAGATACAATCCAAATTTATACGAGATGACTATAGACTACAGTCCCTTCATCGATTACGGTTATGAGGTCAATTATCTAATCTACAACTATATGGTTTATTTTCAAAATAAATACCGCCAAAGACTTCTGGGTCAGATACCTATTAGATAATCTTTATTATATTTGTAATCATTACAAATTCAAATGAAAGACTTAAAAGAACGTTGGAATATTAAGTCTAATTTTCAACTCACCATCATACTTATTGTCTTTGCCATTACAGGCTCTGCCTCTGCCTGGATATCCAAACCTGTTTGCGGATGGCTGGGAATTATAAAGGAAGATTTTGGTTTTTGGTATACTCCCGTCAGACTTTTATTAATTTTCCCACTCTATCAGCTTCTACTAGTATTAATAGGTTTTCTTTTTGGACAGTTTCCCTTTTTCTGGGCATTCGAAAAAAAAATGCTCAAAAAAATGGGATTAAAATTCCTGTTCAAAGACTAAGCAGTTTTTTTTACTGCTTAAGCTTATCGCTAAAAACCTTTCTGAATTTAGCTATCTTAGGACTAATAACAAAAGAGCAATATCCTTGCGTTTGATTTTGATTATAGTAATTCTGATGATAATCTTCTGCTTTGTAAAATTCGCTTGCAGGGCTAATCCTAGTAACAATCGACTTTTCAAAAATGTTTTCTTCAGTTAAAAAATCAATATAGGACTGAGCAATTACTTTCTGCCTCTCATCATTGTAAAAAATTTCGCTGCGGTATTGTGTCCCAACATCATTTCCTTGTCGGTTAAGAGTTGTTGGATCGTGAGTTGCAAAAAAAACCTCCAGTAATTCCTCATATGTAATATAATCCGGATTAAACTTTATCTGAACTGCTTCAGCATGACCCGTGGTCCCCTCGCATACTTCTTTATAAGTAGGTTTATCAGTACTTCCCCCAATATAACCGGACACCACACTATCCACACCTTTTAATTCTGAAAACACCGCTTCGGTACACCAAAAGCACCCACCTGCAAAGATTGCCGTCTGAAAAACGTTCTGATTCTCCATATTATTCGAAAATGTTTGAGCAATTTAAAATTAGCATTTTTCAAATTTAGGAATTATAACCCCTCCTTTTCTATTTTTTAAGCATTACTTTGATTTGTGCTTAAGCGAAAAATATAATTCCATCGGTTTTATAATCTTTAAAATCTTCGTTTCTTTGCAAAAAGGGCGCTAATGATACATGCAAAAAACTTACACAAATATTACGACCAACTCCATGTTTTGAAAGGAGTTGATTTACATATTCAAAAAGGAGAAATCGTATCCATAGTCGGAGCCTCCGGAGCAGGTAAAACAACCCTACTGCAAATTCTTGGCACTCTGGACAAACCTACAATAGAAAACCAGATTGAACTTCGAATTAACAATGAAGACATTCTTTCTATGAATGATAAAAACCTTTCAAAATTCAGGAACCTGAATTTGGGGTTTATCTTCCAATTCCACCAACTTTTACCGGAATTTACCGCATTGGAAAATGTTTGCATCCCTGCCTTTATCGCCAAAAGGGACAAAAAAGAAACCGAAGCAGAAGCACGGAAACTCCTGGATTATTTAGGTCTGTCACACCGAACAGACCATAAACCAGCTGAACTGTCCGGTGGTGAGCAACAAAGAGTAGCCGTTGCCAGAGCATTAATTAATAAGCCCGCCATTATTTTTGCAGATGAACCTTCGGGAAATCTTGACACCAATTCAGCCGAAAACCTACATCAGCTTTTTTTTAAGCTGAGAGACGAATTTGGCCAAACCTTTGTAATTGTGACACACAACGAAGAGTTAGCCAATATGGCCGACCGAAAACTGGTAATGGTAGACGGTTTAATCAGCAATTAAAGAGCATTATTTTAAAAGCAGGGAATGACACAAAAGGAACTAAAAGACTTTCTAGAGGAAAAAGTAATTCAATACAATACTTTGGATTTTATAGAAAGTGATCCTGTACAAATCCCTCATCTTTTTACGCTTAAAGAGGATATTGAAATTGCCGGATTTCTTAGCGCAACTATTGCTTGGGGAAATCGAAAAATGATTATAAAAAACAGCCAGCAGATGATGGATTTGATGGGAAACAGTCCGTATGACTTTATTATGTCCCATCGTGATTTCGATTTAGAGAAACTGGAATCCTTTGTTCACCGCACTTTTAATGGCACCGATTTTATCAGTTTTGTAAAGAGCTTGAAAAACATCTATCAGCATCAGGGTGGTCTTGAGGCTGTCTTCGCCAGAAATCAGGAAAAAAATTCGATGCAGAAAAGCATATCAGAATTCAAAAAAACCTTTTTTGAAATCCCCCACTTAAACCGAACCCAAAAACACATTTCCGATCCTTTAAACGGCTCAGCTGCAAAACGTATCAATATGTATCTGCGCTGGATGGTTCGTCAGGACGCTAAGGGAGTAGATTTAGGAATTTGGAAAAGCATAGCACCATCATCACTATCTTGTCCACTGGATGTACATTCAGGCAATGTTGCCCGTAAACTGGACTTATTGACAAGGAAACAAAATGACGCAAAAGCCCTGGCAGAACTGGATGCAAATCTCAGAAAACTGGATCCTATCGATCCGGCAAAATATGATTTTGCACTTTTTGGACTAGGTGTATTTGAAGGATTTTAAACCCGCAACAGCAATTTCAAGTTATATTCCTGTAAAAAGTTTTTACCTTCTAAAACTCCAACAACTTGCCCTACTGAAATAACAGTATCCTTTTAAAAATGTATCTTTGCAAAAAAATCAAGTTTTATGGCATCTTTCGAGCAATTCAACCTTCCTAAATCACTACAAAAAGCAGTAGAAGAAATAGGTCTGACCACTCCCACCCCAATCCAGGAAAAGTCATTTTCTGTAATAATGTCGGGAAGAGATATGATGGGGATTGCACAAACAGGTACCGGAAAAACCTTTGCCTACCTTCTACCTCTTTTAAAACAATACAAATTCAGTAATACCCATACACCTAAAATTGTCATTTTGGTCCCTACCCGGGAATTAGTGGTACAGGTAGTGGAAGAGATTGAAAAGTTGACAAGCTTTATGTCAATTAGAACAATAGGGATTTTTGGAGGCGTAAATATCAATACTCAAAAGAAAACTGTCTACGAAGGATCGGATATATTGGTCGGGACTCCAGGAAGAACTATGGATTTGGCATTGGACAATGTAGTTCGATTTGATGAGATGCAAAAACTGGTAATTGACGAATTTGACGAAATGCTGAATTTAGGTTTCAGGATTCAATTAACTTCCCTACTTGCCATGATGCCAAAAAAACGTCAAAATATACTGTTCTCGGCTACCATGACAGATGAAGTAGACGCCATTCTTAACGATTATTTCGATTACCCTGAGGAAATAACTCTGGCGGCCTCGGGCACCCCTTTAGAAAAAATCAAACAAATCACCTATAACGTTCCTAATTTCAATACCAAAATAAATTTATTAAAGCAGCTATTGGCAACAAACCAAGACATGAGCCGTGTTTTGATTTTTGTCAACAATAAAAAGATTTCCGATATGCTTCATGAGCGTATTGAAGAGGATTTTGAGGGGCAGTTTGGATTAATTCATTCCAATAAATCCCAAAATTATCGTTTGAACACCATGGCTTCCTTCCAGGAAGGAACACTACGCGGACTTATTACAACAGATATTATGGCCAGAGGTTTGGATATTTCGGATATTACTCATGTCATTAACTTTGAAATGCCTGAATTTGCAGAATTGTACATGCACCGTATAGGACGTACCGGTCGAGCCGATAGCACCGGAACCGCAATCAGCTTTGTCAGTCCACGAGAAGAAGAATCAAAAATCGAAGCCGAAGTTTTGATGAACATGGAGCTGGAAATCGAACCCATACCCGAAGAAGTCGAAATTTCAGACAAACTTATCGGACCTGAAAAAGACAGACAACCTATCAAGCTTTTGATGAGAAAACCTAAAACAGAGGGAGGTGCAGCTTTTCATGATAAGGCTAAGAAAAACCAAAAAGTCAATCTGGGTGGCCCTTCCAAAACAAAGAAAAAAACTCATGGCTCTGTAAACAGAAACATGCTTAAGCAGCAAGCAGCCAAGAAGAAGAAAAAATAATAAATAAAAAAGCCTAAAAACTCTCATGATTTTTTAGGCTTTTCTATTTTAAAATATTTGTAAAATCAGATTCAAACTCTAGCTTCAAGCATTACTAATAAGCTCCTGGTACTTACTGCAATGGCGCAAACAAGAGACACACAGGAGAACACATTTCTATTCTTTTTCCTGTATCAAAAAGTGCACCGGTGCTTTTATTACGCCTGAATACAACCACATTATTTGTATACTGATGACCTACCAACAAATAATTCCCAGTTGGATCAATTGCAAAATTTCTTGGTCCGTCTCCCAGGGTACTGACTCTGGAGGCAAACTCTAATTTACCATCCTTTAAAATTTTAAAACAACTAATAGTATTAGCTTCTTTTCTATTTGTTGCGTATAAAAAACGCTGATCAGGCGAAATATGAATATCGGCAGCTGTAAAACTTTTATCAAATCCATCGGCCAAAACAGTAGTTTCCTGAATCAACTTTAGCTTTTCCTTGCTGTAATTATAGACTGAAACTGTTCCATCCAATTCGTGCAATAAATAAAGTTTAGTTCCCCCTTTGCTGAAAACAAAATGCCTAGGACCACTACCCGCTTTGACCTTAATACTGTCTTTAAAAATTAAAGGCTTTTCTGATTTAGCATTATAAGCGTACAAATACAAATTATCCGTTCCCAAGTCGGTTGCAATAACATGCTTATGATTAGGCGAAAACTGCACCATATGCACATGTGATTTTTCCTGACGATTGGGATTGATTCCTTTTCCGGTATGTTCTATCAATTGTTTCAAGTCGGTCAGGCTACCATCATCATTTTTACCAAAAACTGCTACACTTCCTCCTGTATAATTGGCAGTAATTACATTTTTATCATCGTTAATAATATAACATGGACCAGGATTCCGGACATCCTGTTTATTTATAAACTCCAGTTTCCCACTTTGCGCATCAAAACCGAAGGCACTAACAGTACTCTTAGGTCCATCTTCATTTACGGAATAAACAAGATCATTCTTTTTTGAAATAGTTAGAAAACTTGGATTAATTACATTTTCAGTTGCATTTTTAAAAATAGTCTCCCCTGTTTGGGAATCAAAATCATACACATAAATACCCTTGCTATCACAACTTTTAGTATATGTTCCCACTACAAGATTATATCTTTCATTTTGGCTGTAAAAAGGAATACAGAATAAAACGAGCATTAAATTTATAAAGCCTTTTTTCATTTTATACATTTTTTAATTTTGATTTGACAACCACTAATGTACATATTTAAAACTACAATAATCAGCTTCATACACATAATTAAAATCATTCTGTTTTCATCCTTAAGATTTAGTACAAATTTGTATTTTTGAAAACAACTCTTTGTTCTTAAAACTGTTTAATAAGTAGAAGTAAATAAAAACGTAATGCATTTCAAACATCCTGAAATTTTAAACTTCCTATTCTTATTGATAGTTCCAATATTGGTACATTTATTTCAGTTCAGGCGTTTTAAAAAAGAGTATTTTACCAATGTTCAGTTTTTAAAAGAACTCAGCATACAGACTCGCAAGAGCTCTCAACTTAAAAAATACCTACTTTTAATGAGTAGGCTATTACTACTGAGCTGCCTTATTGTCGCCTTCGCCCAACCTTATTATGATGCGGCAGATCAAAAAAACAGTTCCAATGAAATGTTTATTATCCTTGACAATTCATTCAGTATGCAGGCAAAAGGAAAAAAAGGGGAATTGTTAAAAAGAGTAGCCCAGGAATTACTGGAAGAAATACCGGAAAACACGACATTCTCCCTGTTGACCAATACCGATAGTTATTGGAACACTGACATCAAAGCGATACGATCCAGCCTTCAAAATATAAATTACAGCGCAACTGCTTTCGAATTAACCCCTATTCTTAACAACATAAATGCTCATTATAAAAATGCAAATAAAGATATCATAATCATTACCGATGGCTTAGATCTCAAAAAAAATCAACTGAAAAGCATTGATAAAGACGATGTCCCTTTTTTTATAATCCCGAAAGCAGAAAAGAAAAACAATATTGCAATTGACAGTGTGTACATCAACGAAACTACAGATAATTTCTACGATATAGCAGTCGAACTTTCAGCTTATGGGCATGATTTCAAACCGATAGCAGTGGCCATTTATAACCAGGGTAAACTAATCGCTAAATCGGTTGCCAATTTGGAAAATAAAAAAAAGACCCTGAATTTCAGCATACCCAAACAGCCCTTTCATGGCTATATTTCCATTTCCGACAACGGTTTAGATTATGACAACAATTACTTTTTCGACATTTCTGATGTCAGGAAAATAAATGTCATTAGTATAGGAAATAGTGCTAAAAGCAATTTTCTTGGAAGAATTTATACCCAGGATGAATTCAACTATTTTAATTCGGAATTAGAAACTTTGGATTACAACATTCTGGAAAAACAGGATGTAATTATCCTTAACGAATTGGATGAAATTCCGCAGGCGCTGCAACTTACCCTTAAAGCCTTTGTAGGCAAGGGAGGTAATCTGATCCTGATTCCTGGGGCAAAAACAGCTATATCCGACCTGAACAATTTTTTATCCAATTTTGGTAAAATACAGTTCAGAACCTATGAAAAATCTGAAAAACTGATTACCAAAATTAATTTCAGCCACCCACTTTACAAATCAGTTTTTGAAAATAAAGTATCTAATTTTCAGTACCCAAAGACAAATGCTTCTTTCAGCCTAACAACGGCGAATCCCGGAATTTTATATAACAATGACCAAAGTATATTCCTGACTTCATTGCCTAATTCACTGAGTAATGTTTACGTTTTTTCGGCTCCAATAAATAGTTCCAACTCAAATTTTCAGCTGTCCCCACTGATAGTTCCGACATTTTACAAAATGGGCATTAATACACAAAAAACAGGGATAAATACTAATGAAATAGGTAGTACTATTTCGTTTATTGTAGCTATTTCGTTGGCAAAAGATGCCGTTTTAGAGGTTAAAAACGAACGAGAACAATTCATTCCCATACAACAACTTATCAATAATAAAGTCAAATTACAATTCGGCAATTTACCACAACAGGCAGGTAACTTCGAAATATACAGTCAAAAAGACAAGGTTGGACATATCAGTTTTAACTACCAAAGAACAGAAAGCGACCTTGCCGATTTTGACAGTAGAGTCCTTTCAGATTACAAAACAATGAATTCCGTGGCAAGTATTTTTGACCACATACAATCAGAAAGAACAGATAATCAAATTTGGAAATGGTTTGTTATCTTTGCCTTGCTTTTCCTACTTAGCGAAATAGCCATCATTAAATTCCTGAAATAAAATCTACATCATATGAAACTAATCATCAGAGAAGCAAAAATTATCGACCCGCAGAGTCCTTTTCACAATAAGACGGTAGATATTTTAATTGAAGATGGTGTAATTAAAAAAATCGGAACCGAGCTATCCGTTACCGAAGATACTCAAGAGGTTCAACTGCCCAACCTTCATGTTTCACAAGGATGGTTTGACAGCAGCGTATCACTTGGAGAGCCTGGATTTGAGGACCGTGAAACAATTTTAAACGGACTGACCGTTGCAGCAAAAAGCGGATTTACAGGAATTGCTTTGCAACCAAACACCCTTCCTATTATTGATAATCAGGCACAAATCAACTTTGTAAAAAACAAGGCTATGGGCCATGCAACTGAGATTTTCCCTATAGGTGCTTTAACCAAAGGATCTGAAGGAAAAGATATGGCAGAGATGTATGACATGAAACTCGCCGGAGCAATAGCTTTTGGTGACTACAACAAAAGCATGGACAACGCCAATTTGATGAAAATTGCTTTGCAATACACCCAGGATTTCGATGGTTTGGTAATTGCCTTTCCTCAGGATAATAACATTAAAGGAAACGGAGTTGTCAATGAAGGCATAGTTTCTACCCGATTAGGTTTGAAGGGAATCCCAAACCTGGCTGAAGAATTACAGGTGGCCAGAAATTTATTCCTCCTTGAGTATACAGGCGGAAACATGCACATTCCTACAGTAACCACGGCAAAATCGGTAGCCTTAATCAGAGAAGCAAAAGCAAAAGGATTAAATGTAAGCTGCAGCGCCAGCGTACATCATTTGACGATGACCGATGAAAAACTGGAAAGCTTTGACTCAAGATTTAAAGTCTCTCCTCCTCTCAGAACAGAAGAAGATCGAAATGCTTTGATACAAGGAATACTGGACAACACCATCGACAACATTACCTCTGACCACAACCCTATAGACATCGAACATAAAAAGATGGAATTTGACATGGCCAAAAACGGCACCGTTGGTTTAGAAAGTGCTTTCGGTGCTTTGCTTACTGTATTGCCTCTAGAAAAGACAATTGAAAAACTCACCTCTGGAAAAGCAGTTTTTGGCCTAGAAGCCTTGGCTATCAACGAGGGCATGGAAGCTAATTTAAGTTTATTCAATCCCGAAGGAAACAGCATTTTTACTCAAGAATCTATCTTATCAAAGTCCAAAAACTCTGCTTTCCTAGGCATGGAAATGAAAGGAAGCGCCTATGGAATTGTCAATCAGGGAAAAATAATTTTAGGATAAAATGGACAACAACACCATCGAAAAAGGAAAAAATACTGCAATCGTAAGCTACATTACCATAATTGGGGCCCTCATAGCGCTTTTTATGAATTTGGATAACAAAAATTATTTCGCATCCTTCCATATCAGACAGGCATTGGGAATATTCGTTTCTTTCTTTTTGATAGGATATTTTATAGGTTATTTTGATAGTTGGCTTATTTCTTCTGCCTTTTATCTTTTCTACTTTATCTTGTGGATTTATGGCTTCTTAGGAGCCCTTCAGGGTAAAATGGATCTTATACCTCTTTTGGGAAAACAATTTCAAAATATATTTAAGAATATCTAAGAGAGAGAATGAATTTATCTTTAGAATACCTTATCAGAGAACCAAAAGTAAAAAAAGAAAAGAGCCCTCTTCTGCTGTTATTACACGGTTATGGCAGCAATGAGGAAGACCTGTTCTCTTTTGCTTCGGAATTACCTGAAGAATATTATGTGGTGTCAGCGCGAGCTCCTTATGACCTTATGTACAGAAGTTATGCCTGGTTTGCTATCAATTTTGACGCTAACGAAAATAAATTTTCCGATTACGAACAGGCAAAAATATCTCGTGACCTGATCATCAAATTCATTGATGAATTGATCGCTGCCTACCCTATTGATCCTGAAAATATCAATTTGTTAGGATTTAGTCAGGGAGCAGCTTTAAGTTATGCTGTATCACTTTCGCAACCAGAGAAAGTTCAAAAAGTGATTGCCCTGAGCGGCTACTTTAGCACCGATATTCTGGATACCAACTTCCAGAATAAGGATTTCTCCAAGCTAAAGATTTTTGCCTCACACGGTACCGCTGACCAAGTCATTCCGGTGGAATGGGCACGAAAAATAAAGCCCCAACTCGATCAATTGGGAATCCAATCGGTTTATAAGGAATACCCTATTGGGCATGGTGTTTCTCCACAGGTCTTTTATGATTTCAGGAATTGGCTATCCAATGAATAAAATTATTTCCTGCCAAAAAATAATAACAAAAAAAATCCCGTCTCATTCCAAAAAAAGAGACGGGATTTTTTAAAATCGGTTTTTTAGTGACAATTCTTGTCTAAATATTTTTTCACTCTAGCCGGGTTGGTGGTGTTACCGCTGCAATCAGGAATCAGTTCAAATGGATACACCACTCCGTTATTAGTAATTTCCACTTTTGTAGAATAGCTGTCTCCATCGTCATCAACATCAAGGTAATCAGGTACACCATCTTTATCGGTATCATCAGGATTATCTACTCCATCTGCCAGAGTTCTCATGTAACCATCGTGATTGATATCTTCCAAATAAGAAGGTATTCCATCCCCATCTAAATCCGATCTTTTCAATTCATAAAATTTAAAACTGAAAACCAAAGGAGTGTAGCTTGGAATATTACCTTGCCCTGAGCTATAATATGCCAATCCGGAAGGCAGAAACATCACACCGGCTCCAAAATCCTTGTAGCTAACTGTACCATCTGCATTCGAAACATAGGTCCCTGTTTTGAACAGAGGAAATATTTCACTCCATCCATAGATTACGCTGCTCAATCCAAAAAACAATTGCGGATACTTAACATCTTCAAATTGAGTTGGAGTCATTGTTGTAACGCCTGAAACCGTGCTTTTATACAAATACTGCCCTCGGTATGAGGTTAACACTTCATCAACATTACAAGGACTTTGTCCGATTCCTTCTCTCAAAACCAAATAATATACAGAATACGTAATATCATGTAGGGCAACATCTCTTTTCAATAATTTTGGATAGGTAGCACTATTCAGGTACGACATTATGGAAGGTTCTGTTCCTCCATCAGGTATTTTTGTAAAGACAACATCCTGATCTTCAGTTTGGCCCGGAGCGTCGATAACCTCCATGCTATAAGAATTTAAATATTCTTCAATTGTAATATTATCCGCCTCATACTGCTCCCCAAAATCTCTCAGTGTTTCGGTAACTATTGAATTCCCATCTTTGGAACATGAAAATAAAGAGAGGCTTGTAATTATTAGAAAAAAATAATATTTAAATTTGTTCATTATACCTGATTTTTTAGGTGCGCAAGATACAATATTGATTTATTTTTGTAAACAATTTAACTCTGATTTTAGAATTTTTATGCGGGTGGATAAGTTTTTATGGTGCGTAAGATATTACAAAACACGAAATATGGTTACAGAAGCCTGTAAAAAAAATCATGTTACCGTAAACGGAGTAATTGCAAAACCATCCAAGGAGGTTTTTCCTACCGATAAGATCACTTTCAGGAAAGATCAAATTACCCAAACCATCACTGTATTGGACATCCCAGAGAATCGTGTTGGCGCTAAGTTGGTAGACATCTACAGGCGCAATGACACTCCGGCGGAAGTGTACCAGCATCTGGAACTTTTGAAGCTTTCAAAAGAACATTACCGAAAAGCAGGAACAGGAAGACCCACAAAAAAAGACCGTCGGGATATTGATGATTATAAATATGAAAACGATTCAGACGAGGAGGAAGAAGGATACTAAAAATAACTACAAGCAATCAAATACCTAAAAAGAATACAATGAGTAAAAACATCATATTAACAGATCAGGAAATCAAGCATAAAACAAAAAGAATTGCCTATCAGATATACGAAACCTTCATCGATGAAGAAGAAGTGGTACTTGCCGGCATCGCCAACAACGGTTATATTTTTGCCGAAAGGATTGCTCAAGAATTGCAAACCATCTCAAACCTAAAAGTCCTTTTGTGTGAAGTTACTATTGACAAACAACAACCAAACTCGGCAATTACAGTATCGTTGAGTAAAGAACAATATGCCAACAAGGGATTGATACTTATTGACGATGTACTGAATTCTGGCACAACCTTAATCTACGCGGTTAAGCATTTTCTGGATGTCCCGTTGAAAAAATTCAAAACTGCGGTCCTGGTAGACCGAAATCACAAAAAATACCCGGTAAAAGCCGATTTCAAAGGTATTTCGCTGTCAACCTCTTTATTAGAGCACGTTCAGGTTATTTTTGACGAAAATGGCAGTACCCTCGCTTATCTAAGCTAGGATTGCCAAAATATCTTTTACAGTTTCCTCAACAGTTCTGTAATCGACGGAGACGATATGCTGCGCCTGATTATAGTAATAACTTCTTTCAAAGAGATGTGTCGCTATAAAATCCCTCATTTCCGCATCGGTTTTATCGGCAATGAGTGGTCTTTCACTTTTATTAGCAGACAATCTGTTAAACAGGGTATCAATCGAAGCCTTAAGATAGATAGAAATTAAGCCTTCGTCTTTGAGTAGTTCATGATTGTTTGCATAACAAGGCGTCCCTCCACCAAGACCGATAATAGTCGCTTGGGGTCCTTCTAAGAGTTCCATAAAACATTCGCGTTCCAACTTCCTAAAATAGATTTCTCCCTGATTTTTAAAGATATCTTTTATGGCTGTTTTTGTTTTTTCTTCGATATACTCATCCAAATCGATGTAGGGAAGTCCGATATTTTTTGACAGTGCTTTGGCAATTGTAGATTTACCACAACCCATATAACCTAACAGTACAATTTTCCTCATAGAATAAAACCTTATAAACTAAGGTGTTAAAATTTAACACAAAAAAAAGACAAATTTATAATAAAATCTCTTGGTAAACTTAAAAATAAGTCCTTATATTTGCACCCGCATTCAAGGAAAGAAAATGACTCGATAGCTCAGTTGGTAGAGCACATCACTTTTAATGATGGGGTCCTGGGTTCGAGCCCCAGTCGGGTCACAAACTTGTGATAAAATACAGACTTTCTTTGAAGCATTGACTCGATAGCTCAGTTGGTAGAGCACATCACTTTTAATGATGGGGTCCTGGGT
>CAZTLN010000004.1:0-263 GCA_964614445.1 uncultured Flavobacterium sp. | reverse complement strand
TCGAGCCCCAGTCGGGTCACCAAAGGTTAAGTAGATATTACTTGACCTTTTTTTCTTTTTGGCCATGTGGAGAAACGGTAGACTCGCCATCTTGAGGGGGTGGTGCTCGCAAGGGCGTGAGGGTTCAAATCCCTCCATGGTCACAAAAAACCAAGTAAAGAATACTTAAACAAAAAGAGGAACTCAATAGTTCCTCTTTTTGTTATAACCACTTTTGGTGATTTTTCTGGTCTTAGGTTTTATTAAAACATCTTACAACTATT